>JBCBHM010000037.1:0-33601 GCA_038525585.1 Pseudomonadota bacterium
AACCGGCGTCCGTCGCCATCAGCCTCGATACTGACGGCACCCGCCAACCGCTCGGACCCGTCCGTGGCCAGGGCAATGTCGGCTTCAAACGCATCCAGCGGGCCCGAGCCCAGGATGTTCAGCGCCACCGCAGGACGGCCTGGCAGGTCCAGCGCCTCGGCCAGCACACCGCCTGCAGGCTCATTGATACGCGCGGTAACGCCCAGCACCTCGTCCGCGCGGGCAAAGCTCAGATCCAGCTGCACCTGCCCCGCTTGCGTGTCCAGCCGCTCGGCCAGCAGTTTTACGGACACGCCCGCATCATCCAGCGCCGCCTCCGCCTCGAGCCGCGCCGTGACGGCAGTGCCAAGGAGGGGCGCGCCGATCTCGACCAGATCCAGCGCAAAGCGATCGACGCGAATGGCGATGGGCAGGTCGGGAATTCGAAAGCCGGAGGCTTGCGTGCTGGGCGCACTCGGTTCGGATTGTGGCGCGCGTAACACCTGCAACCGCTCTGCGGTCAGGGCCCGCACGTCCAGCCGCCCGCGCAGCAGCGCGGACCGGTCCCAATCCAGCACGACATTGTCCAGTTGCAACCACAGCCCGGCGTCGTCGGAAATACGCAACTGCGCCATCTGCGCCTGCGACGACAGCGCGCCGGAAAAGCCATCGATCTCGATGATACGGCCGTCACCGGACAACTGCCGTTCCAGCAGCGCCTCGATCTGCGCGCTTTGGCCAACGGCAAGGGCGGGCCAAAGCAGCAGCGCGCCTATGAGCGCGAGCCACCTCAAAACGCCTGTCCAATGCCGATGAAAATGCCGAAGTCGTTGCGGGAGTCACCGCCGACCGGCACGCCGATATCGGCACGGATGGGCCCCAACGCGGTGCGGTAGCGTACCCCGACGCCGACACCGGCGTGGCTGTCGCCATCCTCGAACGTGCCGCTTTCCGAGACATAGCCCACGTCGAGGAACCCGACGACGCCAATGGCATCCGTCACGTCGCGGCGCAGCTCGACACTCGCCCCCAGAAAACCGCGCCCGCCGATCACGCCATCCGGCGTGTCGATGCCCAGCGACTGGAACGACTGCCCGCGCACCGTGCCGCCACCACCGGAAAAGAACAGGAATTCAGGCGGCGTTTCGGCCTGCGCACTGCCCAGGACCGAGCCGAACTGCAATCGCCCCGCAATCACTGACCGCTCGCTGACGGCGCGGTAGACGCGGAAATCACCCGTCAGGCGCACGCCCGTGCCACTGCCATCGCTCACACCTACAAAGGGGCGCGCGGTCAGCTGGGCATAAGTGCCGTCGCGGGCATCCAGCGCGTCATCCCGCCGGTCGCGCGTCGCGTCAAAATCAAAAACGATATGGCGGAACTGCCGGCTGCCCAGCGCATCCTCGGTGTCGGAAAAGCGCAAACTGGCGCCCGCGCCGATCACCAGATCATCGCGCACCTGGCGTTCACGGCGTGCGCCCGTCTCGAACGAGGTTGAGCGGAACGTGACCTCGTTCAAACGCTCGAACAGGGCAAAGATCTCGAGCGTGTCGTCGGGCCTGCGAAAGCCTGGGATGGTCAGCCGCCCACCCAGCGCCACGTCCACGCCACCGGTATCCGCACCGATCCCATCCAGGTCAAAGTCGAACCGCAGCCGCTCGGCCCCGCCGAACACATTGCGGCTCAGCCAGAACGCCTCGAGCGAGATACCGTCGCGCGTCTCGACCTCCGCCCCAAAGCCGATGCGCCGCCGGGGCGCTGCCTCTACATCCAGGATGATGTCGAGCGTGCCGTCGGCATTCGGCGTTTCGGCCTCGCGCACCACCACGCTGTTGAATGCACCGGTGCGGACCAACCGGCTGCGTACCCGCTCGACGGCCGCGGGGTCAAAGGGCTCTCCACTGGGCAAACCACCGATGGCGCGCAGGCGTTCGGCGCGCACTTCGGCGGCTTCGGGCACCACAAAGCGGCCAAAGCGAAAGGGCGGGCCCGGATCGATGCGCAGGGCAACATCAAGCGTCGCGGAGGGGTGCCGGGCAACGATATCCTGCCCGGACACCTCCGCCTTGGCATGGGAGGCGGAGCGCCAGAGCGCGACGCTGTCTTGCGCGGCCCGTTGGATGGTACCGGTACCAGCCGGTGCGCCGGGCTGAAACGCCTCGGGCAGCGTGGCACCGTCGGGCAAGGGTTCCACCGACACCGTCCCAAAGCGAAACGGGCGGCCAAGGTCCACGGCGATGCGCACCGGCCGCAACGCCCCGCTGGTGCCAAAGGCGCTGAGCGTCGCCGCCTCGCGCCCGCTCAGCTGGATCGAGATCGACGCGCCGAAATACCCTTCGTCATAGAGCACGGCGAGCAGCCTGCCGTAATCGCCTTGGGCCGTGGCGATGATATCACCGGACTGCGCATTTGCGGGCAGGCTCAGCACGCCCGCTTCGGCCTGCAGCCGCGCTTGCAGGTCACTGTTGTCGGGGCTTACGATCAGGCTTTGCGCCCACGCGGCCGTGCAGGACAGAACAAGTCCAAGGCACAGAACTGCGCGGGAAACATATCCTAGATGCGTACTTGTCAAAACGATCCGCTTGATCTTGTCCCGACCGGGGTCGGAAGGGTGAGCCGTGCCATCCGTGCTGCATCAGTGTCAGCTAGCGCGTGTGGCTGCAAATCAAAACCTGTGGATAGCGCGCCCAGGATGGGCCAGACGCACGGGAAGGGGTGGAATGACCCGCGACAGCGTCCAAATAGAGCGTACGGACACGGGACCCAGGAAGACGCCGACATGAAACCGCTCAAGCGCACATCCGCCGACATGGTCAAAGACGCCCGCGCGCGGATCAAAGAGATCGACACCAAGGACCTGATCGCAATGGTCGATGACCCGGATGTGGTGATTGTCGACATTCGCGATATCCGCGAACGGTAACGCACGGGGTTTATCCCCGGCAGCGTGCATGCCCCGCGCGGCATGATCGAGTTCTGGGTCGATCCCGACAGCCCCTATTACAAGGACGTGTTTGGCCAGGATAAGACGTACGTGTTCCACTGCGCCTCGGGCTGGCGATCGGCGCTGACCGTGGCCGGGCTACAGGACATGGGCTTTGACGCCGCGCATCTGAAGGACGGGTTTTCTACCTGGGCCGACCACGGCGGCCCGGTCGAGATGCCGGAGCGGGAAAAAGGGGCGCGCCCCGACGGTCAGCCGTAGGTGGGGTGGAAACGGCCCGCGGGCGACGCGGTAAAGATTTCGACACCGTCCTCGGTCACCCCGACCGAATGTTCGAACTGCGCCGACAACGATTTATCCCGCGTCACGGCTGTCCAGTCGTCCGCCAGCGTCTTGGTCTCGGGTCGGCCAAGATTCACCATCGGCTCGATGGTGAAGAACATGCCCGGCTCGAGCACCGCACCGGTGCCCGGGCGGCCATAATGCAGCACGTTGGGCGGCGCGTGAAACACCTGCCCCAACCCGTGCCCGCAGAAATCACGGACGACCGACATGCGGTGGCTTTCGACAAAACTCTGGATGGCATAGCCGATGTCGCCGAAGGTGTTGCCGGGCTTGACCGTCTCGATGCCGCGCATCAGCGCGTCATGGGTCACCTCGATCAGGCGTTCGGCCTTGCGGGGCAGTTTGCCCGCGACATACATCCGGGACGTGTCACCATACCAGCCGTCCACGATCACCGTGACGTCGATGTTCAGGATGTCCCCATCCTTGAGCAGCTTGTCACCGGGGATGCCGTGACACACGACGTGGTTCACGCTGATGCAGCTGGCGTGCTTGTAGCCCTTGTAGCCGATGGTGGCCGACTTGGCCCCCGCATCCTCGACCATCTGCGTGATCAACTCGTCAATCTTGCCCGTCGTCTGACCGGGAAAGACATGTTCGGCCATGGCATCGAGTATGGTCGCGGCAAGCGTCCCTGCCGCGTGCATACCGGCAAAGTCAGCAGGTTCGTAAATGCGAATGCCGTCCTTGGTCAAACGGCCGCGGCTTTCGTGCTTCACGCGTTGCTCCATCGCTAGCGCCTCCCATACCGTATATACTGCACCGGGACATACCACGCCACCAGTTGTCAAATCACCACATCGAGCGGTGGGCCGATTTCGATGTCCTGAGGCGTGATATGGGTGCCCAGACAGATCGTGTCCACCCCGGCGGCCCGGGCGGTTGCATACGCCGCAGCGTAGCCGGGATCGATATCCGCGGCGAGCGTCAGCCGGGTGCAGTCCGTCCGCTGCACGAGGTAGAGCATCGTGGCGCGGTGCCCGCGCTGCGCCATCTGCGCCAGTTCGGCCAGGTGCTTGGCCCCGCGCGCCGTGACGCTGTCGGGAAACTCGGCCAGCCCGGGCGTGCGCGACAGGGTCACCGATTTCACCTCGACATAGGCATCGGGCAGGCCATCACCTTGCAACAGAAAATCGATGCGACTGTTCTCGCCATATTTCTGCTCGGGCTTCACGGTCGTATAACCGTCGAGCCCGGGCACCTGCCGCGCCTCCAGCGCGCCGCGCAGCGCCCGGTTGGGGACAGAGGTGTCGACGCCCGTGAAATGTCCATCACCGTGATCGACCAGGCGCCAGCCGTATTTCAGCTTTTTCTTGGGATCATCATTCGGCTCCAGCCAAATGCGCATCCCCGGCTCGGCCAGCCCCATCATAGACCCGGGATTGGCACAATGCGCCGTCACCTCGCGCCCGTCCGCCAGCGTGCAGTCGGCCAGGAACCGTTTGTAGCGGCGGATCAGGGTGGCAGGGACAAGTTCGGTTTGAAAGCGCATGGGGGCAGGCCTATACCTCACCCGTTACATGCTCAAGGAGGCCCGCATGCCAAACCCCACCGCCGCGATGCTGGTCATCGGAGATGAAATCCTGTCGGGCCGCACGCGGGACGCCAACATGCACCACCTAGCGGGCCAACTGACCCAAGCGGGCATCGACCTGAAAGAAGTGCGGGTGGTCAGTGACGACCGCGCCGCCATCATCCTCGCGGTGCAGGTGCTGGCCGAGCTTTACGACCACGTGTTCACCTCGGGCGGCATTGGGCCCACCCATGACGATATCACCGCCGATTGCATCGCCGACGCCTTTGGCGCGACGATCGATGTGCGCGACGACGCGCGCGGCATTCTGGCGGCGCATTACGCGCAGGCGGGAACCGAGCTGAACGCGGCACGGCTGCGCATGGCGCGCATCCCCCACGGGGCCGCGCTGATCGACAACCCGGTGTCGGCGGCCCCCGGATTCACCATGGGCAATGTGCATGTGATGGCAGGCGTGCCATCCGTGTTTCAGGCGATGGTGGCCAGCGTGCTGCCCACGCTGACGGGCGGTCAGCCACTGGTGTCGCGTACCCTGCGGATCGAGCGGGGCGAGGGCGACATTGCCGGGCCGCTGGGCCAGCTGGCCGATGCGCATCCTGACCTGAGCATCGGATGTTACCCGTTCCAAAAGGACGGCAAGTTCGGCGCAAACGTCGTGATCCGCGGGGTCGACACGGCTGTGGTGGATGCCGCCATCGCGGAACTGGCCGAGACCTTTCCCGCATGACCGACACCGCCCGGCTTTTGGCTGCGGTCGAGGGGACGTGGCCCCCGGCGCAGGCCACGCGGCAGGGCAACTGGATCATTCGCGACGGGGCGGGCGGTGGCAAGCGGGTGTGTGCGGCCACTGCCGAGGGGCATGCCACGACGCAGGATATCGCCCAGGCCGAGGCCGCGATGCGCGCTTTGGGGCAAGCGCGGCTGTTCATGCTGCGACCCGGGGAGGACGCGCTGGACAGGCAACTGGGCGACAGGGGTTATGCGGTGGTCGATCCCGTAAATCTCTATGCGGCGCCCGTGGCGTTGCTGACCGATGTGCCGATCCCCCGCGTCACCGCCTTTGCCGTGTGGGAACCGCTGGCGATTATGGCCGAGATCTGGGCCGCCGGTGGCATCGGCCCGGAACGGATCGACGTTATGCACCGTGCTGCGACCAAGACGGGCATCCTCGCCCGGCACGATGACAAACCCGCTGGCGCAGCCTTTGTCGGTCTGCACGACGGTGTCGCGATGGTCCACGCGGTCGAAGTGCTGCCGCACCAGCGGCGCAAGGGCGTGGCCGTCTGGATGATGCGCCGTGCCGCGTTCTGGGCGGCTGCGCATGGCGCGGAGACGCTCAGCGTTCTGTGTACTGACGCGAACGTGCCTGCCAACACGCTCTATCAGCGGTTGGGTTTTGCCCATGTCTGTGGGTATCATTACCGCATGCACCCGGAGGACCCATGACCGACCAGCCCACAGCCCTTGATCTGCCCATGGTGGACCCGCTGCCCGAGGCCACGCAGCGCTATTTCGACATTTGCGACGAAAAGCTGGGGTTTGTGCCCAATGTCCTGCGCGCCCACGCGTTCGACATCGACAAGCTGAACGCGTTCACCGCCCTTTACAACGACCTGATGCTGGCCCCCAGCGGGCTCAGCAAGCTCGAGCGTGAGATGGTGGCCGTGGTCGTGTCGGCCACAAACCGCTGCCACTATTGCCTCGTGGCGCATGGGGCGGCGGTGCGGCAGTTGTCGGGCGATCCGATGCTGGGCGAGGCGCTGATCACCAATTGGCGCGTCGCGGATGTGGACGCGCGCATGCGCGCCATGCTGGGCTTTGCCGAAAAAATCACGCTGGCCTCGGCCACGATCGAAGAGGCGGACCGTCAGGCGCTGCGGGATCAGGGCCTGAGTGACCGGGACATCTGGGACCTTGCCAATGTGGCGGCGTTCTTCAACATGTCGAACCGGGTTGCGTCGGCCACGGCGATGGTGCCCAACCCTGACTATCACGCGCAGGCGCGCTAGGAGGGTGCTGCGGGCGGCCATCATTGCGTTGGCGCTGGCGGCGCCGCCGGTTCTGGCCCTGCAACTGGATCTGCCGCAAACCGCGCGTCAGACGGCCGCGCGCGACAGCGCGCTGGGGCAGGTATCGGTCCCGGTGGCGCCCTATGGCGACGCGGGGCTGCCGACGGTGCCGATCGAAGGGCCGGTGCAGCGGCGCGCCTACCGCGTGGCCAGCCAGGGGCTGACGCCGCTGCAACTGCTTGCGCCGCTGCGCGCACAGCTCGAGGCCGAAGGCTACGAGGTGGTCCTAGATTGCGATCAGGACAGCTGCGGCGGCTTTGATTTCCGCTTTGCCATCGAGGTGCTGCCTGCGCCGAACATGTACGTGAACATCCGTGCCTACCATTTTGTCACCGCACGGCGCAGCGACAGCGATGCCGCCGTGATGCTGTTGGCCAGTGCCGCACAAAGCGCGGGCTATCTGCAGATCGTATCGGTCGGCGCGGTCGCGGCCACAGTGCCCGGCACCGATGCGGCGCCCAGCGACACGCCCGCCCTGCCGCCCACCGACTTTGTCGAAACGCTGTTGCGCGATGGATCGGCGGTCATGACCAGCATCGACTTTGGCGTGGGCACAACGACCCTGACCGAGGCGATATCGCCCGAAATGGCGGACCTTGCCGCGCTCATGCAAGAGCGTCCTGGCCTGCAGATCGCCGTGGTGGGCCACACGGACACAGCCGGTGGACTGGACGCCAACATCAATGTCTCGCGCGCCCGGGCCGCTGCGGTGCGGGCGCGGCTGATCGACAGCTACGGGCTGGATCCGTCACGGGTGGAGGCGGCGGGCATGGGGTATCTCGCCCCGCGCGCGTCCAACCTGTCGCCCGAGGGGCGCGAGGCCAATCGGCGGGTCGAGGTGATCGTCTTGCGGGACGGCGGCTAGCGGACCACGAACACCGATTGCGTGGCATGCCGCGCCACGCGCGCCGCATTGGGTCCGATCAGGTAATCCTTGAGTTCGGGGCGGTGCGCACCGACGATGATCGCGTCGATGTCCAGCGCGTGCGCGGTGCGGATGATCTGGTCGTAGACCGTCCCCTCGGCCACGTGAAGGTCGTGCGTGATGTCCGCCGGAATGGTCGATGCGGCCCATGCCTCAAGCTCGGAACGCGCGGCGTTTAATGCGTTTGTCATGCTGTCCCGCGCCAGGGACGCGCCGACAATCGCCATACCGCTGTCGGGCACCACGTTCAGCAAATGCAGCGTCGCGCCCTCGGCCCGGGCCATGGAAATGGCCGCCTCGGCGCTCCGCCCGGCCCCCTCGGGTGCATTGACGTCAACGGCCAGAAGCAGCGACTTGAACATTGCAACTCTCCTCAGAACGCGGGTTGGGTGGCGCGGCGACGCTGGATCAGCACGAGCCCACCCAAGAGCAGCAAGGCCGGGATGAAGAACAGCTCTTTCGGCATACGCTCATTCTCGATCTGGACCTGGGTGATCTGCACCGGCGTGTCGCCATAGAAGTCGTATTCGTTCCCGAGGCTTTCGAAGAACGGCGTGCCGGGGAACGGTTCATCCATCGCCAGCGTGTCGCCATCGGGGATCACCAGCAGCCCCTGCGCGTCCAGCGCGCCATCGGCGTCCCCGCTGATCGCGGGCAAGGTGATCGTCGTGGGCCTGAGCCGTCCGGTATCGAAATCCGGCCCCTCGATCACCACGCGCAGCTCCTGATCGGTCTCGGCGCTTGCCATGAGCTCGATGGCGGCAGGGCCCGAGGCGGAGCGATACTTGTCACTCACCTGATCCAGCAGGAAATCCGGCCGGAAGAGCATGAAGGCGATGACAAGCAGTGCCACCGTCTCCCATGTGCGCGACTTGGCGATGAAATAGCCTTGGGTCGCCGCCGCGAACAGGAGCATCGCAATGAGGGATATGAAGAAGACGAGCACCGCCTTGGCCAGGCCCACATCGATCAACAGCAGATCGGTGTTGAAGATAAAGAGGAAGGGCAGCAGCGCGGTTCGGATATCGTAGGCAAAGCCCTGCAGGCCGGTCTTGATCGGATCGCCGCGCGATATGGCCGCCGCCGCATAGGCGGCAAGCCCGACCGGTGGCGTGTCATCCGCAAGGATCCCGAAATAGAACACAAAGAGGTGCACGGCGATCAGCGGAAAGATATAGCCCGCCTGCGCGCCGACACTGATGATCACCGGCGCCATGAGCGAGGACACGACGATGTAGTTGGCCGTGGTGGGCAGACCCATCCCAAGGATCAGGGACATGATGGCGACGAGGATCAGCAGGATCCAGATGTTGCCACCGGCGACAAGCTCGACCACCTGCCCGATGACCTGGTGCGCCCCGGTCAGGCTGATCGTGCCGACGATGACACCGGCCGCCCCGGTGGCGACACCGATGCCGATCATGTTGCGCGCGCCCAGGATCAACCCCTCGACAAAATCGCGCCAGCCCGCGGTGGTGGCCGAGGCAAACGCCTCGCCCCGGAACATCGCCTTGAGCGGGCGGTGCGTCAGCGCCACTACGATCATGAAGATCGTGGCCCAGAAGGCCGACAGTGACGGTGACAGCCGATCTAGGCTGTCGGTGCGTACCATGAGGTTCCAGACAAGGATGAAGATCGGCAGCGCAAAGTAAGCGCCACCCAGCAGCGTCGGCGTGAGCCGCGGCGCTTCGAGCGGGCCGTCGGTATCATCCATCGCCACATCCGGGTAGCGTGAGGCGAAATAGACCAGCACCAGGTAAAGCAGCGCAACGATCACCACGGCGCCATAGACGCTTTCGGTCATGAACCCGTCGAGCAGGGTGCGCAGGCCGATCATGATGAACGTGCAGGCCCCGAGGAAGATGAACCCCGACAGGAACAGGATCAGGATCAGCACGGGGCCGATATGTCTGCCCGCCTTCTTGAGGCCCTGCATCTGCATCTTGAGCGCTTCGAGGTGGACGATATAGAGCAGCGCGATATAGCTGATCACGGCAGGCAGAAACGCATGCTTGACCACGTCAATATATGGGATGTTGACGTATTCGACCATGAGGAACGCGGCAGCGCCCATCACAGGCGGGGTCAGCTGGCCGTTGGTCGAGGAGGCAACCTCGACCGCGCCGGCCTTTTCCGCGGGAAAGCCGATGCGTTTCATCAGCGGGATGGTGAAGGTGCCTGTGGTGACGGTGTTCGAGATCGAAGAGCCCGAGATCATGCCGGTCAGCATCGACGACAGGACGGACGCCTTGGCCGGGCCGCCGCGCAGGGCGCCCAGCATGGCGATGGCGACCTTGATAAACCAACTGCCCCCGCCCGCCCGGTCGAGCAGCGCACCGAAGAGCACAAAGAGAAAGATCATCGACGTGGACACGCCAAGTGCGACGCCGAACACCCCTTCGGTCTGCATCCAGTAGTGGCCGAGCGCCTTGGACAGCGATGCGCCGCCGTAATTCGTGATCTCACGTGCCCATTCCGAATAGCCGCCAAAGAACGCGAAGGCGACAAAGGTCGTCGCAATGATCACCAGCGGCAGACCCAGCGAGCGGTAGACGGCGATCAGCAGCACCACCATCCCGATGGAGGACATGACGATGTCGGATGTGCTCCACAGTCCCGGCCGGTCGGCGATCTGGAACCGGAACACGACGAGATAGAGGCATGAGCCCACGCCAAGGGCGACGAGCGCCCAGTCGTACCACGGGATGCGATCCTTGGGCGATCCCTTGAACAGCGGAAAGGCGAGCGTTGCCAGCATGATGGCAAAGGCCAGGTGCACGAACCGAGCCTGCGCGACAATGTTGGCAAAAATGCCCATGCCCGTGGCCTGCGCCAACACGCCGGGAACCTTGGAGGCGATGTAAAGCTGGAACAGCGACCAGACGATGCAGGTGCCGATGATCAGATTGGCCTGCCATGCGGCAGAGGGGTTGCGCGCGCCCGTGTCAGCCTCGGCCACGAGATCGTCGGCGGACGGCTCAAACGTTTTCTGATCTGTCATCTTGTCCCTCCCGCGCGGGCGTTCGGGCGCCCGTCTGCTGGCCACGTTTGCTGATCTTACGCGCTGTGCGAAGACGCCCGGAGGAAACCCCGGGCGCCTTGCGATCTTGGCTTAGTTCAAGAGACCCAGTTCCTTGTAGGCCTTCTCGGCACCGGGGTGCAGCGGGGCCGACAGGCCGTCCTTGACCATTTCGGCAGGGTCCAGGTTGGCAAAGGCAGGGTGCAGACCCTTGAAGTCGTCGATGTTCTCCATCACGGCCTTGGCCACGACGTAGACCACATCTTCGGACACGTCCGCCGATGTCACAAATGTCGCACCCACGCCAAAGGTCGTGGTGTCGCCATCCGTACCCTTGTACATGCCGCCCGGGATGGTCGCCACGCGGTAGAACGGGTTGTCCGCCACAAGCTGATCGATGGGCGCGCCCGTGACCGACACCAGCTTGGCGTCGCAGGTTGTCGTCGCCTCCTTGATGGCCGCGGCCGGGTGACCAATCGTGTAGATCATCGCGTCGATATTGCCATCGCAAAGCTGCTTGGCCATCTCGGAGCCCTTGTATTCGGTCGCGAGTGCCAGATCGCTCATCCCGATGCCAAAGGCATCCATGACAACTTCCATCGTTGCGCGCTGGCCCGACCCAGGGTTGCCGACGTTCACACGCTTGCCCGCCAGATCCTCGAACCCTTCGATGCCGCTGTCACCGCGCACGATCAGTGTGAAGGGTTCGGGGTGCACGGACATCACCGCACGGATACCGGGGAACGCCGCGTCGCCTTCAAACTTCGACGTGCCGTTGAACGCGTGATACTGCCAGTCGGACTGCGCCACGCCGAACTCAAGCTCGCCACCCTTGATCGTGTTGATGTTGTAGACGGAGCCACCCGTGGATTCGACCGCACAGCGAATGCCATGCTCCTTGCGGGACTTGTTCACCAGACGGCAGATCGCACCACCCGTCGGATAGTAGACGCCGGTGACGCCACCCGTCCCGATCGAGATGAATTCCTGCGCCGTGGCGATGGGCGCGGTCAGCAGCGCCCCGGCCATGACGGCGGCACCAATTTTCAGTTTCGCAAACATGAATATGGTCTCCCTATGTTTGATGTCAGTCGGCCCGGTATGGTCCGAGCGCGTGGTTTGGTTGGTCTACCCTGCGGAAAGACGCGGCGGCGTCAACCTTTACGCGCAATGCAACGCAACCGGCTGCAGCGATAACGTTCGGTCAATCGTGCGCAAGATCAACACGTTACCCAATCCCAAGGCCGTCTGATCGGACATGTCGCAGGCTTGGGGCTTTTCAACCTGGCCGTTTGCGGACATCGTATGCTCAGGCAATCAGCGTTCGGCAAACTCCGCCAGGCGCAGCCCCGGAGCACGAGACATGAGCCACGTTTTTCCGCGCAATTCCAAGTCCCCGCCTCCCATGGTTGCGCGGGGCGAGGGCGCATATCTGTACGATCCGGCAGGCAAGGCATATCTCAATTGCGGGGACGCGGCCGTGTCGTGTCTGGGCCACAGCGACCCGCACGTCACCGCCGCGATAAAGGCGCAACTGGATCAGGTGGCCTTCGCCCATACCGGCTATTTCACGTCCGATCCGGCGGAACGGCTGGCAGACAGGCTCGTTGCGGCAGCACCTGACGGTTTGGACCGGGTCTATTTCGTGTCGGGCGGGTCCGAAGCGATGGAAGCGGCCCTGAAACTCGCCCGGCAGTATTTCATCGAGGTCGGTCAACCCGAACGGCACCGCGTCATTGCCCGGCGGCAAAGCTATCACGGCAACACGCTCGGCGCCCTGGCCACGGGCGGGAATGCAGCGCGCCGGGCACCTTTTGCGCCGATGCTCATGGACATCAGCCACGTATCGCCCTGCTATGCCTATCGTGACCAAAACGACGGTGAGACCGACGCGCAATATGTGGATCGTCTGATCACGGAGCTTGAGCATGACATTCACGAAAAGGGCGCGGAGACGATCATGGCCTTTGTCGCCGAACCGGTGGTGGGGGCGACCTTGGGGGCCGTGCCACCCGTCGGCGACTATTTCCGGCGCGTGCGTCAGGTGTGCGATGCCCACGGTATCCTGCTGATCTTGGACGAGGTGATGTGTGGCATGGGCCGCACCGGGACGCTGTTTGCAGCCGCGCAATACGGCGTGCGCCCCGACATGTGCGCCATCGCCAAGGGGCTGGGTGCGGGATATCAGCCCATCGGTGCGATGATGTGCAGTGCCGCCATTCACGACACGATCCGCGACGGTTCCGGCTTTTTCCAGCACGGGCACACCTATCTGGGCCATCCCGTTGCCTGCGCGGCGGCGCTGGCTGTCGTTGAACGGTTGCTGGATGACGCGGTGCTGGACCGCGTTCAGCCGCTGGGCGCGGCGCTGCACGCGGCACTCACGGACCGATTTGGGCAGCACCCGCATGTGGGGGATATCCGCGGTGTCGGGCTATTTCGCGCCATCGAACTGGTCCAGTCCCGGGAGACCAAAGCGCCCTTTCCACGGTCGGACAAGGTCCACGCGCGGCTCAAGGCAGCCGCGTTCGAGGCTGGGCTGATCTGCTATCCGATGGGCGGGACCGTTGACGGCACCGACGGCGACCACGTCCTGCTTGCCCCGCCTTTCATCCTGGAGCCCCGGGATATCGACGTTCTTGTCGACAGGCTTGATACCGCGTTGCGGCGGGTTCTGAACTGAAACGGCCTTCGCCTCAGACGGTCGCCAAAGGTGCGCAGGTGTCGCGCTGGACCAATTCGGGGATCACATGTTCGCCTGTGATTTCCGCGTCAGCGGCCGTGATCCGGGTGGCAATAGCCTTGGCCGCCTTGGCACCGATCTGCCGGGCCGGGATCCGCACGGTGGTCAAAGCAGGCTCAAAGTCGCGCGAGCCCTTGAAGTCACCGATGCCGGTGACCGTGATGTCGCCGGGCACGTTCAACCCGGCGCGCGACAGCGCATGAAGCGCGCCCCAGGCCAGAACGTCATTGCCACAGATAAGTGCCGTGGGCAGGTCACCCTGGCTTAATAGCTGCGCTACGGCCTGCTTGGCCGCCGCGACGCTGTAGGGGGTTTCGATGTCCCAAATCTCGGGGATGTGGACGCCAAAGCCTGCCAGTGCCGCCTCGACCCCGTCGCGCCTGTATTGCGCGCGATCATTGCCGGTGAGCGGCGGGAAAAGACCCGCAACATGCCGGTGCCCCAACTGACCGACATGCGCACCAACCAATCGCCCCGCTTCGAAATTGTCCGACCCGACCGAAGGGAAGGCCGACGCCTGGGTGTAATTCCACAGCAGTATCGTCGGCACGTTCTGCCGTTTCAGCAGGCCAAAGGTTTCCGCCTCATGCTCGATCCCGATCAGCGCGAGGCCGTCCACCCGATGCTCGAGCATCTTGCGGGCCAGCGCGTATTCGCGTTGCAGGTCGTAGCCGTGTGACGCCAGAAGGATGGTAAACCCCAATTCCTCGATCGCCTCGGAAAAGCTCTGGATCAGTTCCGCAAAAATCGCGTGGTCCACGGTGGGCACGATCAGCCCCACCGTACCGCTGCGTATGCCGTGGATCGTCTGTGCCGCGCGGTTGCGGATATAGCCCAGCCGCCGCACGGCGCTGTCGATCTTTTTACGGGTCGACGCCTTGACCAGCTCGGGGTGATTGAAGCTGCGCGATACGGTCGAGGGTGACACGCGCGCGGCCCTTGCTACAGCGATGATATCCGCCTTTTTATCCATTAAATCCGACTACTAATCATCATACACACCCAAAAAATGAAAACATTTGCAATACTATTTTCATCCCCTACCCTAGTCGGTCAACCCTGTATGGGTTCGGGAGGAGACAGCGTTGGAATTTCTCGCCTACTTCGGTGATGTCTTTACGCCGATCAATTTTGCGCTGCTGCTGCTGGGCACAATTGGCGGGCTCATCCTTGGTGCGACGCCGGGGTTGTCACCAACAATGGCGGTGGCCCTTCTCATCCCGTTCACGTTCAAACTGGAGCCTGCGCAGGGCCTGATCCTGCTCGGGGCCGCGTATACCTCGACCGTGGCCGGGGGCGCGGTCAGTGCCATCCTGCTCAAGATCCCCGGCGCGCCCGCCAACATCGCCACCACGCTGGACGGTCACACCATGGCGCAGAAGGGTCAGGGGGCGCGTGCGCTGCAGCTGTCCTTTCTCGCCTCGGCGGTTGGTGGTGTGTTCGGCGTGCTGCTGTTGATCTTTCTGACCCCGTTGCTGGCGCAATGGGCGCTGGCCTTTGGGCCGTCGCACCTGTTCTGGCTCGCCATTCTGGGCGTGACCGTCATCGGGTCACTGGACGGAAGCTCGGTGGTCAAGGGGCTCTTGTCCGGGTGCATCGGCCTGTGGCTCGCCACGATCGGGTTCGACGACATCATGGGCGCGCAGCGCTTCATCTTTCACCCGTCGGTGTCGGGCGGGATCAACGTGATCCCCGCGCTCATCGGGCTGTTCGCCATCCCGCAGGTGATCACGATGTTCGCCAAGGGGCGCGCATCGCTTGATGCCGAAGTGCTGAGTGTCGCGCGCCACCCGATCAAGGACGCGGTCACCGAGGTGTTCCGCCGCAGTCGCGCGCTGACAATCGGCACGCTGACCGGATCGATCATCGGTCTGATCCCAGGCGTGGGCGGGCAAATCGCGGGCCTTGTCGCCTATGACCAGTCCAAGAAGATGAGCCCGGAGCGCGACAAGTTCGGCACCGGCCACAGCGAGGGCGTTATTGCCGCAGAAAGCGCCAACAACGCCATGGTCGGCCCGTCGCTGGTGCCGCTGCTGACGCTGTCCATCCCCGGCTCACCCACCGCCGCCGTGCTGTTGGGTGGCCTGCTGATCCACGGGATATTCCCGGGCAGCGATCTGTTCGACAACAACCCGGATGTGGCGTGGACCTTTATCAACTCGATGCTGATCGGGCAGATCCTGATGTGTGTCTTTGGCCTCTATGTCGCGGGTCTGGCCGCCCGCGTGGCCCAAGTGCCGAATGCGGTGATGGCGGCCATCGTGCTGGGGCTTGCCGTCTTTGGCAGCTATTCGGTCCAGAACTCCATGGGTGACGTCTACGTCATGATGGCGCTGGGGACGGGGATGTATTTCCTGGAACGGTTCGGATTTTCCGCCGCCCCGCTGGTTCTGGGCCTGATCCTTGGGCCGATTGCCGAGGCGAACTTTATCCAGGGCTCGATGATCGCAAATGCAACCTCCAGCGTCGGCCAGTATTTCTTTACCGGGCCGCTGAACCTCACTCTGATCGCGGTCGTTGTCGCCTCAATTGCCTATTCGGTGTGGATGGAACTGCGCAGCCGCCGCTACACCACCAAGGAGGACGCGGTGAAGAAGGAAGAGGCGCTGTCATGACCGACCTGCCCCGCACCCAGCACATCATCGCGAGCGGTCTGGTGGCCGCCGTGGGCGTGGCCGTGGCATTTGTCAGCTATACGCAGGAACCGGCGGCAGCCTTTCTGTTTCCGCGCATGATCTCGACGGTGTTTGTGGTTCTGGCGCTGTGGACCTTTGGCAAGGCGGTGATGGGCCGGACCAAGGTGGGCAACGGGCTGGATGCGCGCGCGCTGCGGAACATCCTGCCGGGGCTGATCGTGGCGCTGGTGCTGGTCTATTGGGCGGCCAAGGGGCTGGGCTTCTACACCGCCACCACGCTCGCTTTTTTCATTCTGTTGTCGCTTTACGATCCGGCGCCGCATGGCGCGGTCAAGACCTGGATCAAGCGTGCTTTGATCACCGCCGGATTTCTGGCGGTCATGTACGGTCTCTTTGCGGGGCTTTTGAATGTGTTCACCCCGCGAGAGATTTTCTTCTGAACCGCAACAGCGGCAGAGCAACCCTAGGGAGGAGAAATCCATGAAGAAACTGCTAGCAGCCGCCGCAATGGGGCTGATGACATTTGCCACCGGCGCATTGGCCGATGGTCACGACAGCTTTCCCGAGCGGCCCATCATGATGATGGTCAGCTATGGCGCGGGCGGGGCCACCGACTTTCAGGCGCGCATCGTGACCATGACCGCCGGGAACGAGGATGCGCTTGGCATGCCCATCGCCATCATCAACAAACCCGGTGCCGGGGGTCGCGTCGGCTGGAACTGGTTTGCGACACAAGCCGAAGCCGATGGCTACACGCTGGGTGCCTACAACATCCCGCATTTCATCGCGCAATCCATTGAGGGCGGCGTTTCCTACTCCGCCGAAAGCTTTGAGCCCATTGCCAATTGGGGCGCGGATCCAGCCGTGTTCGTCGTCGCCGCGGACAGCGCATTCAACTCGATGACCGACGTCGTGGACTATGCCAAGGCGAACCCGGGCAAGCTGACATTTTCCGGCGCGGGCCTGTTTGTGGGGCACCACATCGCGGCGCTGCAGCTGGAAAAGGCGGCGGGCGTCAAGCTGGCCTACATCCCCTCGAACAAGGGCGGCGCCGGTGCGATGAAATCCGTGATTGCGGGCGAGGTCCTGGGCGGGGTCAACAACCTGTCGGATGCGTTCCGGGCGCGCGAGGCGGGCAACGTCAAGATCCTGGGTGTGTTCGACCTTGAGCGGAACGATTTCCTGCCGGATGTGCCGACCCTGCAGGAACAGGGTTTTGACATCGACAACGCCAGCGTGAACTTCCGCGGCGTGATGGTGCCCAAGGGGACGCCGCAGCCCATCATCGAGAAGCTGGCGGCAACCGTGCCCACGATGTTCGAAAACAGCCGCGTGGCGGGCAAGATGAAAGCGGGCGGCTCACCAATGCACATCATGACGCGTGATGAAGTGCTGGCCATGTGGGCGGCGCGCGAGGCAACGCTGAAAGAGCTGCTTGCCGGTCTGTAGACCCATCGGGAGGGGTGCTGCCCCTCCCGACCCCGCCCCGCCGTGCTTTCAGCCACAACAAACAAAGAAGACCGCCACATGAGTGATGAGACACAGCAGGTTGATGCCCTCGTCGAACGGGCCCGGGCAGCGCAGCGGGACTATGAGGCGGGCGGATCGCAGGCGCGCTATGACCGGGCGGCGCTGGCCGTCGGCTGGGCCATCATGGAGCCTGCGCGCAATCGGGAACTGGCCGAGCTGGCGGTGCAGACCACGGGGCTGGGCAATGTGCCCGACAAGATCACCAAGAACCATCGCAAGACGCTTGGCCTGCTTCGCGATATCGCCGGGGCTGCAACCTTTGGCGTGATCCGTGACGATGTTGATATTGGTATCACCGAGGTTGCCCGCCCGCTGGGTGTGGTGGGTGCCATCGTCCCGTCGACCAACCCCGCGGCGACACCCGCCAACAACATCATCAACGCCCTGAAATGCGGCAACGCGATTATCGTGGCACCGTCGCCCAAAGGTGTTGCCTGTTGCGAACGGCTGCTGGCCTTCGTCCACGCGGAATTTGCCAGGATTGGCGAGAACCCGGATCTGGTGCAGATGATCCCAGCACCGGGGTCGAAGGACAAGACCCAAAGGCTCATGGAGGCGTGCGACAAGGTCGTGGCCACCGGCAGCCAGAACAACGTCCACCGCGCGCAGACCTGTGGCACACCTGCCGTGGCCGTGGGCGCAGGCAACGTGACGGTGATCGTCGATGAGACCGCAGATCTTGACGCGGCGGCCGAGAAAATCCGCGCCTCCAAAACCTTTGACAACGCAACGTCCTGTTCGTCCGAGAATGCGGTTGTTGTGGTCGATGCCATCTATGACGCCTTTATCGCAGCCATGGCGCGTGCAGGCGGCGTGGTGGTCGAGGATGAGGCCCGTATCGTGGCCAAGCTATGGCCACACGGACATCTGAACCGCGAGGTGATCGCGCAGGATGCAGACAAGATGATTGCCGCCCTCGGGCTGACCGGTCAGGTGCCGGAAGGCACGGAGTATATCGCCGTGCCCACCACAGGTATCGGGCCCGACCATCCGCTGAGCGGGGAAAAGCTGAGCCGGGTCATCGCGCTTTATCGTGCGGTGGATTTCGACGCCGCCGTTGCGACCACCGATGCGATCCAGCGCCATCAGGGCGCGGGCCATTCGGTGGGCCTGCACAGCACCGATCCGGACCGGGCGATGCATCTTGCCACCACGATCCCGACAAGCCGGGTGATCGTCAATCAGGCGCATACCTTCGCCACCGGCGGCGCCTTTACCAACGGTATGCCGTTCTCGCTCAGCATGGGGTGCGGGGCCTGGGGCGGCAATGCTGTCAACGAGAACGTGCACTGGGCGCATTTCATGCAGACCACCAAGATCGTGCGCGAGATCCCGGCGCGCGAGCCCGCGCTTGACGACATCTTTGGCCGCTACTGGCAGGAGGCCGGCCGGTGAAGCTCAACCCCGCGGCACCGCCCTCGGGCACCATACGTGACTGGCTGCAGGCCCGCGCGCTTGGCGGTGGCACAGCAGTCGTTTTTCCCGAAAACGGCACCTCCCTGCGTTGGGAGGAGTTGCGCAGTGCAGCACGCGGGTTTGCATCCGCCCTGACACAGCGCGGGCTGAAAAAGGGCGAGAGCCTCGCCATTGTCGCGCCAAACAGCCGCGAAGCAGTGATCGCCTTTTACGGCGCGGTCTATGGCGGGTTTCGGGCGACACTGATCAACCTGGCCGCCGGGCGCGACGCCATCGGTTATGCGCTGCAGCATTCCGACGCGCCCTTTGCCTATGTGCATGACAGCTGCCGCACCCTCTTTGACCAGGCTAATACGGGTGGTGTTCTGTCCATCCCACTCGATGCCGCGGAGGGTGTCGCCCTGTTTGGCGTGGCGGCCGAGGATCATGCGCTGCTCATGTACACATCCGGCACCACCGGACGGCCCAAAGGTGTCGTGCACACCAATGCCAGCTTGCTGGCCGGGGGGTGGACCACGACGATTGCCCACGCGCTGAACGGTGCGGATCGCGGATTTTGCGTTCTGCCGGTCTATCATATCAACGGGCTCTGCGTGACGGTCATGGGCGCTCTGGTATCGGGCGGATCGCTCGCCATGGTGTCAAAGTTTTCGGCCTCGCGGTTTTGGGACCAGGCGGATGCAGGCGGCGTCACCTGGTTTTCGGTGGTGCCGACGATCATCTCGCACCTGCTGCATGGGGCGGCAGAGCCATCGGATGCCTGCAAGGCGCAGCTGCGCTTTGGGCGCTCCGCCTCGTCCGCGTTGGCGGTGGAAACACAGACAGCCTTCGAAAACCGCTTTGACGTGCCGATCATTGAGACGATGGGGCTGACGGAAACCGCGGCACAAATCCTGTCGAACCCGCTGCCCCCCGCCATGCGCAAGATCGGCTCGCCCGGCATCGCCTTTGGGTGTGCCGTCGCGATCCAGGCAACCGACGGCACCGAGGTGCCGCGCGGAACCGAAGGGGAGATTGTCGTGCGCGGGCCGAACACCCTGCTCGAGTACCTCAAGAACGCCGAGGCGACCGCCGCCACCTTTCGCAACGGATGGCTGCGCACCGGTGATCTCGCCCGGATGGACGAGGACGGCTATGTCTTTGTCACCGGACGGCTCAAGGAGCTGATCATCAAGGGCGGCGAAAACATCGCCCCGCGCGAGATTGACGAGGCGCTGTATTCACACCCGGATGTGGTCGAGGCCGCCGCCTTTGCCCGGCCCTGCCGCAGCTATGGCGAGCGGGTCGAAGCGGCGGTGCGGCTGCGCGACGGCGCGATGCTGAACGCCGCCGCGTTGATCGATCTTTGCCGCGAACGGGTCGGTCCTTTCAAAACCCCGGACGCGGTGCATTTCCTCGACGAGTTGCCCAAGGGCCCCTCCGGCAAGATCCAGCGTCTGAAACTGGCCGAGCTGATCCCGGTCTGACGCGGACGAAAAAATGCCCCGATGCGCGTACACACACCGGGGCAGGTCAACCGAGGGAGGTTGGGGTGGAAGGATTTACCAGTCGGATGGTCCTTTGTCCGCAAAGGCGTGGACCAGAAAATCGATGAACGCCCGCACTTTGGGTTGGGTAAACCGGCCCGGCGGATAAACGGCATAGATGCCTTGGGTTTCGGTCGGCAGATCGGGGATGGCGTCCTGCACCAGACCCTTGTCCATGGCATCCGCGTAGAGAAAGCTGGGCAGGTACGCGATGCCGAGGCCCGAGATTGCGGCGTTGAGCAGCGATTGGCCGTCATTCACGCTCAGCCAGCCGGCGGTGCGCACCTGACGCTTTTCACCTGACGGCGCGGTCAGTTTCCAGACATTGCCCGAAGACTGGTTCGAGTAATGCAGGAGCTTGTGTTCGTTGAGATCGTCGATCTTTTCAGGGCGGCCAAACTTGTCAAAATATTCCGGGCTCGCGATCATCCGCTTGGTCGTCTCGGTCAGCTTGCGGGCGCGCAGCGTGCTGTCCTCCAGCTCGCCAATGCGGACCGCCATGTCGAACCCTTCGGAGATCAGTTCGACATAACGGTTGTTCAGCACCATGTTCACGGTGATGTCCGGGAATTCTTCGAGGAATTCTGACAGGACCGGTGACAGATGATTCACGCCAAAATCCGTGGCAACAGAGATGCGCAGCAGACCTGACGGTGCCGATTGCATCGATGTCACCAGGGCATCCGCCTCGCCCGCGTCATTGAGCACGCGGCGGGCCCGATCGTAATAGGCCAGGCCGATCTCGGTCGGGCTGACCCGGCGCGTGGTGCGGTTCAGCAGACGCGCACCCAAGCGCGCCTCGAGCGACGAGACATGCTTGGAGACGGCGGATTTGGAAATCCCCATCTTCTTGGCTGCATCCGTAAAGCCACCCTGGTCCACCACCGTGGCAAAGGCTTCCATTTCTGTGAGTCGGTCCATTGCCGGCCCTTTCGTTGATCTACTCAAGGCACGTCTATGCGGGTCAATCTGGGCAGGAACTGGGCGGGGATGGGATAATATCAGGATGATTGGCGGATCGTTGATAACGCGGAAACGACCAAACCCGGTTTAGATCGCGTCGCCGACGCTCCAGCTTTGGAACGCGTCCGCTTCGTTGCGCAGGGGCTGCTGGTCCTGCCCGCCAATCAGCAGAAAGCCGAAACCGGGCGTGTTCCAGCGTGCCAGCTCCATCCCTTGGGCCACGCCCATGCTCACCGCTTTGCCATCCGGTCCCGCGGGGATGATGCAGAGCGCCACCGGCGTTCCGTCGGCCCGCTGATAGGCAAGTTGCACCAGGGGTTTGCCGTTGAACCCGAGGACTTGCGCACGCTTGAGCGTCAGACCCTCGGCATCGGGGACGGAAGTCAGATCAAGCCCGAGCGCGGCCGACACCTCGGCCAGCTGCGCGGCGCGCTCCGCCTCAGTCAGTGAAACCGACGCAAGCGTCTCGGGGGTAAAGAGCGATTGGTAGGACGCCACGAACGCCGCCCATCCCGGTGGTGGCGCAGGTTCGGGCTGACCGAAGCCGGCAAACACGGCGACGGCCAGTCCGGCGGCCAAGCCGGTGCCGAAGGTGCCGATCCCCCAGCCCCAGCCAAAGCGTGCGACGCGGCCATTGCCTGTGCTTGCATCGGGCAAGACGGGCATGGGCGGCGCATCCGCCAGCAGCGCGTTATAGGCTTCGGCGAGCGGTGCCATCGGGATATCCAGCGCCTCAAGACGTGCGCCCAGGACCGCGTCCGTTTCGAGCGCGTTGCCGATCTCAGCCGACAGCGCATCGTTGGCCTCGCCATCCAGAAAGGCGGTCAGCTCTTCGTCGGTGAATGTGCGTCTCTGGGTCATGATATTTGACCTTTGGCATCCGCCATGTCCTCGCCCAGCCGTTTGCGGGCGGCCGCAAGGCGGCTCATGACGGTGCCGATGGGGATCTCCATGATCTCGGCCGCTTCCTTGTAGCTGTAGCCTTCGACGTAGACGAGGAAGACTGAGTGACGTTGCGCCTCAGGTAAGGCGTTCACTCGATTCAACACGTCACGCGCCAGAATATTCGTATCCGCAGACGGAGATTGATCCGGCAGATCAATTTCCTCGACCGGGACAAGGCCGCCGCCGGTGCGCACCTTCCGCGAGCGCAGCTCGTTCAGCCAGATGCGTTGGGCCATGCGGAACATCCAGCGGTCCAGATGCGTGCCCGCCTCGAACTGGTCGGCCTTGTCCAGCGCGCGCAAGCAGGTCGTCTGGGCCAGGTCATCGGCCCAATCCCGCCGACCGGTCAGCGCCACGGAATACCGCCAAAGGCGCGGAAACACCGCGCCCATGCCGTCCCGGACTTCGTTGACAGATTGTTGTGAAGACGTGCGAATGAAACCGTCCCTCACCGTGCTACGTTTTGGCGAACCCAACATGTTTCGGAGGAAATGGGAAATGAAAAAACTCATGATTGCGCTCGTTGCGGCTCTTGGGCTGGCTTCCGCCGTTTTTGCACAAGGGATGCCCGCACCGGCAGACGCCCGCGTCTATTTCGTGAACCTCGAGGACGGCGATACCGTCAGCGCGCCGGTGACGGTGATCTTTGGCCTTGAGGGGATGGGCGTGGCGCCCGCTGGCACAGAGGCCGACAACACCGGGCACCACCACCTGCTGCTGAACCGCCCGCCACTGGGCGACGGCCCCGACGGCGCCGAAGAGCTGCAGTACGGGCTGCCCGCGGACGACAACCACATCCACTTTGGCGGCGGTCAGACACAGGTGACGCTGGATCTGGAGCCGGGGGAGCATACGATGCAGTTGGTTCTGGGCGACCTCAACCACGTGCCGCACAGCCCACCCGTGACGACCGAGGTGATCACGATCACCGTCGAATGACGCGCCTCAGATCCATCTGAGCTGCAGCAACGCCCAGAGCGCTGCAACCGTGATCACCACGAGGGCGGCGCATAGTGCGGCAAAGGCCCAGGGCGTGCCGGTCCCCGGCATGCCCGCGACATTCACACCGAAAAGGCCGGTGATGAACCCAAGGGGCAGGAACACCGCCGCGACGATGGACAGGACATAGCCGTTTTGGCCCTGTTTCAGCGTGGCTTGCGCCGTGTGGTGATCCCGCACGGCGGTCATGCGCGCAATCAGCGCGTCCAGCTCTTCGACGCTCAACTTGGCCAGATTCGCCTGCTCGTGCAGGCGGTCACGCATGGCTTGCTGCATCAATGGGCTGTCCGCGGCGACAAGGGCGACCAGCGCGTCGCGCTGCCGGCCCAGATAGCGGCGCAGGCGGATGGCCATCCGCCGCTCTTCGGCAAGATCGGGGGGCAGCGGGCGGTCGTCATCGGTCACGCTGTCCTCCATTGCATCCACCCGGTCACCCAGCTCGAACACCGTGTCCTGCACCCGCGCCATCAGTCGCGCGCTGAGGCTGGCCACGAACGCCATCGGCGATGCAGGGGCTTGCCCCGCCTCCGCCTCAGCCCGCATCGTGTCGAGGGCAAAGACCTTGCGCACCCGCACAGTGACCAACAGCGATGCCGTGACCCACATGCGCACGGCGACCATCTGGTCGGCAGGTCCGTCCGCGTTCAGGTTCACCCCACGCAGGTTCAGGATCAGGCCCGCCCCGTATGGATCGCAGCGCGGCCGCGTCTCGGGCGCGGTCAGCGCCGCGGCGGGAATGTCCGGGACATGTGCAGCCAGAAAGCCAGGCAGGTCCGCATCACTGAGATCGAAGTGCACCCAGCGGTAGCTATCCGCAGGCATGTCGCCCGCGGCTACCATCGCGCGGCCCGCGGTGTCGATGTCAAAGGCACAGATTGGCATGAGCTGACGCTACCGTCCGGCCCCGTTGGCCGCAACTAGAGTGTCGCGGCCAGCCGGGTGCCCTGATCAATGGCGCGCTTGGCATCAAGCTCGGCCGCCACATCCGCGCCGCCGATCACGTGGCATGTCTTGCCCGCCGCCGCGAGCGCATCGGACAGGCTGCGGTTGGGCAGCTGCCCCGCGCACAGGATAATGTCATCCGCCGGGATCGTCGTCGGGTTCTCGCGCGCCTCGCCAAAGCTCACGTGCAACCCGTCGCCATCGATCCGCTCATAGTTCACGCCGCCGACAAATTCGACGTCCTTCATCTTGAGGGCCGCGCGGTGGATCCAGCCCGTGGTCTTGCCCAGCCGCTTGCCGTGCTTTTCCGCCTTGCGCTGCAGCAGCGTGACATGGCGCGCCGGCGCTTCGGGCTGTGGGCCTTCGGGGGCAAGGCCGCCGCGATGATCGGCGGGGTCAGTGACACCCCATTCGGTCATCCAGTCGGGCAAGTTCTCGGTCGGGCTGTCGCCCTCGTGCACCAGAAACTCCGACACGTCGAACCCGATGCCACCTGCGCCGATCACAGCCACCGATTTGCCCGGCGTCGCCGCCTTGGTCAGCACGTCGATATAAGAATGCACATTGGCTGCATCCTGCCCGGGGATCTCAGGATCGCGCGGCAGCACGCCCGTGGCGATGATGACCTCGTCAAAATCCCGCAGCATCTCTGTCGTCGCCTCGGTCTCGAGCTGCACATCGATCTTCAGCGCCGTCACCATGGTGCGGAACCAATCGACGAGGCCCCAAAACTCCTCTTTGCCCGGCACCTGCTTGGCAAGGTTCAACTGGCCGCCGATCTCGGCGGCACGGTCGATCAGGGTCACGGCATGGCCCCGCTGCGCCGCAGTCATTGCCGCCGACAGCCCCGCAGGGCCAGCCCCGACAACAGCGACGGTCTTGATCGCGGTCGCGGGTTCGATGGTCAGTTCGGTCTCGTAACACGCGCGCGGGTTCACCAGGCACGAGCTGATCTTGCCCGAAAACGTATGGTCAAGGCACGCCTGGTTGCAGGCGATGCAGGGCGCGATGTGATCCGCCTGCCCCGCGATGGCCTTGGACACGAAATGCGCATCCGCCAGCATCGGCCGGGCCATCGACACCATGTCGGCGCATCCTGTTGCCAGCACCTCTTCGGCGACCTCCGGCGTGTTGATGCGGTTCGACGTGATCACAGGAATGCTCACCTGACCCATCAGCTTTTTCGTGACCCAGGCAAAGGCCGCCCGCGGCACCGAGGTTGCAATTGTCGGGATGCGCGCTTCGTGCCAGCCGATGCCGGTGTTGATGATCGTGGCCCCGGCCCGCTCGACCGCCTGCGCGAGTTGAACAACCTCTTCGTGGGTCGAGCCATTGGGCACCAGATCGATCATGCTCAGCCGGTAGATTATGATGAAATCGTCACCCACCGCCGCGCGCGTCCGCCTCACGATCTCGATCGGCAGCCGCATCCGGTTCTCGTAGGACCCGCCCCAGCGATCCTCGCGCTTGTTGGTATGCGTCACGAGGAACTGATTGATGAAGTACCCTTCGGACCCCATGATCTCGACCCCGTCATATCCGGCATCGCGCGCGCGCACCGCTGTCGCGACGATGTCGCTGATCTGTTTCTCGATCCCGTCCTCATCGAGTTCCGCAGGCGGAAAGGGCGAAATCGGCGATTTCACCGGTGATGGCGCTACGCATTTGGGCCCGTAGGCATAGCGGCCTGCGTGCAGGATCTGCATGGCGATCTTGCCGCCATTGTCATGCACGCGGTCGGTGATGACCGCATGGTTCGCCACATCCTCTGCCGTTGTCATCATCGCGGCACCGGGCAGCACCGACCCTTCGAGGTTCGGGCCGATCCCGCCCGTCACCATGAGTGCCACCTCGCCCCGCGCCCGCTCGGCATAAAATTCGGCAACCCGGTTCCAGTCGCGCGTCTCTTCGAGCCCGGTGTGCATCGACCCCATGAGCACGCGGTTTTTCAACGTGGTGAACCCAAGGTTCAGCGGCGCAAGCATGTGTGGATAGGCTGTCATAATATCCTCCCGGGCGTCAGTCCCCTTGGTCTCAGGTATAGGACACGCGATGTCACGTGCAACGCGGCGTCAATGCCCTTTTTGGCTCAAAGGCCGCGCATTTGCCCCCGCTGGCATTCGTGCTATCGGGCTGTCAGGGGCCCATGTCCCGCGCCAACCCGGAGACCCGTCCATGACCCCCGAAGAGATCGCCAAACTGCCCTACCGCCGCAACGTGGGCGTCATGGTGCTGAACACGGACGGGCACGTCTGGGTCGGTCAGCGCAAGGACCGGTACAAGGACGCGTGGCAAATGCCGCAAGGAGGTATCGACAAGGGCGAGGACCCAAAGGCCGCCGCCCTGCGTGAATTGGAAGAAGAGACGGGGATCACCCCCGACCTTGTCGAACTGATCGCCGAAACAGATGGCTGGCTGCCCTATGAACTGCCGCATGACCTGATTCCGCAACTGTGGAAAGGGCGGTATCGGGGGCAAGAGCAGAAGTATTACCTGCTGCGCTTTCGCGGCACGGACGACCAGATCAACATCGACACCGAAGAGCCCGAATTTTCCGCCTGGCGCTGGATGCCGCCCGCCGATCTGCCGGGCGCGATCGTGCCGTTCAAGCGTGATGTGTACAGGCGTGTCCTTGCGGAGTTCGAGGCGCATTTGTGATGCGTATCTTCGCCCTCTGCCTGATCATCATGCCCTCGCTGGCGGAAGCCTTGTCTTGCCTGCCTTGGGGCGTGACAGACGCCTATCTGGCTGCAGACACTGCCGACGAAGCCTACGTGATCGTGCAGGGCCAGCTGGATTTCGATGAAGATCTTCTGCCTCAGGTCGACTGGAACAATCAGACCGACACACCTGCACTCACCGTCATTCGAGGCCGCATCAGTGGCCACGCCTGGGGCCGCAGCACAGACGTCGACTTTGAAACGGATGTCACACTCAGGGTGCGATGCTATGGCCCTTGGTGTGCCGGGGCTGCGTCTGGCGAAGTGCTGGCGTTCCTGCGCAAGGAGGAGGGCCGCTATTCGATCAGCACAAACCCGTGCGGCGGCAACCTTTTTGGCGCACCGACTGACGCGCAGATCGCCGCCACGCGCGCTTGCCTGAAGGGCGGCGCATGCAAACCTACGTCGCAGCGGCCGTAGTCAGCTGTGCCACCAGCGAACTGCCGGGATCTTCGAGGTCTTCGATGATGTCGAAATGGTGCAGTCCAGCGACCTCATCCAGTTGGGCGCCCCACGCCTCCGCCAGCCAGCGCGCCTGATCCAGGAACACCGGCCGTTCGTCCGCACCAACGCGTACCGTCACCGGAATGTCCGGCCGTGGCTGATAGCGCGGGCTTTCGGCGCGGGCCATGTCCGCGTCGAGCCCGAAATCGGCATTCATCGACGTGCGGATCAACGGCTCAAGATCACTCACGGGTGAGATGGGAACGACATGGGTCAACCGCGCCAGCACACCCGCGTGCAGCATCCCCGGCGCCAGCATCCGTGCGGCGAGGTGTCCGCCGGCGGAATGTCCCGCAAGGCTGAGCGGGCCGGACGTGTCGGCGGCAATGCGTGTCACCGCCTGCGCGATCTGCTGGGTGATCCCGGCGATGGAGACACGCGGCACGAGATCATAGCTCGGCATCGCAACCGACCAGCCCCGCGCATTGGCCCCGGCCGCGAGATGCGACCAGTGATCGCGGTGGAATTTCAGCCAATAACCGCCATGCACAAAGATCAGCGTGCCGCGCGATGCGCCCTCAGGCTGAAAGAGGTCGTAGGCCATCCTCTCGGACGGGCCATAGCTGATCGCCAGCCGCGCCCGGCCCCCCAGCGCGGCACGGTAGGCGGCTGCAGTGGCAGGCCAACGGTCCAGAAAGGCTTCGGCATCGGGGATGTAAGGTGCATTGGCATAAGCATCATCGAGATCTGGCATGGGCGTCCTTGCGCGTTTGGAACTGGACAACCCTACCCAGCGTTGGTTCACATGCGCCAGACCCGAAAGGACACGCCATGCTCGATGACACCACCGACCTCAAATCCATGCTCAACGATCCCAGCCTTTTGGAGACGCGCGCCTATGTGAACGGCGCATGGCAGGACGGGGACGACGGGACGTTCGAGGTGACCAACCCGGCCCGTGGCGACGTGATTGCACAGGTGGCGGATCTGAGCCGCGCGCAGGTGGCGGATGCCATCGCAGGGGCTGAGGCCGCGCAAAAGGATTGGGCCAGCTGGACGGGTAAGGAACGCGCCGCCGTGCTGCGCCGCTGGTTCGACCTGATGATGGAGCACCAGGATGATCTGGGCACCATCCTGACAGCCGAACAGGGTAAACCTCTGGCCGAGGCAAAGGGCGAGGTCGGCTATGGCGCGTCGTTCATCGAGTTCTTTGCCGAAGAGGCCAAGCGCATCTATGGCGAGACGATCCCGGGCCACCAACGGGACAAGCGGATCATGGTCATCAAGCAGCCCATCGGCGTGGCCGCGTCGATCACACCGTGGAACTTTCCCAACGCGATGATCACCCGCAAGGCGGGGCCTGCACTGGCTGCGGGGTGCGCGTTTGTCGCGCGGCCGGCCGAGTTGACGCCGCTGTCGGCCATCGCCCTGGGCGTGCTGGCCGAGCGGGCGGGATTACCCGCGGGCATATTTCAGGTCGTCACGACCTCGAACGCGTCGGAGACGGGCAAGGAGTTCTGCGAGAATCCGGCGGTGCGCAAGCTGACCTTTACCGGCTCGACCCAGGTGGGGCGCATCCTGCTCAAGCAGGCCGCCGATCAGGTCATGAAATGCTCGATGGAGCTGGGCGGCAACGCGCCCTTTATCGTCTTTGACGACGCCGACCTGGATGCCGCGGTGGACGGCGCGATGATGTGCAAGTTCCGCAATGCAGGCCAGACCTGCGTCTGTGCCAACCGGATCTACGTTCAGGCGGGCGTGTACGACGCCTTTGCCGCCAAGCTGAAAGTGGCGGTCGAGGCGCTCAAGGTCGGCGACGGGTTCGAGGATGGGGTGACAACCGGCCCGCTGATTTCCGACAAAGCCGTGGAAAAGGTGCAGGATCATCTGGCCGACGTGGTCGATCATGGCGGGGCGGTGCTGACCGGGGGCAAGCCGCACGCGTTGGGCGGCGGGTTCCTGCAGCCGACCATCGTGACCGGGGTCACCCAGGACATGAAGGTCGCTCACGAAGAGACGTTTGGCCCCCTCGCCCCGCTGTTCAAATTCGACGACGTGGACGATGTGATCGCCATGGCGAACGACACGATCTTTGGGCTGGCGGCTTATTTCTATGCCAACGATCTTTCCCGGGTCTACAAGGTGGCCGAGGCGCTAGAATATGGGATCGTCGGGGTCAACACCGGCATTATCTCCACCGAGGTGGCGCCCTTTGGCGGGGTCAAGCAATCAGGGCTGGGACGCGAGGGATCGCATCACGGGATCGAGGAATTCCTCGAGATGAAGTATGTCTGCATGAGCGTTTGACATCGGGGCCTCCCACACGGGGAGCCTACCCTACCTTAGAAAAATCCGGGGCTTACAGAGACGGCGTTACTGATCGTTGAGGGTTAAAGGCCCGGGAAATATAGCAATCTGACGCCCGCCCTCAGGATTTCTCTAGCCGACACGGCGCTGCAGAAAACCTCCCCAAAACCCCATTTTTCGGATGAATTTCGGAAAGACTTCGGGCCTTTGCCAGGACCATCTCGCATTTTCAAAGCCATTAAATCGATTGCGCGCGCACGGGGCACGGGCATCGGACCAGACTTTGAAAGACATCGAAATGATGAGTGTCCAGGTTGCGGACTTGAGCGAGATCAACATCTTTCCCTATTACCGTGGCGTCGCGCTGGAAGTTGATCCGGTCGCCCGCAAGGGCGTGGGCCGTTACGAGACCGGGCATTTCGCCGGTCAGGCCTATTACACCCTCACGGTCGATCAGGCGGAGGCGACCGAGGACCTGCATGTGGGTGCCACCTACAGCTGCACGGCCCTGCGGGACGGAGAACAGCGGATGACCACCCATTGGCTGTTCTGCACGTCGGTGGGTGCGCGCCTGACCTTTGGCGTCAGCCGACACTGGGCCGATCCGCGCTGTTTCAGCCCAGTGCTGCCGCAGATCGACAGCATTCTTGTCCAGGTCGAGGAGCTGTCGGATATCGTCGCCATCTTTCCGGCCCCCGCCCCCGAGGGCAGTGTGGCACAGGCCCGCATCGGCCAATCGGGCTGGCTGGTGATGACCCGGCTGGGCTGCCCGTCGATGATGGGCATTCTGGTCGACGACGCGATCCTGCCCATGACGCTGTGCGAGGGCTCGGAGGGGATCAAGATCGGCGCCCGATCCGTGCGCACGCTGCAATCTGTCACCCTCGAAAATCTAAGCTGTGTGAGCGCCAAGGACACAGCCCTGTTTCTGCAGCGGGTGGACTGATGTTTTTGCTACCCGGAACCGAAAATGACCACTACTGTGATGTGAGCAATCAGTTGCTGCCGGTGTCTGCATCACCGAGGCTTGCCGTTTTAAAACAGCCTGTTGTCGGGCTGTTGGGCGGCGAGCCCTCTGCGATGGGTGGAAGGTGTCTGGGCCCGGATGGCGACGCAACGCGGAAGGCGTTCACAGCAGAACACATGAGCTCGGACATGGGGCATATCCGACTTGGCGACGCCACGTATCAGGTGGGGACTGAGCGCATCGTCACCGCGTCCGGGGACGAGGTGCTGTTGCGGTCGCAATCGGCGCAGGTGTTGCGGTATCTGGTCAAGCATCTGGGCCAGCTGACCCAGCGTGATGATCTGATCGCCGAGGTTTGGGCGGATGTGGCCGTGACCGATGACAGCCTGACGCAATGCATCTCGGACATCCGGCGGGCCATCGGCGACAGCGGTCGCAGCATCCTCAAAACCGTGCCCAAGCGCGGCTATGTCCTGCATGGCGAGGTGCGCGATGCCGCACCGGCACCGGCCCCGCAGCCCTTGCCGACCGTATCGGGCGCACCCGCAACGGCGCGCGCGGTGCACAGCCCCATGGATGTTCTGCCCTTGCAGGCCGAACCCGTGATCACGCCGCAGCTGGATCCGCGCGACGTGCTGCCGACGCTGGCGGTTCTGCCGTTCCGCGCGCAAGCCGACAGCGCGCACGGGTCGATGATGAGCATGTTCTTGGGCGACGAGATCGCGCGCGCGATCAGCCGGTCCGAGGACATGAACGTGATCTCGCGCCTGTCGACGCTGGATCTGTCACGACGCGGCGGCGCGCGCGACGCCGGGCGCTTGCTGAACGCGGATTTCATCCTGTCGGGCAGCGTGCTGGAAATGGGCCAGACCGTGATCCTGATGATCGAGTTCGCCGAGGCGGATTCGCAACTGGTCCTGTGGTCCGACCGCATGGCGCTGCCTGCCGAGACATGGCTGACGCAAGGCGAGAGCATTGATGAAATCGTCACGCATATCCGCCGCGCCATCATGGTCAACGAAGTGCGCCGCGCCCGCTCGGCGCCACTGAGCGACCTCAAGCTCTTTAGCGTGTTGCACGGGGCCGTGGGTCTGATGCACCGCTTTTCCTTCGAGGATTTCGAACGGGCGCAGAAATATCTGGATTACGTGATTTCGCACGCACCGAACCACCCCACACCGCTGGCATGGCTGGCGCGCTGGCACGTGCTGCGCACGGTGCAGGGTTGGACGGAAAGCGCGCAGCAAGAGGCGCAGACCGCGCTCGACCTGACGGGCCGCGCGCTGGACATGGATCCGGATCATACGCTCGCGCTGGTGTGTGAAGGTCAGGTGCTGGCCCATTTGGAGCATCGCCTGGATGAGGCGCAAAGCCGGTACAACGCCGCGCTGTCTTTGAACCCCAACGATGCGCGGGGCCTCGGACTGCGGGGCATGTTCCAGGCAATTCAGGACCGCGGCGAAGAGGGCAAGCGGGACACCGAACGGGCCCTGCACCTGTCGCCGCTGCATCCGCACCGCTTCTTTTTCCTGGCGCAGGCGGCGGCAGCAAACATCGCCGCCAAGGATTACAGCCGCGCCGTCACACTGGCCAAGGAGTCGCTGCGCCTGAACCGAACGCATGTGTCGACCTTGCGTACGTTGACCATCGCGCAGGTAGGCGCGGATCAGGTCGAGGACGCAAAAAAGACCGCTATCGAGTTGCTGCGGCTGCATCCGAGCATGCGGGTCAGCAATTGGCTAAGAAACTCACCCAGCTCGGGTTACGAGCTGGGTCAATCCGCGGCTGAAAAACTGAGGCGTGTGGGTATTCCAGACTAGTCGCATAACATCATTAGAGTGGGAGATTTTTTATGGGTATTGGACGGGAAGATGCGTTGGACGCACTGGATGCTCTCGATGCGCTTGACGCATTGGATGCGCTGGATGCACTGAGCGGTAGCGATGCTTTGGGCGGTGGCAAATCCGCAGTGCCGACCGGCGCGCTGATCACCAATCGCGACGGTATCGTCGGCGCGCGGATGGAAAACATCAAAAAGCCCGTCATCGGGGCGGCTGAGAACGTCAAGAACCTGCCGCGGCTGTCGCGTCGGGTGCGCGGCGCGATTTTTCAGGCGGAGCTGGCGCCGACAGTGGACGTGACGTTGAATGTCGACGATCCGTGCCTGCCGGTGGCAACCGTATGGCGCAAGACCGAGGATGACGCGGGCGAGACCCGCAAGCTGTGTTTCGATCCGATGGTGACGATGACGCGGCCCACGGTCACGCAGTTGTCGACGCAGCTGGAATATGTTTTGGGCTACGCACGGATCCGGCCCGACCGGGCGGCGGAGGTGCTGAGCCAGGTGGGTGTTCCGATGGCGTTTTTCTCATCCATCCAATTTATGGATCAGCAGCGCACACCCTATACGATCGAGTTGCTGTATACCGCGTTGGGCTTTGTCTTTCCGGTGATCCAGCGGGTGAAGTATGGCCTCGCCGTGAAGCGGCCCATCGAATTCTCGCCGCAAGTGCAGCCAATCATTCCGACGCCGACGCACGGATCGCTGCCCTCTGGGCATTCGACAGAGGTATTCGTGATGGCCCGCATCCTCTGGAAACTGCTGATCGAGAGTGCCGCGCCGCAATACAACGACCGGGCGCTATGGG
>JBCBHM010000038.1:0-33401 GCA_038525585.1 Pseudomonadota bacterium
CGCATGCGCAAGGCGCTGCAAGGCCACGGCGCGCGTGGGCCCGTGCACGATCAGCTTGGCGATCATCGGATCGTAATGCGGGCTGATCGTGTCGCCTGCGCGCACACCGCTGTCTGCCCGCGCCTCGGGCGGAAAGCGCAGATGTGACAGCGTGCCCGTCGCAGGCAGGAAGCCCGCAGGCACATCCTCGGCATAAAGCCGCGCCTCGAACGCGTGGCCGTCGATGGCCAGATCGCCTTGGGTGCAGGGCAACCCCTCTCCGGCGGCCACGCGCAATTGCCATGCGACCAGGTCGACCCCGGTGATCAACTCCGTCACTGGATGCTCCACCTGCAGGCGCGTGTTCATCTCCATAAAGAAAAAACCGTCTTCGCGCAGCGCGCCACTGCCGTCCACGATGAACTCGACCGTGCCGGCGCCCTTGTAGCCGATGGCCTCGGCCGCGCGCACGGCCGCCGCACCCATTGCGGCGCGCAGGTCGGGCGTCATGCCGGGCGCCGGGGCTTCCTCGATCACCTTCTGATGGCGGCGCTGGAGCGAGCAGTCGCGTTCAAAGAGGTGCAGCGCATGGGTTCCGTCGCCGAACACCTGCACCTCGATATGCCGGGGCTGCGTCACGAACTTCTCGACCAGTACGTCGGTATTGCCGAAGGCCGTGCGCGCCTCGCTCCGCGCGGACGCCAGCGCCTCGGCAAAGCCGCTGGCCGCATCGACCACGCGCATCCCCTTGCCGCCGCCGCCCGCCACGGCCTTGATCAGCACCGGATAGCCGATCTTGTCCGCCTCCGCCGCCAGCAGCGCATCGTCCTGATCCGCCCCGTGATAGCCGGGCACCACCGGCACGCCGGCTTGGGTCATCAGCGCCTTGGCGGCATCCTTCAGCCCCATCGCGCGGATGGCCGACGCGGATGGACCGATAAAGGTCAGGCCTGCCGCCTCGACCGCCTCTACAAACTCCGGGTTTTCGGACAGAAAGCCATAGCCGGGATGGATCGCCTGCGCGCCGGTCTCGAGGGCCGCCTGAATGATCACGTCGCCCCGCAGGTAGCTTTCCGCTGGCGTTGGCCCGCCGATACGCACCGCGCGGTCCGCCATCGCCACATGCTTGGCGCCCGCATCCGCGTCCGAGTAGACGGCGACGCAGGCCACGCCCAGGCTGTGCGCCGTTTCGATGATCCGGCAGGCAATCTCGCCCCGGTTCGCGATCAGGATCGTGTCAAACATCGGCAGGCGCCTCCGTTGGCCGGACAAGCCGTTCAAATCTGTGGCGGTAGATCAGGTTCGGGCGCGTCCCTTCGACCCAGTAGAACAGGACCGGCAGGGACAGCGGAAAGGACAGTGCAATCGGCACCCAGACAAGCGGCCAGGCAAGCGGCGACCGTTTCAGGATCGCCACCAGTGCCGCCAAGTCGATCACAGCCACGGGCAGCAGCAGGATATTGGCAAAGAGCCCCGCATAGACGCAAAGCGCCATGTGCGCCGCGACATAGGCGACCACGGCCAACATCCAGCCGCGGACCTTGCCCATCGGATGCGCCAGCGCAAAGGCACGGCCCGCATGCACCCATTCCCATTCATCGACCCCGTGGTCGGCACGGCCTGCGCGGCTGCCACCATAGGCCTCACCGATCTTGAACCGATCCTTTGCCATCACATGCGGAACACGCCAAAGCGTGTCTCTTCTATTGGGGCGTTGAGCGCCGCACGCAGCGACAGGTGCAACACATCGCGCGCCTTTCGCGGATCGATAACGCCGTCATCCCAGAGGCGGGCCGAGGCATAAAGCGGGTGGGATTGTTCCTCGAACATATCGATCGTGGGCTGTTTGAACGCGTTCTCTTCGGCCGCTGACCATGTGCCGCCGCCCCGTTCGATGCCGTCGCGTTTGACGGTGGCCAGCACGCCCGCCGCCTGCGCGCCACCCATGACCGAGATGCGCGCATTGGGCCAGGACCACAGGAACCGGGGCGAATACGCGCGGCCCGCCATGCCATAATTGCCTGCCCCGAACGAGCCGCCCACAAGCATGGTGATCTTGGGCACGCTCGTCGTCGCCACGGCCGTCACCATCTTGGCCCCGTGCCGCGCGATCCCCTCGTTCTCGTATTTCTGGCCGACCATGAACCCGGTGATGTTCTGCAGGAACACCAGCGGAATGCGCCGTTGGCTGCACAGCTCGATGAAATGCGCGCCCTTCTGTGCCGCTTCGGAAAAGAGCACACCATTGTTTGCAATGATCCCGACCGGGATCCCTTGGACATGCGCAAAACCGCAGACCAATGTCTCGCCAAAGCGGGCCTTGAACGGGTCAAAGCGGCTGCCATCCACCAGCCGCGCGATCACCTCGTGAATGTCGTAGGGCGTGCGCAAATCCGCGGGGACAACGCCGAGGATCTCATCGGGGTCATAGGCCGGGGCCTCGGGACTTTGCAAAGTGAGTCCACCGGGTTTGCAAAGGTTAAGGTTTTGGACACTTCTGCGCGCAAGCGCCAAGGCGTGCGCGTCATCTTCGGCCAGATAGTCGGCGACCCCGCTCAGCCGCGTGTGCACATCGCCACCGCCGAGCGCTTCGGCGCTCACAACCTCGCCCGTGGCCGCCTTGACCAGCGGCGGACCGGCGAGAAAGATCGTCCCCTGTTCCTTTACGATGATCGTCACATCGGACATCGCGGGCACATAGGCGCCGCCCGCGGTGCACGAACCCATGACCACGGCGATCTGCGCAATGCCTTTGGCCGACATCTGCGCCTGGTTGAAGAAGATGCGCCCGAAATGATCACGGTCGGGAAAGACCTCGTCCTGATTGGGCAGGTTCGCGCCGCCGCTGTCGACCAGGTAGATGCAGGGCAGATGGTTCTTCTCGGCGATCTCCTGGGCGCGCAAGTGCTTTTTGACGGTCATCGGATAGTATGTGCCGCCCTTGACCGTGGCATCGTTGCAGATGACCATGACATCGTGCCCATGCACCTGCCCCACACCCGCAATCGCACCGGCACACGGGGCCGCGCCGTCATAAAGGCCGTGCGCGGCTGTCGCCCCGACCTCGAGGAAGGGCGATCCGGGATCCAGCAGGTTGGCCACCCGGTCGCGCGGCAGCATCTTGCCACGGCTCAGATGCCGCTCCCGCGACCGCTCACCACCACCCGCAGCGGCCAGGCTTGCCGCCTCCTGGACCACGCTCAGCGCGTCGAGATGTGCGATCCGATTGGCCTTGAAAGCCTCTGACGTGGGCAGCGCTTGCGATTGCAGCTTCATCCCGCTCTCCTGTCTTCACAACACATCCAGGGTGCGCATTCCGCGGCGTCATCGCCCCCGAAATCGCCCGCTGATTGACGCAGATCATAGCGGCATTCTGCGGCGCAGCGCACACAGGTCCTGTTCACTGAAAAAGGACCGGAACAATGAAACGTATCTGCGCGACGCTTGTAGTGACTGCGTTGGCCGCAACCTCTGTGACAGCGCAGTCGCAAGGCGACTGGACGCTCGGCCTCGGGCTGGGTGCGGTGCTGCCAAAATCCGACAACGGGACGGTGGCCGGCACCAACGCGACCGTGGATGACGGGTATTCTCTGACCATTACGGGCGAATATTTTTTTCGCGACAATTGGGGGATCGAACTGCTGGCGGCGGCCCCCTTTGCCCATGATGTCAACCTGGCGGGCAGCTTTGCCGCATCGGTGGATCATCTGCCGCCCACCCTGTCGCTGAACTATCATGTTCCGACGGATACCGCATGGAAGCCCTATCTGGGCATCGGAATCAACTACACGACGTTCACGGATGTCGACTCGCCGCTGGGCGATCTGGATCTGGATGACAGTTGGAGCATCTCCGTGCAGGCCGGCATCGACTATGCGATCAGCGACCGCGATGCGCTGCGCGCCAACATACGCTGGATCGACATTGACAGCGACGTGACCCTGAACGGCGCCGACATCGGCACAGCCGAGATTGACCCGATCGTCGTCAATTTTGCCTACGTTCGGCAGTTCTGAGCGTGTGGGCCGCGTCATGCGCACTCTTCCCGTGCTGCACGCGCCCTGAGGTCCTTGCGAATGACCTTGCCCGTGACGGTCATGGGCAGGGCGTCCAGGAACTCGATTTCCCTTGGATATGAGTAGCTTGCCAGGCGCGCCTTGACGTAATCCTGCAGGGCTGCGGCCTCGACCTGCACGCCGGGTTTGCGGACCACGTAGGCCTTGACGATCTGGGTCCGCAGCGGGTCGGGCTTGCCGACCACGCCAACGGTGGCCACGTCGGGATGGGTCATCAGGCAATCCTCGATCTCGGCCGGGCCGATGCGATACCCGGCCGAGGTGATCACGTCATCGTCGCGCCCGACAAAGCGGATAAACGCCCCCTCTTGCTGGCCCCGGTCGCCCGTGAGCAGCCAGTCGCCGCGGAATTTCGCATCCGTCGCGTCCGGATTGTTCCAATAGCGCAGCATCATCGACGGCGCACCGCGCCGGATCGCGATGTCGCCCTCGCCGTCGGTCACATCGCCCTGCGCATCGATCACCGCCACGTCAAAGCCCGGCACCGGCTTGCCCATGCAGCCCGGCCTGGCATCAAAGTGCGCGCCGCAGGACGACACCACCATGTTGCATTCCGTCTGGCCGTAGAATTCATTGATCGTGACACGCAGCGCCGTGCGGCCCCAGGCCAGCATCTCCGCCCCCAGCGGCTCACCGCCACTGGCCACGGATCGCAAACCGTCGATCCGGGCGCCGTCAGCCTTGAGCATCCGCAGGGCGGTGGGCGGAAAGAAGACGTTGCGCACCCTGCCCCGCGCGATGATATCGGCGCAGGTGTCGGGCGCGAACTTGTCGGCGCGGGCGGCGACCACGGGGATACCCAGCGCGAGGCCGGGCATGAGCACGTCAAAGAGCCCGCCGATCCAGGCCCAGTCCGCAGGTGTCCAAAGGCAATCGCCGGGTTGACCCAGGTCATCATGGCTGAGCACCACGCCGGGGATATGGCCCGCCAGCACAGCGTGGCCGTGCAGCGCGCCCTTGGGCTTTCCGGTCGTGCCGGAGGTGTAGATGAGCACGGCGGGCGTCTCGGGCGTGACCTCGGCCATGCGCAGCGGCGGGCCGGGTCGCCCTGCCGTCGCGACGTCCCAACAGGTGGCAAGATCGCCGACCATGGCGGTCCCTTCGGCGTCCGTCAGAACCAGCGACAGACCTGCATCGCCGATGCGCGCGGCCAACGCGTCATGCTTGAAGAGCTTGAATAGGGGCACCGAAATCGCGCCGATGGACCAGATCGCCAGATGCGCCGCCGCGCACCACGGGCTCTGCGACAGCAGCACGCCGACCCGGTCGCCCGGACGCACCTCTGCCGCCAGGGCGCGCGCCAGGCCGCCCGCCATGTCCCGCAGGTCGTCATAGGTCACGTCCCGCCGCGCGGCACCGGTCAGATCAATGATCGCCACCTGATCAGTGGGATGATCCAGGCACTGCGCGGCCATGTTCATATCCCATCCTCCGCGACCAGAGTGACCCGGCCCAGCCGGTCCACCGCATAGAGCATGTCGCCACAGCGCACGTGGAAAACCGCGCGGCCCTCGCCCGGCAGGCCGAGGCAATCGGTGATCTGGCCGCCATGGGCGTCGACATGGCGTTGTGCCACGGCGGTGATCACGGCACTCGAATCGAGTGTGACCTGCCGCTGACCCAGCCAGTAGCCGCCCAGCCCCGCCAGCAGCACCAGCGTCGCCGTGGTGATGAGCACGCTGCGTGGCATCAGCCCATGGCCGTGACCAGCTCGCGCCCCACGAGCATGCGGCGGATCTCGGAAGTGCCTGCGCCGATCTCCATCAGCTTGGCGTCACGAAAGATGCGGGCCACCGGGGCGTCGTTCAGGAACCCGGCACCGCCCATGGCCTGCACGGCCTGATGGGCCTGTTTCATCGCCTCTTCGGAGGCATAAAGACAGCACGCCGCCGCGTCCTGCCGCGTCACGGTCCCCCGGTCGCAGGCGCGCGCCACCTCGTAGACATAGGCGCGGGCGGAATTCATCGCCGTGTACATGTCGGCGATCTTGCCCTGCATCAGCTGGAACGACCCGATGGGTTTGCCGAACTGCTTGCGCTCGGCCATGTAGGGCATGATCTCATCGAGGCAGGCCGCCATGATGCCCAGTCCGATGCCCGCCAGCACCACCCGTTCGTAATCGAGCCCGGACATCAGCACCTGCACGCCGCGCCCTTCCTCGCCCAATACGTTGTCGAAGGGCACCTCGACGTCGTCAAAGATCAACTCGGCCGTGTTCGAGCCGCGCATGCCCAGCTTGTCGAAATGCGGGGAGGTGGAAAACCCGGTCATGGCCTTTTCGATCAGGAACGCCGTGATCCCCTTGGATCCGCCATCCGGGTCCGTCTTGGCATAGACCACCAGCGTGTCGGCGTCGGGGCCGTTGGTGATCCAGTACTTGGTGCCGTTCAGGATGTAGCGGTCGTTGCGCTTTTCCGCGTGCAGCTTCATCGATACCACGTCAGAGCCGGAGCTTGCCTCGGACATGGCCAGAGCGCCCACATGCGCGCCGCTGATCAGCCCCGGCAGGTATTTCTGTTTCTGCGCGTCGGTGCCGTTGAGCTTGATCTGGTTCACGCACAGGTTCGAGTGCGCGCCATAGCTGAGCGAGACGGAGGCGCTGGCGCGCGCGACTTCTTCGATCGCAACCGTATGGGCGAGATAGCCCATGCCGGCACCGCCATAGCCTTCGTCCACGGTGATGCCCAACAGCCCCAATTCGCCCATCTCGGGCCAAAGTGCGGGGGGGAACGCGTTGTCGGCATCGATCTGTGCGGCCATCGGCTTGACCCGGTCCTGCGCCCAGCGATGCACCATCTCGCGCAGGGCATTGACGTCCTCGCCCAGATCGAACTGCATGGAATGGGTGAACATCTGCCGCGACTCCCAGTTATTGAACACTTGTTCATTTTATAGAGTCATGGGGCGATTGGTCAAATCAAAAGCGCAGGTCGGCGCACCCGGATTGACCGGGCGGGCAGCTTGGTCATAGTGCGGGCTGCCGAAGTGCGGCCATTCGGGAAAGCGCCGCGCCGTGGGGGGAGAGACCGTGATGACACATGCCACAAAACCGATTGTCTTGTCGGCACCCGCGCCGCGCAGCCTCGACCTGATCTTTTCCGATGCGCACCGCGCGGTGCTGGAACAGACCTATCAGGTCATCGAAACCGATGACGATACACTGGCCGATCTGCCAGCCGAGACGCTGGCACAGGCGCGGTATGTTCTGGGCCAGCCGCCGATCTCGGAGGCGACGCTGGCGCAGATGGGGGCGCTGCGCGCCGTGCTGAACGTCGAATCCAACCTGATCGACAACATGCCCTATCCGCAGCTTTTTGCGCGGGGCATTCATGTGCTGACCACGGGGGCCGTGTTCGCGGTGCCGGTGGCAGAACTGGGTCTGGGGCTGGCACTGGATCTGGCGCGTGGGATCACCGATGCCGATCTGGCCTTTCGTGAGGGGACCGAGCGGTGGGGCGCTGCAGGCAACGCTGCTGCCCGCCTGCTGAGCGGTGCGGATGTCGGACTTGTCGGATATGGCGATCTGGGCCGCGCCCTGCGCCGGGTGCTGAGCGGTTTTCAGCCGCGCATCAGCGCCTATGACCCGTGGCTGCCCCCATCGATCCTGCGCGCGGATGGTGTGGAGCCGGCCACGCTGGAGGCGGTGCTGCATCAGTCGGATGTGATCTTTGTCGTGGCGGCGGTCACGTCGGAGAACCGGCATTTCCTGGATGCCGACGCCTTTGCCCGGATGCGGCCCGGGGCAAGCTTTATCCTGCTGTCGCGGGCGGAGGTGGTCGATTTCGACGCGATGCTGGACGCGGTTGAAGCGGGCCATATCCGTGCCGCCAGCGATGTCTTCCCCACAGAGCCGTTGGCGGCCGATCACCGGGCGCGGCATGTGCCGGGCTTCCTGCGCTCGGCCCACCGGGCGGGTGCGCTGGACGTGGCGTTCAAGCAGATGGGCGAGATGGTGCTGGAGGATATGGCCCTGATGGATCAGAACCTGCCGCCCCTGCGCTGCAAACGGGCGGAGCGGGAAACGGTGCAGCGGATGCGGTCGCGCCCGGTCACCCAGAACTGAGCGCGGCGCCGGTCAGGACGCCTGCGCCTGGTACACCGCCGACACCTCGGCACGGATGATACGTGCGATCAGCGTGCAGTCCTCGATGCTGAAGGTCAGCGGCACGCGCATGTCGACGATGCCCGCCAGCACCCGGTCGCTCGCGGCCATGGGTTTGGACGGGGCGTAGCGCCAGCTGTCATAGCGGCTGGTGAAGGCGACAGGTTCGGGCGCGCCGAACCATTTGAGCTCGACCCCGCGCGCACTGCAGCGGGCGATGACCTCGCGCATCGCGGACGCCGCCCAGTCGAGCAGCAGGACCTGGATGGAGGAGCCGACGATTGTCTCTTCATCCGGGCGTTCGATCACCGTCAGGCCGGGCGTGCCGCGCAAGCCATCCTCGAGCGTCCGGTACCGGTCGTTCCAGCGCTGCACTTGCGTTTCGAGGTCGGCCAGCTGCGGGCGCAGGATCGCGGCGCGCAAGTTGTCCATCCGACCCGAGATGTTGGGTGTGTCATACTTGATGTCGTCGAAGACGTGCGCAGGCGGCGCCGCACTGTGGCGCTCATACAGCATATAGCTGCCCGACAGCATGATCGCACGGGCGGCCACGTGCGGGTCGTCCGTGACCAGCAGGCCGCCCTCGCCCGAATTGATGTGCTTGTAGGTCTGGCAGGAATAGCATCCCACGGTGCCGAAACGGCCCGATGGCGTGCCCTTCCACGCGGCTCCCATGGTGTGCGCGCAATCCTCGATCACCGTGACACCGGCGGCATCGCACAGCGCCATCAGCCGGTCCATGTCACAGATATGCCCGCGCATGTGGCTGAGGAGCAGAACGCGCGCCTCGCCCAGCTTGTCCTCGAGATCATCGAGATCGATGGTCAGATCTTCGGTCACGCCGACGAACACGGGCACCGCGCCCACGGCCGCAATTGCGCCCGGCACGGGGGCGAGGGTGAACGCGTTGCTCAGCACCTTGTCGCCATGTTGCACGCCGACGGCGCGCAGGGCCGTGGCCATCGCATAGCCGCCCGACGCGACGGCGAGGCAGTATTGCGCGCCGACCAGTGCCGCGAACTCCTCTTCGAGCCGGGCAGCCTCTGCCACCTCGCCCTGGGCGGTGTTGTAGCGGTGCAACCGCCCGTGGCGCATAATGTCGACCGCCGCCGCAATCGCTGCTTCGGGGATCGGCTCCTGCTGGGTGAAACTGCCTGTAAAACGCTCTGTCATCCCTTCTGTTTGGGGATGGCCGGGGGTCAGGTCAAGCCGTGCAGGTTGAATTTGGATGTGTGAAATCGGCGCTTTGCCTGATCAGGCGGCAATCAGCCGCGCAACGCAGTCCGGCAGGTCTGCAAAATCGTGCAACAAGGCTTCGGGTTCCAGCGCGGCCATATCCTCGCCCGACGGCCCAAAGGTGACGAGGATCGACGGGACGCCCGCCGCGCGGGCGGTGTTGCGGTCTGTGTCGCTGTCGCCCACCAGCAGGCAATCGGTGGGGGTGTGGCCCAGCCGCTCGGCCGCAGCGAAAAGCGGGGCGGGATCAGGCTTGCGCACGGGCAGCGTGTCCGCGCCCACAAGGCTGCCGAAGGCGTCGAGCACATCCAGTTCACCGAGCAGTTGGCGCGCCAGGCCCTCGGGTTTGTTGGTGCAGATGCCGACGCTGTGGCCCGCTGACTTGAGCGCCTCGACCGCGTCCATCGCGCCGGGAAACAGCGTCGTGTGGGTCGCGATGGCCTGGCCGTAGGCCTCGAGCAGGACGGGATAATATGCCAGCACTGTCGCCTCATCAAAGCGGCCCAGCCGTTCCAGCCCCACGGTCAGCATCCGCCGCCCGCCGCGCAGGGCGACGCCCGCATCCTGGGGGCCCAGCACATCGCCCGCCCCCATCTCGCGAAAGCAGTGGTTGGCCGCGGCGAGCAAATCGCCGCTCGTGTCCGCCAATGTGCCGTCCAGATCGAAGATAACCGCCGTCATGCGCGCCCCGTCCTGTTGCAAGCCGCAACAACCTTTTACCCCGGCGCGCTTGCGCCTTTGGCATCAGCGGATAAACAGGGGGCAACAAAAACACAAAGAGAAACGGGCATGCGAGGCAAAGAATGAGCGTTGCACTGATCATCCTGGCCGCGGGCAAGGGCACGAGGATGAATTCGGACCTGCCCAAGGTCCTCCACCCCATTGCCGGCGCGCCCATGCTGCACCACGCGATGCAGACCGGATCGGCGCTGTCGCCCGCGCGCACCATCGTCGTGGCGGGTCACGGGGCCGAACAGGTGCAGGCGGCAGCCTGGGCCTATGATGCGCAAGCCGAGGTTGTGCTGCAGAGCGAGCAACTGGGCACCGGCCATGCCGTGGATCAGGCGCGGGACGCGCTTGCCGGGTTCGAGGGGGACGTGGTTGTCCTTTTCGGCGACACGCCGTTTCTGCAGCCCGAAACGCTGGAGCGGATGCTGGCCGCGCGTCAGAATCACGACGTCGTTGTGCTAGGCTTTGACGTGGCTGAGTTGCAACCGCGCTATGGCCGTCTGGTCATGGACCGCGACACGCTGCTGCGGATCGTCGAATACAAGGACGCGACCGAGGAAGAACGCCAGATCCGGTTCACCAACAGCGGGCTGCTCGCCTGCGATGCGGCCGTCCTCTTTGACCTGATCGCGGGGCTGAGCAATGACAACGCCTCGGGCGAATATTACCTCACCGAGGTTGCGGAACTGGCCAACGCGCGCGGCCTGTCGGTGACAGCGGTGAAATGCGATGAGGCCGAGACGCTGGGCGTGGACAGCCGCGCCGACCTTGCCGCCGCAGACGCCACATTTCAGGCCCGCGCACGGGCCGAACTGCTTGCGGATGGGGTGACGCTGGCCGCACCGGACACGGTGTATCTGTCCTATGACACCGTGATCGGGCGCGATGCGCTGATCGAGCCCAACGTGGTCTTTGGCCCCGATGTCACGGTGGAAAGCGGGGCGACCATCCGGGCCTTTTCGCATCTCGAAGGGTGTCACGTGGCGCGCAGCGCCATTGTCGGACCCTACGCCCGCCTGCGCCCCGGCGCGGAACTGGCCGAAGATGTGCGTGTCGGCAACTTTGTCGAGGTGAAAAACGCCACGCTCGCGGCAGGCGCGAAGGTCAACCATCTGAGCTATATCGGCGATGCCTCCATCGGCGAGGCCAGCAATATCGGCGCGGGCACGATCACCTGCAACTACGATGGCGTGATGAAGCACCGGACCGAGATTGGGGCGCGCGCCTTTATCGGGTCGAACACGATGCTGGTGGCCCCCGTGAGCGTGGGTGAGGAAGCGATGACCGGCTCGGGTTCGGTCATCACATCGGACGTGGAGGATGGCGCGCTGGCCATTGCCCGTGCGCCACAGGTCGAAAAACCGGGCATGGCCCGCAAATTGTTCGAAATGTTAAAGGCCAAGAAGGCCAGACAAAGCAGGGGCAGCTAAAATGTGCGGTATTGTCGGGGTGCTGGGAAACCACGAAGTCGCACCCATCCTGGTCGAGGCGCTGAAACGGCTTGAATATCGCGGCTATGACAGCGCGGGCATCGCCACGGTCAATGCAGGGAAGCTGGATCGGCGGCGCGCGGTGGGCAAGCTGGTCAACCTCAGCGATACGCTGGTGCATGACCCGCTGGCGGGCAAATCCGGGATTGGCCACACCCGATGGGCCACCCATGGTGCGGCGACCACCGGCAACGCGCACCCCCACCGGGCCGGGCCCGTCGCGGTGGTGCACAATGGCATCATCGAAAATTTCAAGGAGCTGCGGGCCGAGCTGGCTGCGGCGGGGTACGCCCCCGAGACCGAAACCGATACCGAAATGGTGGCCCTGCTCACGCACCGCTTTCTGGCCGATGGCGCGTCACCGCAGGACGCGGCGTTCCACACCATTGACCGGCTGGAGGGCGCATTCGCCCTCGCCTTTCTCTTCGACGGGGAAGAAGACCTGATCATCGCGGCGCGCAAGGGCTCGCCGCTGGCACTCGGCCATGGCGAGGGAGAGATGTTTGTGGGCTCGGACGCCATCGCCCTCGCCCCCTTGACCGATCGCATCACCTATCTCGAGGAAGGCGACCGCGCCGTCGTCACGCGCGCGGGTGCCACGATCTTTGACAGTGCAGGCCGCCGTGCCAACCGCGCGGTCCAGCAGGTGTCGATTGACGCCACGCGCATGGACAAGGCGGGCCACAAGCACTTCATGGCCAAGGAGATTGCCGAGCAGCCCACAGTGCTGGGCAACACGCTTGAGCATTACCTGACCGACACCGGCACGATACAGCTGCCGGATCCGGGCCTCGATTTCACCGCTTATGACCGGCTGGTCCTGGTGGCCTGCGGCACCGCATATTACGCATGCCTGACTGCCAAATACTGGTTCGAGCAGGTCGCGCGGCTGCCGGTCGAGGTCGATGTCGCGTCGGAATTCCGCTACCGCGAGCCGCCCATCCCGGCGCGCACGCTTGCACTGTTTGTCTCGCAGTCGGGCGAGACGGCGGACACGTTGGCCGCCCTGCGCTATTGCCGCGACCGGGCCGACAGCATCGTGTCGGTGGTCAATGTCCCCGAAAGCTCCATCGCGCGGGAAAGCGATCTGGCCCTGCCGATCCACGCGGGCGTCGAGATTGGCGTGGCGTCGACCAAGGCGTTCACCTGCCAGCTGACCGTCTTGCTCATGCTCGTGCTCAAGGCCGCGGCTGAGCGTGACGTGCTGGGCGCGGCTGCGCTTGCCGAGCATATCGCAGCGCTGCGGAGCCTGCCGGGCTTGATCAATCAGGCACTGGCGCAAAACGATGACATCCAAAGCACGGCGCGCCGCCTGTCGGAGGCGCGCGACGTGCTGTTCCTGGGCCGTGGTCAAATGTATCCGCTGGCCCTCGAGGGCGCACTGAAGCTCAAGGAAATCAGCTATATACATGCCGAAGGATATGCGTCCGGAGAGTTGAAGCACGGCCCCATCGCGCTGATCGACAAATCCGTCCCGGTGGTTGTCATGGCGCCGCGCGATGCGCTCTTTGACAAGACGGTGTCGAACATGCACGAGGTCATGGCGCGCAAGGGCAAGGTTGTCCTGGTCTCGGACAGCGCCGGCATTGCCGAGGCGGGCGATGGCGTCTGGGCCAGCCTGTCCATGCCCACCTGCGCCGATCTTCTGGCCCCGATCCTCTACGCCGTGCCCGCGCAGCTGCTGGCCTATCAGACGGCGGTGGCCAAGGGGACGGATGTGGACCAGCCGCGCAACCTCGCCAAATCCGTCACGGTGGAATAGATGGCCAAGCAGTTTGATCAGATCGGCGACGATCACCAGCGTTTCATCGAAGCGCAGCACATGTTTTTCGTGGGCAGCGCGGGCCAGGGCGGTCGCGTCAACATCTCGCCCAAGGGGATTGACAGCCTGCGTGTGCTGGGCCCCAACCGGATCGTCTGGCGTAATCTCACCGGTTCGGGGAATGAGACGGCCGGGCATCTGGCGCAGATCAATCGTATGACGCTGATGTGGTGCGGGTTCGAGGCGCGCCCCATGATCCTGCGCACCTACGGCGCGGCGCACACGCTGCATCCCCGCCACGATGGCTTTGCCGCGCTCAACGCGCTCTTTCCCGCCAATGACGGGGCGCGGCAGATTTACGATGTGACGGTCGATCTGGTGCAGACGTCCTGCGGTTACGCGGTGCCGTTCTACGACTATGCGGGCGAACGTGATGTGCTGGCGGACTGGACCAGGGACAAGGGCCCCGACGGCATCGACACCTATTGGCGCGCGCGCAATCAAGCGACGATTGACGGCGCGCCCACGCATATCCTGGCCGACCCGGAATGACCCCCGACGCGGCGCTGGCGCAGATCCGCGCGCATGGTGATGCGGAGCGCGCGGAAGGTGCCAAGGCCTACCACAAATCGCGGCGCGACCATTTGGGTGTGCCCAACCCCGTGCTGAATGACCTGACCAAGACCTGGCGACAACAGCTCGACGTGGACACGCGCGTGGCCCTCGCCCGTGGTCTCTGGGACAGCGATATCTTCGAAGGACGGCTTGCCGCCGCCAAACTCTTGACCCAAGCCCGCATCCGACCGGACGATGCCGCCTGGGCGCTGATCTGCGACTGGGTCCCGCAATTCGATGGTTGGGCGGTGGCAGATCACGCCTGCACGGCCGGTCAGCGCAGGCTTGTCGCCGACCCCACCCGCCTTGACACCGTGGCGTGCTGGACCACGTCCGAACACATGTGGACGCGCCGCGCAGCACTGGTGATCACCCTGCCCTGGACCAAGCAGAACCACCCGAAACCTGTCGAAGAGGCCGCGCGTGACCGCATCCTGGGCTGGGCCGCCACGTACGTGACGGATCATGACTGGTTCATCCAAAAGGCCGTCGGCTGGTGGCTCCGCGATCTGAGCAAGCATGACGCACCGCGCGTGACAGCATTCCTCGCGCAGCATGGCGACGCCATGAAACCCTTCGCCGCCCGCGAAGCCGCCAGATACCTGAACACGCCCTGACCCGCTGCGCCCGGAAACCGTGTCGGTTTCCTGCCGTTTTCCGTGTCGGAAAACGCCTAGCTGGCCAACACATCGACCTCCGGCAGCCCGGTGAGCGGTGCGCCCAGCTCCTGCATTGCCTGCAGTGACAGGCGGCTGCCTGCGGTGGCAGGCCCATCGATGGGGATCAGTGTGACAGTCACGCTCTTATTCGTCGCGGCATAGTACACGGTGCCGGGCTGTTCGGTCTGCACCAGCGGCGTCTTCAGCCACAGCCCCGGCTCCGCCGCATTGCCAAGCGACGCCACCGTACGGCCCAGCGTGCCGATGGAAACCTCGGGCGCGTCCTCGATCACCGGTGCATCGTCGGGCCGCGCCTGCGGGCGCACCGGACCCGCCGTGATCGGGGCATCGACACCCGCATCCGCGTCGCCCCCCTGCAAGCGGTCCACGACCGCGCAGCCTGACAGGCCTACGCAAGAAACCACACACAAAACTCTCAACATCTCCGCTCTCCGACCAATTGCCTGTCTTTGCCCCCTTGCGGGAGGCGCGCCGCGCACATACCACTTAACACCATGAGTGCGCCCTTGATCGACCCCTTCCAGCGGGCCATCCGCTATTTACGTGTCTCCGTCACCGACCGGTGCGATTTCCGCTGCGTCTATTGCATGTCGGAAAACATGACATTCCTGCCCAAGAAAGAGCTGCTGACGCTAGAAGAGCTGGATCGCATGTGCTCGGCCTTTGTCCGGCTGGGCGTGGACAAGCTGCGGATCACCGGCGGTGAACCGCTGGTGCGGCGCGATATCCTGACCTTTTTCCAGGGCATGGGTCGGCATCTGGACAGCGGCGCGTTGAAGGAGCTGACGCTGACCACCAATGGCAGCCAGCTCGAACGCTTTGCCGCCGACCTCTATACCGCAGGCGTGCGCCGGGTGAATGTGTCGCTGGACACGCTCGACGAGGACAAGTTTGCCGCCATCACCCGCTGGGGCCGCCTGCCCCAGGTGCTGCGCGGCATCGACGCGGCCCTGGCCGCCGGGCTGCGGGTCAAGATCAATGCGGTCGCCCTCAAAGGGTTCAACGAGGACGAGCTCGAGCATATCACAGCCTGGTGTGCTGCGCGCGACATGGACCTGACCTGGATCGAGGTGATGCCGATGGGCGATCTCGGCGACGAGGATCGGCTGGGCCAATACTGGTCGCTCAAGGACGTGCGCGCCCGCTACGCGGAGAGCTTCGCCCTGACCGATCTGGCCGAACGCACCGGCGGGCCCGCGCGCTATGTCCGGCTCGAGGAGACGGGCCAGAAGATCGGCTTTATCACGCCGCTCAGCCACAATTTCTGCGAAAGCTGCAACCGCGTGCGGATCACCTGCACCGGCGAGATCTACATGTGCCTCGGCCAGGAGGACATGGCGGACCTGCGTGCACCCCTGCGCGCCCATCCGACCGACGATGCCCCGCTCGAAGATGCGATCCGCGCGGCCATCGCGCTGAAACCCAAGGGCCACGATTTCGACTATTCCCGCCAGCGCGCGGATGGCCAGATGCCCCGTCACATGAGCCATACCGGCGGCTGAGGTGCCACGCCCCACAGCGCTTTTTCGCCTGTACCAGGCGCTAACGGCGCTGACCGTGCCGTTCTTTGCCCGCGCAGCGGTGAACAAGTTGCGCAAGGCCGGTGTGCCCGTCACCCGGGCACATGAGCGGTTGGGACATGCCACGGCGGACCGGCGATTGGGCCCGCTGATCTGGTTTCACGGCGCCTCCGTCGGCGAGGCGAAATCGGTCATGCCGTTGATTTCGCATATCGCCCATACGCGGTCGGATGTGCGTCTGCTCCTGACCTCAGGCACCGCAACATCCGCCGAAATGGCTGCGCCGCGGCTGCCCAAGGGTGCTACGCATCAGTTCAGCCCGCTGGATGCGGCCGGGCCGCTGGATCGGTTCCTGTCGCATTGGCGGCCTGACCTGTGCGTCTTGGTCGAATCCGAGCTTTGGCCCAACCTGCTCGACCGTGCGGCGCTGCGCGCATTGCCGGTGGCCCTGCTGAACGCGCGCCTCTCGGACAGCAGCGCCAGGGGCTGGAAACGGTTCCCCGACACCACGGCTTACGTCCTGCGCGGCGTCCGGCAGGCACATTGTCAGGACCAGCGCACGCGCGATCACCTGCGCGCCATGGGGCTGACGACGGCACGTACCGGTCCGAACCTCAAGTCACTGATCACAGCGCCGCAGGTGGACGCAGGCACGCTGGATGCCGCCCATGCGGCCTTGGCCGGCCGGCCCGTTTGGGTCGCCGCCTCCACCCATCCCGGCGATGAGGCGCAGGTGATTGCAGCCCATGCCACGCTGCTGCGCGACCACCCGCAGCTGTGCCTGATCCTCGCCCCCCGCCATCCGGATCGCGCCGACGCTGTGGCGCAGCTGATCCGCGACGCGGGCCTCAGCGTCGCGCAGCGCAGCACCGGCGGATCACTTGCCGACGGCGCGCAGGTCTACCTTGCCGACACGATGGGCGAGATGGACCTGTGGTACACGCTCAGCCCCATCGTGTTCCTTGCCGGCTCCTTTTCCGATGTCGGCGGACATACCCCGTTCGAGCCCGCCGCCGCGCACACCGCCATCCTGCACGGGCCGCGCTATGCCAACTTTGCCGAGGCCTACGCGGCCTTCCACCTTGCCGACGCCAGCGTCGAAGTGGCGGATGCCGCAGCGCTCGCCAGAGAGGTGCATGATCTTCTGACGCACCCGAGCCGTGCGGCACAGCTCGCCGCCCGCGCCCGCCCGCTGGCGCAGGGCGGCGAAGATGTCCTGCCGCAGATCGCACGCGATCTGTATGCGCTGGCGGGGATCGAAGAGAGCGCCCATGCCTGATCTTGCCGACATCGACGTCATCGCCCCCAACTTCAAACGCCGTCTGTCGGGCGTTACGTCGACGGTCGTCCGCCTTGTTCCCCTGCAGGCGCAGGACATCGCGATCACCGCCTGTGCGCCCGTGATGCCGGACCATGTGCCCAACGTCCGCTGGCACCGCTTGCTCACCATGTCACGCCGCGGGCCAAGCGGCCCGCGCGTCTGGCACGCCCGACGCAACGTCGAGATGATCGCGGGCCTCGCCCTGCGCGCCATGGGCAAGGACTTGCGCCTGCTCTTTACCTCCGCCAGCCAGCGACACCACACGGGCCTGTCCAAGGCGCTGATCCGGCGCATGGATGCGGTGATTGCCACTTCATCCAAAACCGCCGGCTACCTCGAACGCCCCTCGACCGTGATCCACCACGGGATCGACACCGACACGTTTTGCCCGGCGACAGACCGTGGTGCGATCAAACGTGCGCTCGGCCTGCCCGATGGGCCACTCGTGGGATGTTTCGGACGCATCCGGACGTCCAAGGGCACGGATGTGTTCGTGGATGCGATGATGGCGGTGCTGCCGAACCACCCCGATGCGACCGCCATCGTCATGGGCCGCGCTGTCCAAAAGGACGGCGCTTTCCTGCAAGACCTGCAAGGCAAGGTCGCATCGGCGGGTCTTGCGGACCGCATCCGCTTCCTGCCCGAAGTGCCGGTGTGGGAAACGCCCAGGTTCTACCAGGCGCTCGACCTCTATGTCGCGCCGCAACGCTGGGAGGGGTTCGGGCTCACCCCGCTCGAAGCGATGGCCTGCGGCGCGCCCGTGATCGCCACCCGCGTCGGCGCGTTCGAAGAGCTTGTGGCGGATGGCCAGACCGGCATGCTGATTGCCCCTGGCTCGGTCCCCGAGCTGCAAACCGCCATCGCAACGCTGCTGGACGCGCCGGACACCCGCGCGGACTGGTCCAAGGCCGCGCGCGCCCATGCCGTCGCGCACTTCAAACTGCAACACGAGGCCGACGCGATCACCCGCATCTACCGTCAGCTGCTGAGCGCCTAAAAGGGACGGTGGGTGGGGCGACCCGCGCATGCGGGAGCGTCACACGCTGTCCTCACATCATGACGCAATCGGCATCCGCTGTTCCACGATCTCGGCCCACCACGAACACCCCGCCGGAATCGCCGCGTCGTTGAAATCATATTCCGGGTGATGCACCATCGCCGTATCGCCATTGCCGATCAGGATGTAGGCGCCCGGCCGCTCCTCGAGCATAAACGCAAAATCCTCGCCCCCCATCACCAGGGGCGCATCCGCGCAGTGTCCCGACACCGTCCGCGCCACATCTGCCGCGAATTCGGTCTGCGCGTCATGGTTCACCATCACCGGATAGTTCCGCTGATAATCCACCCGCGCCACCCCGCCAAAGGTCGTGGCGATCCCCTCGCAAATCTCGTTGACGCGGCGCTCGGTCATGTCCCGCATCTCGGCGCTCATGGTGCGCACCGTGCCCATGATGCTGACCTTTTGCGGGATCACGTTGAACGCGTGCGACGAGGTCTGGAACGACGTGATCGACACCACAACCCGGTCAATCGGGTCCGCGTTCCGGCTCACGATGCTTTGCAGTGCTGTCACCGCATGGGACGCCATGAGCGTGGTATCCACCGTCTCCTGCGGCTTGGCCGCATGGCCGCCACGGCCCTCGAACTCGATATTAAGCAGATCGGTCGCGGCAAAGAACGCACCGGGCCGGATCGCGAACTCGCCCACGGGCCGCCCGGGCCAGTTGTGCATGCCATAGACCTCGTCGATGCCCCAACGGTCCATCATGCCGTCTTCGCACATCTCGCGGCCGCCGCCGCCGCCCTCCTCGGCGGGCTGAAAGATCACCACAGCCGTGCCATCGAAATTCCGCGTCTCCGCCAGGTACTGCGCCGCGCCCAGCAGCATGGCGGTGTGCCCGTCATGGCCGCAGGCATGCATCGCGCCGTCGGTCTTGGACGCATAGGGCACGCCCGTCTGTTCGGGGATGGGCAGCGCATCCATGTCGGCGCGCAGGCCGATCACCTTGCCCGATCCGTCGGCCCGGCCCTTGATCACGCCGACGACGCCCGTGCGCCCGATCCCTTCGACCACCTCGTCACAGCCGAAGGCGCGCAGCTTTTCCGCCACCAGCGCGCTGGTGCGATGCGTCTCGAACAGGATCTCGGGATGTTCGTGTATGTCCCGCCGCCAGGCGGTGATGTCATCGTGCAGGTCGGCAAAGCGGTTCTTGATCGGCATGGAATGCTCCTGTTGTCACAGCGCGGGGCCAAGGCGCATCGGGGTCCCGTCGGCAAATCGGTCAAAGCGGAAACGCCCCAAATCATGGCCCGGATCGCGCCCCGTGACCAGAGCGGAAAGCACGCGCCCCACCCCCGGCCCGATGCCAAAGCCGTGGCCGCTCATGCCCGTGCCCACGGTCAGGCCCGGCACGGTGGGCACACGGTCGATCACGGGCACGACATCCGGCATCGTATCGATCATCCCGGCCCACGCCGCCTTGACCCGTGGCGCACCCAGCGCCGGGAACAGCGCGCCAAACTCCATCTGCAGCTTGCGGATCTTGCCCATGTTCGGCTTGGGGTTCAGCACGCGCTGCGCCTCGAACGGGCTCGCCTCATCCTCCGACCAATGGCGCGGCGTGCCCCAGCCATCGGGAAACCCGCGCGGGGCGACCGGCAGAAACCGCGTGCCAAAGGGATCGGCGCGCAACTGGGTGAGGAATTTCGGCAAGGCACGAAACGCGTCCGGGCCGACAAACAGCTCGTGAAAGCCGCCCGCCGCGACCGAATATCCGCCATCCGCCCGGGTGCGAAAGGCAATCCGGCGGTCCGCCGCCCCGCCCGCATAGGCCATGGGTGCGGCATCCAGCGCCGCGACGGTTGCCCGCACCGACAGCTGCGGCAACGCCACCCCGTGGCGGCGCAGAAACAGCGCCGACCAGGCGCCACCCGCCAGCACAACCTCGGGTGCCGCGATGCGGCCCTGTTCGGTGACGACACCCGCGACACGGCCTGCTGCGACATCCAGCGCACGGACGGCACACTGCTCAACGATCCTGGCACCCGCCCGCGCCGCGATCCCCGCAAGCGCAGGCACCGCCACCCACGGCTCGGCGCGCATGTCGGTGCGGGTGTGCATCGCCCCCCGGTAGCGGCGCGACATGCCGGGGATCAGCGCCTCTGCCTCGGTCCGCGACAGCAGGGATGCCGCCACACCATGCGTCTCCGCATGGGCGAGCCACGCGGCGTAGCGTTCCATATCGGCGTCGCTCTCGGCCAGGTAGGTGACGCCGCCCTGGGTCAGGCCAATGTCCACATTGGTTTCGGTCGCGAGTTGCTGCCAGAGCGCGTTGGCTTCGATCATGATCGGCAGCTCATCCGGGTCGCGGCCCTGTTGGCGGATCCAGCCCCAATTGCGGCTTGATTGCTCGCCCGCGATCCGTCCCTTTTCCAGCAGCACCACGCGCTGCCCCGCGCGGGCCAGAAACAGCGCCGTGGTCACCCCCACGACGCCACCGCCGATGACGACCACATCCGCCTCTGCTGGAACGGGCCCGGGCCAGGTCACGACAGATGTTTCAGAGATCGGAAAGCGTGTCGCTTTCCAGCCGTTTTCCGTGTCGGAAAACGCGCGCTCAGGCAATCTGGTTCAACAGGTCACGCATAAACGCATGGCCCGCCTCGAACTGGGCGATGGTGATGAACTCGTTGGGTTGGTGCGCTTGCGCGATGTCACCGGGCCCGCACACGACCGCCGAATAGCCTGCCGCCTGAAACTGACCGGCCTCCGTGCCGTAGCTGACCACGTGCGTGCCGTTGTCGCCCGTGATGCGGCGCACCAGCGTCTCGGCCACGCCGTCCTCTTCGGGCACAAGCGGCGGCACGGCAAAGGTGATGTTGATATCCACGCGGGCCTCGGGGCGCACCGCTTTCATGCCACGCTCGATCTCGGCCACATGGGCAAGATAGGCCTCCTTCAACGCGGCCGTATCCTCTCCGGGCACCGCCCGAAACCCCATGTTAAAGCAGCAGTCTTTCGCCGTGATATTGTCCGCCGTCCCGCCCGACACCTTGCCCACATGCCAGGTGGTAAAGGGCGGATCGAACATCGCGGCCAGCGCGGATGGTTCCGCCGCGGCGTTCTCCGCGTTGCGGTGATTGGCAAAGTCGATGATCTTCGCCCCTTCGAGGATCGCGCTGACACCCTTGGGCAGGAGGGACGAGTGCACCTCGAAGCCCACCACATGGGTTTCGAACCCCTGCCCGCCCTTGTGGCCGGTCACCGCCTTCATCATCGACGGCTCGCCGACGATCACCGGACCGCCCTTGGGCACGACGCCGTCCATGGCCGCGATCATCGGCGGCGCACCCAGGCAGCCGATCTCTTCGTCAAAGCTGAGGGCCAGTTGGCAGGGTTTGCCTGCGTAATGCGCCTCGACCAGCGTCCAGATGGCCAGCGCATCGAACCCTTTCATGTCGCAGGTGCCGCGGCCGAAATACTTGCCGTCGCGCGCCACGACGTCAAACGGATCGGTGTCCCATGCCTGACCATCCACCGGCACCACATCCGTGTGGCCCGATAGAACCACGGCACCTTCGACCTCCGGGCCCACATGGGCAAAGAGCGCGGCCTTGTTCCCATCCGGGTGATAGTGGCGATGACAGGTGATCCCGTGGCCCGACAGATAATCCTCGAGCCAAAAGATCAGCGGCAGGTTGCTGTCGCGGCTCACGGTCGGAAAGCGGATCAGCCGGGTCATCAGTTGAAGCGGGCTCAGGCGTGCGGTCATATCGCTTCTCCGAAAAACACGAGCGTGCAGTCCTCGTCGCTCACGTGAAACTCCCGCTGTCCATAGTCCTGATCAAACGGCGCGCGCACGCGCCCCGCGTCCAAGGTATCCAAGTTGGGCTTGAGCGCCGCAAAGAGCGCATCCAGCCCATTAACGTCGATATAGAATGACCCCTGCCGTTCGGGATGTGACAGATCCACGTCACCCGATACCTCGATCAAGCGCGCGGCCACGTCGTCGCGCCGCAGAAACGCGTAATTGTCCGCCCTGAACCCAACGTCAAAACCCAAGATGCCCGCGTAAAAGCCGATTTGTGCGTCAAGCGATGTGCAGGGCACGAACGGTGTGATCTGGGTCAGCCGCATCGGCCTAGTATCCGCTGTCGGTGGTCAACACGAAGTGTCCCGGCTCAACCTCGTTATACTCGGACGGTGCCGCCACATAATCCACCGGATGAATGGGCGACGGTATCGGCTTGAAGTTCAGGTCTTTTTCCGATTTGCGCTGGCGCGGATCGGCGATGGGCACAGCCTTCATCAGCGCTTGGGTATACGGGTGCTGCGGGTTTTCGAAGACCCGCGCCCGCGGGCCCATTTCCACGATGCGGCCCAGATACATGACCCCGACATAGTGGCTGACACGTTCCACCACGGCCATGTCGTGGCTGATGAACAGATAACTCACGCCCAGGTCGGCCTGCAGCTCCATCATCAGGTTCAGCACTTGCGCTTGCACCGAAACATCCAGCGCCGACACAGCCTCGTCCGCGATGATCAGCTTGGGCTCGAGCGCCAGCGCGCGGGCGATGGCGACCCGCTGGCGCTGCCCGCCCGACAGCTCATGCGGGAAACGGCGCATGAAGCTGCGCGGCAGTTCGACCCGGTCAAACAGCATCGAGACGCGATCCTGAATGGCGCTGCCCGACAGGGTGCCAAAGTTGTGGATCGGTTCGGCCACCTGGTCGGCCAGTTGCATCTGCGGGTTGAGCGAAGCAAACGGATCCTGGAAAATCATTTGCATGTTGCGCCGCGCCTCGCGCAGATCGCGGTCGTTCAGTGCCATGATGTCCTTGCCATCCAGCACGATCTGGCCCGATTGCGGTTCCACCAGACGCAGGATGGACCGCCCGGCCGAGGATTTGCCGCAGCCGCTTTCACCCACGAGGCTCAGCGTTTGGCCCTTGTTGATGGTAAAGGACAGATCCTCCACCGCGTGGACATTGGCGACAAGCCGGCGAAAGAAACCGCCCTTGACGGCAAAACGTGTGGTGAGCCCGGTGACCTCCAGGAGGACATCGTTGGTGCCCGGGATGGGCGCGATGGCGGCCTGATCCCGGCCCAGCAGCTTCATCGGTTCGGGCGCGGCCTTGCCACGCATCTCGCCCAGCTTGGGCACGGCGGCCAGCAACGCCTGCGTGTAGGGATGCTGCGGGTTTTCGAAGATCTCCTCGACGGTGCCCTCCTCGACCTTGTTGCCGCGGAACATGACCACCACGCGGTCGGCCATCTGGGCCACCACAGCCATGTCGTGGGTGATGAACATCACGGCGGTGCCCGTCTCACGCTTGAGCCGGTCGATGAGGGCGAGGATTTCGGCCTGAATGGTGACGTCGAGCGCCGTTGTGGGTTCGTCCGCGATCAACAGACGCGGCTCGCAGGCCAGCGCCATGGCGATCACGACCCGTTGACGCATGCCGCCCGACAGCTCGTGCGGATACTGGCGCAAGCGGCGTTCCGGTTCGGGGATCCGCACCTGGCGCAAAAGGTCCAGCGCGCGCGCCTCGGCCTCGCGTTTGGACATGCCCTTGTGCAGGCGCAGCCCTTCGGTCAGCTGACGCCCCACGGTAAAGACCGGGTTCAGCGCCGTCATCGGCTCTTGAAAGATCATGCCGATCTCATTGCCGCGGATGGTGCGCATCAGCTCTTGTTCGGTCGCGGCCAGATCGACTGCGTCGGCATTCTTGCGGTCGAAGAGCAGGGTGCCGCCCGCGATGCTGCCACCGCCGAACTCCACCAGCCGCATCAGCGACAGCGACGACACCGACTTGCCCGACCCGGACTCGCCCACCACACAGACCGTTTCGCCGGGATTGACCGAAAATGAGACATCCTCGACCCCGACAACTGTGCCATCCTTGGTTTCAAATTCGACACGCAGCCGCTGAATATCAGCGATGGGTGTCGGTCCCTGTTGGTCCAGCATGGCGCGCTCCGCGTGTGGCTGGGACCGAGAGTGGGCGAAGGGACAGGCACTGTCAAACCCGCAGGGGCCAAAACCGGTGCCTTACGACACGCAAGGCTTGCATTTTCGGCAAAGTCTGTTTCGATATTGGAGTACGGTAAGGGGGCAACGCGTAAAAACCACGGCGAAACCGTGGGTTACGCTACATAAATGCGTGTACCCCCTTTCATCGTGAAATGCGCCGCAGCCAAAATGGCGCGGTTAAGATGTGCAGGCCCGCCTGCCGTCCAACAAGGAGTATGACATGACACTGAAATCCCTATTGATGGGTGCTGTGGCCACCACGGCGCTTGCGCCGGCTGCCTTTGCCGAGCGCGGGTCGGACGGTCAGGTGAACATCATCTACTGGCAAGCCCCGTCCACCATGAACCCGTTCCTGTCCGGCGGCACCAAGGAGGTCGAGGCCTCGTCGATGGTGATCGAACCGCTGATCCGGTTCGACGAAACCGGCGCCATCGTGCCCTGGCTGGTCACCGACATTCCCAGCGTCGCCAATGGCGGCATCTCCGAAGATCTGACGCAGATCACCTGGACGCTGAAGGAAGGCATCCTGTGGTCCGACGGCACCCCGTTCACGTCGGCGGACGTGAAATTCACCTATGATTATTGCACGCACCCCGAAGGCGGCTGTGCGCAGATCACCAAGTTCGAAGGCATCGAAAGCATCGAAACACCTGATGACCTGACCGTGGTCATCAACTTTGCCAACCCGACGCCCTACCCGTTCGCAGCCTTTGGCGGCGCGGAAAGCCCGGTGCTGCAGAAGGCGCAATTCGAGGCGTGCATTGGCCCCGCCGCGCCCACCTGCACCGAAGAGAACTTCAACCCGATCGGCACCGGCGCCTTTGTCGTCGATGACTTCCGTCCCAATGACGTGATCACGCTGTCGGCCAACCCGAACTACCGCGATCCGGCCAAGCCCGCCTTTGCCAAGATCAACTTCAAAGGCGGCGGTGACGCCGTGGGTGCCGCCCGCACCGTGCTGGAAACCGGCGAGTTCGACTATGCCTGGAACCTGCAGGTCGCACCGGACGTGCTGGCCGGGATGGAAGCGGCGGGCAATGGCGAGCTGATGACCAGCTTTGGCCCGTCGGTCGAGCGCATCATGCTCAACAACACCAACCCCGACCCGGCGCTTGGCCCGGATGAGCGCGCGGTGATCCGCCCGCACCCGTTCCTGCAGGATCCGGCCGTCTACAACGCCATGTCGCTGGCCATCGACCGCGTGCTGCTGGCCGAGATCGGGTATGGTGCCGGCGGTCAGGTGACCTGCAACTGGGTGCCTGCACCTGCGGCCTACAACTCCGACACCTTCACCTGCGACACGCAGGACATCGCCGCGGCCAACGCCATGCTGGATGAGGCGGGTATCGTCGACACCAACGGTGACGGCATCCGCGAGAAGGACGGCGTCGAAATGTCGATCCTGTTCCAGACCTCCACAAACTCGATCCGTCAGGATTACCAGGCGCTGATCAAGGATTGGTGGAGCCAGATCGGCATCGAATCCGAACTGCGCAACATCGACGCGTCCGTGTTCTTCGGCGGTGATGCCGGCAGCCCGGACACGTTCCAGCGCTTCTACGCGGATGTGGAGATGTACACCAACACCTTCTCCGGCACCGACCCGCAGGCGTACCTGGCCAACTTGCTCTGCGACAAGGCACCGAGCCCCGCGACCCAGTGGCAGGGCGAGAACATCTCGCGGTTCTGCATGGAAGAGTATGACGCGCTCTGGAACACGCTGGCCCAGACCTCGGACCTCGACGAACGGGCCCGCATCGGTCGCGAGCTGAACGACATGGCGGTCAGCAACGGGGCCATGATCCCGCTGACACACCGTGGCGATATCTCGGCCCGCTCCAACGCGTTGGCAGGTGTCCGCATGAACTCGTGGGACAGCGAGCTGTGGAACATCGCCGACTGGTCGCGCGCGGAGTGACACGACATGCAGGATGGGCAATTCTGCCCATCCTGCCTTCCAAATAATAACAAGACCCCGCAAAGAGGCCGCGCGCGATGCTGACATTCACGATCCGCAGACTGCTCCTGTCGATCCCGACATTGCTGTTCATCAGCCTGTCGATCTTCATGCTGCTGCAACTGGCGCCGGGTGATCCCATGGCGCAGGTGCCGTTGACCGTTCCCCCGGAAGTCAAAGAAAAGATGCGCGAGGCGCTTGGCCTCGGCCAGCCACCGCTGATCCAATACTGGAAGTGGATGGTGCAGTTTTTCTGGATCGAACCGCAGGTGCTGATCGACCATTGGTTCGGCACCTCCTTCTCCGAAGGGGCGCAACGCGTGATCTCGTGGCAGACGCGCAGCCCTGTGATGGACATCGTGGTCCAGCGGATCCCGCAAACGCTCTGGGTCGTCGGCCTCAGCTATGTGGTGGGCATCCTGATCGCGCTGCCGATCGGCATCTATTCGGCCTACAAGCAATATTCGGTCTTCGACCAGTCGGGGACGTTCATCACGATGATCGGCTTTTCGATCCCGCCTTTTTTCACGGGCCCGCTGCTGATCGTGATCTTTTCGGTGCAGCTGGGCTGGTTCCCGTCGATCTACGACACCACCCACGTGGTCACCGACTGGGCCAGTTTCAAAGTGCAGTTCATGCAGATGATCATGCCCGTGATGGTGCTGGCCCTACAGACCACCGCGCAGATCAGCCGCTACATGCGCTCGTCGATGCTCGACAATCTCAGCGAGGACTACGTGCGCACGGCCCGTGCCAAAGGGCTGAGGGAAAGCGTGGTGGTCTTGGTCCACGTCCTGCGCAATTCGATGATCCCCGTGATCACGGTCATTGCGCTTGGCATCCCGTCCATCTTCGGCGGCGCGATCATCACCGAAAATGTGTTCAAGGTGAACGGGATCGGCCAATTGCTGATCACCGCCCTGTTCGCCAATGACATCCCGATGGTCATGACCCTGACCTTTATCTTCGCGATCCTGATCGTGCTCTTTAACCTGATCGCCGACGTGCTCTATGGCGTTCTCGACCCGAGGATCCGCTATGACTGACGCCACCCAAGGACCGGAGGCCTATAGCGCGCTCCAGGATCGCGAGCCGCCCAAGGCACCCCGTAGCCAATGGAAAGACGTCTGGGACCAGTTCAAGCGTCACAAGGGCGCCCTCTTTGGGGGCGGCTTTTTGGTGTTCATCACCCTCGCGGTGCTTTTGGGCCCGTTTCTATGGCAGGTGGACGCGACCCAGATCGACATCCGCAACAAGGATTTTCGCCCGATCTACGTCGCTCTGTGGGACGGCTCGGCAAAGGTCGGCTGGAACAAACCGCTGGGCTCCGACCAGCTGGGCCGCGATATCCTGGCCCAGCTCATCGCCGGTGGGCGCGCGTCGATGGCCGTGGGCTGGGCGGCCATGGTGCTGGCACTGCTGATCGGCACCGCTGTGGGCGTGCTGGCGGGCTATTTCCGCAAGCTCGACTTCTGGCTGATGCGCTTTACCGATCTGGTCCTGTCGCTGCCGATCCTGCCCATTCTGCTGGTGGCCGTCACCCTGTTCCGCCAACCCCTGAACCAGGCGTTTGGCCCCGAAGGCGGCATGTTCATCCTCATCGTCAGCGTCGTCGGGCTGACCTCATGGATGCAAACCGCCCGCATCGTGCGCGGTGACATCCTGGCGCTCAAGGAGCGCGAGTTCATCCTCGCCGCCCGGTCCATCGGAACCACACCGGCCAAGATCATCCGGCGGCACCTGCTGCCCAATGTGGTCTCGCCGATCATGGTATCGGCCACGCTTGGCCTCGCCACAGCCATCATCACCGAAAGCGCACTGTCCTTTCTCGGCGTCGGCTTTCCGTCCGACTTCCCCACCTGGGGCAAGCTGCTGGCCGATGCCGTCCAACGGATGGAGCAATATCCAGAACGGGTGGTCCTGCCGGGCATCCTGATCTCGCTCACTGTGCTGGGTGTCAACTACCTCGGCGATGGCCTGCGCGATGCGCTCGACCCGCGGATCCGCGGCCGCTAGGGCACCGCTGCCCCGTCTTTGTCCAAAAATATCCCGGGGGGCGGCGCAGCCGCGCGGGCAGAGCCCCCTCAACGGCACCCACGGGCGACGCGCTTTGAGCGACGCGCAATGGGTCGGCGGGCGGGGCGTATTTGGCCAAGGGCCAAACAGCGTCCGACCGGCGCTGCTACTTCTCGACACTCTTGCGCAATTGCCGCACCAGCCACCACACGAGGAACACAACAGGCACAGTCACAATCGCGGTAAGCATGTTCTTGGACAGGCCCGTGGGCGCCTCCAGCGGGTAGAGGACATATGACGCAAGCGACACCGCATAATAGCTGATCGCCACAACCGACAATCCTTCGACCGTGCGCTGCAACCGCAATTGCAGGTCCGACCGTTTGTCCATGCTCTCCAGCAGCGCCTGGTTCTGGGCCGAGCGTTCGACATCCACGCGCGTCCTGAGCAGGTTGGCCGCGCGGACGCCCCGGCTCGACATCGCCTCCAGCCGCTCCTTGGCCGACAGAACGGTGCGCATCGCCGGCTGGTACCGGCGCATCATGAACTCGTCAAAGGTCTGCCGGCCATTGTAGCGCGCCTCGCGCAAGGCGCTCACACGCTCTTCGACAATCGCCTCATAGGCCGCGGTCGCCCCAAAGCGAAAGGATGACTGCGCCGACAATGTCTCGAGCTCCGCCGAGATGGACAGCAAGGCCTGCAACGTCTCTTCGGCCTTGGATCCCTCTTGCGACATCTCCTCGACCAGCGTCGTCAGGCGCGTGTCCAACGCGCCCAGTTGCGCGCCCATCGCCCGCACCCGGGCGAACCCCAGCATCGACATGGTCTTGTAGGTTTCGATCTCGCACAGCCGCTGCACGATGCGCCCGACCCGACGCTTGCCCGTCTTGTCGCCGACAAAGACGGCAAAGCGCATGTGCCCGTTCTGGTCGATCCGGAAATCGCCCGCCACGACGGCAGAGCCTTCGAGCACGTTGCTCACAGCGAGGCTTTCGGGCACGAACCACTCGTCCAGCTTTGCCTCGACCGCATCGCGGTCCGGTTCGGGCTCCACCCGCACCAGGATCGAGGTCACGCGTTGCCCCGGTGCGGCTTCGAGCCAGTCTTGCGGAAACGGGTCGAACGCCGTCGCCTCAAAGGGGCGGTCCGCCACCCCTTCGGTAAAGATCGTGTAGGTCACGAACTCCGTGTGCTGCTCCCATTTCAGCCAATGCTTGCCGATTTGACCGTAATAATGCGTCGCCCCCGGTTGCGGATGTGACACGCCATGCCGGTCCAGAAGATCGTGCAAATGCGCCAGATCCTGCGTTCGGTCCCGGTTTGCCGCCATTTCGGGCTGCTTGAACGCCACATAGATCGCCGCCGAGGGCGCGCGCATCGACGGGAACGGCCGGGCATGCAGCTCGTTGGCCAAGCGGTAGCGCAACGGATGGTCTTCAATCGGGGCCATGATGGGATCCTGCCTGCTGTTGGGGTGCGATATAGCGCGCATTTCCTGTCATGCCAAAATATTTCTTTATGTTTTTCAGTATGTTAACTGAGTGCAATGGTATACCGGCATGGCGTGCGCTGACCTGTCCAAGAAAAAGGGCGGACCATATGGCCCGCCCCTTGGCATTTCTCATGACACCGGCGTCACTCGATCATCGGCAAAAGCTTGTCGATGGACGCCTTGGCGTCGCCATAGAACATCCGCGTGTTGTCCTTGAAGAACAACGGGTTCTCGATGCCCGAATAACCGGTGCCCTGCCCGCGCTTGGACACGAACACCTGTTTCGCCTTCCAGCACTCCAGCACCGGCATACCGGCAATGGGCGAGTTCGGATCGTCCTGCGCCGCCGGATTCACGATATCGTTCGAGCCGATGACGATGGCCACATCCGTGTCCGGGAAATCGTCGTTGATCTCGTCCATCTCGAGCACGATGTCGTAGGGCACCTTTGCCTCGGCCAGCAGCACGTTCATGTGGCCCGGCAAGCGCCCCGCCACGGGGTGGATGGCAAAGCGCACGGTCTTGCCCTTGGCGCGCAGCTTGCGCGTCAGCTCCGCCACGCCCTGTTGAGCTTGCGCCACGGCCATGCCGTAGCCCGGGATGATCACGATGCTGTCGGCCTCGTTCAACGCCGTGGCAACGCCATCGGCCTCGATTGCGACCTGTTCGCCCTCGACGGCCATCTGCTCGCCCGTGGCGCCGCCAAAGCCGCCCAGGATCACGCTGACAAATGACCGGTTCATCGCCTTGCACATGATGTAGGACAGGATCGCACCGCTTGAGCCCACAAGCGCGCCGACGACGATCAGCAGATCGTTGCCAAGGCTGAAGCCGATGGCGGCGGCCGCCCAGCCGGAATAACTGTTCAGCATCGACACGACGACGGGCATGTCCGCACCGCCGATCCCCATGATCAGGTGATAGCCGATAAAGAACGCCGCCAGCGACAGCAGGACCAGCGTCCACGAGCCGGAGCCCGACAGGTACATGATCAGCAGGATCAGCGACAGCGCCGCCGCAGCTGCGTTCAGGATATGCCCACCGGGCAGCTGTTTGGCGCTCGTGTCGATCTTGAACGGCAGCAGCGACGAGTTGCCCGACAGCTTGCCATAGGCGATCACGGAACCGGTGAAGGTCACCGCGCCGATCCAGATGCCAAGCGCCAGCTCGATCCGCAGAATGCCGATCTCGACACCCGTCTTCTTGGCGACCAGTTGGCCAAAGGCCGACAGGCCCTCATGCACCTCTTTGGGCAGGCCAATGGCGGTCAGGCCGTCCGCGCCAACGGCCCCCAGCACACCGTCATGCGCGGCATAGAGCCCCGAGACGGTGTTGATCATCAGATCGGCGTTGAAGCCGACGAAGACCGCCGCCAGACCCACGAGCGAGTGCATGATCGCCACCAGCTCGGGCATCTGCGTCATCTGCACCTTGGTGGCCAGCTGATAGCCCACCGCAGCGCCCCCCGCGATCAACACCAGCGAGGCGAGCCACAGGCCCGACCCGGGCCCGAACATCGTCGCCAGCACCGCAATCGCCATGCCGACAATGCCGTACCACACCGCGCGCTTTGCGCTTTCCTGCCCCGACAGCCCCCCGAGCGAGAGGATAAAGAGCACAGCCGCAACCACATAGGCTGCAATCGTAAAGCCGAAATCCATGTGCCCGACCTCCTTAAGACTTTTGGAACATGGCGAGCATGCGCCGTGTCACGAGGAAACCGCCAAAGATATTCACGGCAGCCATGAAGACCCCCAGAGCGGCGAGTAAGGTGATGAGCAGGTTGCTCGATCCGATCTGGATCAGCGCGCCCAGGATGATGATCGACGAGATCGCGTTGGTCACCGCCATCAGCGGCGTGTGCAGGCTGTGCGACACGTTCCAGATCACCTGGAAACCGATAAAGACGCTCAGCACGAAAACGATGAAATGCTGCATGAAGCTGGCGGGCATGCCCGGAATGGCACCCACCCCCAGGATGAGCGCGCCCCCGATGGCAAGCAGCGTGACCTGTTGCTTGGTCTCGGCCTTGAAGGCCGCGACTTCCTGCGCGCGTTTCTCTTCCGGTGTCAGTTCCTTGGCCGCTTCCTTTTTCGGGGCGGCAGCGATCGCGGCCACCTTGGGCGGCGGCGGCGGGAAGGTGACGTCCTTGGCATGTGCGATGGTGGCGCCGCGGATCACGTCATCTTCCATGTTGTGGTTGATCACGCCGTCCTTTTCGGGCGTCAGGTCCGCCATCAGATGACGAATGTTCGTCGCATAGAGCGACGAGGCCTGCGTCGCCATCCGGCTGGGGAAATCGGTGTAGCCGATGATCGTCACGCCATTGTCGGTCACGATCTTTTCATCCGCCACGGTCAGCTTGCAGTTGCCCCCCTTTTCCGCCGCGAGATCCACGATGACCGACCCGGGCTTCATCGCCTTGACCATGTCTTCGGTCCACAGCTCCGGCGCCTCGCGGTTGGGGATCAGGGCGGTGGTGATCACGATGTCGACCTCAGGCGCCAGTTCGCGGAACTTGGCCAGCTGTGCGTTGCGGAATTCCTCTGACTGGACAGAGGCATAGCCTCCGGTGGATGCGCCATCCTGCTGCTCTTCCTCGAAATCGAGATAGACGAACTCGGCCCCCATCGACTGGACCTGTTCGGCCACTTCGGGCCGCACGTCGAAAGCGTAGGTGATCGCCCCCAGCGAGGTCGACGTGCCGATGGCTGCGAGGCCCGCAACGCCCGCGCCCACCACCAGAACCTTGGCCGGCGGCACCTTGCCCGCCGCCGTGATCTGGCCGGTAAAGAAGCGGCCAAAGTTGTTGCCCGCCTCGATCACCGCGCGGTAGCCCGCGATGTTGGCCATGGAGCTCAGCGCATCCATCTTTTGCGCGCGGCTGATCCGGGGGATCATCTCCATCGCGATGACGGTGGTGCCCTTCTTGGCAGCGGCCGCCATCTTGCCCTCATCCGCGACGGGGCTGAAGAAGGAAATCAGGGTCTGGCCATCGCGCAACCGCTTCATCTCGGTGTCGTCGGGCACGCGCACCTTGGCGACCACATCGGCGGCTTTCCACAGGGCGGCGGCGGTCTTGACCACCTCGACGCCGGCCGCGGCATAGTCGGCATCGGCGAACCCGGCCTCCAGCCCCGCCCCGGCCTCGATCACACAGTCATGACCCAGCTTTTGCAGCGCCAGCGCGCTGTCCGGCGTCATCGCGACGCGACGCTCACCGGCAAATGTCTCTTTTGGCGTACCGATCTTCATACGGCAGTTCCCCCGTCCTTCTTGGCAGTGGCAGCGACTGCGCAACGTGGTGCACAGGACGCGCCTGTCCACTACTCGCAACGCTGGCGCAGCGCAAGCAGCGCCCCACCATCAAAGCGAAACAATCGCAAAGA
>JBCBHM010000039.1:0-33371 GCA_038525585.1 Pseudomonadota bacterium
ATCATGGGCGCCAATGTGGTGCGCGACTTTTTCGCCGGGATCACCGACATCGTCGGGGGCCGGTCCGGCGCCTACGAGGCCAAGCTGCAGGACGCGCGCGACACCGCGATGGGCGAATTGCAGGACCGCGCCCGGTCGCAGGGCGCGAATGCCGTGATCGGGATCGACCTCGACTACGAGGTGGTGGGCGACAGCATGTTGATGGTCAGTGTCTCGGGCACGGCCGTGGTATTGGAATAACGCGCGCAACGCGCAATGAGGAATGAGAAGATGCTGAATATCAAAGACTTGCACGTAGAGCTGGAAGAAGAGGGCAAGCAGATCCTCAAAGGTGTCGACCTTGAGGTGCACGCCGGCAAGGTGCACGCGATCATGGGCCCCAACGGTTCGGGCAAGTCGACCCTGTCCTACGTTCTGTCCGGGCGCGACGGCTACGCAGTCACGGGTGGCAGCGCCACGCTCGCAGGCGAGGACCTGCTGGAGCTCGAGCCCGAAGAGCGCGCCGCCGCTGGCCTGTTCCTGGCGTTCCAATACCCGGTCGAGATCCCCGGCGTGGGCAACATGACATTTCTGCGCACGGCCGTGAACGCGCAGCGCAAGGCGCGGGGCGAGGACGAGGTGAGTGCCGCCGACTTTCTCAAGCTGATCCGCGAACGCGCCAAGGCGCTCAAGATCGATGCAGACATGCTCAAGCGCCCCGTCAATGTGGGCTTTTCCGGCGGTGAGAAAAAGCGCAACGAGATCCTGCAGATGGCCATGCTCGAGCCCAAGATGTGCATTCTGGACGAGACGGATTCCGGCCTGGACGTCGACGCGATGAAGCTGGTGGCCGACGGTGTGAACGCCCTGCGCGGTGAAGGACGCGGCTTTCTGGTGATCACGCACTATCAGCGGTTGCTCGACCACATCAAACCGGATGTGGTGCACATCATGGCGGATGGTCGCATCGTGAAAACCGGCGGCCCCGAGCTGGCGCTCGAGGTTGAAAACAACGGCTATGCCGATATCCTGGCAGAGGTGGCCTGAGATGGCGAACCCTGAACTCAAGGCGGACCCGACCGCCACCCGCATGGCCGCGATCGCAGCGCCCGATGCGGCGGCATGGTCCGGCGCGGCACGCGATGCGGCCAAGGCGCGGGTGCGCGACATGGGCCTGCCCCAGCGGCGCGACGAGTATTGGAAATACACGCGCCCCGACACGCTGGTGCAACCTGACGCGCCGCACGCGGCGCTGTTTCACAACGACGAAGGGCCGCTCTTTGCCGAACTGGACCGGCTCAAGATCGTGTTTGTCGACGGTGTGTTCGATGCCGACGCGTCCGATGACCTCGAGATGGCAGGCGTGCGCATCGACCGGCTTGCCGAGCGGGCGGACATCCACTGGGCCGCGGACCTGTATGGCACGCTCGAGGCGGACGGCCATTACGTGCCGCGCCCGCTGGCTGCACTCAACACCGCGTATGCCAGCGACGGGGTGCTGATCCACGTCACCGGCAAGGCGGAAAAACCGATCAATTTCATATACCTGCACCAGGATGAAACCTCGGACGTCATCCTGCACCACCTGATCAAGCTGGATGCGGGTGCCGAGATGACGCTGCTTGAAACCGGCCCCGCCGCGGCGCGGTTCAACAAGTGCATGGAAGTGGATGTGGCCGACGGGGCCTCGTTCCACCACGTGCGTGCACAGGGGCGCGATCACGAACGGCGCGCGGTCACCCACAGCTTTGCCCGTCTGGGCGCGGAAAGTGCGTTCAAGTCGTTCACGCTGACCGTCAACGGGCGGCTCACGCGCAACGAAAGCGTGATCACGCTGACTGGCGACGATGCCATCGCCCATGTGGCGGGCGCCTGTGTTGGCGACGGTGAGTTCCACCACGACGACACGGTGTTCGTGACCCATGACGCGGTGGGCTGCGAAAGCCGCCAGGTGTTCAAGAAGGTGCTGCGCAACGGTGCTGTGGGCGTGTTCCAGGGCAAGATCCTGGTCAAGGAAGGGGCCCAAAAGACCGACGGCTACCAGATCAGCCAATCGCTGTTGCTGGATGATGACAGCCAGTTCCTCGCCAAGCCCGAGCTTGAGATCTACGCCGATGACGTTGCGTGTTCGCATGGCTCGACCTCTGGTGCCATCGATGAAGAGGCGCTGTTCTACCTGCGCTCGCGCGGTGTGCCGGAGAGTAAGGCGACCGATCTGCTCACGCTGGCCTTCCTCGCCGAAGCGGTGGAGGAGATCGAGGATGAGACCCTGCGCGACGCCATCGTCGAGCGGTTGCAGGGCTGGTTGGAGCGCCACCGCAGTTAGGCATGTCCATTTCACGCAATATCGTCGCCACCTATCGCGGGCCGGGCGCCGTGATCCGTCGCCTGCTCGCGCTTGGGCAGCGCGAGGATCGCGCGCTGGCCTATGTCATGGGGGCCTGCGCGCTGGTCTTTATCGCGCAACTGCCCCGGCTTGCGCGCGAAGCGCACCTGACCGGTCAGGAACTCGACATGCTGATGGGCGGCAGCCTGATGGCGTGGATCTTTATCGCGCCGCTGCTGTTTTACTGCATCGCATTCGTCGCGCGGCTCGTGGGCCGGGTGCTGGGGGGCAGGGGCACGCCATATGGCGCGCGGCTTGCGCTGTTTTGGGCGCTGCTGGCCTCCACGCCGCTTTTGTTGTTGCATGGGCTTACGGCCGGGTTCATTGGGCCGGGGATCGAACTGCAGGCTGTGGGCCTGCTCTGGCTCTGCATTTTCCTGTGGTTCTGGATCGGCGGCAGCATCGCGATGGAGCGTGAGGGATGAAATTCTGGGCCGATCTCGCCGTTGAGACCCTGCGCAGCCCGCAGGATGCCGCCGCGCGCATCATGGGTTGGCAGGTGCCGCGGACCGAGCTTTACATCGCGCTGCTGGCCGTCTCGGCGCTGACTGCGCTGATCGTGGGCGCGGTGTCGACCCTGGGCCCGCCGCCCGATCCCGAATTGCTCGAGGCGGTGCCGGTCATGTCGCTGTTTCAGCGACCGCTCGCGCTTTTCGTGCTCACCGCCGGTGGGCTGATCGTGATGGTCCACGCGCTCTACTGGGCGGGCAATGCGATGGGAGGCGGCGGCAACCTCAGCGATCTGATCGCGCTCATGGCGTGGCTGCAGGGTCTGCGCGTCGCCGCGCAGGTTGTGATCGTCACGCTCAGCGCGCTGGTGCCTGGCGTGGCGAGCCTACTGGCGCTTGTGGTCATGATCGTCGCCTTCTGGCTGATGCTGCACTTCATCAGCGCGGCCCTGCGCCTCGGATCACTGCTGAAGGCCCTGGGCATCTTGATTGCGGTCAGCGCCGGGCTCCTAGTGGGCCTGATGCTGATCATCACACTTTTTGGCCTCGCAGGAGGGGTGAGCAATGTATGACGTTGACGCAATTCGCGCCGATTTTCCGATCCTGTCGCGTCAGGTGAACGGCGAGCCGCTGGTTTACCTCGACAATGGCGCCTCCGCGCAAAAGCCGCAGGTGGTGATCGATGCGATCACCAAGGCCTATGCCGAGGAATATGCCAATGTGCACCGCGGCCTGCATTTCCTGTCGAACCTCGCGACCGAGAAATACGAGGGCGTGCGGGGCAAGCTGGCGCGGTTCCTCAATGCCGGGTCCGAGGATGACATCATCATGAACTCGGGCACCACCGAGGGCATCAACATGGTCGCCTATGGGTGGGCCATGCCGCGGATGGAGGCGGGCGACGAGATCGTGCTGTCGGTGATGGAGCATCATGCCAACATCGTGCCTTGGCATTTCCTGCGCGAACGGCAGGGCGTGCAGCTGAAATGGGTGGATGTGGACAGCACCGGCGCGCTGGACCCGGAAAAGCTGATCGACGCGATTGGCCCCAAGACCAAGCTGGTGGCGATCACCCACATGTCCAATGTGCTGGGCACCGTTGTCGATATCAAGACCATCTGCGAGGGCGCCCACGCCAAGGGCGTGCCGGTGCTCGTCGATGGCTCGCAGGCCGCCGTGCACATGCCTGTGGACGTGCAGGACCTGGGCGCGGATTTCTATGCGATCACGGGCCACAAGCTCTATGGTCCGTCGGGCTCCGGCGCGATCTATGTGCACCCCGAACGCATGGCCGAGATACAGCCCTTCATCGGCGGCGGCGACATGATCAAGGACGTGTTCAAGGACGAGGTGGTCTATAACGATGCGCCGATGAAGTTCGAGGCGGGCACACCGGGCATCGTGCAGATGATCGGCTTGGGCGTGGCGCTCGACTACATGATGAGCCATGGGCTGGACGCGATTGCGGCGCACGAGGCGATGCTGCGCGACTACACGGTCGAGCGGCTAGGCGGGCTGAACTGGCTGCAGACCCAAGGCACGACCCCGAACAAGGGCGCGATCTTTTCCTTCACGCTCGATGGGGCGGGGCACGCCCACGACATTTCGACCATCCTCGACAAAAAGGGGGTCGCGGTGCGCGCGGGCCAACACTGCACGGGCCCGTTGATGGAGCATATGGGCCTCACCGCCACCTGCCGCGCGTCGTTCGGGATGTACAACACCAAGGCCGAGGTCGACGCGCTGGTCGACGCGCTCGAACTGGCGCATGATCTGTTCGGCTGAGCGGACCTGCGCGATTTGCAATTGCAGCGCGCGGGCGCGCCCGCTATAGCCGGGATCACTGGACCGTTAGCTCAGCTGGATAGAGCGCTGCCCTCCGAAGGCAGAGGCCAGAGGTTCGAATCCTCTACGGTCCGCCATTCCATTCCATCGCACCGCAACAAAAAAGCGCCCCATGAGGGCGCCTGTTTTGTTCGGAACGCTGATGGCGGTCTTACCGCCCCCAGCTGCGCACCTGGCCGCAATCCATGTGCACGAAGTTTGAGCCGGAATATTTGCCCACGCCGCCACCGCGGCATGCTGCTGCGGCGCGCGCCATCTGGCTGACCGAGCGGGTGGACAGGCGCAGATCGGCCGCCTGGCCCTTCATGTGCAGCGAATTCTTGGCCACGCCGCGGCCACGGGACCGCAGCATGTTGTTGGTCTGCGGGCTGCGGTAACCGGACAGCAGCATATACGGTTCTTCGGCGTCGAGGAGGTTGTGCGCCGCGGTCATGATGTCGACTGTGCGCAGGTCGATCGCCTTCACCTGATTGGTGCGCCAATCGCGCATGAAGTGATTGATTTCCTTGACCGAGTCTTTGATGTACTTGCCCTCGATCCAGTAGATCATATCGATCCGCTCACCCGTGCGGCCCGAATACATCCGCAGTCGGCGAATGTCGCCGGAGCCGCGCAGAAACCCTGCCGCTTTGGAGTAAGTTGGAGCCGCCACAATAGTTGTAGCTGCAAATGCGCCAAGCAATGCCCGGCGGGTCATGCCCGAAGAGGTGTCATCCGTCATACTGCGTCGTCCCGTACGCCTGTCGCCCGTGATGTTACACGGGTCCTGCTATCTCATCCCCAGATGCAACATTCTTATGGCATACTGCGATTCGTTTACCAAGTGCTGAATCCGGGATTTGAGCGTCACAAGACAGTTTGGCAGAATTACGCCAGTACGTTGCAAATTCGGTAAAATGCCAATCAACCCGGTGCATCGCTGCATCACGCGGTGCATAAGCGGCGCAGTCTTTGAGTTGTGAATAGACAGGGCAAAGGGGCGTTTGGGATAACAGACGCGACCCGCCGACAGCAGATTTACGAGGGACCACAATGACCGTGACGATTTTCCGTGGATGGATCTTTGCACTTGTTGCACTGACAGCGACGATGGCCCTGAACGTGCCGACTGTCGCGACAGCGCAAGTGACCGCGTTCAAGCAGGCAGTGGCCGAAGCGGCGGCGCGCGATGCCGACATCGCGGCCTTCTATCAGGCAAACGGATACAACAGCATCTGGACCGGCAAATCCGGCAAGGAACGTCAGCGGCGCGTGGCCCTGTTCAAGGCGCTGAGCCAGTCTGGCAACCACGGCCTGCCCACGGGCCGCTATGATGCGGCCGGTCTGCAGGCAAAGATGAAGGCGGCCAAGTCACCGCGCGATCGCGGCCAGGTCGAGGTTGAGCTGAGCCGGACCTTCCTGCAATTCGCGCGTGACCTGCAGACGGGTGTCCTCGTGCCGTCGCGCGTGGACCGCGCGATCGTGCGCCAGGTGCCGTACCGGGATCGCACGTCCTACCTGGTCAACTTTACCAAGTCGTCGCCCAGCGGGTTTTTCAAGGCGCTGGCGCCCAAGACAACCGAATACAATGCCCTGATGAAAGAAAAGCTCCGGATGGAGCGGCTGCTCGCCAAGGGCGGGTGGGGCCAGACTGTCCCGGCCAAGTCGCTCAAACCCGGCCAATCGGGTGATGCGGTCGCGATCATGCGCAACCGGCTGATCGCCATGGGCTTTCTCAAGCGGACCAATACGCAGACCTACGACGCCAACATCCAGGCTGCCGTGCAGCAGTTTCAGCTGGCCCACGGGCTTGCGGCGGACGGCGTTGCGGGGCCCGGCACCATGGCCGAGATCAACCGGGATGTGCAGTACCGCCTGCAGTCGATCATCGTCGCCATGGAGCGTGAGCGCTGGGTCAATCAGGAACGCGGCAAGCGCCACATCCTCGTGAACATCCCCGATTTCACCGCCAAGGTCGTCGACAACGGCAAGGTGACGTTCCAGACCCGCTCTGTCGTGGGCGCCAACAAGGATGACCGCCCGACGCCCGAATTTTCGGACGTGATGGAATTCATGGTCATCAACCCCAGCTGGTATGTGCCCCGGTCGATCGTAACCAAGGAATATCTGCCCGCGCTCAAGCGGAACCGAAATGCGGTCAAGCATATCGAGATCACCGACAGCCGCGGCCGCAAGGTGAACCGCGGGGCAGTCAACTTTTCCCAATATACGGAAAAGACGTTCCCCTTTGCCATGCGCCAGCCACCGTCCAAGGGCAACGCCTTGGGTCTGGTCAAGTTCATGTTCCCCAACGTGCACAACATCTATCTGCACGACACGCCCGCCAAGAACCTGTTCGGCCGCGAGGTGCGTGCCTACAGCCATGGCTGTGTGCGCCTCGCCGATCCGTTCGACTTTGCCTACACGCTGCTGGCCAAGCAGCAGTCGAACCCCGAACAATACTTTCAGTCGGTGCTGGCCACGGGCCGTGAGACGCGTGTGGACCTGAAATCGCCGGTGCCGGTGCACATCATCTACCGCACGGCCTTCACCACGCCCAAGGGGCACACGCAGTACCGCCGCGACATCTACGGTCGTGACGCAAAAGTGTGGCGCGCACTGAGCAATGCCGGGGTGGCCCTGCGCGCCGTTCAGGGGTAAGTCCATCCCCTGACGGCAGAGGGGACCCGCCATGCGCTATACGGTTGGTGAGATTGCGGCGGCCTTGCAGCTCGAGGTCGCGGGCGACCCGGATGTGGTGATCACGGGCCTTTCGGAGCCGGGCGACGCCGGACCTGACGATCTGGCGTTGGCCAGCAACCCCAAATACGCCGAGGCCATCGGGGCAGGGGCCGCGCAGGCGGCCCTCCTCTGGGCCGATGCCGATTGGGAGGCGTTGGGCCTGAAGTCCGCCATCCGTCCCGCGCGCCCCCGCTTTGCCCTGTCGGGGCTCTCGGCGCTGGCCGATCCCGGGCAAGGCTTTGGCACGGGCATTCACCCCAGCGCCATCATCGACCCGACGGCGGTGCTGGCGGACGACGTGACCGTCGCCGCGGGGGCCGTGATCGGGCCAGAGGCGCGCGTGGGTGCGGGCAGCATCATCGGCCCGCTCAGCTTTGTCGGTTGGGGCGCTGAGTTGGGGCCACAATCCTACCTGCGCGAACATGTCAGTATCGGGGCCAAGGTGCGGATCGGCGCCCGCTGTATCGCGCAGCCGGGTGCGCGCATCGGCGGCGATGGCTTTTCCTTTGTCACGCCCGAGAAAAGCGGTGTCGAAGAGGTGCGCGAAAGCCTTGGCGATCAGGGCGCGGCGACGGGCCAGCCCTGGGCGCGCATCGCGAGCCTGGGTGCGGTGGTGATCGGGGATGATGTCGAGATCGGCGCAAACTCGGCCATCGACAACGGGACGATCCGACCCACCCGGGTGGGTGACCGGACCAAGATCGACAACCTCGTCCATATCGCGCACAACGTGGTCATCGGCAGCGACAACCTGATCTGCGGCCAGGTCGGCATTGCCGGTTCCACCACGATCGGCAATTTCTGCGTGTTCGCGGGCCAGGTCGGCCTGTCCGACAACATCACCATCGGTGACCGTGTGGTCTGTGGCGCCGCCTCCAAGGTGCTCAGCTCGGTCCGCGACGGCAAGGTGATGCTCGGCTATCCGGCGGTCGAGATGAAGGCGCACCTGTCCGCGTTCAAGAACGTCCGCCGACTGCCCCGCATCCTGGCCGACGTCACGGCGTTGAAGAAAGCGGTTTTCAAGGAAAGCTCCAGTGACTAAATCCTGTGCAGGACTGGCAAGGGGGCAGATGTCATGAGCGTCAAGGACAAGGTGATCGAGATCATCGCAGAGCAGGCCGTTCTGGAACCCGGTGACGTGAGCATGGAGAGCACGTTGGAAGATCTGGGCATCGACAGCCTCGGCCTTGTCGAAAGCATCTTTGCCATCGAAGAGGAATTCGACGTCTCCATCCCGTTCAATGCCAACGAACCGACCGAAAGCGATTTCGACATCTCGAACGTGCAATCCATCGTCCTGGGCATCGAAGCGTTGATCGCCGAGCAGAAAGTCTGATGCACCGCGTCGTCATTACGGGCATGGGCACCGTCAATGCCCTGGGCCACGACGTATCCGAAACGCTCGAGGCTATGCGCGAGGGGCGCTGCGGCATCGGCGATCTGGACTTTCAGGATGTGGACCGGCTGTCGATCAAGATCGGCGGGCAGGTGCGCGGGTTCGAGGCCGAAGGCCGCTACAACCGCCAGCAGATGAGCCTGTATGACCGGTTCACGCAATTCACCCTCGCCGCCGCGAAGGAGGCGATCGAACAATCGGGCATCACCTTTGCCGGAGAAACCGCCGCCAAGTCCGGCGTTGTGCTGGGCACTGCGGGCGGTGGGGTCAGCACGTGGGACGCCAATTACCGGTCCGTCTACGAAGAGGGCAAGAACCGGGTGCACCCGTTTGTCGTGCCCAAGCTGATGAACAACGCCGCCGCGTCGCATGTGAGCATGGAATACAACCTCAAGGGGCCGTCCTTTACCGTATCCACCGCCTGCGCCTCATCGAACCACGCCATGGCGCAGGCCTTTCAGATGGTGCGGATGGGCATGGCGCCCGCGATGGTCACGGGTGGGTCGGAAAGCATGTTGTGCTTCGGCGGGGTCAAGGCGTGGGAAGGGCTGCGCGTGATGTCCAAGGACGCGTGCCGCCCGTTTTCGGCCAACCGCAACGGCATGGTGCAGGGCGAGGGGGCCGGTATCTTTGTCTTTGAAGAGTATGAGCACGCCCGCGCCCGGGGCGCCGAAATCCTGTGCGAGGTCATCGGGTTCGCCATGTCATCGGACGCATCCGACATCGTCATGCCGTCCAAGAACGGGGCAGCGCGCGCCATGTCGGGCGCGCTGGCGGATGCCAAGGTCGACCGGTCCGACGTCTGCTATATCAACGCGCACGGCACGGGAACGGCGGCCAATGACAAGACGGAATGCGCCGCCGTGGCGGACGTGTTCGGCCCGCATGCCGACAGCCTGATGATCTCGTCCACCAAATCCATGCATGGCCACCTGATCGGCGGCACGGGTGCGGTGGAATTGCTGGCCTGCATCATGGCCCTGCGCGACGGCGTGATCGCGCCCACCATCGGTTACGAGGAACCGGACCCCGAATGCGCGCTGGACGTGGTCCCGAACGAGGCGCGCGAGGCGTCCGTCACGGTGGCGATCAGCAACGCGTTCGCCTTTGGTGGCATGAACGCGGTGCTGGCCCTGCGCAAGATCTGACGCTCAGGTATAAAGCGAGGGCACCCCGAGCTGCGCGTGAATGTCGTTGACGCTGGCCGCCTCCATGCCAAGGCCCTGTGCGAGGCTGTGCAGGTATTGCGCCTCGGCCTGATTGTCGAGGTCTATGGCCAGCAGGGACATGGCGTAGACCTGCGGGCCAAGGCCCTGCGGCACATCCGCCACCAGCGCATTCACATCCACGGGCTTGGCCATCTCGGTGCGCAGGAACGCGGCCTCGTCCGCGTCGATATCGCCGCCCAGCTGGCTCATGAGCTTTTCCTCTTCGCCCTTGTCGAGCTGACCGTCGGATTTCGCCGCCTGGATCATCGCGCGCAGCATCAGGGCCGCGGCCGCCTCCTGATCCGCCGTGGGCTCGATCTCGGGTTCGGGCGTTTCGGTGAATTGCGAGTTCAGGACCTGGCCAAAGCTGGCGCCGTTGTCCGCGGGGCGTTGCTGCGCCCGCCCGCCGAGCGCACCCATGAGGCCCGCGGCACCGCCACCTGCGGCCAGACCGCCCAGCATGTTCTGCAGACCGCCACCTTGCGCACCGCCCAACCCTTCGAGCAGGCCGCCAAGGCCACCGGCACCGCCCGCACCGCCCATGAGGCCGCCCAGCATGTTCTGCATGCCCCCGCCACCGGCACCGCCACCTTGCAACCCGCCCAGTAAGCCGCCCAGACCGGCGCTGCCACCGCCGCCTGCGCGGTTGTTCATCATCGCGCTGGCGCCTTTGGCGACGGCAACCCCGATGGCCACTTTGGCCAGTGTTTTCATCAAGCTCATCGCGTTTCCCCCCTTATATTCAGAATCGCTTGGCCCAAGACTTGCACGGTTTTCGGCGTCGCGTGCGGGGAATAATGGCCGCACATTGACATTTCAGCTGCAAGAGCGGCCAAGTCCCGCCTATGGATCGCAAATCCCATATCGACCTCTTCGGCATCATCGCGCTGACCCTGTTTTCGCTGAACCTCGGGTTCAATCAGGTCGTCATCAAGTTTGCCAATGGTGGCTTTCAGCCGGTGTTCATGGCCGGGCTACGCTCTGTCGGGGCGCTGGTGTTGCTGGGGCTGTGGATGTGGGCACGGGGTGTGCCGTTGCGCCTGCCTGCGCTGGGGCGGACAGGCGGGATCATCGCCGGGCTGCTCTTTGCCGTCGAATTCCTGTTCCTGTTCACCGCGCTCGATCTGACCACGGTCGCGCGCGCCTCCATCGTGTTTTATTCGATGCCCGTCTGGCTCGCGCTGGCCGCGCATATGCTCTTGCCGGGGGAGCGGTTGACGCTGGTGCGCGGCGTCGGACTTGTCCTTGCGATGGCGGGTGTGGTCGTCGCGCTCGCCGATCCCGGATCGGGGCAGGGCAACCTGCTGGGCGATCTGATGGCGCTTGGCTCGGCGCTGTGTTGGGCCGCGATTGCGCTGTGTGTGCGGGTGACGGACCTGTCGAAGATACCGGCAGAGCAGCAGCTGTTCTGGCAATTGCTGGTCTCTGCCCCGGTGTTGATCGTCGTGGCGCCCGCCTTCGGCCCGCTGATCCGCGATCTGGCGCTGATCCATGTGGCGGGTCTGGGCTATCAGATGGTGTTCATCGCCAGTTTCGGCTTTCTGTTCTGGTTCTGGCTGATGAAGATCTACCCTGCCTCCGGGGTCGCCTCGTTCAGCTTTCTGTCGCCGGTCTTTGCTGTTGTGCTGGGCTGGGCCCTGCTGGGCGAAGAGATCGGGCTGCGCATCTGGGTCGCACTCGCGCTCGTCGCGGTGGGCCTGGTGCTGATCAACCGCAACTAGGTCCCGCAGAACGTGGCCGGGACGATCTCCTCCGCGGTCGGCGGTCGGCGCAGGTCATCGAACTCTGGCGGCACGGCATAGGGTGCCGACAGGGCGCGCATCAACCGCTCGAACGGGTTCATGTCACCGCCGACGGCGGCTTCGATCATCTCTTCGATCCGGTGGTTGCGCGGGATGATCTTCGGGTTGGCGGCGGCCATGACCGACGCGTCCGGATCCAGTGCGCGCCATGTTTTCTCCCACGCATCGAACGCATCGCGGTCGGTGAACTGATCGCGCGCCGCTGCCGTGCCGAGGGTGGCAAATGTGTTCGTGAAATCAGCGCCTTGCGCCTGCATCAGCGTCAACAGCTCTTCGATCAGGGGCTGATGTTCCGCCGTTGGATGCGCCAGCCCGATCTTGGCGCCAAAGCGCCGTAGCCACGCCCCCTGCAGCTGCGCCGGCATCGCGTGGACAATCGCCGTCGCCTGTTCGACCGCTGCGTCCTTGTCGTCCATCAATTGGATTAGCGCCGTCGCCAGTTGCGCCATGTTCCAGACCGCGATCCTTGGCTGATTGCCAAAGGCATAGCGTCCCATCTGATCGATGGAGCTGAAAACGCGCCCCTCGTGATAGGCGTCCATGAAGGCGCAGGGGCCATAATCAATCGTCTCGCCCGAGATGGTGCAATTGTCGGTGTTCATCACCCCGTGGATGAAACCCACCGACATCCACGCCGCCACCAGCTCCGCCTGCACCTTGCACACGGCGGCCAGCAGGCCCAGCGGCCCATCCGCCTGCCGATGGTGGCGCGCGATGGCATAGTCGGTCAGGGTGCGCAGCGCGTCCACATGCCCCCGATGGGCAAAGATCTGAAAGGTGCCGACGCGCAGATGGCTGCTGGCCACACGGGTCAGTACGGCGCCGGGCAGGGGCCCTTGCTCGCGCAGCACCGGCTCTCCGGTCGCGACAGCGGCCAAGGCGCGCGTGGTGGGAATGCCAAGCGCATGCATCGCCTCGCTCACCACATATTCCCGCAGTACTGGGCCAAGCCACGCGCGCCCGTCGCCCATACGGCTGTAAGGGGTCGGGCCTGACCCCTTGAGCTGGATATCGCGGCGCACGCCGAGGGTGTCGATCACTTCGCCCAGCAGGATCGCCCGCCCGTCGCCCAGCTGCGGGTTGTAGTTGCCAAACTGGTGCCCGGCATAAAGCTGCGCCAACGGTGCGGCCCCATCGGGGACCGTGTTGCCCGCAAAAACGGCGGCATCCTGTCCGGTGATCCCCAACTCGGCCGCCAGGCCCGCGTTCCACGCCAACGTGTCGGCGGCGCGCACCGGCGTCGGGTTCAGCCGCGTGTAGAACGCGTCGGGCAAGCGGGCATAGCTGTTGTCAAAGGGGATGTGCAGGCTCATGCCGTGCATATAGGCGCGATCCGTCGCCGGAGCCAGCGCACCTTGTCGTTCTGACTGCCGGGCTAGGTGGTAGAGCAACTGAACTGAACAAGGAGAGAGTCATGGCCGCCAGATCCAAGGTTGGTGTTCAACTTCGCGACCGCCCGGAATTCCATAACAAACCCAAACCGTTGACCATGTCCGCGGACGCAACCGTGTTCGATGCGGTCAAGGCGATGAGCGAAAAGAACTTCGGTTCGATCTTTATCGTCGACGACGACAGCAAGGTGGTGGGCGTGATGACCGAGCGGGATGTCATGCGCAAGGTCGTGGGCGAGGATCGCGATGCCAAGACCACGACGCTCGACACGGTGATGACACGCAATCCGCGTGTGGCCAAGGAAACCGACGATGTGCTGGACTGGCTGCGGATCATGTCGAATGACCGCTTTCGTCGCTTGCCCGTTGTCGATGCGGACAACCGCATTCAGGTTGTGTTCACGCAGGGCGATTTCGTCAGCTACACCTGGCCGGATCTTGTGTTCCAGGCCTCGCAACTGGCGCGGGCAACCTTTGCGCGCAACTATGCCGTCTGGCTCGTTGGCGGTGGTATCGCGCTTTACACGTTGCTGATGATCATCGTGGTGCGGTCGCTGTAGCTCAGGACAAGTGCCGCGTCATCAGGTGGTAGCCCTTGCGCAGGCTAAAGCCGCAGCGGGCATACAGCCGTTGCGCCACCTCATTGTCTGCCGCCACCTCGAGGTGCAGCGCCTTGAGCCCGGCGCTGGCCAGCGCGCGGGGCAGGGACAGCAGCACTTCGCCCGCGACCCCGCGGCCCCGAACGCCCGGACGGACAAAGATCTCGTCGACAAACCCGTCCATGCCACCGAACTCGACCGACCAGCCGAAAGTCACGATGACATAGCCGATGGGCGCGCGCGGCGGGCCGATCAGATACGCAGCGCCATGTGGAATGCCGTCAAGCAGCGGCTTGATCCCGGCGGCGCGCGCCTCGGCGCTCAGCGTGATGCCTTCCTCGGCGTGGAACGCCGCGACGAGCGCGTCGAGCCGATCGAAATGCTCGGCACCGGCAAGGGTGAGGGCCGCGCTCACAACCGCGCCAATCGTTCGGTCAGCAGGGCAAAGAAGCCGTCGGCATCGATGTCCCCGATGAAGGTCGCATTGGGTGCGCGGTCGGTGACCCCCCACCAATCGGCGACCGTCATGCCCATGGTCAGCTCTGACGTGGTTTCGACCGTGACATTCACATGCCGGCCGGTGAACAGGTCGGGGCGGATCACATATGCCGTCACGCATGGATCATGCAGCGGCGCCCCGGCGGAGCTGTATTTTTCCTTGTCGAACCGTTCAAAGAAATCGGTCATCTGCGCCACCGCCACACCGACTGGCGTGCCAAGCGCGCGGAACGCGTCGTTGCGCGGTTTCGTCACCAGCGCCTTGTGCGTGACGTCAAGCGACATCACCACGATGTCGATGCCGGATTTGAACACGATATCAGCCGCTTCGGGGTCGACATAGATGTTGAACTCGGCCGTTGGGGTGATGTTGCCCACCTCGAAATACGCGCCGCCCATCAGAACGATCTGCTGCACCCGGTCCGCAATGTCCGGTGCGCGTTGCAGGGCCGTTGCGATGTTGGTCAGCGGGCCCAACGGGCACAGGGTCACCGTGCCGGGCGCCTCGCTGCGCAGCGTGTCGATGATGAAATCGACCGCATGCCCGTCCGTCAGGGCCATGGTCGGGTCGGGCAGGTCCGGACCGTCCAGACCCGAACTGCCATGCACATGTTCCGCCGTGACCAGCGCGCGCCCCAGCGGACGGTCGCACCCGGCCAATACAGGCACATCCGTTTTGCCCGCCAACTCACAGATAATCAGCGCATTTTTGGCTGTCAGCTCAAGCGGGACATTGCCCGCAACAGCCGTGATGCCCAGCACCTCGATCTCGTCGGGGCTTGCCAATGCCAATAGGATCGCCACGGCATCATCCTGGCCGGGATCTGTGTCGATGATGATTTTACGAGGGGGCATTCGGACCTCTTTCAGATGTCGCGGCACCGTGGCCAGTTTGGCACCTGATGTCCAGAAGAGACGCGGCGCGGTGCGCAATTCCTTGCGTGCGGCAGGCGACCGCCGTAACGCTCGGCCCATGAGCAGCCAGCCGCTTTACATCCATGCGGGCGCGCACCGTACGGGCACCTCGTCGTTTCAGATGTGCCTGCACGAAAACCGTGACGTGATGCAGGCGCGCGGCTTTGCCCTGGCCTATCCCAGACGGGATGGCATCCCTTCGGGCGGATTGGCGCTGCGGCTGCCCAAGCCGCGGGACCAGAAGGTGGGGCGCGCCACGGTCCGCCTGATCAAGCTGCTGGCGGCCTATAGCGGCGGGCGACCCCTGATCATGTCGGAGGAGAACATTCCCGGTCGCATGATGCACTTTATCAAGGGGCAGTTCTATCCGGCGGCCGAGAAACGGTGCGCCGTCCTGCGCGCGGCCTGGCCCGGTCCGATTGCGCATGTGCTGCTGGTGGTGCGCCCCTATGAGCAGCTCTTTGTGTCGGGCTATCGCAAGCGGGCGGAGGACAATCGCGTCCCCCCCTTTGACGTACTGCGCCCCAACTACATGCGGATGGACCGCGGCTGGCCCGCACTTGTGCAGATCCTGCGCGACGTGTTGCGGCCCGACCGGCTGACCGTTGTGCCCTACGCCGCGCGTGGCACCAGCGTCGATCTGTTGGCGCATCTCGTGCCCGCGCTCGCCGATGTGCCGTTGTGCGAGCCTGCGCATAACCTGAATGTCAGCGCGACGGAGGCGGCGCTGGTCGCCTTGCAGGAGCGCTACAAAAAGACGCGCGAGATACCCCGTGCCGATTGGCAGGCCATCGTGGCCGCGCATGCCGATGATCACGTGCCCCGCGGCTTTGCCGCGTTCACCCCGGACGAGGTCGCGCATTGGACGGCACGCTATGCCGCAGATCTCGAACAGATCGCCGCCCTGGATGGTGTTGAGATGCGCGCGCTGGCCCCACAGTGAAAAAGGCCGCAACAGATGCCGCGGCCTGATCTTGTAGCGTCGGCCTGCGGGCTTACTGTTGCGCGACCGATGTCTTTTCGTATGACGCGGTGAAACCGGACAGCGACAGGTTCAATTCGACCTTCTGGTCAGGCGCAAGCGCGGGCACGATGGTCACGGTCGCGGCATTGCCCCGGCGAAAGGCATTCACCTCCTCTGCCACCAGGCCCACGCGCGAATAGCACCCCACCGGGTTGCAGAATGCAAACGGATAGCGGCGCGCCTGACCGGCATCAACGCGCATGGTCAGCTGTTCGGGCAGCGAGGTTTCGAGCGGCACGATGATGGTGGCCCCGGCGATGGCGCGCCCGCCTTCGGGCAGCCGGAAGATCGAGATTTCGGCGACGGGCGTGCCCTCGCCATCGGTCATCAGCTGGTACATCTGGCAGGGGTCATCCCCCTCTTCGGTGCGGATGCAGCGCATCTCCCAATCGCCATTCTTTTCCTGGATGTAGGTCTGGCCCACTTGCGGTTCGGCATTTGCCGGCTCGCCAAGGCTCAGCTGGTCCTCGATCGTGGTGCCGCTGTCGCCGTCTTCGGTCTGGGTCTCTTCGGTCTGGGTGTCCGTCTCGGCGGTGTCGGTGTCCGTGGACTGTGCCCAGGCCCCGAACGGGATCAAAAGGGCGAGGCTGAGAGCAAACAGTGAAGTGCGCATGATATTCCCTGTAGGTGTTGCGTTTTGTGGGTTGCTACCATGCTGCGCGGGCCGTGTCAGCGCGAAACGATCAAGAAATGCGTGAACGACGTACCGGGCGGAAAAAGGCCGGTGCACAAACAGAAAAAGGGAACCCCACGGCCCCCTTTTCCCACGTCTTCTTCTCTCCCCGTCGGACTGGCCGACTTATGTGACAGGACGTTACGAAAGCGTGAGTCGGCGGTCAACAGCAAAAAGTGTGTCGGTAAATCACTTGTCATCCAACAAAAAAAAGGCCGCGCACGAAGCGCGGCCAGTCTGACAGGGAGGAAGTGTTCCACGCCAGGAGGACATGTCGGCGGGAACGAAGATCACTATGGCGTCAAAAAGTTAACTTTGTATGGTCGACGCGAAACCGTGGATGGACAAAGAGTTAACGCAATGGACGACAATATTTTCGTGGGCGGCGGCGGCGTTGAGTACGCAGAGCGTCAGGACCTGACGCTAAAGTACGCCAACCGACACGGATTGGTGGCAGGTGCCACCGGAACGGGCAAGACCGTGACGCTGCAGATCCTGACCGAAGGCTTTTCCAATGCAGGCGTGCCCGTGATCCTGTCGGACGTCAAAGGCGACCTGTCGGGCCTCGCGAAATCGGGGACCGAGACGCACAAGCTGCACGCGCCCTTTACCGAACGCGCGGCCAAGATCGGCTTTGACGACTTTGCCTATCACGCCTGTCCCGTGACCTTCTGGGATCTCTTTGGCGAACAGGGGCATCCCGTGCGCACCACCGTGTCCGAGATGGGGCCGTTGCTGCTCGCGCGCCTTCTGGATCTGACCGAGGCGCAGGAAGGGATCCTGAACATCGCCTTCCGCCTCGCCGACGAAGAGGGGCTGCCGCTGCTTGATCTCAAGGATCTGCAGGCGCTGCTGGTCTGGATCGGGGAAAACGGCAAGTCGCTGTCGCTGCGCTATGGCAACGTGTCCGCCGCGTCCATCGGGGCGATCCAGCGGCGTCTGCTCGTGTTGGAAAACCAGGGCGGCGCCGGTCTCTTTGGCGAGCCCGCGCTCGAGCTTGCGGACCTGATGCGCACCGACGATCAGGGGCGTGGGATGGTCAACATCCTGGCCGCGGACAAGCTGATGGCCTCGCCGAAACTCTATGCCACGTTCCTGCTGTGGCTTTTGTCCGAACTGTTCGAGGAACTGCCCGAGGTGGGCGATCCGGACAAACCCAAGCTGGTCTTCTTCTTTGACGAGGCGCATCTGCTCTTTGACGACGCGCCCAAGGCGCTGGTCGACAAGGTCGAACAGGTCGCGCGACTGATCCGGTCCAAGGGGGTCGGCGTCTATTTCATCACGCAGAACCCGGCGGACGTGCCCGAGGATATCCTGGGCCAGTTGGGCAACCGTATCCAGCACGCGCTGCGCGCCTTCACCGCCAAGGACCGCAAGGAACTGCGGCTGGCGGCCGAGACCTATCGCGAGAACCCGCGGTTCGACACCGAAGCGGCCATTCGCGAGGTTGGCGTGGGCGAGGCGGTGACGTCGATGCTGATGAAAAAGGGCGTGCCCGGCATCGTCGAGCGGACGCTGATCCGCCCGCCATCCTCGCAATTGGGGCCCATTACCAAGGCGGAGCGTGCGGCCCATCTTGCCGCCTCCGACATGTCGGGCAAGTACGACGCGCCGCTCGACCGCAAATCCGCCTTCGAAATCCTCAAGGCGCGGGCTGACAAGGCGGCCAGCGCAGCCGCCGAAGCCGAGGAAAGGGCCGAAGAGATGCAACCGGTGCTGCGCGAGTTCAACGCCGCGCGGCGCTACTCCGGTGCGCGGGTCTCACGCTCGACCTCGAAACCGGCGCGCCGCGGCGCCAGCTTTGGCGAGGCGATGACCAAAATGGTGGTCAAAGAGCTGACCGGCACCACAGGCCGCCGCATCGTGCGCGGCGTTCTGGGGGGGCTGTTCAAGGGGCGGTGAGGCCCGCCCGGCCTCCGATCTGCTCCGCCCGATGGGCACCGCCTGCGCAATAATTCTTGATTGCTCTTGTTGAATTTGGTGTCGTACGGGCAGGTATTTCGGAGTTGAATTATGGACAAATTGATTGCGAGCAGCCTCCTGGTTGCGATGTTACCCGTAACAGCGTTCGCGCAGACGAGCCTTGCCGAGGCGATGGCAATGGTGCGTGCAACCTGCCAGACCGCGCAGGACGCGGGCTCATTCTCGGGCCTGACCGCCAAGGGACAGGTCGAAGGCAACATCCGCGTCAAGCTGATCGGCAAGGCGGGCGCGGATGCCTATGTCGAATACACCGAACAGGAATGGACAAGCCTGCAGCAGGTCATGGGCGAGGATCAGCTGGCGGACAATATCAGCTACCGCAATTGCGTCACCACGCTGACGCCGTCCGTTCTCGACAAGATGCCGTGATGCTGGCCCGTGTCCTGTCCGTCGTGATGCTGGTGATTGCGGCCGCCGCATCCCATGCGCAGTCCAACGCACAGGCGGTTGAGCGGGCCGCCCAGCTGGCCCGCGACAGCTGCAACGTGTCGAGCGTTCAGGGTGTGCGCACCACCGAAACCGGCACCCGCGTCGTCAAGCTGCCCGGCACGCAAGAGGAAGTGACGCTGACCGACGAGCGATGGAAGGGCATCCAGCAGGTGTTGCGCGAGCATCAGCGCGACGACAGCGCCAATTACCGCGATTGCGTGCGGGACCTGACGCCGCAATTCCTTGCCGCGCTCAGCACACCGCAAACGCGCACCGACCCGCTCGCCTGTGATTTCGAGAATGACGGGGTTTGCGACGTGCCGGGCTTGTGCCCGCAAGGCACCGATGTGGCCGATTGTTCGGCCGTGCCGCAGGTCAACTTTCCGCCGCAACCGCTCTATTGCTGTGACTTCTACGGGCGCAAATGGTGCCAGATCACCACCGGCATTCAGGCGGCGGGCGCCCCATGTGTCTGCGCGGGCGTCGTCGGCTCGGGCTATCAGTGCTACTGAACCGGCTTGCGACGCAGGTACAGCTCGAGGATCAGCAGGTAGGGCAGGTAGAACGCGACGTTCTGCACGATGTCGAACGGGCCCAGAAAATCCGGCTGGCTGCCCATGCCGCAATACGCTTCGCCCATGCTGCAGGTGACGCCGTAGAGCAGGCCGTAATGCACGCGGTAGATCCATGACCCCAGCGCCAACACGATCAGCCGCAGACCCCAGCGGCGGTGCCGCACAAGATCGCGCGCCAGCGCAAGGCGCAGCGTCTGCACCGCTGCTACGGCCATGAGCACTCCGTAAAGGCCAAAGCCCACGCTCATCATCGGCCCGCCGATGGTGCCCCGCAGCGCGATGTACAGCAGACCGCCAAGTGCGGTGATCAGTGCCAGGGGTGCCAGCACCCGACCCGACATGCGGTGGACGCGCGGCCAGCGTCGCCGCACGGGACCGGCCCATTGCACGACGGCCAGCAGCGTCACGACGCCGCCCGCCACCATGTGCACGAACACGCCGAGGTTCGAGGTGGGCGTGCCCGCCAGCCGGTCCTGCGCCACCGCATCCCCGCTCAGGCCCGCGAGGCCGCGCCACAGGGCGTGCCAGGAAAACTCCTGCACCGCCAGAAACAGCAGCCCAAGCCCCAGCACTGCCCAAACGGTTTGCCGGGCAACACGCGCCATCTACCGCTCCGGGATCAGGCCGCGCGGGCTGAACCGCAGCACCAGCAGCAGCACCAGGCCCATGGTCAGCAGCCGCATATGCGCCGCGGAATCCAGCAGATGCTCGCGCAGCCAAAAGCCGTCGGCCATGCCGGCCGTGATCAGCTGCATCAGGCCCAGCCCGATGGGCTCGACCATCACCCACAGCCACCAGATCAGGAACCCGCCCAGCACGGCACCCAGGTTGTTGCCCGACCCGCCGACGATCACCATCACCCAGACCAGAAAGGTAAACCGCAGCGGCTGATACGTGCCCGGTGTCAACTGCCCGTCCAGCGTCGTCATCATCGCACCGGCGATGCCGCAGATGGCCGAGCCCAGCACAAAGATCTGCAAATGGCGCGCCTTGACGTCCTTGCCCATGGCTTCCGAGGCGACCTCGTTGTCGCGGATGGCGCGCATCATCCGCCCCCAGGGCGAATGCAGGGCCCGCTGCGCCAGCACAAACAGGATGATCAGCACGACGGCAAAAAGACCGGCATAGATCAGCTTGACCCACAGGGTGGAGGCTGTGACCGGATCGAGGCCCCAGTCCGACACACGCGCGACAAAGGCGGGATCGTTCTGCAGGTCGATCTCGTAGGGGGCAGGGCGGGGCAGGCCGACGACGTTCTTGACCCCGCGCGCCAGCCAATCCTCGTTCTTCAGAACGGCAATGATGATCTCGGCAATCCCCAGCGTCGCAATGGCGAGGTAGTCCGACCGCAGCCCCAGCGCCGTCTTGCCGATGATCCAGGCCGCCCCGGCTGCCAGCAGCCCGCCCACGGGCCAGGCCACCAGCACCGGCAGACCCAATCCGCCGAGGTAGCCCGCATTGGCGGGGTTCACCGCCTCGACCGCCTGCACACCGCCGTCAAACACCGCGCGGTAGACAAAAAAACCGACGATCAGGATCGCCAGCAACCCCAGCGTCCGCACCCGCCCCTTGGGCAGAGCGTTGTAGGCAAGGATCGCGCCCACGATGGTCGCGGCCCCCAGGATCAGCGCCGTGATCACCCGCAGCCCGCCTGCGGCCCACGCCTCGCCCACGGGCGGCATCGACACCAGCACCGTGGCCAGACCGCCCAACGCGACAAAGCCCATGATCCCCACATTGAACAGCCCCGCAAACCCCCATTGCAGGTTCACGCCCAACGCCATGATCGCCGAGATCAGGCCGAAGTTCAGGACAAACAGCGCGGCATTCCAGCTTTGGACAAAGCCGGTGCCGATGATCAGCAGCGCCACAAAGCCGAAGTAGAGAGTGTTGCGTGCCGTGTCACTCATACCGATTTCCCCGCAAAAAGGCCCGTGGGCCGGAACAACAGGACGATCAGCAGGATGACAAAGCTGACGGCGAATTTGTAGTCGGTGGACAAAAGCTGCGCGAGCCCGTCCGGCGCCAGCGCCTCGGGCAGGGCGTAGTTGGCGACCTTTTTCCAGGCATAGGTGATCATGACCTCGGAAAAGGCGATGGTGAAGCCGCCCGCGATGGCGCCCAGCGGGCTGCCAAGGCCGCCCACGATAGCGGAGGCAAAGATAGGCAGAAGCAGCTGGAAATAGACAAACGGTTTGAACGATTTGTCGAGGCCGTACAGCACGCCCGCGATGGTGGCCAGAGCCGCCACGATCAGCCAGGTGACCATCACCACCCGTTCGGGATTGATGCCCGACAGCAGCGCGAGATCCTCATTGTCGGAATAGGCGCGCATCGATTTTCCGGTGCGCGTCCGGTTCAGAAAGTAGAACAGCGCGATGACGACGATGATGGCGGTGACGACCGTGATGCCCTGGGTGGTCTTGAACGCGAGCCCCTCATCCAGCCCCGTCAGCGCCTTGAACTGACGCACGGAGATGATGAAGCGTTCGCCGTCGGAAAACCGTTGGTCATCGGGGCCGATGATAAAGCGCACGAGGCCGTTCATGATGAACATGACGCCAAGGCTGACCATGACAAAGATGATCGGCTTGGCCTTTTGCCCACGATAAAACCGGTACACGCCCCGGTCGGTGGCAAGGATCAGCCCCGCGCAGACCGCGATGCCAAAGGGCAGGGCCAACAGCGCCGTGGGCAGGGGCCCCGCGCTGATGCCAACGGCTTGAAAGGCCCAGGTGATCAGGATCGTGGCCATGGTGCCAAAGGCCATCGTGTCGCCATGGGCGAAGTTCGAGAACCGCAGGATGCCGTAGATCAGCGTGACCCCAAGCGCACCGAGCGCCAGTTGCGAGCCATAGGCAATGGCGGGGATCAGGACGAAGTTGGAAAGGGCCACAAAGGCGTTGAGCAGGTCCATTACTCACCCACCTTGCACGTGCCCGCGAGCGTCCAAATGAAATTGTTCACTGAGTCTTGGGCCATTTGCCGTATCAGAAAGCTTGTTTTCGAGCGTTCATTATCGAAATTCAAGTTCGTCAGACCCCGCTCGTTCGTTGCGCCCACTTGATACCAGTCAAAGTCATCGAAGTGTGGACGCGCCTCTCGAAACGAAACAGACAGACCCTCACCCATCAGCGTGATGCGGCGGCGTTTGACGTCTGCGGAAAAGGTGCGTTTGCTGTCCATACAGGTCTGTTGAACATCACCGGAGAGGTAAACATCGATGGCACTGCATCCCGATACTTTTCCACATACGCAGTACTCTTCAGACTGACAGAAATACGCCTCTGCCGAAGCATGCTGCCCACACGAGCCGAGCAAGACCGCAAGCGCCACGCTCTTTACCTGGATGCTTCGCACTCCGCACTGACCCGGCAGACAGTCAGACTGCGTGTGTGTCTCTCTCACGCCATCAAACGTCATGGTTGTGAGACCTCGCATTTCCCGAGGTAGAACTGACCCGCGCCCGGGTTCGCCGCATATTGAAACGACTGGATCGCGCCGCCGCCGTCGAACACCGTCAGGTGCGACGCCACGGCCTCGCGCATCTGCATGACGATGGCACGGGCCTCCGAGGTGTCCTTCCACCGCGCATCCTTCATCATCATCGCCCGCCGCGACACCTCTCCATTGCGGCGCACCTCATACGCGGTGCCCTCATCATCACTCATCATCCAGCGCACGTCCCGCCAGGCTGTCATGCAGGGCTGACCGATCACGCAGCGCTGATCAAACAGGCAGTCCATCGCCACATACCCACGGCTGGCCAGCTCCGTCTCGGTCAGCGCCACAGCCGGCCCCGCCACACACAGCAGCACAGCGGCCCATGTCTTCTTCTCTTTCCAAATACGGACCCGCACCGTCAGCCTCCCAAAAACGACTTGCGCACATCCGGGTCGGCCAGCAGCTCTTTGCCGGTTCCCGTATACGCGTTGCGCCCCTGCACCAGCACATAGCCCTTGTCGGCAATCTCGAGCGCCTGGCGCGCGTTCTGCTCGACCATCAGGATCGGAATGCCCGTGCGCGCCACCTCGATGATCCGATCAAAAAGCTCGTCCATCACGATCGGCGAAACCCCCGCCGTCGGCTCGTCCAGCATCAGCACCTTGGGCTGGGTCATCAGCGCGCGGCCCACCGCCACTTGCTGGCGCTGCCCGCCCGACAGCTCGCCCGCCGCTTGCCGCCGTTTCTCCTTGAGGATCGGAAACAGGTCATAGACCTGCGCCATCGTGTCCGAAAAATCATCGCGACGGATAAAGGCGCCCATCTCCAGGTTCTCCTCCACCGTCATGGAGGTAAAGATGTTGGACGTTTGCGGCACAAAGCCCATGCCGCGGGCCACGCGGTCCTGCGGGCTGAGGCCGGTGATATCCTCCCCATCCAGCCGCACCGATCCCTGCCGCACGTCCAGCATGCCGAACACGGCCTTCATCGCCGTCGACTTGCCCGCGCCGTTGGGCCCGACGATCACGGCAATCTCTCCCGGATCCACGGCCACCGTGCAGTCGTGCAGGATGTCGGGCCCGGCACCATAGCCGCCCGTCATCGTATCGCCGACAAGAAACGGCTCAGCCATGGGACCATCCCGTCTTTGTCCCAAAAAAATCCCGGGGGTGCGGGGGCAGAGCCCCCGCGTCGGTCGGATTGGCGCAGCCAATTCGAAACAGGATCATGCGCCCACCTTGTCCTTGTTCTTGAGGCCGGTGCCCAGATAGGCCTCGATCACCTGCTCGTTTGCCTTGATCTCGGCCAGCGTGCCCGTCGCCAGCACCTTTCCCTCGGCCATGCAGATGACCGGGCCGCAGATGCGGCCGATAAAGTCCATGTCGTGTTCGATCACCACGAAGGTGTAGTTGCGCTCGGTGTTCAGGCGCAGGATCGCGTCGCCGATGGTGTTGAGCAGCGTGCGGTTCACGCCCGCGCCCACCTCGTCCAGAAACACGATCTTGGCATCGACCATCATGGTGCGGCCCAGCTCCAGCAGCTTTTTCTGCCCGCCGGACACCTGACCGGCCTTGTGATCGGCCAGATGTTCGATCGTCAGAAACTCGAGCACCTCGTCGGCCTTGGCGCGCAGCGCGCGTTCCTCATCCGCGATACGGCGGCGGCCGAACCAGGTGTTCCACAGCGTCTCGCCCGATTGCGCGGCGGGCACCATCATCAGGTTTTCGCGGCATGTCATCGACGAAAACTCATGGGCGATCTGGAAGGTGCGCAGCAGGCCCTTGTGAAACAGCGTGTGTGGCGGCAGGCCGGTGATGTCTTCGCCATCCATCGTGACACGCCCCGAGGTTGGTTGAAGAACGCCCGCGATCACGTTGAAAAGGGTTGTCTTTCCAGCGCCGTTCGGGCCAATCAGCCCGGTGATGGAGCCCGGATCAATCGACAGTGACGCGCCATCGACCGCGTGAAACCCGCCGAAGTGTTTGTGAATGTCGTCTACGACGATCATCTGCATCCCCGTGTCGCTTTAAGAGCGATCTTCAAGATATTGAAACAGCCCGAGGATTGCGCCCCGGGCTGTCTTGACGGGCCTGTGCCGCGCTTAGCGGTACTTGGCCGTTGTGATCTCACCGCCGTCGATGACGATCTGGCGGTAGTTGCCCGCGCTTTCGCCGGGTCCGATCAGCTCGACCGCCGTGGCACCGACATAGTCGATGTCGCCGCCGTCCTTGAGGATCTCGAGCGCCTTGGCCAGCTGACCGGGAAAGATCTGCTCGCCCGGGGCGTTGGCCACGTCCATCACGTGATCCTTGAAGTCGTTGCTGTCCATGGACCCTGCGGCCTGCATCGCCAGCATGATCAGCGCCGCGGCGTCATAGCTTTCGGGAGTGAAGGGCGATGTGGCGTCGAACGCGTCGCCGACCATGTCGGCGAACATCGCAGCGCCTTCGCTGTCGGTGCCGGGGTGCTGACCGGTGGAGCCTTCGATCTCGTCACCGAAGTTTTCCTGCAGCTTGGCGCCGATCATCCCGTCGGGGAAGTGGAACGTATCGAACGCACCCGAATCCAGTGCCGCACGCACGATGCCCGACCCGCCCTGATCGACGTAGCCCGCCACGACCAGGCGGTCGCCCCCGGCAGAGGCCAGCGCGCCCACTTCGGCCGAATAGTCGGCCTTGCCATCCTCGTGGGCGGCGTTGATCGTCACGGTGCCGCCTGCGGCCTCGAACGCGGCCTGGAAGCTGTCGGCGAGGCCCTTGCCGTAGTCGTTGTTGGTGTAGGTGACGGCGACCTCTTTGATGCCTTCTTCCATCAGCACCTCGGTCATGACGACGCCCTGGCGCGCGTCCGACGGTGCGGTGCGGAAGAACAAACCGTTGTCTTCGTTGTCAATGTGGCTCAGGCCCGGCGAAGTGGCGGAGGGCGAGACCATGACGACACCGTTGGCCACGGCCACGTTGTTCAGGATCGCGCCAGTCACGCCCGAGCAGTCGGCGCCCATGATCGCGTTCACACCGTCTGCGGTGATCAGGCGTTCGGCCGCGGCTGTCGCCGCACCAGCATCCACGCAGGTGGAATCCGCGCGCACCGACGTGACGGTTGCACCGTCCAGCAGCATGCCACTGGCGGTCACTTCCGTCATCGCCAGTTCGGCGCCATCGGCCATGGACGGGGTCAGCGATTCAATCGGGCCGGTGAAGCCCAGGATCACGCCGATCTTGACCTCGGTCGCGTGGCCATCGGCCAGTGCCATGCCGGTCATCAATGCGGTGGCCGCAGTGGCCATCAACAGTTTTTTCATGTGGTTATCTCCCTGTGGAACTTTGTCCTGCGCGAAAACCTAGGCGGGCCTGCCAGAAAAGAAAAGTGGAATAGTCCCGCGCACGCACGGGATTGTGGGTGGACGTAGGGGCATGCCTGCTTACCTCTCACATCAGGTGCCCGACAGGAGATTTGACCATGCGCATGTCCGTTTTTTTGCTTTTCTTGACCTGGCCGCTGACCGGCTGGGCGCTGGATACATTGCGTGGCGCGGTCACGGTAACCGAGGTCGCCAGCGGCCTTGATGCGCCGTGGGGCGTGGCGCAACTGCCCGATGGCAGCTTGCTGGTCACCGAACGCGATGGCGCGCTGCAGCGCGTGGTCGACGGGCGCGCACAGCGCGTCAGCGGTGCACCGCGGGTGGCGTCCCAAGGGCAGGGCGGCCTGCTGGACATCGCGCTCGCGCGCGATTTCGGCACCAGCCGGACCGTGTTTCTCACCTATTCCAAACGGCAACAGGGCGGGGCGGGCACGGCGCTTGCAGCCGCCGAGCTCAGCGCGGATGGCAGCGCGCTTGAAAACATGCGCGACCTCTTTGTGTCGGCGCCCGGCTTTGGCGGCGGGCGGCATTTTGGCAGCCGCGTGGTCGAGGCGCCGGATGGCACGCTCTACGTCACCATCGGGGATCGGGGCGATCGCCCCTCCGCCCAGGACCGCAGCAACCACAACGGCGCCATCGTGCGCGTGACACGCAATGGCACGGTGCCCAGCGACAACCCGTTCATTGGCGTCGACGGCGTGCAGCCCCACATCTGGTCCTACGGCCATCGCAACCCGCAGGGCGCGGGCCTGGACGCGCGCGGCACGCTTTGGACGGCCGAGCATGGCGCGCGCGGCGGGGACGAGGTGAACCGCGTCCAGAAGGGGGCCAATTTCGGCTGGCCGGTGATTTCCTACGGCGTGCACTATTCCGGCGCGTCCATCGGCGACGGCACCTCGAAACCGGGGATGGAGCAGCCCGCGTTCTATTGGGATCCGTCCATCGCGCCCTCGGGCCTGATGGTCTACCAGGGCGACATGTTCCCCGAATGGCGCGGCGACATGTTCGTGGGCTCGCTCAAGTTCAACTACATCTCGCGGCTGGACCTGTCGGGTGACAGCGCGCGCGAGGTCGAACAGATCACCGGGGACGAAACGCTGCGCGTGCGCGATATTGTCGAGGCGCCCGATGGCAGCATCCTCTTTATCTCGGTGGGCAACGGCGCGATCTATCGCATGTCGCGCTAGGGCTTGGCCCGGTCGATCACCCCGATCTCGTCCAGCGCCTGTTCAAAGGCCGACAGGCCGCTGTCGAACGCATCGGCCTTGAGCGCGTCGAACCGGGCGCGCAGCGCCTTTTTCTCGTCGCCCTTGCAGTCGTTCCAGGGGCGGCCCTGCAGCCCCATGACAAGCACGTAGTAACCGATGAAATGCGGGCGCATGCCGCTGCGCAGAAGCCGGCGATAGGCCTCGTCCGCGCCGAGGGTGCGCAGCGTTTCGGCATCATGGATGCCGGCCTTGGCGCAGGCCACGTCCATCGCCGGGCCGAGGTTGCGAATGCTCGAGACTGGGTCGCTCATGCGCGCAGTCTAGGCGGCGCCGGGCGCGGGTTCAAACCGTTCAGATGCTGGCGAAGTCGGTAAACACCGGCGTCGGCCGCGGCTCTTTCTGCGGTTGGGGTTTGGGTGGTTGCTGTTTCGCATCTGTGGGCATGCCAACGCCCTCCGTTTTTTCTGGTGCCGCACGCGGAGTGCGGTCGGACAACGTCAGCACAGGACTGTGCCGCGCGGATGGCTGAAATGTGGCAATTATGTGGCGGGCATCAAGGTATAGCGCGTGATCTGACGGTATGGTGACCCCGGTGTGATCAAAACCGGTGGAAATCCGGGCGTGTTCACGGCGTTCGGCCAATCCTGCGGCTCCAGTGCCACGCCCGCAAAGGGAGCGATATCCGTGCCCGGCACCGTCGGCAGGCCGGCGCCCGAATAGACCTGCAGCCCGGGCTCGGTACTGTCGATGGTGAGCGTGGCGGCATCGCCCGTGAGCGTTGCGACCGGGGCAGGCGCGGCCCGCCGCGCGCGGGCCAGGCACAGGTTGTGGTCGATCTCGGGCGGTAGCGGTTGTCCGGTGCGAAAGTCGAACGCCGTGCCCGCCACGGTGGCCACCTCACCGGTTGGCAGGTTGGCACTGTCGGTGGGCAGGTAGTGGTCCGCCGGGCAGCGCAGCACCGGCGTGCCACCCAGCGCCCAGTAGGGGTGATGCGCCAGCGCCATGGGCGTGGGCGCGTCGGTGATCGCATGCAGGCTCAGGCTGAGCGTCGTCCCGACGATGGCAAAGGCTGCGGTGATCTCGCGCCGCCCGGGCAAACCGCACGCGCCATCCGGCAGGACCAGCGACAGGACAAGGTGTGCGCCGCCTTGGTCCGTCACCGTCCAGTCCTGCGTGTGCACCCCGTCCGGGCCGCTGTGCAGGCACGTCGTCCCTTCGTTCTGCGGCATCTGGTGGGTCTGGCCGCGGATCAGCGCGCGACCCTCCCGCACGCGGTTCGCAACGGGTCCGATCAGGACCCCACCGTAGGCGGCGAGGAAGTCAGGCGCATCGGCATCCAGGATCAGGTTCGGCCCGCCATCGAGGTGCAGCGCGCGCATCCGCGCGCCACGGCGCTCGAACCGCGCGCTCAGCCGGTCGGAGGAGAGTGTGTAGCATTCCGTCATGGCGCGACACTGGCGCAGCACGGATGCAGGTGCAAACCTTTGGTCTTGACGCAGCCGGGCCCCCGCGTGCTGATGACCCCACGAACCGGAGGCCCGCGATGCCCACATCCACCCATGACGCCACCGCCGACGTGCGCAACGAGGCCATCCTGATCTATGTCGACGGTCAGATCGTGCCCAAGGCGCAGGCGATGGTGTCCGTCTATGACAGCGGGTTCCTGCTCGGTGACGGGATATGGGAGGGGTTGCGCCTCTATGATGGGCACATCCCGTTCTTCGACGATCACCTCGACCGGCTGTTCGAGGCCGCGGCCTATACCGAGATCGATATCGGGCTGGATCGCGCAGCGCTCAAATCTGCCGTCTGGGACACGCTGCATGCCAACGCGATGACGACGGACGCGCATGTGCGGCTGATGGTGACACGCGGGCGCAAGGCCAAGCCATTCCAGCATCCGCATCTCAGCCAGTGGGGCGCCACGATCGTCATCATCGCCGAACATTCCGTGCCCGATGACAGCGTCCTGACCCGTGGGATCCGCCTGCACACGGTGCCGCACCACCGAGGCCTGCCGCTGACGCAAGACGCCAAGCTGAACTCACATTCCAAGCTCAACTGCATCATCGCGCTGAACCACGCGATCCGGGCGGGCGCGGACGAGGCGCTGATGCTGGATCCGTTCGGCTTTGTGAACACGACGAACGCCTGCAACTTCTTTATCGTCAAAAGGGGTGCGGTTTGGACGTCGACCGGGGACTATTGCATGAACGGTATCACGCGCCAAAAGGTCATCGACCTGTGCCGGGCCGAAGGCATCCCGGTATTCGAGCGCAACTATTCCCTGGTCGACACCTACAGCGCGGACGAGGCCTTTCTCACCGGCACGTTCGGCGCCCAGACCCCGGTGTTCGAGATCGACGGCCGCCAGATCGGCACAGGCGCACCCGGCGGCATCTTTCTCCGCCTCAGAGCGGCGTACAAAGCGCTGATCGCACGGGAAAGTGAGGGATAATGGCTCCGGCGGTAGGGATCGAACCTACGACCAATTGATTAACAGTCAACTGCTCTACCGCTGAGCTACGCCGGAACGGTTCGCGCCGTATAGCAAGGGCGATTCCGCGCGTCCAGAGGGTTTGGTGGGGCGATTGGCAAAAAGTTTCGCATGGCTCAGACGAGGGAAAACAGGGCGTCCTCGGTGACCGGGCCACTCTGGGTCACGCGCGATTTTCCCATGAGGTCAATGAGATGCGCCAGCACGTTGCGGGTAGCGGCGGGCAAAAGTGCGGCGGGCGTGTCGGTGTAGATCGCTTGCGCCAGGCCCGCAGCACTGGACGGGCCATCCCCGAGGGCGGTCAGGATCGCCGCCTCGCGGGCGCGGCGGTGCTGGATCAGCCAGGCGAGCCGGGCGGCAGGGTCCGCGATGGGCGCGCCGTGGCCGGGGTAGAACACGCGCCAGCTGCGCGCGGCCAGCCGGTCGCAGGAGGCCATGAAGTCGGTCAGATCGCCATCGGGGGGCGACACCAGCGACGAGGCCCAGCCCATCACGTGATCGGCCGTCAGGCAGGCGTCACCCCACCCCAGACAGATGTGATTGCCCAGATGCCCGGGCGTGTGCAGCACCTCGAGGGTCCAATCGCTGCCCGCGATGACCGCGCCATCGGCAACCGTGATGTCGGGGGCAAAGCTGTGGTCAATGCCCTCACCGCCGCCCGTATAGCCCGTGCTCGCCAGCGCCTGCATCGTCGCACTGCGCCCGGCCTGGGCATCGCCAAACCCGTAGACCGGTGCGCCCGTCGCCTGTGCCAGTGCGCGCGCCAGCGGCGCGTGGTCGAGGTGGCTGTGCGTGACGACGATATGCGTGATCCGCTGTCCGGACCCTGCGCTCGCCAGGATCGCCGCCAGATGCGGCGCATTGTCGGGCCCGGGATCGACCACAGCCAGATCGGTGGTGCCCACGACATAGGTGTTGGTGCCGCGATAGGTCATGGGCGAGGGGTTCGGGGCCACGATCCGGCGCAATCCCGGCTCCAGCATCTCGGGCACGCCAATCGCGGGGTCGAAATCATCGGGTGGGGTCACGGCCATGCCTTTCGTCCGGAGATAAGCGTCGTTAGGGTCTAGCGCATGTCGTTCCTTTGGCTCAAACGCTATATGCCCCGCGGTCTTTATGGCCGGGCCGCGCTGATCCTGCTGCTGCCGGTGGTGGTCGTGCAGGTCGTGGTGGCCATCGTCTTTGTCCAGCGGCATTTCGAGGACGTGACCGAGCAGATGTCCGATACCGTGGCGCGCGAAATCGAGCTGGTGCTGGGCGCCATCGACGCACGTCGCCCCGGCGAAAGCGTCGAGGATGTGGTGGCGCGCAGGGCCGCCCCGCTGAACATGGTGGTCCGCAGCGTGGCGCCGGATGCGCTGGATGCGCCGAACCTGCGCGGGTGGGAGGATTTTTCGGGCCGTGTGATCATCCGCCGTCTCGGCGCTCAGGTGCCGCAGATCCGGTCGTTTGACCTGTCGGCGGACAAGATGGTGCGCGTCGCGGTAGAAAGCAGCGCCGGGCCGATCTCGATCACCTTCGACCGCCGCCGCATCTCGGCCCGCAACCCGCACCAGCTGTTGGTCTATCTCGGCTTTTTCTCGATCCTCACGACGCTGATCGCCTTTATCTACCTGCGCAACCAGCTGCGTCCGATCAAGCGGCTGGCCCGCGCGGCGGAGGCGTTCGGCCGGGGGCGTCACATGCCCTACACGCCCACCGGCGCGACGGAGGTGCGGGCGGCGGGCACCGCCTTTGTCGACATGCGCGCACGGATCGAACGGCAGATGGAAACGCGGACGCTGATGCTGTCGGGGGTCAGCCACGACCTGCGCACGCCGCTGACGCGGATGCGGCTGAGCCTGTCGATGGTGGATGAGGACGCGCGCGAGATGATCACGCCGGATGTGGACGACATGCAGAACATGATCGACGCCTTTCTCGACTTTGCCAAGGGCGAGGGGGAAGGGCAGCCCGAGGCGGTGGATCCCATCGTCCTGGCCCGGACCCTGGTCGAGGATGCGCAACGCGTGGGCCAGCCCGTGCGGTTGGCGCGGACCAAGGGCGAGGGCGAGGTGATGCTGCGCCCCGTCGCGATGCGGCGCGCGCTCAGCAACCTGATCAGCAACGGAATCCGCTATGGCTCGAACGCCGAAGTGTCAGTGACGCTGACCGACAAATCCCTGCGCTTCCGGGTCGAGGATGACGGGCCCGGCATCCCCAAGGATCGGCGCGCGGACGCGCAGCGTCCGTTCACCCGGCTGGATGAGGCGCGCAATCAGGACAAGGGCGGTGGCGTGGGCCTGGGCCTGGCCATCGCGACCGACATCGCACGCGGGCATGGCGGCGTCCTGCGCCTAGGGCAAAGCGAACGTCTGGGTGGCCTGCGGGCCGACATCGTCATCGCGCGCTGACCCATGTGCCGTCGCGGCAGGCTTGCCTTGCGCGCCTGCCCCGTGGCTTTGTCGGTCAACGGCAAGGAAAAAGGCCCGCAGCGATGACCCCTTACGACATGATCCGCACACATCTGAGCACCGTGATCCCCTTTGCCACCCATGTGGGCGTGGTGCTGGGCGACATCGGCGACGGCACCGCAACGGCCACGTTGGCGCAGCGCACAGAGACGTCGAACCACATCCAGTCGCAGCATGCGGGCGCGATGTTCACGCTGGGCGAGGCCGCATCGGGTGCCGCGCTGGCCGGAGCGCTCGCGCCTGTCATCCTCGGGGTGCGGCCCGTCGCCTCGGGCGCGTCGATCACATACGTCAAGATCGCCAAGGGCACCCTGACGGCCCATGCCCGGACCGACACAGCGGGTGCAACGCTGCTGCAAACGCTGCAGGATGCGGGCAAGGTCGCCTTTGACGTCGACGTGGATATCCGCGACGGCGACGGCGATACGGTGGTGGAGATGAAGGTGGGCTGGCACGTGCGCAAGGCGTGATCTGGCAGGATGGTAGGCCCGGCAGGACTTGAACCCGCAACCAAAGCGTTATGAGCGCTCTGCTC
>JBCBHM010000040.1:0-32578 GCA_038525585.1 Pseudomonadota bacterium
AACGCTGGCGCAGCGCAAGCAGCGCCCCACCATCAAAGCGAAACAATCGCAAAGAATTATATCCAGCGACGCACTTTCCTTTCGTAGCGTGCAAATTCGGCACGGAACACGCGCCGCATGGCGTCTTCCTCCGCGACGATGAAATGGCGCTCGATCCACCAGACAAAGATCGGGACCAGCGGCAGCGACAGAACCGCGTCAAACCGCAGGATAAGCCCGGCAAGGATCAGCGCGTCGGCGAGGTAGATGGGGTTGCGCGTCTTGGCAAAGATCCCGCGTGTGATCAGCTGGGTGGGCGTCTGGTGCGGGATGATCGTAGTGCGCGCTTTCCAGAACTCCCATGCGGCCAGCGCAATCAGCACCACACCGCCGCCGATCAGCAGCCCCGATATGGCCTGGGTCACCGGGTGATCCAGGCTGAGGCCAAGTGTCAGGTAGCGGCTTTGAACCCATGCGATGACAATCGCCAGCACCAGCCAGACCGGTGGAATATCGAACATGGGCTTCATGGTGCGAGACTGTGCAACACGCCGCCATGTGGCAACTGAAAATCGCCGTGCCGCGCGGACAAAGCGGCCCTGCAGTGCCGTGACGCGTTGGAAATTGAGGCGACGGAGGCCGTCAGGACGCTGTGCGCAGGGCGGGTGTCGCTTGCGCGCCGTTGACCCAGGCCCGGCACGCCGCGCCAAACGCCTCGAACAGCGGGCGCGAGACCGGATCGCATTTGGCGTTCCATTCCGGATGCCACTGGACAGACAGGGTAAAGCCGGGCGCACCATCGATATACATCGCCTCGGGCGTGCCATCCGGGGCGTGCCCGTCGACGACGACGCGCGGCCCGGCGGTCTTGATCCCTTGGCCGTGCAGCGTGTTGGTCGGCACGGCGGTGCGGCCCATCAGATCGTGAAACACGCCGCCCTCGCGAAAGGTGACGTCGTGGCGCAGGGCAAATTTTTCCTCCAACGTGCCATCCGGGGGCATGCGGTGGTTGTCGCGTCCGGGCAGATCCCGGATCTCGGGGTACAGCGAGCCGCCCATGGCCACGTTCACCTCCTGAAAGCCGCGGCAGATGCCCAGAATGGGCTGGCCACGCTCGACGCAGGCCCGGATCAGCGGCAGGGTCAGCCGGTCGCGGTTGCGGTCGAACTGCCCATGCGCCTCGGTCGGCTCCTCGCCGTACTCCTCCGGATGGACATTGGCCCGCCCGCCGGTAAAGACGAAGCCCGCGCAATGTTCCAAAAGGTCGGACACGCGAACGTAGCTCGGATTGGCCGGGATCAGCATCGGGACGCCATCGGCCACCTCGGCAATGGCCGAAATGTTGATGATGCCCGCGGCCTGCACCTCATATTCGTCATTGATCACGTGATGGTTCGAGATGATGCCGATGATAGGACGGGCCATGTGGTTCCTCTGCGCGCTGCGGTTCCGGTGATATATCGCCCCGGCCATGGGCTGAACAGCCCAACCGGCGCGCAACTCTCTGTGCATGGGTGAAGAGGTGCGGCGCCTGCCCAAATCGCAGGCACCGGATGCGGCCTGCCCGGCGCTTCGCCGCACACCGAAAGATCGCCGCCGTCACCCGTCGGCGGTCAGCCCCACCGCCTCGATACCCGCAACCGCCGCCACGAGGTCGTTGTCCGAGCTGTCGCCGGTCACACCGACCGCGCCGATCACCGCGCCCTTCTTGTCGCGCACCAGCACCCCGCCCGGCACCGGCACCACGTGCCCGCCATAGACACCGTTCACCGCCGCCATGAAATAGGCCTGCTGTTCGGCCCGCGCCATCTGCGCCGTGCCTGCCATTCCCAGCATCACCGCTCCGTATGCCTTGCCGTGCGCAATCGCGAACCGGCCCGGGGCCGCACCGTCCTCACGCTCGAACGCCTGCACGTGACCGCCGGCATCCAGCACCACCACCGATAGCGGCTTCAGCTCCAGCGCGCGGCCCTTTTTCAACGTCTTGCGCATGATCGTGCGCGCCCGGCGCAATGAAATCGACATGATGTACCCTCTTGGAACGCCAGCCCGCCCCGTCTTTGTCCCAAAATATCCCGGGGAGCGCGAGGGGCTGGCCCCTCGCTCCCGCAGTCTCAACCCACGCCGGAGGCTGCCTTGTAGGCAAGCCGCCGCGCATGCAGCACCGGCTCGGTGTACCCTGAGGGCTGCATCCGCCCCTTGAGCACCAGATCACACGCCGCCTGAAATGCCTCACCGTCAAAGCCCGGCGCCATCGGCGCGTATGACGGATCGCCAGCGTTCTGCCGGTCCACGACCGCCGCCATCTTTTGCAGCGCCGCCAGCGCCTGATCTTGGGACATCACGCCGTGATGCAACCAGTTCGCCAGCCCCTGCGCCGAGATCCGGCAGGTCGCGCGGTCCTCCATCAGACCGACATCGTTGATGTCGGGCACCTTGGAGCATCCGACGCCCGCATCGACCCAGCGCACCACATAGCCCAGAATGCCTTGCGCGTTGTTCTCAAGCTCTCGCGTGATCTCCTCGTCCGAGAAGTTGCGGCCCGACGCCACCGGGATCGTCAGCAGATCCTCTAGCGTGCCGCGCGCGCCGCCTGCCCGCAGCGCGTCCTGCCGCGCGCGCACGTCGACGCTGTGGTAATGCGTGGCATGCAGCGTGGCGGCGGTGGGCGACGGCACCCAGGCGCAGCTGGCACCCGATTGCGGGTGGCCGATCTTGGCCTCCAGCATCTCTGCCATTCGGTCGGGCATCGCCCACATGCCCTTGCCGATTTGCGCCCGGCCCTTGAGCCCGCAGGCAAGGCCGATGTCCACGTTCCGATCCTCATAGGCGCTGATCCAGGCCGCCCCCTTCATCTCGCCTTTGGGGATCATCGGCCCCGCTTCCATCGACGTGTGGATCTCGTCCCCCGTTCGGTCGAGGAAGCCGGTGTTTATGAACGCCACGCGCGCCTTGGCCGCACGAATGCACTCCTTGAGGTTGGCCGATGTGCGCCGCTCTTCGTCCATGATGCCCAGCTTGACGGTGTTGGCCGGCAGGCCCAGCACCTTTTCCACGCGGGTAAAGATCTCGTCGGCAAAGGCGACCTCTTCGGGCCCGTGCATCTTGGGTTTGACCACATAGACCGATCCGGTGACGGAGTTGCGCAGGCCGTCTGTCTTGGCCAGATCATGCATCGCAATCAGCGTGGTGATCATCGCATCCATCAGCCCTTCACCGATCTCCGCCCCGTCGCGGTCGAGGATCGCGGGGTTCGTCATCAGGTGGCCGACATTGCGGATCAGCATCAGGCTGCGCCCCTTCAGGGTCACGGTGCTGCCATCCATGGCGATAAAGGCGCGGTCCCCGTGCATCCGGCGATGCACCGTCTTGCCGCCCTTTTCAAAACGCTCTTCCAGATCGCCGCGCATCAGCCCCAGCCAGTTGGAATAGGCCAGCACCTTGTCCTCGGCATCCACTGCCGCCACGCTGTCCTCACAATCCATGATGGTCGACAGCGCGGATTCCACGATCACATCCGCGATGCCTGCGGGGTCCGTCTCGCCAATCGGGTGCGACGGATCTCGGCGCACGATGACATGCAGGCCGTTGTTCTTGAAACAGATCTCCTCGCCATCCTGGGTGCGCCCCACCAGCTGCTCGGGATGCGCCAGCGTCGTCGATCCCGCAGCGGTCGACACAACCAGCGCACCGTCAGTGACGTCAAGGTCGGTCACATTCGCCCAACAGGCCGCGGCCAGCGGGACAGCCTCATCAAGGAACCCCTTGGCCCGCGCAATCACCCGCGCGCCGCGTTCGGGATCATAGCCCTTGCCCGTCGGCAGATCGCCAAGCGCATCGGTGCCATAGAGCGCGTCATACAGGCTGCCCCAACGCGCGTTCGCCGCGTTCAGGGCAAACCGGGCGTTCATGATCGGCACCACCAGTTGCGGGCCCGGCGTGGCGGCGATCTCAGGGTCCACATTCTCCGTCTCGATCTCAAAGCCCGGACCTTCGGGCACCAGATACGCGATCTCTTCCAGAAACGCGCGGTAGGCGCCCGCGTCAAACCCGCTGGCGCGATGCGCCACGTGCCAGTCGTCGATCTGCCGCTGCAGCATGGTGCGGGTGTCCAGCAGCGCCCGGTTCTTGGGGCCGAGGTCGTGGACCAGGGCGGAAAAGCCGGTCCAGAAATCCGCGGTCGCGACCCCGGTGCCCGGCAGCGCCCGCTCTTCGACAAACTGCGCGAGCGTGTCGGCGACCTTGAGGTCTGCGCGGTCAAGATAGGTGGTCATGGCGGGTCCTCCGACGTGGTGAAAGCGTGCTTTGGTGACGTCTAGAGAAAAAGTTTCCTATCGTAAACACGATTGGTCCGAAGATTTGACCAATTTTGCTTGAGCTCGGATCAGTCTGCCTCAACCGACGTCTTGCCCGCCCGGCGGCAGCGGTCCGAACAATACTTGACGTCGTCCCAGACCCGCTCCCATTTCTTGCGCCAGGTGAAGGGGCGCTGGCAGACCGGGCACATCTTTTCGGGCAGATCCGCCTTCTTGCGCATCCGAGCCATCAGAAGTCGAAGCCCATCTGCCGCGTATCCTTGGACGCGGTGCGCCGCCGAGGCGCGCGGTCATCCACGAAATGCCCCTGCGGGTCCTTGCGGCTGGCGTGCTTGTGCACGACCCGCTGCGCCTCGTCGCGAAAGGCGCTGCCCCGCCGCACGGCCCAGACCCGCTCGCGCGCTGTGCGCGCCGCCTCTGTCACGTCGACAATCGGCGCGGGGTAAGCACGGCCCAGCAGCGTGTCCGCACCCTCCCACCGCCAGGGTTCCTGCAGATGCTCATCCGGCACCGCCGCAAGTTCCGGGCACCACCGGCGAGTAAACACACCCGTCGGATCCTGGTCCTTGCCCTGTTTCACCGGGTTGTAGATGCGCACGGTGTTCATGCCGGTCGTGCCTGATTGCATCTGCGTCTGCGGCCAGTGAATACCCGGTTCGAAATCGGTGAATTGCCGCGCCAGATGCAGACCGGTGTGCCGCCAGTCGAGCCACAGGTGATAGGACGCCACCGCCATCACCATCGACCGCATGCGAAAGTTCAGCCACCCCGTAGCCGCCACATACCGCATGCAGGCATCGACAAAGGGCAGGCCCGTCTCTCCCCTCTCCCACGCTGCGCGGCGTGCCGCGTCATCGCTGCGCAGACCCTGATAGGCCGAATGCAGGCAGCGGTGTTCCAGCGCCGGTTCATCCTCGAGCTTTTGCATGAAGTGGTCGCGCCAGGCGAGCCGCGCCTGAAAGGATTTGAGCGATCCGCCCCACCCTTCCCGCGTGCCCTTGACCTCGCGCTGGCGCGCAGCGGTGGCTTGCGACGCCTCGCGCCCGCTCAGACACCCGAAGGCCAGATAGGGCGACAGGCGCGAGCACGCGGCCTCGCCGGTGACGGGTGACGACATATCCTTGCGATAGGTCTGGCCCCGCTCGGTCAGGAACGACCCCAGCAGGCTCAGCGCCATCTCACGCCCGCCCCGCTGGCGCGCGACACAGCTGTCCTGTGCCACCATTCGCGGGATGTCGTCCGAGGGCAGTGATGGGCCATGCAACCGCTCGGGCACGTCCACCTGCGGCAGGCGCAGGAACGCATTGCGCTGCTTGGCCCAGCCATCGCGGCCGTTCAGGCGACGCACGACGCCGGACTGCGCCAGCTCTTCCCACACCACACCGTTGGCCGCACACCACCCGGCGACCGCACGGTCGCGGGCATAGGTCCAGGCGCTGCCGGTTTCCTCGTGGCTGACGACCCGGTCGAACCCCTGCGCCGCATGGAGCGACGACAAGACATCGACCATTTCGCCCGCACGCACCACCAATGGCACGCCCAGCCGCGCCAGCCCAGCGCCCAGTGACGCCACACTCTCGGTCACGAAATCGAACTGGCGGCCCGACACGTCGGGTTCGGCCCAATAGTCGGGCTCGAATACGTAAAGCGGCAGCACATCGCCCAGCGCCGCCGCCCGCGCCAAGGCTGGATGATCGCTCACCCGCAAATCCCGTTTGAACCACACGATCGTTGTCATGGCTGTCAGGTAGAACGCATCGGCCAGAGGCCAATCCTTTGGCGGCAGTCACAGGTGTCGTCCGAACAGATCGCCGCCGGATCATGTGTGTGCGCCGTCAAAGACGGATCGCACTGCGACGATGAAACCCGCACGTCTTGCTCCGAAAAGTGGCATCCGACGGTCGTCACGTTGTTTTCACCGCGCACGTCGCGAGCAAATTCACCAACAGCCTTGGCAGGGGGATGCCCTACGCGTGGCCAGAGGCATTGCGGACGGAACGGACGTACAAGTCATTTGCTTCATTTTTTGATTGCCGGACCGAGACGACATTCCTGGGCCATCACCGGATCCTGTCGAACGCATTGCACAATGCGGTGGTTGAAGCGGACCTGCTGATGCCGAAGACATGCAAAATGAATGGGGTCTCGCGATCACCCACGCAGCTGCACCACCGTTTGCCGCGCGCGGCGCACAGACACGGGCGGCACGACAGCTGCAATGCTGACGGTCCCCGTCACTTCCGGTCGCGACCGTGTGCATAAGATGTCATCGCAGCGCACTCCGGCAGCCAGTCTTCGCGCCGCGCGGTCCACAGCTCGTATGTCGGTGTGAATTGGTTTGGGTCGTCCAGACTGCCCAGATGCACCTCGACCTCGCCCTCACTGCGGGCAAAGACGGAACTGCCGCATGTGGGGCAGAAGTGGCGGCCCCGGTATTCGGCGGTCGCGCCGTTGATCTGCACGGCCACTTCGGCGAACACGGCAGCGGCATAGAATGCGGCACCGTGGTGTTTGCGGCAATCGAGGCAATGGCAAATGCCCACGCTGTCGGGTTGGCCCGACGCCATGATGCGCACCTTGCCGCACACGCATCCGCCCATGACCTGATCCATATGCCGTCCTCCCTTTGACATAACCTCTGGCACGGGCGCGCGGACCGGGCAACACGCGCGGCTTTGCCATATGTCATCACGCGCGCCATTGAAGTCCTGCTTCACGGGACCTACCGTTGATCGCAACCCCTGATCGAGAGTGACCCATGCGCGACGCTGCCCCCCAGACGATCTACCTCAAGGATTACACGCCTTTCGGATTTACGGTCGAAGATGTGCACCTGACCTTTGATCTGGCCCCGTCGGCCACGCGGGTCACGGCGCGCATCCGCTTTGCGCCCGTGGCGGACGCGGCCGACCCCACATTCTTTCTGCACGGTGAAAACCTGCAGCTGATCAGCGCCAGGATCGATGGGGAGGCCGTGAAACCCACCGTGACCGAAGAGGGGCTGACCTGCGATGTGCCCAACGTCCCCTTCACCTGGGAGGCGGAGGTGCAGATTGATCCGGCGGCAAACACCGCGCTCGAGGGGCTCTATCAGTCCAACGGGATGTACTGCACCCAATGCGAGGCCGAAGGGTTTCGCAAGATCACCTTCTATCCCGACCGGCCCGATGTGATGAGCACCTTTACCGTGCGGATCAACGGCCCGCACCCGGTGCTGCTGTCGAACGGCAACCCGATCGCCCAAGGGGATGGCTGGGCTGAATGGCACGACCCCTGGCCCAAACCCGCCTACCTTTTTGCGCTGGTCGCAGGCGACCTGATCGCCCACCGCGATACGTTCACCACGATGGAGGGGCGGCGGGTCGATCTGGCCCTCTATGTCCGGCCGGGGGACGAGGGGAAATGCGCCTTTGGCATGCAAGCGCTCAAGGATTCGATGAAATGGGACGAGGACGTCTATGGCCGCGCCTATGACCTCGACGTGTTCAACATCGTGGCCGTCGATGATTTCAACATGGGCGCGATGGAGAACAAGGGGCTGAACATCTTCAACGCCTCCGCCGTACTCGCCTCGCCCGAAACCTCGACCGACAGCAATTTCGAACGGATCGAGGCGATCATCGCGCATGAATATTTCCACAACTGGACCGGCAACCGCATCACCTGCCGCGACTGGTTCCAGCTGTGCCTGAAGGAAGGGCTGACCGTGTTCCGCGACAGCGAATTCACGTCCGACATGCGCTCGGCTCCGGTCAAGCGCATCAGCGATGTGATCGACCTGCGCGCGCGCCAGTTTCCCGAGGATCAAGGGCCGCTGGCCCACCCGGTGCGGCCCGAAAGCTTTCAGGAAATCAACAACTTCTACACCGCCACCGTCTACGAGAAAGGCGCGGAGGTCATCCGCATGCTCAAGATCCTGGTGGGGGATGACGCCTATGCCAAGGCGCTGAACCTCTACTTTGATCGTCATGACGGGCAGGCCTGCACGATCGAGGATTGGATGCAGGTGTTCGAAGATACAACAGGCCGTGACCTGACGCAATTCAAGCGCTGGTACAGCCAGGCGGGCACGCCGCATCTTACGGTGGAAGAGGCGTTTGAGGATGGCACCTACACCCTCACCTTCCGCCAGCACACGCCGCCCAGCACGGCAACACCAGATCCGCAGCCGCAGGTGATCCCCGTGGCACTGGGTTTGCTGGCCCCGGACGGGGACGAGGTGCTGGGCACGCAGGTGTTGGAAGTGACGCAGGCCGAGCAAAGCTTTTCCTTCACCGGCTACGAGGCCAAGCCCATCCCCTCGATCCTGCGCGGCTTTTCCGCGCCGGTGGTGCTGAAACATGATGTGGATCACGCCTTTCTCCTGGCGCATGACACCGATCCCTATAACCGGTGGGAGGCGGCCCGCGATCTGGGCACGCAGTCCCTGCTGACCAGCATCGTGGACCGGACACCGCCCAAGGATGCCTGGCTGGACGGTGTTGCGCGCCTGTTGACGGACGACACGCTGGACCCCGCCTACCGGGCCTACACCCTGGCCCTGCCCGGTCAGTCGCAACTGGCCGCGGACCTGCATAACAGTGGCAAGACGCCCGATCCCGACGAGATTTGGTCGGCGCATGAGGTGCACAGGCAAGCCCTGTCGGACCGGTTGGCCGATGTCTTGCCGGACCTCTATGCCGCGCATCAGGTGGATGCGCCCTATGCCCCGAGTGCCGCGCAAACGGGCCACCGCGCCCTGGGCAACGCGGTGCTCGCCATGTTGACCCGGCAGGATGGCGGGGATGCAGCGCAGGCGCAGTTCGACAACGCCACCAACATGACCCAACAGCTCAGCGCGCTGGGGTTCCTGATCCGCGCCGGGCGCGGTGCCGCGGCGCTGTCGCAGTTCGAGGCGCAGTGGAAACACGACCGGCTTGTCATGGACAAATGGTTTGGCCTGCAGGTGATGGAGGCCAAGCCCGACGATGCCGCCGACATTTCCACGGCCCTGACCAAGCATCCCGACTTCAACTGGAAAAACCCCAACCGTTTCCGCGCCACGCTGGGCAGTTTCGCAGCACACCATGCGGGCTTTCATGCGCGCGACGGGTCGGGCTACACCCTGCTGGCGGATTGGCTGATCACGCTGGATCCGGTCAATCCGCAGACCACGGCGCGCATGTGTGCCGCGTTCCAGACCTGGCGCCGTTACGATGCGATCCGGCAATCGATGATTTCCAGGGAACTGGCCCGGATCGCCGAAACCCCCGGGCTCAGCCGCGACACGACCGAAATGATCTCGCGCATCCGCGACGCCTGAGCGAGGTGCGAGGCCGGACATCATGAACCTCTACCCGATCATCGTCCCGCCGCTGATGCGCGTCGCCGACGGGGTGCCGCGCCTGCTCAGCCGGTTTCAACAGGACACCCCGCTCAGCGCGCGGCTGGCGGCGGATGGGCTGACGGGGGGCGAGCATTTTTGCGTGGCCCTCGGCTATGTCGCGCGCACCGTGCTGCCGCTGACCGGCCAGCCAGTGGTCGAACCCGCGCTGTCATCGGACCGGGCCGATATTCTCGCCATCGCGGTCGAGATGCGGGCGCTGCTGAACGATTTGGATGACGCGGCCTTCACCCAAGCCGACACGCGGCACATCACGCACAGGGCGGGGGAGGCCGAGATCACGCAATCGGGTCTCGAATACGCCACGCTCTATGCCCTGCCCAACGCGCATTTCCATCTGACCCTGGGCTATGCCACCCTGCGCATGACCGGTGTGCTGGTGGGCAAGGCGGACCTTGACGGCTTTCACCGCTACGCGCCGGGCACGAATTTTGCGGCGGATGCCGACTGACCAAAGGAAGACCCCGAATGACCAACCGCCCCGTCTGCCTCATCACCGGCGCTTCTGCCGGCATTGGTGCCGCCTGCGCGCGCCTGTCGGCTGCCGATTATGACTTTGTCCTGACCTACCGGTCCGACCCCGATGGTGCCGAAGCCGTCAAGGCCGAGGTCGAGGCACAGGGCGCCCGCGCCGAGGTGGTGCAGGCCGATGTCGGCGAAGAGGCCGGGATCGCCGCCATTTACGCGGCACTCGACGCCGCCTTCGGCCGGATCGACGTGCTGATCAATAACGCCGGCATCGTGGACCAGACGGCCAAGCTGACGCAGATCGACCACGCCCGCCTGACCCGGATGATGAATGTGAACGTCATCGGCGCCATGCTCGTGGCTAAGGAGGCCGTGGTGCGCATGGAGGCGCAGGGCGCCGGCGGCGCGATCATCAATGTCTCGTCCGCTGCCGCCCGTCTGGGGTCGGGCAACCAGTATATCGACTATGCCGCCTCCAAGGCCGCCATCGACACCTTTACCAAGGGCCTCTCGGACGAGGTGGCGCCCAGTGGCATCCGCGTGATGTCGCTGCGCCCCGGCCTGATCGACACCGGGCTGCACGCCAAGGGCGGCGAGCCGGGCCGCGCCCAGAAGCTTGCCCATATGGTGCCCATGCGCCGCGAGGGATCGGCAGAGGAGGTGGCCAAGGCCATCCTCTGGCTCGCCTCGGCGGATGCAAGCTATGTCACCGGCAGCACGCTTGACGTGACCGGAGGGCGCTGAGATGCCGGTGATCCTGGGACTTGTGGCCCTTGCCACCGCCGCGTTCTTCCTCATCCTGCGGGCGCGGCGCGGGGCCGAAGTGGCCAGCGACGTTATGGACATGGCAGGCGATGTCGCCGCCGCCGCGCGCCGCTTTGGGTTTCGCCGCCGCTACAACCAGCATCCCGTGGACAGCGTGGACGAGCCCAACCTCGCCATCGCAGCGCTCGCCACGGCGTTTATCGCGCTGGATGACCTGCCCACCGCGGACGACCGCAAACGGCTCGACATAGCGCTGCGCAAACACCTGAGCCTCGACGCCTCGGGCGCGCAGGAGATCGAGGTGCTGGGCCAGTGGCTCGTGTCGGAATGCAACGGCGCCGAGCCTGCGGTGCCACGCCTTGCCAAACGGCTGAACAAGCTCAGCGGTGGCGCGTCCTTTGCGACGCTGATGGAGGTGATCCAGACCGCCGCCCGCACCCCGCTGTCACAGCGCCAGACGGCCGCGCTGCAAGACATCAAGACCGCATTCCGGTTGCAATGACGCCCTATGCGTTCGAGACCACCGGGCGCAACCGCGCCACGCTGATCACGGTGCTGGTGGTCTGGGGCGTGCTGGCTTTGGCCGTCCTGTGGCTGGATGCGGCACCCTGGCTGATGGCGATGTTTGCGCTGGCCACCGTGCCTGCCCTGATCGATCTGGTGACCGGGCGGCGGTCCGGCGTGCGCCTTGATCCGAAAGGGTTGCACTGGTTTTCGGGCCGCCGCACGGGCGAGATTGCGTGGCCGCGCATCGCGCATATCCGGCTCGACACCCGGCTCGACTTTTCGATCCGGGCCAGTGCGGTGCTGACCACGGGGCGCAAGGTGCGCCTGCCGCTCGAAGCGACGCCGCCATCCAACGATTTCGAAGAGGCGCTGACCAGCCGCGGCATCAAGGTCGAACGCCACCACTTTTCGCTGCTCGGATGAGGTGGGCGCTGTGCCTTGTCCTGCTCGCTTGGCTTGCGTCCTGTGCTGCGCCGCCACAGCCCAAGTCTAATCCGCTGATCTATGACCGCACAGCCTTTGCCCGGGCCGACCACCTGGTGATCGGCATCCCCGGTGCGCTCAGCCCGGTGCGCGTCATGGCACCGCTGAAACAGCTGGAAACACCGCGGCGCACCGTGGCGTTTTATCGCCTGCCCGGGTTTGACGGTCGCCCGGCCGAAGAGTTCGTGACCCTCGACTTCGCCGCCGCGCATATTGCGCGGACGGTGCGCGCGGGCGGCTTTGCGCGCGTCGACCTTGTCGGCCATTCGACCGGCAGCGTGATCGCCTTCGAGGCCGCGAAACGGCTGCGCCGCGACTTGCAGGAGGTGGAGGTGCGCGTGGCCGCAATCTCGACCGCCCTGCCCGCCCCGCAACCGATCCTTGCGGGCGGACGTGCGGCTGTCGGCACGGCGGGCGCGGCCCTGCGCGCAGGCAGCCTGTCGCCCCGCAAGGTCTGGCTGGAATACTACCGCACGCTCGCCTACGGCCCACGGGCCGAAAGCGATCCAAACGTAGCGCAAGCCGCCGACACCCTCGTCGCCGCAAACGAGGGACGCATCGAATTGCCCCAAGACGGGCTGGCCCACAGGCATTGGCGCGCCCTGCGCCGCTGGACGAACCCCGCACCCGAAACCCTGCAAGGTGTTGAAATCACGATATATCACGGCGCGGTTGATCCGATCTTTCCGCCCCGGGCCGTCACCCGGTTTGCCGACACGCTGCCGGACGCCGAAGTGCAGCTGATTGCCGGGCACGGGCATCTGTTGATGCTGACCTTTCCCGAGGTGTGGTCGCGGGTCACGAGCCAGTTGAACCGCTAATCGGCGCGGGTCGGGCGGGCCTGCGGCCGGGTCGCGTCCAGCGGCGCGCAATAGCTTTGCCGGCGCAGCCAGCCTGCCATATCCGCCCGCTTCGGGGCGGATCGCAACGGCCCCCAATCCGCGGCCACCCCGCGCCCGCCACGGCCATAGATCACACCGTCGCGCGGGACCGTCACCGCCATGATGCGCACCGCACAGCTGAGGTTTGCCGCCCCGTTCTTGAGCGCCTCGCCCGTGCCGACATTGCAGCCATAGCCGCGCGCCGTTGCGGGCAGGATCTGCAGCAGCCCGTACCAGCGCCCCCCGCCGCCCACCGCATCGGCCCTGTAGGTGCTTTCGTATTTGGCGAGGCTCGACAGGAAACCGACCCAAAAGGCGCGCCGGTCCGCAGCGGTGGCCTGCGGGTAGCGCGGACACCAATCGGCAATGTCACCCGGCACCATCTCGACCAACGGTCGCCCATGGCTCTTGAGTGCAGAGAGGGCCGCGCGGTTCCACAGGACATGCTCGGGCTGATGGCGCCAGCGGGTGCGCGGCACGTTCCCGTCCCGCGCAGGCGGGCGCAGGCCCGCCGCGGCGTAGGGCGCATTGAGGTCCTTTGCGGCACCGGGCGGGCCCATCCAGATCAGCAGCACGATGGCCGCGCACATCATCCGTCTCATGCCGCGCACTCTGCCCGCAGGGCGCACGCACTGTCCATGGCCGCAAGGGCGGCACCGGCGGCCCCTCGCGCACCCGGTATCGCGGGCTGGTTGCAGACCGCGCACCGATGGTTGCAGTTTTCGTAAAATGATCGCGGCAATAGCCTGTTATGGACCCAAGCGCGCCCCGATTGCGTCGCAATTCGTATGCAAACAGAGCTCTGTTACCCAGTATCGGAAAGTTAATCATGGCCCTAGCAGAACGTGTACTTGCTCCGCTGTACCGCATGCGAACCGTGATGGCCGCGCGCACAGGCCTGCCGAGCCAAGCGCGCGTTCTGCACCCGGCCACCGCCACACCATCCGTGCCCGCGGCGCCCCCGGCAGCGCCGCAGGAGGCGCTGACCATCCCCTGCCCTGACCCCACGGCCGAGGAACAGGCCCGCGACCTGCATCAAAATGCAGGCCTGCGCCTGGCCCGGCAGGAGGATTGGGCGGCGCTGTCGCAGCAGCTGCGTGCGCTGGACGCGGACTGCGCCAAAACCGATGGTGGCATGCCCATTGCCGAGCTTGTGGCCTTTGGCGCGCGGGCCGATGTGGTTGCCGCCGCCGAACACGCGCTGGTCACGGGCCGCCCGGCGCACGGTGCGCCACTGCTCGACGGGATCGAAGCGTTGGAGGGGGTGCTGGCCGCGCATCCGGACGATCCGATGATCGCCGCCATCGTCGCCCACGCGCATATCGATATCGGCTGGGCCTGGCGTGGCACCGGCTGGGACATCGAAGTGCCGCTGCCCAACCGCGAGGCCTTCGAGGCGCATTTCGAGCGTGCCGGGGACATCCTGGGGCCGTTCACCGCCACCGGCCTGCGCTCGCCCCTGATCGCCTCCGCGAAATGCGCCTTCAACGCCGGTCCGGCCAGCGACATCGCGCAGGTGGTGGACGATTACGAGGCGTGGATCGCCCAGGACCCGCGCAACCCCAAGGCCATGCGCGCCTTTGGCGGTCACCTGCTGCCGCGCTGGAATGGCAGCTACACACGGCTTGAACAGCAGGCCCGGCGGGTCGCGGGCCTCACCTACGACATCTGGGGGGCCGGCGGATATGCCTGGGTGATGCTCGATGCGATCTCCACCGATACGGAGGCCTGCGCGCGGCTCGATCTCGACTTCTTTCTGGCCGGTCTGCGCGACATCCTCAACTACACCCGCGACCAGCACATCGCGAACCTGCTTGCGGCCTATTGCGCCAACACGATGGGTGCGACGCCCACCGGACATGACGAGGCGGATTACATCCGCGCCCAGATCGCGCAGGCCGCCGCCTGGATCGTGCGCGACCGTCTGACCGAGCTGCACCCGATGCTGTGGGCGCACGCGACCCGCGGCTATGACAGCACGATGCGCGTGCGCTGCCGCGCACGCTTTGCCGCTGCGGGCCATGCTGACGCGGTGCGCGTGATCTCGGACCTGTTTCGCCGCGAAATCGCGGCAGGCCACCGCGTCGTCTTTACGAAGGACGGGCCTGTGACACACCCCGCCTGAGCCGTCGTGCCGCACCGGCCAGCAGCGCGCGCGAATAGACCTTGTGCGCGCCCAGCAGGCTTTGAAACACAGGCCCCAGCGTCAGCCGCCCGCGTTTGTCATGCACCGGGACGACGACCGATCCAAAGGACAGCCGCTCGCCCGCCGACAGCCACGACATCGTCCGGCCCGAGGCGTCGGTCATCAACAGCTCCGTCGCGTTGCGCCCCGTGACGGTCCAGACCGCGAACCGGTCCGACATGCCTGTGGCCAATGCGGCCACATCCGCATCCGTCGACGGTGTCCGCGCGGCCAGTTGCAGCACCAGCCGTTCGGCCTTGAACAAGGGCTGCGTGTAGAACGCCGTGATGTAGCCGGACAACTCGCCAGGCATGTCCACCACGAAACAGTCGACATAATGCCCCTTGGCCCGCGCAAACTGCGCAACCAGGCTGTCCTCGGGCACGGGGGCTTCGCGTATGTTCATGCCGCCACTGTGCCGCCCTCGCCCTGAGCGCGCAATGCCCCACGCCCCCCTTGCGGCAGGTGCGCCCCTGAATTACACCGCATCAGGCGCAAAAGGGACGACAAAACATGCTCGATCTGACCTACGAAACCCCCAAGGTCAAAACCATCGCCGGGGCCCAGCATGACTGGGAACTGGTCATCGGGATGGAAGTGCATGCGCAGGTCTCGTCCAACGCAAAACTCTTTTCCGGCGCCTCGACGCAATTCGGCGCCGAACCCAATTCCAACGTCGCGTTCGTGGATGCCGCGATGCCCGGCATGCTGCCGGTGATCAACGAGTTTTGCGTGGAACAGGCCGTGCGCACCGGCCTCGGCCTCAAGGCCGCGATCAACCTGCGCAGCGCGTTCGACCGCAAGAACTACTTTTACCCCGACCTGCCGCAGGGCTACCAGATTTCCCAACTCTACCACCCCATCGTGGGTGAGGGCGAAGTGCTGGTCGAGCTGGGCGATGGCACGGCGCGGCTGGTGCGCGTGGAACGCATCCACATGGAACAGGATGCAGGCAAGTCGATCCACGACATGGATCCCAACATGTCCTTTGTCGATCTCAACCGCACCGGCGTCTGCCTGATGGAAATCGTCAGCCGCCCCGACATCCGCGGCCCCGAAGAGGCGGCCGCCTACCTGACCAAGCTGCGCCAGATCCTGCGCTATCTGGGCACCTGCGACGGCAACATGCAGAACGGCAGCATGCGCGCGGATGTGAACGTGTCGATCTGCCGGCCCGGCGCCTATGAGCGCTATCAGGAGACGCAGGATTTCTCGCATCTCGGCACCCGCTGCGAGATCAAGAACATGAACTCCATGCGGTTCATCCAGCAGGCCATCGAGATCGAGGCCCGCCGCCAGATCGCCATCGTCGAGGCGGGCGGTACCGTCGATCAGGAAACGCGCCTCTATGATCCCGACAAGCAGGAGACGCGGTCGATGCGGTCCAAAGAAGAAGCGCATGACTACCGTTACTTCCCCGATCCAGACCTGCTGCCGCTGGAAATCGAGCAAGCCTGGGTCGACGACATCGCAGCCTCCCTGCCCGAACTGCCCGACGCCAAGAAGGCGCGTTTTATCAGCGACTTCGGCCTCACCGACTATGACGCCTCGGTCCTGACGGCCGAGGTGGCCAGCGCCGCCTATTTCGAAGCGGTGGCGGCAGGCCGCGACGGCAAGACGGCGGCAAACTGGGTGATCAACGAACTTTTTGGCCGTCTCAAGCGGGACGATGACAAGGACATCACCGACAGCCCCGTGTCGCCCGCACAGCTCGGCGGCATCATCGACCTGATCGCCAAGGGCGACATCTCGGGCAAGATCGCCAAGGACCTGTTCGAGATCGTCTATACCGAGGGCGGCGACCCGTCTGAGGTGGTCGAGGCCCGCGGCATGAAGCAGGTGACCGACACCGGCGCCATCGAGGTGGCCGTGGACGAGGTCATCGCGGCCAACCCCGCGCAGGTCGAAAAGGCCAAGCAGAACCCCAAACTCGCCGGCTGGTTCGTCGGTCAGGTGATGAAGGCGACAGGCGGCAAGGCCAACCCCAAGGCCGTGAACGAGATCGTGGCCGCCAAACTTGGCCTCTGAGCGATTGGCAGGCCATGCCTGCGCGCGATAGCCGCGTCACGTGCCGCACGTGGTGCCATGGACCGCCGATGATAGGTGGTGCGGGCGGTGGGACTCGAACCCACACGGGCGTAAGCCCTTCGGATTTTAAGTCCGATATGTCTACCATTCCATCACGCCCGCACTGCGGCCTTGTTAGGCAATGGCGCGCGCCGCGACAAGGCTTTGGCTAGAGTTCCTGGCCCGCCGGACCCAGTGGCGCGCCCTCGGCCACCAAGGCCCGTTCCGACAGCCACGGATTGTTGGCCAGTGCCGCCAGCAGTTGCAGCCGCGCCGCATCCGTTTGTCCCATATTCATCAGGGTCAAGGCCCGGCCCGACTGTGCCCCCACGTGATCGGGCACAATTGCAAGTGCCGCATCGAGGTCGATCAGTGCTGTCGCGTAATTTCCGCTCAGAAAATGCACGAAGGCGCGCTGGTTGTACCCTTCGGCATAGTCCGGGCAATAGGCCACCAATCTGTCGAAACTGATCAACGCACCGGCAAAATCGAACTCCGCCCGCTGGCGCATGCCCCGGTCCAACGCCTCTTGCGCAGCCTCATCCGGTGCGTCCAGCCACAGCTCCCACATCTGGGCGGAAACGACACGGCCCGCAGCCTCGTCCGGGGCCGCGTTGGCCTCGGCAATCAGCGCCGTCAACGCGGCCGTGTGATCCGGCGCGTCCGGGCAGACCTCGGCCAGCGCGGGCGTGGCGAACAGACAAAAGATCAAAGCATATCGCATGCGCGAATGGTGGCACGCGCACCGTGCAGGTCAACCCGTCACGCCGATATCGGGCAGCATCACCTCCTTCACCGCCTCCATCGCCACAAAGGTCGAGGTCGCGTCGACATGGGGAAGGTTCGAGATCACCTCGCCCAGCACATACCGGTAATCGGCCATGTTTCGCGTCCGCACCTTGAGCAAATAGTCATAGCGCCCGGCGATCATATGCGCCTGTTCGACCTGCGGCACCGCGCGTACGGCGGCATTGAACGCCTCGAGCGCAGCTTCGCGGGTTTCCGACAGCCGCACCTCGACAAAGGCCACATGATCGAGGCCCAGCCGGATCGGATCCAGCAGCGCGCGGTAGCCCTTGATCACGCCCTCCCGCTCCAGCCGGCGCAGACGCGCCTGCGTGGGCGATTTCGACAAACCGATGCGCGTGGCCAGATCGGTGATGCTGATCCGCGCGTCCTGCGCCAAAGCCACGAGAATCGCATTGTCCAGCCGGTCGAGCCGTGGCCTGTCATTCTCACCACCAGACACGATATCTTCAGTCGAATTCATTGTCCGACACCTCACCTTTGGTCATTTGCACTCCAAATTCTCTGCTACGCTGTGCAGACCGACTTGGAAAGCGCCCATGAGACACGCCATCGACACGTATACCTACGCGGACCCCGCCGACTGCCTGCCGCCGTTGATCGCGATGGCAAAGCTCACCGCCGCGGAACGTCAGCACATCCACGAGTCCGCCACGCACCTGGTCGAGGAGGTGCGCAGTGCCGCCGCGCCCGGCGTGATGGAAGTGTTTCTGGCCGAATACGGCCTGTCGACGGACGAGGGCGTTGCCCTGATGTGCCTGGCCGAGGCGCTGTTGCGCGTGCCAGACGCAAGCACCATCGACGCATTGATCGAGGACAAGATCGCGCCGTCGGACTGGGGCAAACATCTGGGCCAGTCGACCTCGAGCCTCGTCAATGCCTCCACCTGGGCCCTGATGCTTACCGGTCGCGTGCTCGAGGAGGCGCCGACCGGCCCTGTCGGCCATCTTCGCGGCGCGATCAAACGGCTGGGCGAGCCTGTGATCCGCGCTGCCGTCTCTGCCGCGATGAAGGAGATGGGCCGCCAGTTCGTGCTGGGCGAGGCCATCGACACCGCCATGACCCGGGCCGCCGGGATGGAGCGCAAGGGCTACGCCTATTCCTACGACATGCTGGGCGAGGCCGCGCTGACCGAGGCTGACGCCCGCGCCTATCACCTGAGCTATTCGCGGGCGATCTCGGCCATTGCCAGCGCCTGCACCCATGACGATATCCGCGACAACCCGGGCATCTCCGTCAAGCTGTCCGCCCTGTTTCCGCGGTACGAGCGCGCGCAGCAGGCGCAGGTGATGGACCAGCTGGTGCCGCGCCTCACGGCGCTGGCCCTGCTCGCCAAATCCGCTGGCATGGGCCTGAACGTGGATGCCGAAGAGGCCGACCGCCTGACCCTGTCGCTGCAGGTGATCGAGGCCGTGCTGGCCAACCCGGCGCTGGTGGGTTGGGACGGGTTCGGCGTGGTTGTCCAGGCCTATGGCCAGCGCGCGCCCCACGTCATCGACGCGCTTTATGCCATGGCCGAACAGCACGACCGCCGCCTGATGGTCCGGCTGGTCAAGGGTGCCTATTGGGACACCGAGGTCAAACAGGCGCAGGTCGCGGGCGTCGCGGGCTTTCCCGTCTTTACGCACAAGGCCGCAACCGATGTATCCTACATCGCCAATGCGCGGAAACTGCTGGCCTTTGCCGACCGTCTCTATCCGCAGTTTGCCACGCACAATGCCCATACGGTCGCCTCTATCCTGCACATGGCACAGGGCGAGCGGTTCGAGTTTCAGCGCCTGCACGGGATGGGCGAGGCGCTGCACCAGATCGTGCGAAAGGGGCAGAACACACGCTGCCGTATCTACGCGCCCGTGGGCGCGCACAAGGACCTGCTGGCCTACCTGGTGCGGCGGCTGCTGGAAAACGGGGCCAATTCGAGCTTTGTGAACCAGATCGTGGACGCGCAGGTGCCCGCGTCCGAGGTCGCCGCCGATCCGTTCGCTGCGCTGGACACGCCCCAACCGCACCTGCCCGATGGTCCGGCGCTGTTCCTGCCCGTGCGGCGCAATGCGGAGGGCTTTGACCTCAGCCACACACCGACGCTGGCCCGGATCGACGCCGCCCGCGCGCCCTATGCCCGGCACCAATGGGCCGCAGCGCCCCTGAGCGTCCATCCCATCGACGGCACCGCACGCCCCGTCCACAACCCCGCGGACGCGACCGATCAGGTCGGCACCGTGATCGAGGCCCCGGCGGGCGCGGCGATGCAAGCCTTTGCGGATGCAAGCCTGTGGACCGCGCCCGCCACGACGCGGCGCGCGGTGCTCGAGGCCGCCGCAGACCTCTTTGAGGCGCAGTATGGCGAGATCTTTGCCCTGCTGGCCCGCGAGGCGGGCAAATCCCTTCCCGATGCGGTGGCAGAGCTGCGCGAGGCGGTGGATTTCCTGCGCTACTACGCGCAGGCGGCCGAGGATCGCGCGGCGCTTGGCAAGGTGCTGTGCATCTCGCCCTGGAACTTTCCGCTGGCCATCTTCACCGGCCAGATCGCGGCCGCTCTGGCCGCGGGCAACGCCGTCATCGCCAAGCCCGCCGAACAGACGCCGCTGATCGCCCACCGCGCCGTGTCATTGCTGCACGCGGCGGGCGTGCCGGCGGCGGCCCTGCAACTGATGCCCGGTGGTGGGGCCCTGGGCGGTGCCCTGACCGCCGCAGCACCGGACGGCGTCGCCTTCACCGGCTCCACCGCCACGGCGCTACGCATCCGTGCCAGCCTGGCCGATCACGCGCGCCCCGGCACGCCGCTGATTGCCGAGACAGGCGGGCTCAACGCGATGATCGTCGACAGCACCGCCCTGCCCGAACAGGCCGTGCGCAGTGTGATCGAAAGCGCGTTTCAATCCGCAGGCCAGCGCTGTTCGGCCCTGCGCTGCCTCTATGTCCAGGAGGACATCGCCGACAGCTTTCAGGAGATGCTGACCGGCGCCATGGACACGCTCGTGATGGGCGCGCCCTGGGACCTGTCCACCGATGTGGGGCCCGTGATCGACAGCGACGCCCGCACCCGGATCGCGGCCCATATCGACGCGGCCCGCACCGAGGGTCGCGTGCTGCACCAACCAAAGGCCCCGGCGCAGGGCACCTTTGTCGCGCCGACCCTGATCCGGGTCGACGGAATCGCGGATCTGGAGACCGAGGTGTTCGGCCCCGTCTTGCACATCGCCACCTTTGCCGCCGACGAGATCGACGCGGTGATCGAGGCGATCAACGCGACGGGCTACGGGCTGACCTTTGGCCTGCACACCCGCATCGATGATCGGGTCGAGGCGGTGACCCAGCGCATCCGCGCCGGCAACATCTATGTCAATCGCAACCAGATCGGCGCCGTGGTGGGCAGCCAGCCCTTTGGCGGCATGGGCCTGTCGGGCACCGGCCCCAAGGCAGGCGGGCCGGATTACGTGCCCCGCTTCTACGCCCGGACGGGCGTCGAGGCTTTGCTGCATCCCGCCCGGCTCCCTGGGCCCACGGGCGAGGCCAACACGCTGCACCACCGTGCCAAGGCGCCGATCCTCTGTGCCGGTCCGGGGGATGAAAACATCAGCCAGCAGATGGCCGCCGTCCACGCCCTTGGCGGCACGGCGCTGCGCCCGCAAAGAGAGGTGACATCCGATATGCTCGGCACCGGCCCGGACCATGGCGGCGTGCTGTGGTGGGGTGACGCGGACACCGCGCGGGCGTTCGAGCGTGCGCTGGCCGCGCGTACGGGGCCCATTATCCCCCTGATCACCGATGCCCCCACCCGCGCCGATGTGCTGACCGAATGGCACCTGTGCGTCGACACGACAGCCGCGGGCGGCAACGCGGCCCTGCTGGGCCAATACGGTTGAGCAAGGCGTTTTCTTGAGGAAGAAAACGGTCCGGAAAACGTGTCGTTTTCCGCCCGCCCCTTGACCCCTTGGCGCGGAACTTCAACTGTCATTCCATGTTTCCGATCCGTGATCACAACCCGTCAGGCCGCACGCCCTATGTCACCTGGGCGCTGATGGCGATCAACATCGCCGTCTTTCTGAGCTACGTGCAGCTTTTCGGCGACTACCGCGCGCTCAACGCGTTTTTCTTCGACTACGCGGCGATTCCCGCCCGGATCACCAGCGGCGCGGGGTTCGAGACCTTGCTGACGTCCATGTTTCTACACGGCGGCTGGATGCATCTGATCGGCAACATGCTGTTTTTGTTCATCTTCGGCGACAATGTCGAGGATGAGATGGGCCACCTGCCCTATTTGGGCTTTTATGTGGGCACCGGGTTGATTGCGGGGCTGATCCATGTGGGCTCCGCCCCCTATTCGTCCGTGCCGACCGTGGGCGCCTCGGGTGCGATTGCGGGGGTCATGGGCGGGTACCTTTTGCTGTTTCCCAAGGCGCGGGTCGATATCCTGCTGATCCTGATCGTCATCTTCCGCATCTTCCCGATCCCGGCCTGGATCATGCTGGGTGTGTGGTTCGGCATGCAGTTCTTTGGCGGGATCGGCGCGAACCCGGACGAGGGCGGTGTGGCCTATTGGGCCCATGCGGGCGGGTTTATCGCGGGCGTTCTGCTGACGGTGCCACTGTGGTTGCGGCGGGGTGGGCCCGCGTTCTGGCGGCGCACGGATGGTCAGCCCCCGCACCCTGAGGCGGTTTATGCGACCTCGAGCGTGCCCAAAATTCGGCGGTAGGGCGCGGACGGCAAATCGGCCCTCCGGGGGGGATTATTCTTGGACAAAGACGGGGCATGTCGTGCCGATGCCCCGCGCCTCGGTCCGTAGCATCAGCCGCGGACGGCCTTGGCCAGAGGTGCGAAGAGCGGGTCGTTGGCGCAGATCAGCTCGCCATCCTCCAGCGGGTGTGCGCCATCGGTGATCGGTTCGACCAGACCGCCCGCCTCGCGCACGATCAAAAGGCCTGCCGCGATATCCCAGGCGTTCAGCCGCCGTTCCCAGAACCCGTCATAGCGGCCCGCCGCCACATAGGCCAGATCAAGCGCTGCGGCCCCGAACCGGCGCACGCCTGCGCAAGCGGGCAGCACCCGGGCCAGTTCTTGCAACGTCTCTGGCAGATCCGCCCGACCGCCAAAGGGCAGGCCCGTGGCAAACACCGCCTCGATCATCCGGGTGCGCCCCGACACCCGCATACGGCTGTCGTTCAACCACGCCCCGCCGCCCTTTTCGGCAAAGAACATCTCGTCCTTAGTCGGGTCATAGATCACGCCCGCCACGATCTGGCCCTTGTGTTCCAGCGCGATGGACACAGCCCAGTGCGGCAGCCCGTGCAGAAAGTTGGTGGTCCCATCCAGCGGGTCCACGATCCAGCGGCGCGTGGGATCCTCGCCGTCTTCGGCGTCGCTTTCCTCGGCGCACCAGCCATAGGTGGGGCGTGCTGTGCGCAGCTCTTCGCGCAGGATCTCTTCGGCTGCGAGATCGGCCTTGGACACAAAGTCGCCCGCGCCCTTCATGGACACCTGCAGGTTTTCCACCTCGCGAAAGTCCTTGGACAGCGACCGCCCCGCCTTGCGCGCGGCCTTCATCATGATGTTGAGATTTGCGCTGCCCTGCATGGCTCAGGCTCCGTCCGGGTTGGGGATCAAAGGCGCGCTATACGCGCGCATCCCGCCCTTGCCAAGGCCTCGCGCCACCTCACGGCGCGGTCAAAGGCTGGAGAGCTTCGTTTCATGGCGTATCCACTTGGAGCAAGACATCGTAGCCCTGTTCGCATCAACCCTTTTTCTACAGGATTTAATCATGACACGGCTTTGCTTTGACGGAAAGAATTGGAGCCCGGACCTGACGGTCTTCGGCGCACGCAATCATCGCTTTGGCAAACTGGCCGAACGCGGCGCACAGGCGTTCGGCGGCAGTTCCGCCTATACATTTATCGGACCCGACCTGATGCGACCATGTGTTGCGTCGCATAGCGGCGCAGCCGGCCATCGCGCCGCTGGACATCTGCCCGGTTTTCGGGTGGGCGGCGCGCGCGGCCTGCCCGAGAACACGTTTCCTGTCCCAGAGCAGGCGCAACGCGCATTCGGGGAGACAGAAGCCGCCACTCAGAACACTATCCGCGGCGGTGCGTCCGGTGGCGCCGCGACCCCGACGCCTGCACCCGCGCCATGTGTGGCCGGACACCTGATCAGCGGTCAGATGGGTGGGGGGCATGGAATGCCCGCCAATATCTTTCCGATCACGCAACAGGCGCACGCTCAGATGCAAGGCATCGAAAACCGCGTCCGCATCATCACCGGGATGTGCCGGACGTTTGACAGGACGAATAACGGCGAGATCCCGCATTGGTACGGGGTGCGCTATTGGGTACAGACATCGGACCAGGCGCTGGCCTCAGACGGCGACGCCGAAAACCCGCACAACCATGCGCCGCGCGCGATCAAGATTACCTGGCGGCTCATGCGAGTGACAAAGCCGGTGGGCGCCTCCGGGACCACATTGAGCGCGCACCTTTCTGCCGCTGCAGGGCATCTGAGCACACCGCCGGTCCAGGTGGTCACACCGGCGAGCGCTGCGGATGTCGCCGTTGATCTGCCGCCGCCACCCCCCGCGCCCGCGCCGTCTGGCGCGGCGACACCAGCCCTGTCTGCGCATGACCCGGCCTATGATCCGCCGCTGCCCAACCAGACACCGCAACTCAACGGTGCAGGTATCCCGAGCATTTACCTGCCACCCCCCAGCGGTGCACCGATCGTCGGTCCGGCCCAGTCTGGATATGACGGCGAAGCTGTTGTGACTCTTTAAGCTCAACTGGCGAGAAAGCGGGATCCGTGCGTTGCCTCTGGACATACGTGCACAAGCGGCGTGCCCTAAGCCGCCTGCAACTTGCGCGCCGTTCAGGGGTCGGCCGCAACCAACGGCATGTCTGACAGATGTATCAAACCACCGCGAGCCAAGTTTCAGGACGCGCCACCAGATCTTTCTCGTGATACGAGAAGTTGGAGATTATTCTCAGGAGCGATTTCAGATGACCAAACTTTGCTATGATGGAACACGTTGGACCGCGGCCCGCACGATTTTCAAGTCGATGGTCAGCCTTTACGGCCCGTTGGCCGAATACCACGGTCAGGACATGGGCGGCACAAGTGCTTATGGCTTTCTCGGCCCCGACATCACCGGAACTGGCGGATCGACAAACGACATTCCGACGGCGACGGGCGTCGGCTGGAACCAGGCGTGGCCCGAGGACGCTATGAGCGCGCCGGAAATCACGTTCACGCAAGACACGCAAAATTCTTGGAGGCGCGGTCATCTTTTGAACGGCGAATGGAACGGGTCCGGCAGCAATTGGCAAAATCTCACGCCACTGACATCGCAGGCCAATACAAACCACGCCACGGTGGAAACGCATGTGCGCGACTGGCTGAACAAGTTCCGGCAATTCGACGAAGGCGACCACGGTCACCGGACCTTTTGGTACGGGATCCGGTACTGGGTGCAGGTCTCGACCGCGCCGTTTGCCGCCGCCGACGTAGACGACGGTGAAAACCTGTACGGATATTGTCCGAACATGATCAAGGTCACCTGGCGGATCGTCCGCCTCAACAAGCCCGTTGGCACCGCCGGGACGACCGTAAATTCACATGTCACTGCGACAGAAGGATATTTGCGGGCGCAGTCGGCCACGGCCGTGGGCGCAACCGCCGCACAGATCGAGGCCAGCATCGCAACTGGCAGGCCGACCAAACCCGACGCCGTCCTTCCCAACAGCCAGGCCAACCGGGATTCTGCAGCAGCAGATAGCGCCGTCTACGCGGTCCCGCCGGGCGCACCGGCGATACCGGTGCCGACATCAAGTTATGATGGCAGCGTGCAGGTCTATCAGTCCTGACCGTCAGGCCGCCTGCAACTTGCGCGCCTCGACGCGCGCGAGGTCGATCAGCTTGGCCATGTACGGCTTGTCGCGGTCGTCGCTGCGCACCGCCGCATAGAGCCGCCGGGTCAGGCCCTTTGCGGTGAGCGGGCGGGTGACGTAGTCGCTGGAGTATTTCACCTCGCGCACCACCCAGTCGGGCAGCACCGAAACCCCCCGGTTCGACGCCACCAGCAGCAGGATCACGGCCGTCAGCTCGGCTTGCCGGACCGACGCCGGTTCCACCTTGGCCGGGATCAAGAGCTGGCTGAACACATCCAGCCGCGTCCGCTCAACGGGGTAGGTGATCAGCGTCTGATCGCGGAAATCCTGCGCCTCGATATAGGGTTTCTGTGCCAGCGGGTGGGTGCTGGCCGCGACAAAAACGGGCGCGTAGTCAAACAGCTCGATGAACTCGATCCCCGGCAGGTCTTCGGGGTCAGAGGACACGACCAGATCCACCTCCTCCTTCATCAGCGCGGGCAGCGCGTCAAAGGCCAGCCCGGGGCGAATGTCCACATCCACATCCGGCCAGCTGCGCCGGAACATCTCGAGCACGGGAAACAGCCATTCGAAACAGGCGTGACATTCGATGGCAATGTGCAGCCGCCCCGATGAGCCGTCACGCAGGGCGGTAAACTCCGCCTGCAAGGCCTCGATCTGCGGCAGCACCTGTTCGGCCAGTTTCAGCAGGCGGAACCCCGCGGGCGACAGGCGCAGCGGCTTTGAGCGGCGCACAAACAGCTCCACCCCCGCCTGATCCTCCAGCCCCTTGATCTGATGGCTCAGCGCCGATTGCGTGATGTGCAGCTGATCGGCGGCACGGGCGAGGCCGCCCGCCTCGTGGATGGCCTTGATCGATCGCAGGTGGCGAAACTCGATATGCATACGCGCCTCATGTTCATCTTGAGAGTTATGAATTTGCTTCATGATACGCCGCCCGCCATAAGGGTTGCAACCCATAGGAGATCGCCCATGACCGCCCTGTCGTTCGAGACCTTTCCGCCCAAGTCGCTCGATGCCTCATTCCATCTATGGGATACGGTGCGCGCGCTCAGCCCGCTGGGGCCGCGCTTTGTGTCGGTGACCTATGGCGCGGGCGGCACGACCCAGTCGCTGACGCAGGAGGCGGCGCAGACCCTGCGCAAGACCTCGGGCCTGCCGGTCGCGGCCCACCTCACCTGCACCGGCCAGACCAAGGCCGACGTGCTGCACACCGCCAAACGCTACCTCGCGGCGGGGATCACCGACATCGTCGCGCTGCGCGGCGATGGCCCGGACGGCGGCCCGTTCGAGGCGGATGCCGACGGCTTTGCCACCTCGGTCGAGCTTGTGGCGGCCCTCGCCCGCACCGGCCCTTTCCGGATCCGCGTGGGCGCCTATCCCGAGGGGCATCCCGAAGCCACCTCACAACAGCAGAACATCGACTGGCTCAAGGCCAAGATCGACGCGGGCGCGTGCGAGGCCATCACCCAGTTCTTCTTTGAACCCGACAGCTTTCTGCGGTTCCGCGATGCCTGTGCCGATGCAGGCATCACGGCCCCGATCACGCCAGGCATCCTGCCGGTCGCCAACTGGGACCGCACGCAACGCTTTGCCGCGCGCTGCGGCACGCCTGTGCCCGCCTACATCGCGACCGCCTTCGACCGCGCCGCGCGCGAGGATCGGGCCGAGCTTTTTGCCCTCACTCACTGCGCCGACCTGTGCGACACGCTGATCGGCGAAGGGGTCACAGCGCTGCATTTCTACACGCTCAACCGCCCCGACCTGACGCTCAAGACCTGTCGCGCCCTGGGCCTCGTGCACCCCGCAAGCGCCCTGCATGTCGCATGACGCGAGGCAGAAACAGGGACTAGACTGATCGGTCCAATCCGCTTAGCGTGACGCGCAACCGCCACAGCCGGACCGCGCGCATGACCCGTATCGCCCACAGCCTCGATGACCTCGTCAGCCCCGACGTCCTGCTGTCGATGTCCGGCCTCGATTTCATGATGGGGATGCTGAACGGCACCCTGCCCGGCCCCCCGATCGCCCGCACCATGGGCTATACGCTGCACAGCGTGGCGGACGGCACTGTCACCTTTCGCGGCACACCCGAATTCAACGTCACAAATCCGATGGCGACGGTGCATGGCGGCTGGTACGGCACGCTTCTGGACAGCGCCATGGCCTGCGCGGTGATGACCAAAGTGCCCAAGGGCAGCGTCTACACAACGCTCGAATACAAGATCAACATCACCCGCGCGATCCCCGTCGGCACCAGCATCGACTGCACCGGCACCGTCGATCACGCGGGCCGCTCCACCGGGGTGGCCACGGGCGAGATCCGCGGGACGGAGGATGGCAAGCTCTATGCCACAGGGTCGACCACCTGCATCATCATGAAGATGACCTAGCCGCCCAGGGTCAGCGCCCCGATCAACACCGAGGCCAGCAGGAACCCCGACACTTTCTGAAAGTGGAAAAAGTTCCGCACCCACGGTTCGGCATGGGTGATCTTGTGATCGGGCGATGGCTCGATCAGCGGAATAGCGTTTTCGAGGCTGTACCAGAAACAATCCATCCGGCTGGCATCCGCAAACCGCTCGGCCCGCCGCGCAGCCAGCGTGCCCAACACCACCAGACCGACAAACCAGTAAAATGCCCGCGCGGGATAGACGCCAAAGCCCACGGTGACTTGCAAAAACCGGTCAAAGACCTGCGTGGCCCGTTGCCACAGCCAGCCGCCGAAATCCGTGCGGATGTTCGCCGACAGCCGCGTCTCGGCCCGATGTTCCAGCCGCGCATATGCGACCTGCCGCGCGGCGGCATCCGCGCCCATCTCGCTCAACGCATTCTCGAGCGCGCGGTAAGGTTGCGGACGGTAGCCGTCATTGGCCTGCATCCCCGGCGGCACCGAATGCGTCACCCATGAGATCAGGGCGTCCGTCTCGACTCGCGCGAGGTCATTCTCCGCACCCGAGGAAAAGCCGCCCAGCCGCCGATAGGTCAACCCGTTCAGATCCACCGGCAAGCGCAGCGCGTCCGAGACATGCCAATTGTCCACGACGCCGGTCTGTGCCACGGCGCGCATCCTGGCCTGGATCGACCCCACCTCGGCATTGCGCAGGATCAGCGACCCGCGCGCGCCCCAGGCCACATTGCTGCGTTGCGCGTTCGATGTGTTGCGGTTGCCGCGCCACAACACCAACGACGCCATCCGCGCCTCGCTCAGATCCACCCGACCGTCGAAATGCGCGCCGTGCATCTGCAGATGCCCGGCAATCCGCGCACCGATCATGTCCACATCGGAAAACCGTGCGCGCGTGCGCAGATACATGTCCTGGGCCACCGACACATTGCTGAGGTTCAGCATGCCGTGAAACGTCGATCCGTCCGCTTCGAGATTGCCGCCGATCTGCGCACCGTTCAGGCGCACCATCTGAAACGACGCCTCGTTGCGCAACACCACGTCGCTGTCGACCCGCATGGCATTGCCCCGCAAGGTGCCGTTGAAGGTCGACCCGGTTGCATCAAGGCTGCCCGCGACATGCGCGCGTGCCAGAACCACGTCGGCAAAGGTGGCATCGCGCAGGTATAGTCCGCCCTTCACGCTCATGCCGTCGCCGATGAATTCACCGGCAAAGGTCGAACCATCGGTTTCGAAATTGCCGCCGATCTCGACCCCGCGGAACCGCACGGCCTGAAACTGGCCGCCGCGCCGGAAAAAGACGTTGCTGCCGATGGTCGCGCTGTCGGCATTGAACGCCCCCGCAAACACCGATGCCCCCGCGTCCAAGGCGCCACCGATATGCGCACGGCGCAGCACAACCTCTTGGAATGACGCGTCATTGCGCAGAAAGACGCTTTCATCCACGCTCAGACTGTCGCCGTTGAAGGTGCCCGAAAACGTCGAGCCGTCGGTTTCGAGATTTCCGCCCACCTCGGTGCCCAGCATCAGAATGGACGAAAACGTGCTGTTGCGCAGAAACACATCGCTGCCGGTTTTCATCCCGCTGACGTTCATGGATTTTGCCACGTCCGATCTGGAGATATTCAGCCGCCCGTCGATTTCGGCCTGGATCATCACCAGGTCCTGCAACGATGTGCCGTCGCGAAAATAGACGTTGCCCGCGAAATGGGCGTTGTGTGCCGAAAACCGCTCGGAAAAGGTGGAACCGTCGGCTTCGAGGTTGCCGCCGATTTCGGCGCTTTGGAAATTCACGCTGTCGAATTGCGATCCGCCGCGCAAAAAGACGCTTTCGGTGGTGCGCAGGTTGTCGCCGTCAAACGTGCCGGCAAAGGTCGAATCGATCGCACTGATGGCGCCATTGATGCGCGCGCCGCGCAACATCACGCTCTTGAACGTGCCGCCGTCGCTCAGAAACAGGGATCTGCGCAATTCGGCCCGGTCGAATGTCAGCCGGTCGCTCACGGTCGCGCCGCGCAGGTCGGTAAAGCCCGCGATATTGACATCCTGAAACGCCGCGCGCGCCTCCAGCTTGGCGTTGTAGAGGCGCAAGGGCCCGTTCACGCTCATCCTATGGGCCCAAAAATCGCCCAGCACGCGACTGCGATCGAGGTCGAGCGCGCCGTCAATCCGGGCATCGGTCAGGTCGATGGATTTGAAGGTGCTGTTTTCGATCCGCAAGGTTGCGGGCAACCGCCGCTCTTCAAGATCCAGCAGCGGAACGTAGGTGCAATAGAGCGAGATGCCCGTGGTCGGGCGTGCGGCGACAAATTCGGGGTTGGTCAGGATCAGCGTCATGAACCGTTGCGACAGCGCCCAGGGCTCCAGCGCGGTCAGCTCGGGGCTGTCGGCGACGCAGGTGCCGCCGGCCCAGTCCGACATGTCGGCCCATCCGTTGGCGCAGACCTTGTCCCAGATCAGGCGCTCGCTCCGGGTGGCCCAGCCGGGCAACGACACCGCACAGCGCGCTTCGGGCAAGGGCACGGCGGACGGGGCCAGGATGCGCGCACTGTCTTGCGCCTGCGACACACCCGCCCAAAGGGCCAAGGCGGCGGAAACGATGCTCAGGAACGCACGCATGCGCATGGTATCCTCCAATGAAATATGCGTCGCACGAGGCACCGAATGGTCCGGCCAGGGCGATGCTGAAATGGCTGAATCAATATCCCGTCAAAGTAGGACATGTGAGGCCGATCCACCAAGCGTTTCTTGCGTGGCGTGTGGGCGGCAAGGTTTGCAAAGTGTCCCGATTTGATAAAAACGCCGCTGTAAGCCATTGATATGTCATGGCCACGTGGGACCCACCTGCCGAGAGCCCCTTTTCACGGCGCGCGGGCAGGCGTAAGGGCGAAGATATGCAACGCATGTCCTACCCTTCCCACGCGCGGGCGATTCTCACGCTCGGCCTGCCCCTCATCGGGGGGCATCTGGGTCAGGTTGCCATCGGGGTGACCGACACCATGATGCTGGGCTGGTATGGCGTGACCGAGCTGGCCGCACTGACGGCGGCGGGGTCGTGGTTTTTCGTGCTGTTTCTGATGGGATCGGGCTTTGCCTGGGCGGTGATGCCCATGGTCGCCGCCTCCCATGCCGAAGCGGACGATACCGCCATCCGCCGCGCCACACGGATGGGCCTATGGCTGAGCCTCGCCTTTGCCGCCCTGTCCTTGCCGCTGATGATCTGGTCGGAACCGATCCTGCTGGCCCTGGGCCAGACCGACGATGTGGCGCGGCTCGGGGCCGAATATCTGCAGATCGCAGGTTGGGGCATCATTCCGGCGCTCATCGTCATGACGCTCAAAAGCTATCTCGCCGCACTCGAGCGCACCCAGATCGTGTTCTGGATCACCGCCATCGCCGCGCTCATCAACGCCTTGGCCAACTATGCCTTTATCTTCGGGCATTGGGGCGCGCCCGAGATGGGGATCGCCGGGGCCGCCCTCGCCTCGCTTGCCACCCAATGCGTGATGCTGGTGGGCGTGCTGCTTTATGTGCTGTGGTGCCTGCCCGAGCATACGATCTTTGCCCGCCTCTGGCGCCCCGATTGGGAGATGATGGGCCGCGTCTTTCGCCTCGGCTGGCCCATCGGGCTGACCAACCTCAGCGAGGTTGGGCTCTTTGCCGCGTCGGCCTTTATGATGGGGTGGCTGGGCGAGGTCCCGCAGGCCGCGCACGGCATCGCGCTGCAGCTCGCCTCGATCACCTTCATGGTCCATCTGGGGCTGAGCAATGTGGCCACGATCCGCGCGGGCAACGCGCTGGGGCGCCACGACATGCCCCATATGCGCCGCGGTGCACACACCGTCACCGCGCTGAGCGTGGCGATGGCGCTGGCGACCATCGTGCTGTTCGTGGCCGTGCCCGAACCGTTGATCAGCCTGTTTCTGGGCCGGGACGTCGCGGGCCGGGACGAGATCATCGCGATCGGCATCGTCTTGCTCGTCATGGCGGCGATCTTTCAGCTGGTGGATGGCGCGCAGGTCATTGCCCTGGGCCTGTTGCGCGGTGTGCAGGACACGACCGTGCCGATGGTGCTGGCGGGCGTGTCCTATTGGGCTGTCGGCATGCCGTGCTCTTATCTCTTTGGCTTTGTGCTGGGCTGGGACGGCGTGGGCGTTTGGCTGGGCCTTGTCGTCGGCCTCGCCTGTGCGGGCGTGGCCCTGATGATCCGCTTTTGGTGGACGTCGATGCCCCGCCTGGTCGCGGCAGAGCATCGCGCAGAACTGGCGCGCGCCGGATAGGGTCCGATGCGCGCCATCTGGTCAGAGGATGAAATCGTCGGCCGCAACCTCCTGCACCCAGCGCAGTTCGATCCGCTCGTCGGCTTGCCCGTCCGCATCGTGATCGATCTGGACATAATCGCCGTCGAACCGCACCTCGGCCCCCGCGCCGCTGAACCCGTCGGTGCCGATATAGT
>JBCBHM010000041.1:0-32245 GCA_038525585.1 Pseudomonadota bacterium
ATGCAGGATTACATCCTTGTCCGTATGAACCTACCCACTCGCCGCACCGCATTGAAATGGCTGCACTGGATCATGGTGCCGCTTTTCGTGTGGTTCCTGCTGGTGACGCCCGACGTTGTCGTGCCCTTTGGGCCAACCGCCTTTCAGATCCATTCGACCCTCGCGCTGATCTTTGTCTCGCTCAGCCTGGCGTGGTTTGCGGACCTGTTGCGGCGGGGGCTGGCGAGCCGTCCGGGCCCCAAGCTGACGGGCCGTTTGCGCCGTGTGCACCGCTGGCTGCACCTCACGCTGATCTGGGGGCTGTTCTTTGTCGCCGTCACAGGATTTCTGCTGGGTCTCACCTCGCCGGTTCTGCTCAAGGCCGGAGGGTTCCTGCCCATCGCCCCGCCACTGGACCTGCGCGCCGCGAACGAGATTGTGGGGCTCGTGCATATCATCGAGTTCTACGCGCTTGGCGTCGTCGCCGCGGGCCATGCGGGGTTTCACATCTGGCGGCATTACCGCCTGCGCGACAACGCGCTGCGCATCATGGCCCCGAAAAAGCTGCATAAGTACCTGTGACCCCTACGGTCCGTGGCACTGTGGACGCGGCTGCGCTGGCGTAGGCTGCGGCAGGTCTTGCGCATACCCCGCTGTTCCCAGGGAAACCGGTGCACAACGTGCCTGCAGATTGCGCAAACGGCTGCGTAAAAGGCTGCGGATTGGCGGCGCCGCGGATGTGGCCTTTCATCTCGGGCGGCACTATGCTGTGTGCGACATCGACTTGCACATTATGGCACCGACCGTGCGCCACAAATCTATTTGAGGAACCGCGTGCCATGCGCCGCACCGCTACCATCACGCTCCACTGGCTCAGCATGCTGCTGCTCGTGCTGCTTGTGGCCGGGGGGCCTGTGCCCGCGCTGGCCTGGGCCTTCGGCCTCACTGGCCTGGCGCTCTGCGCCATCGCCGCCGCGCGGGGGCTGATGAACGGACCCGGCCCCAAGCTGACAGGTGCGCTGCGCACCGCTCATCCCTGGCTCAGCCGCGCGATGTATCTGGCCCTTGGCCTCACGGCGGCGGCAACGCTGTGGCACGTGGTCATCCAGCCCCTGCCCGGGCTCGGCCAATACCATTTCTACCTGCTGTCGGCCGCCAGCCTGCACGGCATCTTTCACCTGTGGCGGCACACGGCCCTTGGCGATGGTGCGCTGCGCCGGATCACGCCCACCGCCCTGCACGGTGTTCTATGAGCGATCTGCCTCCCCTCGCCCCGGCCGAACCCACGACCGAGCACCGCTTTCCCTGCGACAATTGCGGGGCGGATTTCCGCTACGACCCGACCAGCCGGACGCTGATCTGCGACCATTGCGGCAACACCGGCCAGATCGAAGGGACAGGGCCCAGCCCTGCTGGCCTGACCGAGCTTGACTATCGCACCGCGCTGCGGGCCGAACTGCCACAGGCCGAGATCGAGGAAACGCGCGTTTCCAAATGCCCCAACTGCGCCGCGCAAGTGGAGTTCGACGCCGACATCCACGCCACCGAATGCCCGTTCTGTGCCACGCCCGTGGTCACCGACACCGGCGCGCACCGGCATATCAAACCCAAGGGCGTCCTGCCCTTTGCCCTGTCCGAACGTGCGGCGCGCGATGCGATGACGACGTGGCTGGGCCGGCTGTGGTTCGCGCCATCGGGGTTGCAGGATTACGCCCGCAAGGGCCGCGCGATGCAGGGCATCTACGTGCCCTACTGGACCTTCGACGCCGACACGCGCAGCGGCTACACCGGCGAGCGCGGCACCGTCTATTACGAGACGCAGACCGTCGTCCGCGACGGCAAGCGCCAACAGGTCCGCGTCGCAAAGGTCCGCTGGCAACGCACCCGCGGCAAGGTGGCGCGGTTCTTTGACGACGTTCTTGTCCTCGCCTCCACATCCCTGCCCAAACGCTATACCGATGCACTGGAGCCCTGGGACCTCAGCGAGATGGAGCCATACGCCCCCGAATTCCTCGCAGGCTTCCGGGCCGAAGGCTATGGCGTCGCCCTCGAAGACGGGTTCGAAGAGGCGCGCGCCTACATGGACCGCGTCATCGCCCGCGACATCAAGTTCGACATCGGCGGTGACCGCCAGCGCATCCACTCGGTCGATACGAAACTGGGCAAGATCACGTTCAAGCACGTGCTTCTGCCCGTCTGGCTTGCCGCCTACAAGTACCGCGGCGAAACCTACCGTTTCGTGGTCAACGGCCGCACGGGCCGGGTGCAGGGCGAACGCCCCTGGTCGGCCTGGAAAATCGCCATCGCCCTGATCGCAGGCCTGATCGTCGCCGCCGCCGTGGGCTTTGTCGTGGCGCTGCAACAATGACGCTGGACGAGGCGCTGGCGCAGCGCTTTTCCTGCCGTGCCTTTCGCCCGGATCCCGTCCCCGACGCGACCATCACGGCCATCGTCCAAAGCGCGCAGCGCGCGCCCAGCTGGTGCAATGCGCAACCCTGGCAACTGACGATCACCCGGGGCGAGGCCACCGAACGCTTCCGCACGGCTCTTTATGCGGCCGCCGAAACCACCGCGCCCGCGCCCGATCTGCCCTGGCCCGACGGCTACCCGGGCGTCTATGGCGACCGCCGCCGCGCCTGCGGCTTTCAGCTGTATGACGCGGTGGGCATCGACAAGGGGGACCGCGCCGCCTCCGCCGCGCAGATGATGGAAAACTACCGCCTCTTCGGCGCGCCGCATGTGGCCATCGTGACCGCGCCCCGCGCGCTTGGGCCTTACGGCGCCATGGACACGGGCGGGTTCGTCACCGCGTTCTGCCTTGCCGCCACCACTCACGGTGTGGCCACCATCCCGCAAGCCGCCATCGCCGCGCAGGCCCCCTGCGTGCGCGCCCATTTCGACATCGCAGAGGACCGGATGATCCTTTGCGCCATATCGTTCGGCTATGCCGACGACACCCACCCGGCCAACAGCTTCCGCACTGACCGCGCGGCACCCGCGGACGTGATCGACTGGCACGACTGAATGCGTGCGCTGTTGCAACGGGTGGCCGAGGCGTCGGTGACGGTGGACGGCGATGTGGTCGGGCGCTGCGGTGCGGGCATGTTGATCTTCGTCTGCGCGATGCCCGGCGACGATCTCGACACCGTGCGGGCGCTGGCCGCGAAGGTGTCCAAGCTGCGCCTCTTTACGGATGAGCAGGGCAAGATGAACCTGTCGCTCCTGCAGACCGGCGGCTGCGCGCTGATCGTCAGCCAGTTCACGCTAGCCGCCGACACCGCGCGCGGCAACCGCCCCGGCTTTTCGGGTGCGGCGCGCCCGGACACGGCAGAAATGCTGTATCTGCACTTTGCCCAGGCCCTGCGGACCCTCGGCATCCCAACCGAAACGGGCCGTTTCGGCGCGGACATGGCCGTGGCGCTGGTGAATGACGGCCCTGTCACCATCTGGCTCGACACCGATACCTGACTGGCGCTGTCACATCGCATCATCCCGCACCGACAGCGCGTAATAGCCCGTGTAATACAGCTCGAACGCGCCATTGGTATGCTGCACCGGCACCGCGTTGTAATGCTTGTACAGCGTGGCGGGGTTCTGCGACATCAACCCGATAAAGCTGTCCTTGTGCGCGTCGTTGAGGTCCTGCATCTCGTTCCGGTCGTTCCATGCCATCCAGAACAGTTCGTGCCCCAACTGGTTCAGCCGCGCGGGATGTGTCAGCATCGTGTAGCTCGTGATAAACGGGCGCAGGTCATCCACATTGTCCTGTGCCCAAACCGAGAACCCGAACCGCTTGTGCTGGTTCAGCATCGACCCGATCGAATCGATGGCATGCCGATACGGCTGCGTCTTGTCCGCCTCCGCCTGCCAGGCCTCAAGCACCGTCGGCGTGCCGGGTTTCGTGCGCGGGGCCACATAGATGATGACGTTCATCTTGTCGCCGGACACGTCCTTGATATGCAGCTTGTGGATCAACCGGTTGCCGATGTCGGTCCGAAACGCGTGATGGTCGAACCCGCCCATCTCGTCGTAGCACAGGACGGTGAAATTCAGCCACGGCCACTGCTGCGACAGCCGGGTAAAGATGGCCGCCGCCGTGGCCTGGTTGCCCTTGGCATTCAGCGGATAGCCCGCAGGCGCCGTGTCGTCAAAACACCGCGTGATCGACGCCAACCGCTCGGTCTCATCAATGCATTTCTGTGACCAGCTTTGCGCCTGATCCGCCACGTTCTGGATCAGCGCGGCATAGCTCGATCCGACCCGCGGGTCACCGGCGAGCCCCTCGCCTGCGGCGGCGGAATCCGCCTCCGTCCAGGGGTTGGCCTGCGTCGCACCGGTCCGCCCCTTTAGTTCGCGGATGGCGGCATTTGCCGCCAGGCCCATCTGCGCATAGTGCAGCAGGTAACCGGCCAGCGGGAACACCCGGCGCGGGTCGCCATAGCTTTCGGTGAACACCAGTTGCAGGATGTTCTTGCCCAGGGCCTTGCCCGTCACATAGCGCTCGATCTCGTTCACGGCCTGTTTTAGCGATTGCTCGCTGTAGCCCATCAGGTTGCTTTCGGCGGTGGCAAGGGCCGCCTGTTCCGCCTTGGTCAGCGTGGTCTTGCGCCGCAGGCTGGCGATGATCGCCATGTATCCCAGGGCCGTGTCTATGTCGTTGATCTTGTTTTCCAGCGCGGTTTGCTCGGACGCCGTCCACACCGCATCCTGGATCGCGGTCAGCTCGGCCGAGATTTTCTGTTCCATCGTGCTGATCTGCGTGCTGAGTTGCCCGATGGCATCGAGGATCTGATCCTCCTTGCTCTTGATCGGCAGGAACGCCTGCACGATGGACAGCCCCACGGAGACGACCTGCAACGCGCCACTGAGTTTCGAAAAGAAGGTGAGGGTCGAGACGATGGATTCCAGCTCGCTCAGTTCTTCGCCGGCCTTGGCCATCTTTTGGGTGTCCTTGACCCAGGTGGCCATCTTGCCTGCCCCGGCCGAGGCCTTGTCGACATAATCCTTGGCGTCCTTGATCAGATGATTGGCTGTGGTCATGAAAAATCTCCGGTTTCAAATGCGACGACCCTATCAGCCGCGGCACATCTGACCAGCTACTTTCTCGACACGTTCCGCGCATCCAAGCGCAGCACCATCCACAGATCCGTGCGCGACACCCCATCGAGCCGCACATTGTCCTCGAGCGTGGCGATGCGCTGAAATCCGTTGCGTGTGTAAAAGGCAATCGCGCGCGCGTTTTCGGCATCCACGGTCAGTTCCATCCGGGCAACGTCATCCGCCCGCGCCTCCGCCAGGATCCCGTCCATCAGCACCTGCGCGGCCCGGGTGCCGTGCGCCGCGGCGGTGACGAAGAACGGCCCGATCTCCGCGCGGTGCCGCGTCCGCTCGAAACGCTGCGGGCGGTAGCCGCAAAAGCCGATGAGCCTGCCCGCGTCAAGGACACCGCGCAGCGCGCCGAACTTCAGGATTTCCGCGCAACGCTCGACCGTCAGCGCCTCCGCCTCCCTGGCCGAGACCAGAAAACCAAGGGGAAAGTCCCGCGCCCCTTCGAGCCGCAGCGCACGCCACGCCTCGGCATGCGCGGGCGTCAGGGTTGTGTAGGTGAACGTGTGGGCCAAAGGGGGCTGCTCCGGGTCTGCCTTGGCCATCCTAGCACGCGCCACGTCGCACTGCGTAGGATGCGCCGCGTGCGCGCCTTGCGTCAGCCAAACCTTGCCATTGGGCTGGACCGCCCGTGTAACCCGCTGATATCTCGCGTCCGGCAACCCGCGCCCTGCTTAGGTGTCTCAGGGCTCGCGAAACGCCTCGCGTGACTTGTAGAGTGGTTTCATCAGATATTGCAGCACCGTTTTGGAACCTGTGTGCAGTTCCACCTCGGCCTGCATGCCGGGCCGCATCGCGATGCCCCGCTGCCGCTCCGTCAGGGCCGTGCGATCCACCGCGACGGTGACCTTGTAGTGGGGGTCGCCCCCCTCTTTCCGCTCATCCTTGAACGTGTCCGCCGACACCAGCGTGACCGTCCCTTTCAAGGCGCCAAACACGGTGTAATCATAGGCCGACAGCTTGACCGTGGCCTCCTGCCCCTTCCGCACGCCTGCGATATCTTTGGGCGGGATCTGCGCCTCGACGAACAGCTCCTCATCCAGCGGAATGATCTGCAGGATCTCTTCCCCCGGCCGCACGACGCCGCCGATGGTGGTGACGGCAAGGCCGTTGACCACCCCCCGCACCGGAGAGGTCAGCACCGTCCGGTTCAGCTGGTCCTGCGCCGCCTTGGAATTCTGCCGCAGGGTGTTCAGTTCCTTGAGCGTGTCGGAATGGGTCTGCGCCCGCTCCAGCTCGGTCTGGGTGATGATCTCATCCAGCTTGATCCTGGCGTCGGCCCAGGCCTTGCGGGCGCGCGTCACCTCGATCAGCGCGACGATCTGGCGGTCCAGCAGCCGCTCCAGCAGCTCCTTTTCCTGTGCCGCCTGGTCCAGCACCCGCTCGGCCCCCTCGCGGCGGCTCACGAAATCCGTCTGTCGCGCCATCAGCAGCGCCCGTTCCGAGGCGACAACGCCGGGCATCCGCGTGGCAAGCTCGGCAGGCACGTCGAAGTCGAACTGCCCGGCCAACTCCGCCTCGAGCCGCAGGCGGCGGACGGTCAGCGCGATGATCTGGTCGGCCAGGTCATCGGCCTGGCTTTGAAATTGCGTCGCTTGCAGGCGGGCCAGCACGTCGCCCGGTTCCACCACGTCGCCTTCGGCCACGGCCAGCTCGGCCAGAATGCCGCCCTCGAGGTTCTGGATGATCTGCGGGCGCGAGGACGAGATCATCTCGCCCTGACCGCGCACAATCTCGTCGACCCACGCCAGCGCCGCCCAAATCACAAAAACCAGAACCGCCGCTGCCACGATCCAGATCAGCCGCGCGGGTCCGCGCATCTGATCCTCCATCTGACCATCGAGCGTCGCAAGGCTCATGCGATCTGCCCCCGCACCGGAACGGAGCTTGCGATATGGGCCAGCACCTCGTCCCGCGGGCCATCCACGGTCATGCGACCCTGGCTCAGCACCAAGGTCCGCGTGGTCAGCGACAGGATCGGCACCCGGTGCGTGGCGATGATCGCCGTGCGCCCGTCAAGCCATGTCTCGAGCCGCGACACAAGTGTCGCCTCCAGCCGTTGATCCAGCGCTGCGGTCGGTTCGTCCAGCAGGCAGATCTTGGGATCCTGCAGCCACAGCCGCGCCCAGCCGATGGACTGACGCTGCCCGATGCTCAGGCCCTGCCCCCCATCGTGGATCTCAAGATCGAGGCCCTTGTGGTGGTTGCGGACAAACGCGCCCAGGCCCGCGAAATCAAGCGCGTCCATCAGGCGGCTGTCATCGCGTTCCAGCATCGTGAGGTTCAGATTGTCGCGCAGCGTGCCGGTGAACAGGCGTACATCTTGGCCGAGATAGCCAATCAGGCGACGCAGATCGCGCGGCTCGATCTGGGCCATCTCGGTCCCGTCGACCAGCACACGGCCCTTGGTGGGCGCATAAAGACCCGACAGCAGTTTCAGGAGCGATGACTTGCCCGCCCCGTTTGGCCCCAAGACCGCCACACGTTGCCCGGGTGCGATCTGAACGCCGGGAATATCGAGTGTCGGCGCACCGTCCTCGTCATATTGGAACTGCACCTCGCGCATCTCGAAATGGCCCTTGAGCGCATCGCGGCGCAGATATGTCCGCGCCGGATCAGCGTCCTGCGGTGCGGCGGCAAGCTGTTCAAGCCCATCCAGAGCCGCCTTGACATTGCCCCATCGGGCCATGGTGTTGGCCAGCTGCGTCAGCGGCGCCAGCGTGCGCGAGGTCAAGATGCCCACGGCGATGATCGAACCCACGGTGAACTGACCGGCAAACACCAGATAGGTGCCCGCGATCACCGCAGCGACATAGGTCAGTTGCTGCACGCCCTGCGACCAGAAGGTGAGAACGGACGCAAGCCGACGCTGCTCGGACGATTTGATCGCGCTCAGCGTGGTCAGCTCGGCCCAAAGCCGTGCCACCCGGTCTTCGCCGCGCAGTGTCTTGAGTGTGTCGGCCTCAAAGATCGTCTCGTGCAGCAGCCGCGCCGATTTGGCCGAGGCGCCTTGGGTCTCTTGGGTGAGGCGCAACATGCGGCGCTGCATCAGGAACCCGGGCACGATCATGAGCACGCCACCCAGGATCAGAACCCACACGACCGGCCCCGCGATGGAGGCGACGAGCAGCAGGAACACAATGATGAACGGGATGTCGGCGATGGTGCCGATGGTCGAGGCGGTAAAGAACTCGCGCACCGATCCGAACTCGCGCATGGCCGAGAATGTCATCGACGGTGCCTGCCCGCGGGTGTCAGAGCGCATGCCCATGATACGGTCCATCAGCAGGCGTAGCACGCGCAGCTCGATCTGGCGCCCGGCGCCATCCATCATCCGGGCCCGCGCGATTTTCAAGAGCGCCTCGAGCGTCAGGGCAAGGCCCGCACCGATGGCGAGCACCCAGAGTGTCGCATGGCTTTGATGCGGAATGACCCGGTCGTAGACCTGCAAGGAAAACAGCGCGACCGCGACGGCAAGCAGGTTGGCGACAAAGGAGCCAAGGGCAATCTCGCCCAATGCGCCCTTGAAGGTGCGGAACTCGCCCCAAAACCAATGTGGCGCGCGGGTATCGGTCTTGTGCGTCGCGGCAAGCTGTGCCAGCGGCGCCTCGGCCTTGATCACGCGGCCCGCGAAATATGGCGCAAACTCCGCCAGCGGTACGTCGACCCGGTTGTCCGGGCATGTCTTGTCGTACAGGATCACCGCCCCGCGGGCCTGCCCCAGCACCAGCACGACCTGACCGCTTTTCATGTAGGCCAGCGCTGGCCACAGCGACGGCTCGGGCGTGGCGACCTTGTGGGTCTTCGCAATCAGGCCAGTGGCCTTGAGGCACGCGGCGAGCGCATGCGCCTCTTGGGTGTCGGTGGCGTGCGGGTCGAGACGCCCCTTGAGATCTTCGATCAGATCGTTGCGCGCGGTCTGCACGCCAAGGAGCCCGGCATAGACACCCGCCAGATGCACGCGCGCCTCGAGCCGGTCCATCAGGCGGTTGGTGTTGTCGGCCTTGGGCGCGGCCGTCCGTTTGATCAGCCCGGCGGTGAGGGGTCGGCGCGCCGGTTTCGGCGGTTTCAGCTCGGCGGTCAGGCGGGTGCCCTTGCCGTTCGACACGGTCATGGACAGCGGACGGCGGGTGGGCGCGTCTTGCGTCGTCAAATCTGCTCTCCATCCGCCAGAACGCCCTGAACGCGGGCCAGTTCGACCTGCAGGCGCAACGCCTCGTATTTCAGGGAAAGCTCCGCCTCTTGCCGGGCGACGAACGTCTCATAGACACCGACAACATCCATCACCTGACGTTGCCCGGCCTGGTATTGCGCCTGGAACAGGTCGAGGTTGGTTTTCGCCGCACCGGTCAGCCCCTGCGCCTCGCCCGCCTGACGGGCGGTGGCCGACACGTCCCCTTCGAGGCGGCGCAAGGTGCGGTTGGCGTCTTCGTTGGCTTGTGCGACCTGTCGGCCTGCAGCCTCGCTGGCCGCCTCGATCGCGCGGATGCGCGCGGGCGTGCCGAGGCCAAGACCCGGACCGCCCACCGTGATCCCCGCTCCGCCATTTTCGCCGATGGTGGCTTGCGCCCCCACCCCGGGCAATTGGCTCGCGCGGTCGATACGGGCCTGGGCGATGCTGCGGCTTTTTTCGGCCTCGGCGCGGGTGACAGAAAGCGGTTGCGCCTCGGCCCCGCGCACGGACAGCGTTTGCAGGCCGCGCACATCGCCCAGCGGGGCGATGGCCATGGCGTTGAGCTCGGCCAGGGCGGTCGCCTCGGCCTCTTCGGCGGCGGCAGCGGCAGCGCGGATTTCGGACAGTTTGGAACGGATCACGTTGAGGTCCGACATGTCGGACACGCCGCCCTTGACCCGCTCGGACATCACCCACTCGAAATGCTGCATGTCCTTGAGCGTCGCCCGGTGCAGTGCCGCAGCCTCGCGGGCCTGGGCGGCATCGAGGTACAGGCCAAGTGCTGTGGCGACGCGGTCATTGGTGTCTTCGGCCAACGCAACGGCGGCCACCTCGACATCGGCCTTGGCAAAGGCGCGCTCGCCCTTCTTGCGGCCATTGTCGAACAGCACGGCATCCACGACGATCTGACTGATGAGATCACCAAGCGAGTTGAGCGAAATACTGGGCCCGACCGTCGGCAGCCAGTTCTTTGACGCAGCCGCGGCGCGCAGGCGGGCGGCGCGCAGCTCAGTCTCCGCGGCGCGCGCATTGGCGGCCAGAACGGCAGTGCTGACGCGGTCATAGGCGCTGCCCGCAGGCAGCACGGACCGGCGCGCCAGCAGGTTTTGCAGCACGACGCTTTCGGCGTTCAGCGTCTCGTCATGTTTCGTGGGCGTCTGCCGGAGGGCGGCCACTTGCGTGCCATCGCTCTGCGGTGTGACGCGGGCATCCATGCCCGTGTTCAGCTTCGCCACGACCGGATTGTCGGTCAGCGCCGTATCGCACCCTGCCTGCAGGATCAGAGCGGTGCACATCACCGCAACCTTGAAACGTCCGTGCCCCATCGCGTCCCCGTTCGGGTTATCGTCATTTGAGGTGGGCGCGGTTGCGGATCCCGGTCCGCGCCTCTTGTCTTGCTGGAAAGCTCGATTATGTTTTTATTGTTGTCTTGCCCAGTGAAAATTCTATTTTGATCAGCCCGTTAGACGACGTTGGTGTTGACGTTGATTTCGTCGTCAAGGACCACCGTGCCGGTCCCGAGGCTGTAGACATCGTAGGTTTGCCCGTCGACGGTGGTCGTGCCGTCCCGCGTCGCACCGGCGATGGTCACGGTGTCGTCGCTGCCGCCGTGCACCACCAGGGTGTCACTGCTGTCGGACAGCGCGACCAGTTGCGCCTCGGTTATGGTCAGGTTCGCCTCTTCGGCGAATTGCAGGTCCACCTGTTCGATCTGGTAGTTGCCCAAGGCCGGGCTGCCCAGCGAGATGGTGGAGCCTGCGGTTTCATCGTCAAAGGCCACGTAGGTGCCCGTGCTATTGCCCGCCGCATCCGTCGAGGTCACGACAAGGTCCGAACCATCCGGCACCGTCTGGTCGAACTGGAACACCGTTTCGCCCAGGATCGCCACATCCTCTTGCAAGGCCGCCACATCCGTCACGGCGCCACTCTCCGACACCTTGGCCACGGCGAGGTCGCCCTCGTTCAACTCGGTCGAGATGCCGCGGATACCGTCGCCATCGCGGGTAAAGCTGGCGATGACGGGGCCATCGGGCGCTTCGGTATCGATCTGAAGCATGTCGGTGATGGTTTCGGTGTTGCCGACAGCGTCGGTCGCCATCACGACCACTTCGGCAACATAGGTGCCCGCAGGAATGGACGAGGGCGGAATGTCGAGCGACCAGTTGCCCGCGGCATCCACAGTCGTAGCCAGCACGGATCCGTTGAAATCCACCATCACGGTCGATCCCGCCTCGACCTGACCGCCCAGGTTGATACCCCCGCGCGCCTCGGACCCGCTGATGACATCGTCATCGGTCACCTGATCCTGAATGGTGAGTTGGTTGACCAGGGTGTCGACCTCGACAGTGTCGGAAACGGTCGCGATGTTGCCCGCAAGATCGGTGGCTGTCACTGTGATGTCGGTGACGGTTTCGCCCGTCGGCACCTGGTTGGCGGTGAATGGCGCGCTCCAATTGCCGTTGGCGTCCACGACCGCCTGAACCGTCTCGCTGCCCATGGTGACCATCACGGTCGATCCGGGTTCGGTCGTGCCGGTCAAAACGACGCCATCGGCGCGTTCTGTGCCCGAGATCATGCCGTCCCCTTCGATCTGGTCCGCATCGACCGACAGGTTGTCCACTTGCGTGTCCACCTGTACCCGGTCCGTCGCCGTCGCGGTGTTGCCCGCGGCATCTGTGGTGGTCGCGGTGATCTGCGCCTCGTACGTGCCCGGGGCCACTTCGTTTGCGGCAAAGAACGCCTGCCATGTGCCGGATCCATTCGCGACCGCCTGATGGGTGACACCCCCCATGGTCACGCTGACCAGCGCGCCGGGATCGGCCGTGCCCGACAGCACCACGCCGTCACTCGCCTCGTCTTCGTTGATGACATCATCGGTTTCGACCGGGCCTGCGATGGTCAGAACGCTCGCTTCGGTGTCGACATTCACGGCCTGCGTGGTCGATGTCGTGTTGCCTGCCGCATCCGTAGCCGTCGCGATCATCTGCGCGCTATACGTGCCCGTCGGGATCTGGTCGGCGGCAAAGTTAGCCGTCCATGTGCCATGTGCCGCCACGACCGCGTTCACCGTCGCATCGCCAAGGCTGACGATCAGGGTCGAGCCGGGCTCGACCACACCGGTGACAACCATTCCGTTCGCGTGTTCGGCGGCATTGATGACGCCGTCGCTTCCGCCGGAGGTGGACGTATAGTCCAGGCTGTTGACCAAAGTGTCGACCTGCACCGTGCCCATCGCGGTCGATGTGTTGCCCGCGGCATCGGTGGCCGTTGCGGTCACCGTTGCCTCATACTCCCCGGCCGGGATCGCCGTCGCGGCGAAACCTGCGGTCCAGTTGCCATCGGCATCTACGGTCGCAGTTTGTGTCGTCGTGCCAAAGGTCACTTCGACCGTCGATCCGGGCTGCGCCGTGCCGGACAGGGTCACGCCGTCGCTCGCCTCGTCGGCATTGATGGTGCCGTCGCCCTCGACCGAGGTGGTATCGATTGTCACACGCGCGACCGTATCCACGTCGAGCGTGTCGGTGATCGTGGTGGAATTGCCAAAACTGTCCGTCGCCACGACGGTCACACCGGACTCGTATTCCCCCTCGGCCAGCGTCCCTGCCTGCCACGTGGCCTGCCACGTGCCCGTATCACTGACGGTCACGGTACGTGTCACATCACCTATGGTGATTTCGAGCGTTGCACCGGCCTCGCCCGTTCCGCCAAGCGTCACGCCACCCGCGATCTCCTCGCCGTTGACCACGTGCCCGACGCTTTGCGTGCCGGAGGTGATTGCGACGTCAGGGCCCGTCGTGTCGATCACGAACCCCGGCCCGTCCAGCGTTGTCGTCTCGTCCGTTGTCACGTGGGTGAAGGTCACCGTGGTCTCGATATCGCCATCATCGGGGAAATCATCACCGACAAACACGACCTCCCAGGTGCCATCCTCACCGATCGTCGTGTCGACGACGGATGTGCCCGCCGTCACTTCGACACCGTCGCCGGGCTGGCCCGTTCCGGTGACGGTAAAGGTGTGGGTCGTTTCGTCATCACCACCGATATCGGTGGTGGTATCGGCATCGTTCACGGTTGGGTCAGCGGGGGCCGTGCCGCCGCCATCGCCAGTATCGTCTCCGCCGACAATAACAGCGGTGCCGACCACCGCCGCACCCGCCGCACCCAGACCCAGCAGGTTTGCGCCGCCCAAAAGCGCAGGCGCCAGCATCGACACCTCCTCATCTCCGGTGCCCGCATGGGCCACTTCGGTCCGGCCGAGGTAGATCAGGTCGTCCGACGGGCTCCACTTGCCCCACTGCTCCGTGGGGCCGAACTGCGCAAACAACGCGCCATCCGTGGTCTCGACAAAGGCAACCTCGTTGAGGAACCCGTCGGACGACACGAACAACCGGTTCGTCGCACCCACGTCGTTGAAATAGTTTTCCAGGGTGATCGTGCGACCATCCACCAGCGTCAGGATCAGATCATCGCCCACCCGCTGCTGGCTTGCCAGATCTGTCTGCCGGAGGTTGAACGAGATTTCCTGACCGCTGGTCAGAGCGACAGACGCACCCCCATCTGCCGGAACCACACCACGCTGCAATGCGCCCGCACCATCGCGGACGACGAAATCAATCGCCTTCATGACACCACCACTCTTGCCTCTGAACGGCTTACCCAACCGCCCTTTCCGATATACGCGCCGCCGGCTTGTTCGCCGTGCTGACCATTCTTATGCGTAGAGTGATACGCGAATCACGAATCAAGGGCTAGAGTCTTTTTGCCGCTGGGTCACAATTTCCTGAGTTCAAGGGCAGGTCTTGTGGCACCGCTGGTGCAATTTCCACTCATACGCGCAGAGGCTGGACAATATGAAACCCGATCTTTTGGCAGTGTGGCAGGCTGGTGTGGATGCCGTACGGGGCGACATGGCCGTGCAGCGCGCGCTGGAACACGCGCCGATCCCCGCACCTGATTGCATCATCGCCGTGGGCAAGGCCGCCGTCGCGATGGCGCGACCAGCCTGCGCGATGTGGCCCGCATGCCCGGCACTGATCGTTACAAAGTATGATCACGCCGCAGACGCCCCCGCCCATGCGACGCTGATCGAGGCCGCCCATCCCGTGCCAGATGCCGCGTCGCTCCGCGCCGGTGCCGCCTTGCAGGATAGGGTCGCGCAGTGTGGCACCGATGCGCATCTTCTGATGCTTGTGTCGGGCGGTGCGTCCTCATTATGCGAGGCGCTGCCTGACGGCATGACACTGGAGACACTGCAGTCGGAGACAGCGGCGCAACTCGCCTCCGGCGCCACCATCGCCGCGCTGAACGCCCACCGCCGGGGCCGGTCTCTGATCAAGGGTGGCAAGCTGCTGGCGCGTTTTGGCGGGGCCTGCGTGACCACCCTCGCCCTGTCGGATGTCGAAGGGGACGGGCTCGACGTGATCGGCTCGGGCATCGGCGCGGCACCGAACGGTGCACCGTTCGCCCACGTCTCGCGGATCGTGGCCAGCAACGCCATTGCCCGCGCTGCCGCTGCATCCGCCACCGCAGGACCGGTCATTGTGAATGACGAAACGCTCTACGACAACGTCACCGCCCTGGCCCCCAGGCTCGGCCAGACGCTGCGGGATGGTCCGGCAGGCTTCTATATCTTCGGCGGGGAACCGGTGGTCACCCTGCCAGAGAAACCAGGGCGTGGCGGGCGCAACATGGCGCTCGGCGTTGCCCTGGCGCGCGAGATCGCGGGTGTGCCCGGCCTCCGGATCCTCGTTGCGGGCACCGACGGCACCGATGGCCCGACCGACGCTGCTGGCGCCCTGATCGACGGCAGCACGTGGGACGCCACCGGCGCGCAGGCTCTCGCCACCGCCGACGCCTATCCCTGGCTCGCGGCGCGCGGCGCGCTGATCAAAACCGGCCCCACCGGCACCAATGTCATGGACCTGCTGATCGCCCACAAATCCTGATCTTCTTCTCTTTGAAAATACTCGGTGGGGCCCGAAGGGCGGGGGCCAGCGCCCCCTCCGACAGTTGACATACAAGCCAGCGCCGGAAACGGTGCACGCCATGCAAAACACCCGGCGCACGATCGAAGAGCATCCGGATATCGGCATTGTCCTGTCCGATGGCATCCGCCTGTCTGCACGGCTGTGGAAGCCGGTGGATGCCGCGGATGATCCCGTCCCGCTGATCCTCGAATACCTGCCCTATCGCAAACGCGACGGCACCTGCGCCCGCGACGCGCTCACGCACCCCTACTTTGCGCAGCGCGGCTATGCCTGCCTACGTGTGGACATCCGCGGCAATGGCGACAGCCAAGGGCTGATGGAGGATGAGTATACCCAGCAAGAGCTTGAAGACGCTGTCGAGGTGATCCGCTGGGCTGCCGCGCAGCCCTGGTGCAGCGGCGCCGTGGGCATGATGGGGATCAGCTGGGGCGGATTTAACGGGTTGCAAGTGGCCGCGCTGGCGCCTGAAGCGCTCAAGGCCGTCATCACGCTCTGCTCGACCGTCGACCGATTTGCCGACGACATCCATTACAAGGGCGGCTGCCTGCTGAACGAAAACCTGGGCTGGGGCGCCACGATGTGGAGCTATTCGTCCCGCGCGCCCGACCCTTCCTTGCGCGCGGACTGGCGCGAGATGTGGCTGCAGCGGCTCGAAGCCGAGCCGTTTTTGCCCAGCACGTGGCTGCGCCACCAAAGCCGCGACGCCTATTGGCGGCACGGCTCCGTCTGCGAGGACTATGCCGCGATCAAGGCCAAGGTGCTGGCGGTCGGGGGCTGGGGCGATGCCTACAAGAACGCGGTGCCGCAAATTTTGCAAAATTTGCCCGGCGCCAAGGGCATCATCGGGCCATGGGTCCATAAGTATCCGCATTTCGCCGTGCCCGAGCCGCGCATCGGCTTTCTGCAGGAGGCGCTCCGCTGGTGGGATCATTGGCTCAAGGGCATCGACACCGGTGTCGAGGGTGACCCTGACCTGCGCGTCTACCAGATGGACGGGGTGCGCCCGGCCACGTGGTGCGCCGACCGGCCCGGACGCTGGCTGGCCGATCCCAAGACGACGCCACAGCACTTCCACCTCAGCGAGGCGGGCCTGTCCAGCACGGATGACGGCGGCTTTCAAAAAACGCTGCGCGCGCCGCAAGACACCGGTGCGGAAGCCGGAGAATACTGCGCCATTTGGCTGGGCCCCGAAATGCCCGGCGATCAACGGCGCGACGACGCCATGGGCCTCTGTTTCGACAGTGCGCCTGTGGCGCGTGACCTGCGCATCGTCGACGCGCCCGCCGTCCGGCTCACCCTCGCCTCCGACACGCCGCTGGCCAACCTCGCCGTGCGTCTGTGCCATGTGCATCCGGATGGGGCGAGCACGCGGATCACCTATGGTGTTCTCAACCTCGCCCGGCATCTGGGCCGCCCGCTCGTGCCCGGTCAGCACGAAGACATCCGACTGGATCTGGACCACATCGCCTATACGGTGCCCGCGGGTCACACGCTGCGCCTGTCCCTCTCCAACGCCTACTGGCCCCTGATCTGGCCGGCGCCACAGGCGGGCACTCTGACACTGCTTGCAGGGTCTCTGTCGCTGCAACACACCGACAGCACCGACAGTTGGACCTTTCCCGCGCCCGAGATGGCAGACCCCTGGCAGGTCGAGGAGATCCGGCCCGAACATCACGTCCGCCGTCAGGAAACGGATATGGTCACCGGCCTCACCACGCTGATCACCGAAGATGATTTCGGCAAGGTCCGCGATCTGGACCACGAGCTGGTGAACGGCTCTGTCGCGCGCGAGCGCTGGGACATTCACCCCGACGACCCGCTCAGCGCGCGCGGCACTTGCCACTGGACCGATGAGCTGGAACGCGACGGCATCGCCCTGCGCACCGAGGCGCGGTGCGAGATGTGGTCCGATGCGACGCATTTCCACCTCTCCGCCCGGATCGAGGCCTACGAGAATGACGTGGAAATCTATGCCCGGGATGTCAGCGATCGCATCCCACGCGACATGCTTTGATCGTCACCGTCCTGTCACCTGCTGTCATTACCCCTTGCGGGCCGGGGTCAAATCCTTACCCTTGAGCACGGGACCAAAGGCTGCCCGCAAATGAGGCCGCCATCAGATCAACCGGGAGATCACTTATGTCGAAAGAACTCGAAGGCCTATCCGCACGCGTTGTGGCCGGCACGATGACGCGCCGCGATTTCATGGGCAAAGCCGCCGCACTGGGCCTCACGGCCGCGGCCGCCTCCACCCTGCTGGCCAACGCAGCCCGCGCCGCGACGCCGGTCGCTGGCGGCACGTTCAAGATGGGCGTGCAGGGCGGCGAAAGCACCAACAGCCAGGACCCCGCCACATGGGCCTCCGATGTGCCGATCGCCGGTGGCCAGCTCTGGGGCGAAGGCCTCGTCGAGGTCGAAGCCGATGGCTCGCTGTCCGGTCTGGTCGCCGAAAGCTGGGAAGGGACCTCGGACGCCAAGACATGGCGCTTCAAGATCCGCCAGGGCATCGCATTCTCCAACGGTCAGGCCGTGACCGCCGACGACGTCATGAAAACGATGGAGCGTCATTCGAACGAGGACTCCAAGTCCGGCGCGCTCGGCATCGTGCAGGGCATCGAAAGCATGCGCACGGATGGTGACGTGTTCGAGGTAACCCTGGGCGTCGGCAATGCCGACCTGCCCTACCTCATGGCCGACTATCACCTGATGATTCAGCCCGGCGGCGGCTTTGACGACCCCACCGCGGCCATCGGTACCGGGGCCTATATCCTCGAAACCGACGATCCCGGCGTGCGCATGATGGCCAAGCGTAACCCCAACTACTGGGGCGGCGACCAGACCCAGACGGCCCACTACGACCAGGTCGAAGTCATCGTCCTGAACGACGCAACGGCCCGCACCGCGGCCCTGCAATCCGGTCAGGTCGACACGATCAACCGGGTCGAGCCCAAGATCGCCAAACTGCTCGACCGCGCGCCCAATGTCGATGTGCTGTCGACCGCCGGGCGCGGTCACTACGTGTTCATCGCGCATATCGACACCGCCCCCTTTGACAACAACGATCTGCGTCTGGCGCTGAAATACGCGCTCAACCGCGAGGAGATGGTCGAAAAGATCCTGCAGGGCTATGGCTCCATCGGGAACGACATGCCGATCAACGCGGCCTACCCGCTTTTTGACGACACGATCCCGCAGCGGGAATTCAACCTCGATCTGGCGCGCGAGCACTACGCCAAATCCGGCCATGACGGCTCGCCCATCATCCTGCGCACGGCGGATGGCGCCTTCCCCGGTGCCGTGGATGCTGCCGCCCTCTTCCAGCAATCCTGCCAGGCGGCGGGTATCCCGCTGGAAATCAAGCGGGAACCCAACGACGGCTACTGGTCCGAAGTGTGGAACGTGCAGCCCTTCTGCTGCTCCTACTGGGGCGGGCGTCCGGTGCAGGACCAGATGTACACCACGGCCTACCTGTCCACCGCGGACTGGAACGACACGCGCTGGAAACGGCCCGAGTTCGACGCGATGCTGCTCGAAGCACGCGCCGAGCTGGACGAAGCCAAGCGCAAGGAGATCTACTCCAAGATGGGCCGCATGCTGAACGAAGAGGGCGGCCTGATGGTGCCCATGTTCAACGACTTCGTCGATGCGGTGTCGACCAACGTGCAGGGCTGGGAAAGCGATCCCAACGGCCCGCAAATGAACTGGTACGCCTTCAAGAAGACCTGGAAAGCGTAAGAGACCGTTTTCGAACCGCGCCCCGGCCCCCCGAGGCGCGGTTTTTCGTTATGGCACCGACAGATCATAAACGTCCCAGCGGCCCTGCATCTCAGGCAAGGGCACGAGCGTATTCATGCATCCCATTCTGAAATTGACACTCGAGCGGTTGGCCCTCGGCCTCGTGCTGCTCCTGGCCGCCTCCGCCCTGCTCTTTGGCCTGACCGAGGTGTTGCCCGGCGACGCCGCACAGGCCATCCTCGGCCAGTCCGCGACCCCCGAAAGCCTCGCCAACCTGCGCGAGGAGATGGGGCTGAACCGCCCTGCGCTCACCCGCTATGTCGAGTGGCTGGGCGGTATCGTGACGGGGGACCTGGGCAATGCGCTCACCAATCAGTTGCCCATCGCCGACCAGATTTCCAGGCGCATGAGCGCCACACTGTTCCTGGCCTTCTGGGCCGCCATCATCTCGGTCCCGCTGGCGATCCTGCTGGGGCTCATTGCGGTGCGCTACCAGAACCGGTGGCCGGACAAGCTGATCTCGGGCGTGACACTCGCCTCGATCTCGCTGCCCGAGTTCATGATCGCCTATATCCTCGTCTTCTTCTTTGCCGTGCAGCTTTTCTGGGCGCCGTCCTTTGCCTCGATCTCGCCCGGCATGTCGCTGCTGGAACAGCTGCACGCCATCTCCCTACCCGTGGCGGTACTGACGCTGGTGGTGCTGGCGCATATGATGCGCATGACCCGGGCCGCGATCCTGAACGTGATGCAATCGGCCTATATCGAGACGGCAGAGCTCAAGGGCCTCACGACCTTCGCCGTCATCTACCGTCACGCCTTTCCCAACGCGATCGCACCGATCGTGAATGTGGTGATGATCAACCTCGCCTACCTGGTCGTGGGCGTGGTGGTGGTCGAGGTTGTCTTTGCCTATCCCGGCATGGGCCAATACCTGGTGGACGCGGTCGTCAAACGCGACGTCCCCGTTGTGCTCGCCTGCGGCGTGATCTTCGCCGCCGTCTACATCATCCTCAACATCGTGGCCGACGTTGTGTCGATCCTCGCCAACCCGAGATTGAGGCATCCCAAGTGAATACGTTGAATTTTTCACAGAACAAATTCGACGCGTGCGACCAAGCGTCTTTGCAAAGCAAAGGCGCGGGGAGGCACCCGGTGGCCATTCCAAGCGCCATCCCAGCCGCCCTTCCGAGCGCCGAAGGCACCAAGCCATGCTGAAAAACCTCCCCCTGTCGGCCGCCATTGGCCTCATCATCACCGTCGCCTACTTCCTCACGGCGATCTTCGCCGCCTGGATCGCCCCCTATGGCATGGCCGAAACCGTCGGCGACGTGTGGGAGCCGTCGTCATCCGAATTCTGGCTCGGCACCGACCAGATCGGGCGCGACCTGCTCACACGCATCATCTTCGGCGGGCAGACCACGATCTTCATCGCCACCGCCGCCACGATCCTCAGCTTCACCACCGGGTCCGTGCTGGGCTTTGTCGCTGCCGTGAACGGCGGCTGGATCGACCAGATCATGAGCCGCCTGGTCGATCTCTTTATGTCGATCCCATCGCTCATCCTCGCCCTCGTCATCCTCAGCAGTATCGAGGCGACGGTGGTCACGCTCATCGTGATCATGGGCCTTCTCGACAGCACGCGCGTCTACCGCATCGCCCGTGCCGTCGCCGTCGACATCTCGGTGATGGACTATGTTGAGGCGGCGCGCCTGCGCGGCGAAAAGATCACATGGATCATCTTCCGCGAGATCCTGCCAAATGCCCTGTCGCCGCTGGTCGCCGAAATGGGCCTGCGCTTCATCTTCATGGTGCTCTTCATCTCCACGCTCTCGTTCCTCGGCATCGGCGTTCAACCCCCGCTCGCGGACTGGGGCGGCATCGTGAAGGAGAACAAGGAGGGGATCAATTTCGGCATCGGTGCAGCCCTCTACCCCGCCGTCGCCATCGCCACGCTCGCGATCAGCGTGAACCTCGTCGCCGACTGGATCCTCAACCGCACCACCTCACTCAAAGGAGGGCGCGGATGATGATTTACCCCTGCTTCTTCTCTTTCCAAATACTCCGGGGGTCCGGGGGCAGCGCCCCCGGGGATCCGCACTCATGACCGACCCCCTGCTCAAGGTCCGCGGCCTCAAGATCGGCGCAACCGTTTATCCGCCCGGCGAAAAACCCCACGATATCGAGATCGTGCACGGCGTCGATTTCGACCTCGCACCGGGCAAGGTCCTGGGCCTGATCGGCGAAAGCGGCGCGGGCAAATCCACCATCGGTCTCGCCACCATGGCCTACGGGCGCGGTGGAGTGACGCTGACGGGCGGCACGGTCGAGGTCAATGGCCGCGACGTCCGCCAGGCCCCGCTCAAGGACATCCGCAAGCTGCGCGGGGCCGAGGTCACCTACGTCTCCCAATCCGCCGCCGCGTCGTTCAACCCCGCCAATCAGATCATGGAACAGGTGGTCGAGGCCGCCGTGGGCCAGGGCAAGTTCACCAGGAAAGAGGCCGAAGCCCGCGCCATCCAACTTTTTCAAAAGTTGGGCTTGCCCGATCCTTCAAGGATCGGCTCCCGCTATCCGCACCAGGTCTCGGGTGGCCAATTGCAGCGCTGCATGACAGCGCTCGCGCTCTGCCCCGAACCCGACCTCGTGGTCTTTGACGAACCGACCACGGCGCTCGACGTCACCACCCAGATCGACGTGCTCAAGGCGATCAAGGACGCGATCCGCGACACCGGTGTCGCCGCCCTCTACATCACCCACGACCTTGCCGTGGTGGCGCAGGTCAGCGACCATATCATGGTACTGCGTCACGGCGAGATGGTCGAATACGGCACCACCGATCAGATTATCAACGCACCGCAAGAGGATTACACACAGGCCCTCGTGTCCGTACGCTCGATCACGCACGCGGAAAAGCAACCGACCGCGCCGGTGCTGCGCGTCGAAAACATCACCGCGCGGTACAAGGGCACCGGTTTCGACGTGTTGCACAATGTCAGTGTCGAGGTCAGCCCGGGCCAGACCTTGGCCGTGGTGGGCGAAAGCGGGTCGGGCAAATCCACCCTCGCGCGCGTGATCACGGGCCTCTTGCCGCCCCGGGCGGGCAGCATCACATTCGCGGGCCGCACGCTCACCCCCGACCAACCGAGCCGCCCGCGCGAGGATCTGCGCGAGCTGCAGATGATCTACCAGATGGCCGACACGGCCATGAACCCCCGTCAGACCGTGGGCACGATCATCGGGCGTCCGCTCGAGTTTTACTTCGGCCTCAAGGGCGCGGAAAAGCAGAGGCGCATTCAGGAGTTGCTGGACGAGATCGAGCTTGGCACCGGGTTTCAGGATCGCTATCCCGCAGAGCTTTCTGGTGGCCAGAAACAGCGGGTGTGCATCGCCCGGGCGCTCGCCGCCAAGCCCAAGCTGATCATCTGTGACGAAGTGACCTCGGCCCTGGACCCGCTGGTGGCGGACGGGATCCTCAAGCTGCTGCTGGAGCTGCAAAAGGTCGAGGATGTCGCATATCTCTTCATCACGCACGATCTTGCGACCGTCAAAGCCATCGCCGACAGCATCGCGGTGATGTATCAGGGCCGCGTGCAGCGCTATGGCACCAAATCCGACGTGCTCAGCCCGCCCTTTGACGACTACACCGATCTGCTGCTCAGCTCGGTGCCGGAGATGAAACTGGGCTGGCTCGAGGATGTCATCGCCAACCGCAAGATGGAAAGTGGCGGGAACTGACGGACTTTGACGTCAAAGTCCGGCTGTTTTCCGACACGGAAAACCGCACAGACCATCGGTTGAGCCTGAACCGGAAACCGTTTCGGTTTCCTGCCGATTTCCGCGCCGGAAATCGTGTCGCTCAACGTAACACCCCTGTCACAACAACAGGAGGTGCAGCATGCTCCGCACTTTGACGTCCCTCACGATCATCGCCACGTTTTTCGTTCCCCTCGCCGCCCAGGCCCAGGATCCCGCACACCGGGCCGCAGCCGCCAATGCGCTGGGGATCACCGAGGCGCAGTTCATCGACTGCATGCCCGCCAACGCGACGCCGGGCGAACGTTTGCCGCAAAGCGAGCGGCGCAAGGTCGTGGATTGCTTCAAGGCCGCGAACCCCAGCCTGACCAACTCGAAAATCCGGTCCGCGCTGATGGATCTGCGCGGCTAGGCCAACGCCGCCTTGTGCGCGGCAAACACCTCGGCCAGGTGCGGGCTGTCATGCAGCCCGCGCACGGTGCGTTTCAAATCGCCCGCGCCATCAAACAGCAGCAGCGTCACATGCGGCGCGTTATACCGCCGGGCAAAGGCCGCGCCTTCGGGCGTCTTGATATCCGCCACCAGGTAGGTCAGCCCGCACCCGTCGAAATCCCTCAGCGCGCGCCGCGTCTGTTTCTGCAGCGCCGTACAGGTCGGGCATTGCGGGTCGTGCACCTGCACGATCGCAGGCGCCCCCTGCCCCACGCGGCTGAGGTCATGTTCAGCCGCATAGGTGCGGAATGACGAGACGCCCCAGAAGCCGCCCCCCAGCACGAGGGCCGATCCCGCGGCACCGCCGCCCAGTGCCGACCGGCGCGATATGGCGCTTGCCTGTTTGGCGCGTGGTGCCGCGCGCGTGCGCTTCTTGGATTTGGGCATGTGGATCCTCCGCAAGACGTGCCGCGCAGCGTAGCGCGGCGCGCGCGGCATGTGCGGTCACGATCCCGTTAGCACCGCACCGGGCACATCACTCTGCCGCCACGGCCGCCGCACCCATTTCCCAGGGCCGGACAAAGTCACCCAGCACGGTCTGGATCGCGTCCTCGCCCGCGCCATTGGCATCGACCTGCGCCACCAGCCCGCGCGTCTTGTCATCCACGACCGACACGACACGTGCGGGCAACTCCGCTTTGATCAGCGCGGCGTTGTAGACCCGCGTGATCGCTTCCTTGCGCAGGTCCGGTTTGAACACCTTGCCGACGGCGGTCTTGGGCAGCTCGTCCATCACGGTCATATGCTTGGGCTGTGCCGCCCGTTCGTGCACATGGTCTGCGCAGAAGGCCATCAGCTCGTCCGGTGTGACCGACGCGCCCGCCACCAGCTCCACATAGGCGCAGGGCACCTCGCCGGAATGCTTGTCCGGCTGGCCGATGGCGCCCGCAAAGGCGACAGCCTCGTGGCCCAGCAGGGCCTCTTCGATCTCGGCGGGGTCGATATTGTGGCCGCCACGGATGATCAGATCCTTGGCGCGGCCCGTGATCCACAGATAGCCGTCCGTGTCGAACCGGCCCAAATCGCCCGTACGCAAGTATTTGTCGTGGTAATACAGGTCCTTGTTCTTGTCGGCCTCGGTATAAGTGTTACCCGGCCAAACGCCCGGATTGCTCACGCAAATCTCGCCAACCTCGTCCACGCCCGCCTCGATGGCGCCGTCGGGCGTGTCCTTCATGATCTTGACGTCCGTGTAGGGAAAGCCGATGCCGACCGACCCGATCTTTTTCTCGCCATGGGTGGGGTTGCAGCTGACCAGGCAGGTGGCCTCGGTCATGCCGTACCCTTCGACCAAGGTCACACCGGTCGCCTTTTCAAACCGTTTGAACAGCTCCTGTGGCAGCGGCGCGGAGCCGGAAAACGCCGTCTTCACACTGCTCACATCCGCATCGATGGCGCGCTGCATCTTGGCCGAAATCGCTGTGGGGACGGTGATGATGAACGTGACCTTCCACCGCTCGACCAGCTTCCAGAAATTGTCCATCACACCCTCGCCGCGGTAGCCCTGCGGCGTGGGAAAGACGACATGCGCCCCCGATGCCACGGCCCCCATGAGGATCGGATGGCAGGCAAACACGTGGAACAGGGGCAGCGGGCACATGATCACATCCTGCTCGGTGTAGAGCAGCGTCGCCGCCGTCCAGCCATTGTAGACCATCCCGGAATAGCGGTGCTGCGCAACCTTGGGCATGCCTGTCGTGCCGCCGGTGTGAAAGTAGCAGGCGACACGATCCTCTTGCACATCCTCGAATTTGAGCGTTGTCGGGTATTTCGAGCATTCCGCGTTGAAGTCGACATATTTGACCCCCGGCGCCTGCTGCATCTTGGGCCGGATCAGCGGGATGATGAACGATTTCAGACCCGACACATGCCCCAGCAGATCGACCTCGAGCACGGTCTTGACCTTGGGGGCCATGGCCACCGCCTCGGCGGTCTTTTGGGCCACATCCGTCTTGGGAAAGGCGCGCAGCGTCACCACCGCCTTGGCCCCGGTCTCGCGCAAGATCGCACCGATCTGCTCGGCATCGAGCAACGGGTTGATCGGATTGGCGATGCCCGCAACAGCCCCACCCAGCAGCGTGATCACCGTCTCGGTCGCGTTTGGCAGAACGTAGGCCACAACGTCCGATGGTCCGATGCCCAAGCCACGAAACATGTTGGCGCATTGGGTGGTGCGATCCTTGAGCTCGGTCCAGGTGAGCGTTTCAGCCTTGGACTTCGGCGCGGAAAAGATCTGGTAGCTGATCGCCTTGTGGGTCGGGTATTTTTGCGTCGTCTCCGACAGCATCCCGTAAAGGGTCTTGGGAACGTCCCGCTCTTCCCACGGCATCTCGTTCTGAATGGCGTCGCGATCGGCGATCCCGGTGATTGGCATGGTCTATCCCTCCGTCGCAGGCCAAGCTCTTGCGTATGGCGCAGCGTGCATGTTCCCCAGGCGTAGGATGCGGCGTAATGCTGCAAGGTTCAAGCGCCGCGCCGATGCGCGCCACAATGAAACGCCGCGTCATCGGATTTGACCTAAGGTCACAGCCCCGTCAGGCCGTCCGCACCCTACTCGGCAGCGATCCCGTCGGTGAATTGCAGCCGCGCCAGACGGGCATAAAGGCCATCCTCGGCCACCAGTTGGTCATGCGGGCCCTGCGCCACAATGCGACCCTGATCCAGCACGATGATCCGATCCGCCTTTTTCACCGTCGCCAGACGGTGGGCGACGATCAGCGTGGTGCGGTCCTCGGCCATGGCGTCCACCGCCTCTTGCACCGCGCGTTCGCTTTCGGCATCCAGCGCGCTCGTCGCCTCGTCCAGCAGCAGCACGGGCGCGTCGCGCAGGATGGCGCGCGCAATGGCAATGCGCTGTTTTTGCCCGCCCGACAACATGACCCCGCGTTCGCCCAATTGACTGTCGTAGCCCTGTGGCAGCGCGGTGATAAACTCATGTGCCGCCGCGGCCCGGGCTGCGGCCTCGATCTCGGCCTCGGTGGCGCCCGGCCGGCCAAAGGCGATGTTTTCCGCCGCGGATGTCGCAAAGATCACCGGATCTTGCGGCACCAGCGCGATGTGTTGGCGGAACACCTCGCGCGCCATGCCTGCGACGTCCACGCCGTCCAACGTGATGCGGCCCTCCTGCGGGTCATAAAATCGCAAGAGCAGCTGCAGGATCGTCGTCTTGCCCGCGCCCGACGGCCCGACAAAGGCGACCGTCTCCCCCGGCGCTATGTCCAGCGTCACACCATCCAGAGCGGCCTGCCCGGGCCGCGAGGGGTATGCGAAAGCGACATCCTCGAACCCGATGCGCCCTGCCACGGGCGCCCGCAGCGCTGCCGGTTGCGCCACGTCGCGCACCGCATCCTCGGCCTGCAACAGCTCCACCAGCCGTTCGGTGGCACCCGCAGCGCGCTGCAGTTCGCCGATGATCTCGGACAGGGCCGCGACGGCACCGGCCACCATGATCGCGTAGATGACGAATTGGATCAGCGTGCCCACCGTCAATGCGCCAGCGCGCACATCATTGGCCCCGATCCACAGCACACCCACGATGCCCGAAAACACGAGAAAGATCACGATCACCGTCATCGCCGCTCGCGTCGTAATCCGCCGCTTGGCCGAGCCATAGCTCGCTTCGGTCACGTCGGAAAACATCGCCCGGCTGGCGGCTTCATGGGTGAACGCCTGCACCGTCTGCACAGCACTCAGCTGTTCGGACGCGCGGCCCGATGAGGCTGCGATCCAATCCTGGTTCTCGCGGCTCAAAACCCGCAGCTTGCGCCCCAGCACGAGGATCGGCACGATCACCGCAGGGACGATCAGCAACACCAACGCCGTCAGCTTGGCCGAGGTCAGCATCATCAACACCAACCCGCCCACAAAGATCAGCGCATTGCGCAGCGCGATCGAAATCGATGAGCCCACGACGCTCAGGATCAGTGTCGTGTCGGTGGTGATCCGGCTGAGGACCTCACCGGTCAGCACGTTTTCGTAGAACCCCGGCGACAGGCCGATGACGCGGGCAAAGACCGCCTTGCGGATATCTGCCACCACCCGCTCGCCCAGCCGCGTGACCAGCGCGTAGCGCAGCCCGGTGCCCAGCGCCAGCAGCCCCGCAATCCCGATGGCCGCCAGAAAATACTGATCGAGCACCGCAATTTCCGCGACCTCGAAATTGTCGACCACGCGCCGCACGGCGAGCGGCAATGTCAGCGATATGATGGCGGTGCCGATCAGCGCTGCAAAGGCCGCCGCCATCAACCCCGTGTAGGGCAGCAAAAACGGCCACAACGCCCGCAACGAGCCGATTTGCTTCGACTTTTCGCGTTCATCCTGGCCCGCGTTGGGGGGTGGCGCTGATGCGCTTTGATCTGTCATGCGCGCTCCTGACATATCGCTGTCCGACAGCACATGCCCTGATCCAACGCAGGAGGTCAACTGCGACAAAGGCGGAGGGATTGGAGCGGGCGGCGGGAATCGAACCCGCGTCATTAGCTTGGAAGGCTAAGGTCTTACCACTACACAACGCCCGCGTTCCTCATCGGTGTTATGTCACGCGTGATATGGGGTCAATAGATGTGTGATGCACAGGCGGTGATGGTCACACGTTCAGGTCCTGCAGCAACCGGCTGTGCTGTTGGGTCTGTTCGATCAGCTGGCCAAAGGTGTGCGTGCCCTTGCCTTCGAGCAGTGGCAACAGCCGAACCAGCGCTTCTGCCGTCGCGGTCGCGTCGCCCAAGGCCGTGTGGCGCAGCGCGGGCGGGATCGTGATCGCCAGCCGGTCACACAGCGCGTCGAGCGAGTGCACCTCGGTCGTGCCGAAGACAACCGCCGACAGCAGCACCGTATCCAGCACCGGATGGGTCCATTCGACGCCCATGCGTGCGGCGTCCTTGCGCAACAGGCCGATGTCGAAGGGTGCGTTGTGCGCCACCAGCACCGCGTCGCGGGCAAAGTGGTGAAAGGCGCGACCGACCTCCGCGATGTCGGGCGCATCCGCCACATCCGCATCCGTCACGTGGTGGATCCTGGTGGACGCGGGCGGGATGGGACGACCGGGATGGACGTAGGTGTTCATCACTTCACCGGCGACAATCCGGCCGTTCAGGACGCGCACCGCCCCCAGCTGAACAATGGCATCCTTTTCCACCGAAAGGCCCGTGGTTTCGGTATCAAACGGGACAAAGCACAGCTGGGACAGCGGCATGTCACTGACATGTCGCGTCTCCGACGTGTTCATCAGGTCAAAGTCAAAGACCAGCGGGCGCTGCGCAATCGCGCTCTCCTGCTGCGTATCCGCATCGATGCAGATCATGTGCCCGTCGTCGTTCAGCGCCTTGAGCCGCGCCTCGAAACGCATGTCGCGGGTGCTGTTGTACAGGGTGAACGACACCTCGTGCACATCCTCGGTCATGCCAGCCATGGCCGCAGTCACATCGGCCATGTCAAAGTAATCGCCCAGCGGCGCCTTGAGCCGCGGCGGCGCGATCTGGCCCAGCACGGCAGCCGCTTGCGCGTCATAAAGCACGATCTCGTGCGCGGGGTTCAGCAGGATCGTGGCGATGGGGATTTCGGTCAGCAAGGCGGTCAGCCGCTCGGTCTCGTCCCGCAAGCGCTGGGTCTCGCGGGCCACCTTGGCCGCCGTGTCCACGAGCGACGTGTTGACCGTCTGGGTGAGGGCGCTGGCGGCAGGCGCCAGATCGCCGAGGTAGCGGGCGGTGTCGGCACTCACCTCTCCCGCCACACCGCCATGGGCCTGCAATCGCAGGCTGGCGGACAAGCGGTTGATGGGCTTGGCGACGTTTTCATCGAACAGCAGCCAGACCGCGACCGCGAGCCCGGTGTTGAGAAAGGCAAACAGGATGAACGCCGTCAGGAACGGTGCAACCGGCACCGCCTCGGGCGCGCGCGACCAGCCAAAGGCCAGTGCCCCTGCGGCCAGCCCTGCCCCGCCCAGCGCCAGCAGGCAGAAGAACAGGAAGATGCGGAACCGCAGGGAGAGGCGCGTGAACATGTCAGGTCTCGCACACCAGCCGCAGCATCGCGTCGTCGCGGGGCATCGCCTGCCAGTCGGCATCCGACACGCTGCCGTCGCTGGCAAAGTCCGCCCCGTCGATCAGCAGGGCGGACCGCGCACCGGCGCAATCAAACAGCATCGGCGCCTGATTGACGGGCGACCAGCGGCCAAAGAAGTACACATCGGCAAGCCGCTGATCCGGCAGGTTTTCATTGCTGCGTGCCGTGGCCGTGTCGACGGCGGCAAAGCGTTTGGTGTAGGGCCACACCTGCGTCCAGGGACGGAGCCAGCTTTGCTCTTGCACGGTCATGGCAATCTCGACCCCTTCGGGCAGACGTTCCGCGGTGCGATCGAACCAGGTGTATTCGTTCGAGATGGTCATGCCGATCATGCCCAGCCCCGCCGCCACCGGCATCACCCATTTGGGCAGGCGCCGCCCGGTGATGAGGTTCAAGAGCATGGCAACACCCGCGCAGGCGATCCCGGCAAAAACTGTGGCGATAAGTTCTAGAAACACGTGATCACCCCAACGCTCCCTTGCCTGATCCAACGGCGGATTGCATGGTTTTGACCACGACAAAGGCGTCGCGCAAGTGGCTGCGGTCGAAATCCGACAGTGTCGCGGGATCGAGGTAGTTGTCGGGCTTGCCGCCCGCCTTGATCTCTTTGGCCTGCTGTTCGAGCCGGGTTGTCGCGATCAGATCGTAGGCATCCAGCAGGTCCGCTCCGCCGGATTTGGACAGCACACCGGCGGCGATCCCCGCCTCCAGCCGGGCCCGTGTGTTGGCGGGGTTCAGCCGGCCTTGCAGTGTGTAGATGCGGCCCAGATCGACGATGGGCACAACGCCATTGTGCTTGAGGTCGATCTGATTGCGGTGTTCCCCCGACCGGATCGTCGCGAGCCCGCGCAGCAACCCCAACGGCGGCTGATGCTTGAGCGAATTGGCCACCATGTGCGCGGTGAAGATCGAGTTTTTGGAGGCCAGGCGCAGCGTCTCGGCCTGCAGATGTTCGAACAGCGTGGCGTCGCCGCCAATGGGGCGCAGGTCGAACATGACGGAGGCCAGCATTTGCGCCTCGGGGTTCGGCTTGGCGATCCAGCCCCTGAAATAGTCCTGCCAGACACGCAGCGGCTGGCACCAGCGCGGGTTCGTCGCCATCATGTCGCCCGGACAATAGAAGTAACCGCAGGTATCCAGCCCGTCGCTCACGACCTTGGCCAGTGCCGCGAAATAGGCCATGTCCGCCTCGGTCACCGTATCGGCCAGGATCAGGCAATTGTCCTGATCCGACACGCCCGTCTGCTCTTGCCGCCCTTGGGACCCGCAGGCGAGCCAAAGGTAGGGCACCGGTGCCGGGCCCATCTGTGCCTCCGCCAGCGCCAAAAGCCGCCGGGTTGCGGTGTCGGCGATATCGGTGATCAACCGCGTGATGACTTCGTGCCGGTTGCCCGCCTCGACCAGTTGCACCAGCAGCTGCGGGATTTCCGCGGTGACCTGCGCCATCGCCGTGGCGTCGTCCGCCTTGGCCACCCGTCCCACCAGATCGGCCGAGGACATGGCCTGCGCGCGGGTCAGATCGGTCTGCGTGACGATCCCCAGCAGTGCCCCGCCATCCACGATGGGAATGTGGCCAATCCCCCGCTCCATCATCAGGTGCAGCACATCCGTGACCAGCGCGGTGGGCCCCAGCGTGAGCGGGTCCGCCGTCATGATGCGGGACACCGGGCCCGCCGGATCGGCGCCCTGGGCCACGACGCGACCGTTGATGTCACGCACCGTGACGATGCCGCGAAAATCGCCATCATCCGCCACGCAGATCGACGAGATATGCGCATCATGCATCAGCGCCGCCGCCGCGCGAATGGGCGTGTCAGAGGCGCAGGTCATCGGGTCGCGTGTCATCAGCTGCGCGACGGGCATCGAGGTCAGATCACGCGTCGCCGCCCGTGCAGGGCGGCGCCGGTCAAAAAACCGCGCAACCGCCGGATGCGCCTCGATCAGCGCATAAAAGGTGGCGGACGAGATCGCGATCAGGGTCGCCGGCGCCACGACTGTTGCCGTGCGCGCGGCGGTGTCGCCACGCAACAGCGCGCGCTCACCAAAGGAATTGCGCGGGCCCAGCAGCGACAGCTGCACGCCCGTCTCGTCGATGATCTCAATTTCGCCCGCCGCGACGACATAGAGTGTCGTGGCCTTGTCCCCCACCGCAAACACGATGTCGCCCGGGGCAAATGTCTGCTCGGCGCAGACATCCGCCAGCGCGGTCAGGTCCGTGTCGGTCAGACTGTCATAGGGATGCACGGAGGCCAGGAATTGCGTCAAAGCTGCCGAAAGGGCCATGGGCGCGCGCCTCTTTGAAAGGGAAGGCCCTGCCCGCGCTCGCACACGGGCAGGGCTGATCTTGTCAGGTCGGGGCCTAGTGCCCTTCGACCGCGGTACCGGCACCGCGCGGGATGCGCACGCTTTGCACCAGCGCTTTGATCTCTTCCGGGGTCTCCTTGGTCATGCCGGAGACCACGTAGGCCACCGCAAAGTTGACCATCGCACCAATCGCACCGAACGAGGTCGACTTGATCGGACCCAGCAGCGGATCGGCATCGGTGAAGGCGTTGGTGTCAGGGATAAAGAACCACCCCTTGTGCAGGAAGATATAGAGCAGTGTGACAACCAAACCGGCCAGCATGCCCGCAACCGCGCCCACGTTGTTGATGCGGGTGGAAAAGATCCCCATCATCAGCGCCGGGAAGATCGAGGCCGCCGCCAGGCCAAAGGCCAGCGCCACCGTCTGCGCCGCAAAGCCCGGCGGGTTGAGCCCCAGGATCACAGCCACCACAATCGCCGCCGCCATCGAGATACGGGCCGCCATCAGCTCGGATTTCTCCGACATGTTGGGCGTGAGTTGCCCCTTGAGCAGGTCATGGCTGACCGCAGACGAGATCGCAAGGAGCAGACCTGCCGCCGTCGACAGCGCCGCCGCAAGGCCGCCCGCCGCCACAAGGCCGATCACCCAACCGGG
>JBCBHM010000042.1:0-29206 GCA_038525585.1 Pseudomonadota bacterium
ATCAGGTCTATGTGGATGATCGCACCATCGACAGCCACATCAAGCGCCTGCGCAAAAAGATGCGCAGCGCCGACGATACATTCTCGGCGATTGAGACGTTGTACGGGATCGGCTACCGTTACAACGAAGAATAAGACACGCCAGAACGGTGTGCGCAAAGGGCCGATCCGGGCCCTTTGACAACAGGCTAAGGATGCGCAGTGCGAGATACAGGCACGCCACCAATGCGAGACGGCGATGTGGTGCTCGGTGAAGACTGGGTGGCACCCGATAGCGTCGCCTCGTCCGAGATGCGCGACACGCGCGCGCGCCGGGGCCTTGTGTCGCTGCGCAGCTCGCCTTTGGCGCGCAAGATCATTACGTTCAATCTGATCGCGCTCAACGTCCTTGTGGCGGGCATCCTTTACTTGAACTCCACCCGCGACAGCCTTGCGGTGCAACGGATTTCCGGCGTGATCGCGCAGGCGGAGCTTGTCGCCGACGTGATCGAGGCGCAATTGCCGACCGGCGCGCCCGTCAACCTGTCAAGCGGCGATGGCGTCGACCTCGAGGCGACGCTGGCGGGACTGGATGTGAGCACCGGCAAGGATGTCTATGTCTTCGACACGTCGGAGGCCTTGGCGGCCCATGCGGCCGGCAGCCTCGATTTGCGCGACGATGCGGGCGCGGAACGCGGCAAGGCGGTGCTGACCGACGGTTTGACCTGGCTCTGGTCCATGATGTCGCGGCCGTTCTCCACCACGAGCGCTGAAACCCAAATCCCGGTCGAAGAGCAGTTGCGCGGCCTCGTCGCGGCCAGCCTTACCGGTGAGACCCAGGTGGGCAATGTCACCAATGCCGGCGGTGATCAGCTCTTTGCCATTGTGACACCGGTCGAGCAGGCGGGGACCGCAATCGGTGCCGTCGCGCTCACGAGTGCCTCGGGCGAGATCGACACATTGGTGCGCGGTGAGCGGGAACGCGTGCTGCAGATGTTCGTGATCGCGACGCTTGTGTCCATCGGGCTCAGCCTTGTGCTGGCCTCGACAATCGCCAACCCGCTTGCCGACCTGGCCGCCGCAGCCGAACTGGGCCGTGACAAAAACGCCCGCAAGGTCAATCCCGGTCGCATTCGCATTCCGGACCTCACGGCCCGACCGGACGAGATCGGTCGGCTGTCAGGCGCACTGCGCGGCATGATTTCGGCCCTTTACAACCGCATTGATGGCAACGAACAGTTCGCGGCCGACGTGGCGCACGAAATCAAGAACCCGCTGGCCTCGCTGCGGTCCGCTGTCGGGACGCTGCGCATGGTCAAGCGGGATGATCAGCGTGAAAAACTGCTGGACGTCATCGAACACGACGTGCGGCGGCTGGACCGTCTGGTCAGCGACATCTCGAATGCGTCCCGGCTCGACAGCGAACTGGTCAAAGAGGAAGAAGAGGCGTTCAACCTGCTGCAAATGCTCGACAACCTGTCGCAATACCTGGGCGAGGACGCCCGCGGCAAGGGCATCGAGTTCATCACTGATCTGCCAGCGCAGCCGGTTCAGGTGCACGGGCTCGAGGCGCGCCTGGCGCAGGTGTTTGTCAACCTGATCACCAACGCAATCTCGTTCTGCGAGGACGGCGACGCGATCCGCGTCTGGGCCCGCAAGCGTGAAAACCGCGTCCTGGTCGTGGTCGAAGATACCGGCCCCGGCATCCCCGATCAGGCGCTCACCAAGATCTTTAAGCGGTTTTACTCGCAACGCCCCGAAGAGCATTTCGGCAACAATTCCGGCCTCGGTCTGGCGATTTCCAAACAGATTGTCGAGGCGCATGGCGGCGTGATCTGGGCCGAGAACATCCGCCCGACCGATGCCGATGTCACGTCCGAGCCGCTGGGCGCCCGTTTCGTCGTGGGCCTGCCGGTCTGACGCGCCATGATGCGCGTGCACGCAAGTGCTGTGGCCTTCGGTTCGCGCGGTGTGCTGATCCGGGGCGCGTCGTGCAGCGGTAAATCCAGTCTTGCGCTCCAACTGATGCATCTTGGTGCGACACTGATCGCGGACGATCAGACGGACCTTTACCATGACAACGGCGCGCTGTGGGGGCGGGCCCCCAACATGATCGAGGGCTTGATCGAAGCGCGCGGTGTCGGACTGCTTCGTGCCGATGCAGCACCGTCTCCGATCGTCCTCGCGGTGGACCTCGACCAGGTCGAGACGCAGCGGCTTCCGCCGCGCCGCAGCATCAAAGTGCTGGACACGGACGTGCCCTGCTTGCACAAAGTTGAGAGCCCAGCTTGGCCTGCTGCCATCGCGCAATATCTCCTGTCCGGAAGGAGCGAGCCGGAATGACCGAACCCCACGCCAAAGCGCGCCGCGTCGTGCTGGTCACGGGCCCCGCCGGGGCCGGACGGACCAGCGCGATCCGGGTGCTAGAGGATTTGGGGTACGAGGCCATCGACAACATGCCCTTGCGCCTGGTCCACGCGCTGCTGGACGACCCCGAGGCCACCAAGCCGCTCGCCCTTGGCATTGACCCGCGGACGCGCGATTTCTCCGTGGCGGGCGTGACCGACGCGCTGGGGCTGATCGCGACGACACCGGAATTGACGCCCGAATTGCTCTATCTGGATTGCGCCACAGACATCCTGCTGAACCGGTTTTCCGAGACCCGACGCCGCCACCCGCTGGCCGCCACGGACCGGGTGGAGGCTGGCATTCAGCGCGAAAAGGAATTGCTCGCGCCGCTGCGGGCCCAGGCCGATGTGCTGATCGACACGACGGACCTGAACGTGCACCAGCTGCGCAGTGAGGTCGAACACTGGTTTTCCCCCGGGGACCAGTCGCAGCTGGCCGTTTCGGTCCAAAGCTTCAGCTACAAGCGCGGCCTGCCGCGGTCGGTCGATATGGTGTTCGACTGCCGCTTTCTCAAAAACCCCTACTGGGTGCCTGCCTTGCGCGCGGCGACCGGGCAGGCTGCGGAGGTTCAGGCCTACATCGCCACCGACCCGCGCGCGGATACGTTTGCCGCACAGGTGCGCGAGATGATCCTGTGGTTGCTGCCCGCCTACCTCGAAGAGGGCAAGTCACACGTGTCGGTCGCATTCGGCTGTACCGGCGGGCAACACCGCTCGGTCGCGATGGCTGAAACCCTGGCGCAGGCTCTTGCGGATGCCGGCTGGCAGGTGTCTATTCGCCATCGCGAATTGGATCGCAGTCAACGCAAAGAGGCCCCGGTGTGATCGGAGTTGTGATCGTGGCACATGGCGGGCTCGCGGGCGAATACCTCAAGGCGATCGAGCATGTGGTGGGACGGCAGCCCGGCATCCACGCCATCGCCATCGAACCCGATCACGACCGCACCGCCAAGGAGGCGGAGATTTGCGCTGCCGCCGATGCTGTCGACACAGGCGATGGCGTTGTGGTGGTGACCGATCTGTTCGGTGGTTCGCCCTCAAATCTCAGCCTGTTGGCGTGCCGTCCCACCAATCGGCGGATTCTCTACGGGGCGAACCTGCCGATGCTGATTAAGCTGGCCAAGAGCCGTCAACTTGACGTAAGTGCCGCCGTGCGCGCGGCCTTGGATGCGGGCAAGAAGTATATCGACAGCCAGAATATCAGCGCAGACACATAAACCATGCCCACCCGTACGTTGGAAATCGTGAATATCAAAGGCCTGCATGCGCGCGCGTCGGCCAAACTCGTCGAGGTGGTCGAAGGCTTTGACGCGCGCGCCGATGTTCGCAAGGATGGCATGTCGGCCTCAGGCGACAGCATTATGGGGCTTTTGATGTTGGCAGCGCCGATGGGAAGTTTTATTGACGTTGAAACGTCTGGCCCTGACGCGGATGCGCTGGCCGATGCGCTGCAGGCGCTGGTGGCGGACAAATTCGGGGAAGAGGCCTGAGGACGACGGGCCGGAAAACGGCAACGAGGTACGACCGCTTTGGTGGACAGCACACAAAACGCTGGCAAACTGGCAAAACCCGAGACGGTGTCGTTTCAGAAATACGACCGCCGCAGTTTGTCCTACGCCTCGACCTTCAAGGATCCGTGGAAGGCGAGCTTTATCCGTGTGATGGAAGCCTTCACCGGCAAGCTGACCATCCTGCGTCTGATCCGCAAATTCGAACGCAAGGGCGCGCCGTCGGGCCAGGCGTTCTGGCGGGCGTGCCTGGATGTGATGGGGATCGCGCTGACGACGCCGCAGGCGCAGCTGGATCGTATCCCCAAGACCGGACCGGTGATCGTCGTCGCCAACCATCCCCACGGGATGGTGGATGGCATGATCTTTGCCGATCTGATCGGCCGTGTGCGGCCCGATTACCGCATCCTGACGCGGTCGCTGCTGACCGCGATTGACGAGGTCGCGGGCAGCTACATGATCCCGGTCCCGTTCCCGCATGATCCCGACGCGCAACGCAAGGGTGTCGAGATGCGCGCCAAGGCGATGCAACACCTCAAGGACGGTGGGGTCGTGGCCCTGTTTCCATCGGGCGTCGTTGCGGCGTCCGAGACCTGGTGGGGGCCCGCGATTGAGGGCGAGTGGAACGTCTTCACCGCGCAGCTCATCCGCCGGTCGGGTGCGACGGTCCTGCCGATGAAGTTCCCCGGCCAGAACAGCCGCGCCTATCAGATCGCCAACAGGGTGTCGCCGATGATCCGGCAGGGCCTGCTGCTGCACGAGATTGTGCACGCGCTGAACAAGCCGCAAGGTCCGATCGTCGGCCATCCGCTGAATCAGGACTTTGTCACCGGTTGGAAAGATGATCCGCGCGGCTTCATGGCCTGGCTGCGGGATCATACGTTGGCGCTCAAGGACTAGCCGGATTTTGACACAAAATCCGGCGGTTTTCCGACGCGGAAAACGGGGACATCTGCGCCGGAAATCGCGTCGATTTCCTGCCGGTTTCCGTGTCGGAAACCGTTACCGTGTGGGCACGGGCGTCTCGCCCCGGTAATCATAGAACCCGCGATCCGACTTCCGCCCCAGCCAGCCTGCCTCGACATATTTGGTGAGCAGCGGGCAGGGCCGGTATTTGGTGTCCGCCAGGCCGTCGTGCAGCACGTTCATGATCGCAAGGCACGTGTCGAGACCGATGAAGTCTGCAAGCTCCAGCGGCCCCATCGGATGGTTTGCCCCCAATTTCATCGAGCTGTCGATCGACTCCACCGATCCCACACCTTCATAAAGCGTGTAGACCGCCTCGTTGATCATCGGCATTAGGATTCGGTTGACGATGAACGCCGGAAAATCCTCGGCCGTGGCGGCGGTCTTGCCCAGCTTGTCGACGACCGCCTTGCAGGCCTGAAACGTCTCCGCATCCGTGGCGATGCCCCGGATCAACTCGACCAGTTGCATCACCGGCACCGGGTTCATGAAATGAAACCCCATGAACTTTTCCGGGCGGTCCGTCCGGCTCGCCAGCCGTGTGATCGAGATCGACGACGTGTTGGACGTCAGGATCGTATGCGGTTGCAGATGCGGCAGCAGATCCTCGAAGATGGCCTGCTTGACCGTCTCACGTTCGGTGGCGGCCTCGATGATCAGGTCTGCGGCGCCCAGGTCGGTGAGTGTTCGCGTGGTCGTGATGCGCCCCAGCGCGTCGGCCTTGGCGCCCGCTTCGATCTTGCCGCGCGACACCTGACGTTCGAGGTTGCGATCCACGGTCGCCAGTGCCGCGCTCAGCGCGTCATCCGACACGTCGTTCAGCATCACGTCATATCCGGCAAGTGCCATGACATGGGCGATGCCGTTGCCCATTTGTCCGGCCCCGACGATACCGACCGATTTGATGTCCATGTCCTGCCCCTTTGGTGTCGCCACGCAGCATAGTGTCAGCCAGCCGGGCGGGGCAAGGCTGCCCGCGCCACGAAAATGCCATCATCCATTAGCCTTTGGTAAAGGGGGGCGTGAGATAGTGCACATGGGTGACTAACTGATGAGTGGGTATCATGAGCTTTGATACATTGGGGCCGGGGGGCCTCGACTATTTGCCGTGCCGATACGGTACGTCCAAAATTCTCTTTCGCGGGCCGAAACGCACGCTCGATGCCCCGTATGTCGCCTTTTTCGGTGGCACCACGACATATGGCAAATTCGTTGAAACGCCGTTTCCCGCGCTTATCGAACTGGATCTGGGGATGACCTGCGTCAACTTCGGTTGTGTGAACGCGGGCGTTGATCTTTATGCGGCTGATCCCGTCCTGCGCGAGGCCGCGACACAAGCGCGCGTCACGGTCTTGCAGGTGATCAGCCCGCGCAACATGTCCAACCGCTTTTACAAGGTGCATCCGCGGCGCAATGACCGGTTCATCGAGGCGTCGCCCCTGTTGCGCACCATCTACCGCGAGGTCGACTTCACCGAGTTCAACTTTACCAATCACATGCTGCAGCGGCTTTATCTGATCTCGCCCGACAGGTTCCACACGGTCTTGGACGAGTTGCGCACAGCCTGGCAGGCACGCATGCGCCTTGTGCTGAGCCAGATCCCGGGCAAGACCATCCTGCTCTGGGCCAGCCAGCATGCGCCGGCGGATCAAGCGCTCGACATCGACGCCGATCCGGCCTTTGTCACCAGCCCCATGATCGCCGAGATCGCACCGCTGGTGACGCGCTTTGTGCAAGTCGTCGCCTCGGATGCGGCGTTGGCGGCGGGGACAGATGGGATGGTCTTTCCCGAAATGGACGCGCCCGCCGCGGCAACGATGCTGGGGCCCCCTGTGCACCGCGAAATTGCGGATGCGCTGCTGCCCGCGCTTGAGGAGATGGCATAGAAAAACCGCCGCGCTTGCGCACGGCGGTTTATCCTGCGTTCAAAGCGGCTTAGCCCAGCTTTTCGACCAGCTCGGGCACCGCATCAAAAAGATCGGCAACCAGGCCATAATCAGCCACCTGGAAAATAGGGGCTTCTTCGTCCTTGTTGATTGCGACGATCACCTTGCTGTCTTTCATGCCCGCAAGGTGCTGGATCGCGCCCGAGATGCCAACCGCGACGTACAGATCCGGCGCCACGACCTTGCCGGTCTGACCGACTTGCCAGTCGTTGGGCGCGTAGCCGGAATCCACCGCCGCGCGCGAGGCGCCAACAGCCGCCCCCAGAGTGTCGGCCAGTTTCTCGATCAGGGCAAAATCCTCTTCGGACCCTACACCGCGACCGCCGGACACCACGACGCCCGCCGAAGTCAGCTCGGGCCGGTCGCTTTCGGCGACCTTGTCCTCGACCCAGGACGACAGGCCCGGGTTCGCGGCAACACCGATGGTTTCCACCGACGCCGAACCGCCCGTGCCCGCGGCATCAAAGGTCGACGTGCGGAAGGTGATGACCTTCTTGCCGTCGCCCGATTTCACGGTCTGGATCGCGTTGCCTGCGTAGATCGGCCGTTCGAACGTGTTGCCGTCGATCACCGCCGTCGCGTCCGAGATCACCATCGCGTCGAGCAGGGCCGCCACGCGCGGCATGATGTTCTTGGCGTCGGTCGTGGCGGGCGCCACGATATGCTCGTAATCACCGGCGAGCGACACGATCAGGTCCGCCACCGGCTCGGCCAGGCGTTTGCCATAGAGCGCGTCTTCGGCGCACAAGACCTTGGCCACACCGTCGATGGTCGCTGCCTCGGCGGCCGCCTCGGCGCATGTGGCACCGGTGGCCAGCACCGTCACGTCACCCAGCGCGGTCGCTGCGGTCACAGCCTTGGCGGTGGCGTCCATCGCCAACGCGCCATCGTTGATCTCTGCCAGGAGTAGAACAGCCATTACACAGCCCCCGCTTCTTTGAGTTTCTCCACAAGCTCGTCGACCGAGCCCACCTTGATCCCTGCCGCGCGCGCTTCGGGCTCGGAGGTTTTCACGATCTCAAGCCGGCCGGCGACGTCCACGCCGTAATCGGCGGGGGTCTTCTCATCCAGCGGCTTTTTCTTGGCTTTCATGATGTTGGGCAGCGACGCATAGCGTGGCTCGTTCAGGCGCAGGTCCACGGTGATGATCGTGGGCATGCTGACCTCGATGGTCTGCAGGCCGCCATCGACCTCGCGGGTCACCTTGGCCGTGTCGCCCGCCACTTCGACCTCGGAGGCGAAGGTGGCCTGGGACCAGCCCAACAGGGCGGCGGTCATCTGGCCGGTGGCGTTCATGTCATTGTCGATCGCCTGCTTGCCGCAGAGCACGAGGCCCGGCTGCTCTTCCTCAACCACTTTGGCGAGGATCTTGGCGACGCTCAGAGGCTCGATATCGGTGTGCACATCGTCGGTCGCGATCACCAGGATGGCGCGGTCGGCGCCCATCGCAAGTGCTGTGCGCAGCGTTTCCTGGTTTTGCTTCACACCCACGGAGACGGCGACAACCTCGTCGGCCTGGCCAGCCTCTTTGAGGCGGATGGCCTGTTCGACGGCGATTTCGTCGAACGGGTTCATCGACATCTTGACGTTGGCGAGATCCACACCCGATCCATCCGCTTTGACGCGGACCTTCACGTTGTAGTCGATCACGCGTTTGACAGGCACCAGCACCTTCATGAGCGTTCCTCTCTTCAAAAATACGACTCAGCTTGATCAGCCACTTAGTCGGTCTGACGTGGTTTACCCAACCCTCGGCTAGGGAAACAGGACAAAATCGTCACGTCACGGCCCACGGACGCCGCGGATTGTGCAGTATAGTGAACGCACGGTCATGAAACGCGGTCACGTCAGAGGAGATGGATATGGAACGGGTTCAGGGATTTGGCGGTTTTTTCTTTCGCGCCGCAGCGCCCGAGGCGTTGGCGACATGGTATCGGGACATGCTCGGCATCGATCTGGTGCCAACCGCGATGGATCAGCAGCCCTGGATGGCGGCGGGTGGGGCGACGGTGTTCGCGCCCTTTGCCGCCGACACGGATTACTTTGCCAAGGACAAGGCATTCATGCTGAATTTCCGGGTTGCGGACCTTGATGCGATGATGGCCCAACTGCGCGCGGCCGAGGTTGCCGTGGATCTGACCGAAGAGATGCCGGGGGTGGGCCGGTTCGCGCATCTGGCGGATCCCGAGGGGACACCGATTGAGCTGTGGGAGCCTGCGCAGGGGTAAGCGCTGCAAGGCGATGAGAGGGTTGAACTTGCTAGGGTTGTGACCCCGGGGAATTAAATTGGGAACCCCGGGGCTTCGCCCTTCCGGGTGCCAAACGCTCCCCCGGAGCGTTTGCCGCTATTCGCGGTTCGCACCCGGAACCCACAACACATCATCCTTGCCGCCGTTGTTGGCGATGCGCGCCGCGACAAAGAACCAGTCGCTCAGACGGTTGAGGTATTTGACCGCGGCGGGGTTCACCGCCTCCATCGTCGCCAACTCCACCGACAGACGCTCCGCCCGTCGGGCCACCGTCCGGCACACATGCAGATGGGCCGACAACGCCGACCCACCCGGCAGGATAAAGCTGCGCAGCGGATCGAGTTTGCCGTTCATCGCGTCAATCTCCGCCTCGAGCCGTGTGACCTGCGCGTCGGCCATGCGCAGGGGCGGGTATTCGGCATCCGCGTCCTGCTCCATATCCGGGCGGCACAGGTCCGCGCCCAGATCGAACAGGTCGTTCTGGATGCGGCTCAGCGCCGTGTCCATATCGCCCTCGGTCACCAGCCGCGCCACGCCGACAAAGGCGTTCAGCTCATCCGCGGTGCCGTAGGCCGTGACCCGCATCGCATGCTTGGCCACGCGCGCGCCGTTGCCCAGTGCGGTTTCACCCGCGTCGCCGGTTTTCGTATAGATCTTGTTCAGGACAACCATGTGCTCAGCCCCCGGTTCGGTTGAAATAGACGTAGGCGAGGATCAGCAGCACCGCCAGAAACTGTGCGGCAATCCGCGCCTGCATCAGCTTGTTGGAGTTTTTCTGCGCCCAGCCCGACCCTTTGGCAAAGCCGCCCAGGCCGAGCATCAGCACGATGACAACCGCCAAAACGGCGAGGATGATCAGCAGAAAAAGCGGGTCGAACCCCATGTCCCATATCCTTTATGTTCTCGTTCGCGCAGATGTAGAGGGGCAGGGCGGAAAAGCGAACCGCTAAATGCCTTACCCTCGGGAAAGCACCCAATCCAGCGCGCGGGTCGGCAGCAACCGGCGCAGCGCGCCCATGATGTATGTCGGCGTGGTCACGTAGTAGCGGGGGCGGGGCCGCGCCGCCTCGAGCGCGTGCGCAAGCTTGGCCGCAACCGCCTGCGGCGGCAATTCGAACCTGTCGGGCCCGCTGTCCTCGTACAGACGTTTTCTGAGCTTGGCGGCATATTGATCGGCCCGCGGCGAGGCTTGCCAGTCGATCCATTTCTCGAAATGGGGGATGGAGTTGGCGCGGATGCGGCTCGTGACCGGGCCGGGTTCGATCAGGATGATGTCGATGGGCGTGTCCCGCATCTCGATCCGCAGGGTGTCGGTCAGCCCTTCCAGCGCGAATTTGCTGGCGTTGTAGGCCCCGCGCCAGGGCAACGTGACAAAGCCCAGGACCGAACTGCATTGCACCACGCGCCCGTGGCCCTGGGCGCGCATCACCGGCAGAACCTGCCGGGTCAATGCGTGCCAACCAAAGAAATTCGCCTCGAACAGGGCGCGCAACCCGTCCGTTGGCAAATCCTCGACCGCGCCGGGCAGACCGTAGGCGCCGTTGTTGAACAGCGCGTCCAACGTGCCACCTGTCGCCTCAAGGACCTCGGCCAAGCCCGTTTCGATGCTGGCGGTTTCGGCATAGTCGATGCGCGGGCTGTCGAACCCTTCGGCCTGCAGGCGCGCGCAGTCTTCGGCCTGCCGGCAGGCGGCGAACACGCGCCATCCGCGCGCGCGCATGTCCAGCGCGCAGGCATATCCGATGCCGGAAGAACAGCCGGTGATCAAAAGGGATTTTGTGGTCATCTATGCGCCCGATGGTCTGCCTCGGGCGCATCATGGGTCAGCCCATGCGGGGATGCAATCAGCCTTCGCTCAGCAGGAAATCCGCCATCCAACCAACAGTGCCGCCGCCCACGGGGCGCAGGCGCACCCATCCATTGCCGGGGTCTTGCAGAACTTCGACCCGGTCGCCACGCACCAAACGGTCCACCACGGAATAGTCGGTGCCGGGGCCGCCGCGCACATTCACGCTGCGGCCGGTGACCTGACGCACTTCGGTCGCTGCAGGATTGGCCGCGATGGTCTGCACGGCGCTGTCATCGCCAAAATCCACGGGCGTGATTACGGGCCGGTCCACCAACAGGCTGGGCAGGATGATCACCGGTTCTTCCTCGCTCACGGCCGCCGTCTCTTCGACCGGGACCGATGCACGTTGAACGGCGGGCTGTGTGCGCAGGGTCGATGCGGGGCGCAGCACATCGTTCACGGATGACAGGTTGAGCGAGACGCGCGTGACCTCCTCGCTGATGGGTGCGGGACGGGGGGCCGCAACGGACGCGTCGGCCACATCTGTGGTCACAGCAGGCGCGTCGCCTGCCTCTGGCACGTCGATTCGCGCCAGGCGCGTCTCTTCGGGATCGAAATCGGCGCCACCGCTCAGCTCGTAAAAAGCGAAGGCCAAAAACACAAAAGAAATAACGATAAAGCGCGTCATACCAAACGTCCCCCCAACATACTCAGGCGTCACCGGCAGCTTTGGTGACACGTAAACGTTAACAGACGGGTCGATTCCCCACACTGGAAAAAACCGATCCACTTTCCCCGCTGCCGCATTGTGCTTTGTGCGCAACGTGTTGGCCGCTGCCGGGATGCTCGACATGCTAACGTTACAAGAACGCCGCTTGTTCCCGGGAATCTGCTTCGTTACACAGCATCTATGTCAGAACAGGCCGATCCCCCCAATATGGACCTCAGCGAACCGCTGCGTCGCGCATTGGGCGAACGGTATCTGACCTATGCGCTGTCCACGATCATGCACCGCGCGCTGCCTGACGCACGTGACGGGCTGAAACCCGTGCACCGCCGCATCATCTATGCCATGCATCGGCTACGCCTCGCCTCTGGCGGGAAGTTCCTGAAATCGGCCAAGATCAGCGGCGACACGATGGGTGATTTCCACCCCCATGGCGATGCCGCGATCTATGATGCGATGGCGCGTCTGGCGCAGGATTTCAACGTGCGCTTTCCGCTGGTCGACGGGCAGGGGAACTTTGGCAATATCGACGGGGATAACCCGGCCGCGTCCCGCTATACCGAGGCGCGGATGACCATCTTTGCCGAGGCGCTGCTGGACGGTCTGGACGAAAACGCCGTCGATTTCCGCGACAATTACGACGGCCGGCTCGAAGAGCCGAGCGTGCTGCCCGCGACCTTTCCCAACCTGCTCGCCAATGGCTCGAGCGGGATCGCGGTGGGGATGGCGACGAACATTCCGCCGCACAACATCGCCGAACTGGTCGACGCCTGCCTGCACCTGATCAAGACGCCGGATGCGCGCGACGACACGCTGCTGAATTACGTCCCCGGCCCCGACTTTCCCACCGGCGGCATCATCGTCGAGCCGCCGGAGGCCATCGCGCAGGCCTACCGCACGGGCAAGGGCGGGTTCCGGTTGCGCTGCAAATACGAGGTCGAGGATCTGGGCCGCGGGCAATGGCAGATCGTCGTCACCGAGATCCCCTATCAGGTCCAGAAATCCAAGCTGATCGAGAAGCTGGCCGAGGTCATCCAGACTAAGAAGGTGCCGATCCTGGCCGACGTCCGTGACGAAAGCGCCGACGACATCCGCGTCATCCTCGAACCACGCTCCAAGAACGTCGATCCGGATGTGCTGATGGGCATGCTCTACCGCAACTCCGACCTCGAGGTGCGGTTCTCGCTCAACATGAACGTGCTGATCGACGGTGTGACGCCACGCGTCTGCTCGATGAAGGAGGTGCTGCGCGCCTTCCTCGATTTCCGGCGCGAGGTGCTGATCCGGCGCAGCCGGCACCGGATGGAAAAGATCGATCACCGGCTCGAGGTGCTCGAAGGGTTGATTGTCGCCTTCCTCAACCTCGATCGGGTGATCGACATCATCCGCTATGATGATGAGCCGAAGCCCGCGCTGATGCGCGAGGATTGGAGCCTGGATCACCCCCGCGCCATGACCGAGGCGGATTACGTGTCGCCAAGCCCGGGGGAGGGCGAGCTGAGCGATGTGCAGGCCGAGGCGATCCTGAACATGCGCCTGCGGTCGCTGCGCCGTCTCGAAGAGATGGAGCTGCTGCGCGAGCGCGACGCGCTGATGGAGGAACGCGCGGGCCTCGAGGATCTGCTGGAAAACGAGGGTCTGCAGTGGCAGGCGATCTCGGACCAGTTGCGGGACGTCAAGAAACAGTTCGGCAAGGATTATGAGGGGGGCGCGCGCCGCACCGCCTTTGCCGTGGCGGGCGAGGTCGAAGAGGTCCCGCTGGAGGCGATGATCGACCGCGAGCCGATCACGGTCGTCTGCTCCCAAATGGGCTGGATCCGCGCTATGACGGGCCATATCGACCTGACGCGCGAGCTGAAATTCAAGGACGGCGACGGCCCCCGCTTTATCTTCCACGCCGAGACGACCGACAGATTGATCGTCGTGGGTTCGAACGGGCGGTTCTACACGCTGTCGGCGGCCAATCTGCCGGGCGGGCGCGGCATGGGCGAGCCCCTGCGCCTCATGGTCGATCTGCCGAACGAGGCGCGGATCCTCACCATCCTGACCCACAAACCGGGGCGCAAGCTGCTGGTGGCCTCCACCGCGGGCGACGGGTTTATCGTGCCCGAAGACGAGGTGATCGCCCAGACCCGTTCGGGCAAGCAGGTGTTGAACGTGCGCGGCGACGTCACCGCCCATGTCTGCAAACCGGTGGACGGCGACCATGTCGCCGTGGTGGGCGAGAACCGCAAGGTGCTGGTCTTTCCGCTGTCCGAGCTGCCCGAAATGGGGCGGGGCAAGGGCGTGCGGCTGCAACGCTACAAGGATGGCGGCCTGAGCGATGCGATCACGTTCACGCTGGCCGAGGGGCTCAGCTGGCTGGATCCGGCCGGGCGCACCCGCACGGAAACCGAACTGACCGAATGGACCGCCAAGCGCGCCAGCGCCGGGCGCATGGCGCCACGCGGATTTCCCCGAGACAACACATTCTAGCCAGATTAGGATCGTACCCACGAACGAACCGCCCGAAATGGGCTTTGTGACAGGGACAGTTTCATGAGTGCGCAAATTCAGGGCCGCTATTTCGGTAAGGGCGCTCCGCTTTTCAAACTTTATTTCATTACCTCGATCTTCACGGTGCTCACGCTGGGCATCTACCGGTTCTGGGCCAAGACCCGGATTCGCAAATATATCTGGTCGTCGGTCACCGGCGACGATGACAGCTTTGAATATACAGGTACCGGGCTCGAGAAATTCCTCGGCTTTCTGGTCGCCATCGTGGTGCTCGCCATCTATCTGGGCATCTTTCAGCTGCTTTTGACCTTTATCGGGTTTTCCGTGATCCCGCAGGACGACAGCCCGCAAGCGATTGCCGGTCAGGCCGCTGCGATCAACCTGTCGATCCTCGCGGTCGTGCCGCTGATGCTTTTTGCGCAGTACCGCGCGCGGCGCTACAAAATGGCCCGCTCGCGCTGGCGCGGCATCCGCTTTGGCATGGAAAACGGCGCCTGGGGCTATGTCGCCCGCGCGCTGGGATACTTCGTCCTCGTGATCGTTACGCTGGGCATCCTGAACCCGTTGGCGACCTTCAAGCTCGAGAAATACATGGCCGACCGCGGCTGGTACGGCGACGGCAAATTCGAACAGATGGGCCGCTGGCAGGACCTCTACAAGGGGATGAAGCATGTGTTCATCGGCATCGGCCTCTTGATCGCATCGGGCGTCTTGTTCGCCATCGGGGCGCCAGAGGAACAGCTGAGCTTGCTCATCCTCGGCGGGATCGGCGTGTTCGTGGCCTATTTCTGGTTGCTGATCGGGCTTGTCTATTACCGGGTCTACGCATTCAACTACCTGACGCGCCACAAGGTGCTGGACGGGCAGGTGACGTTCGACGCGCAGCTCGAAACCAGCACGGTGATCGCCAAGGTCATCGTGGGCTCCATCGTGATCGCGGTCCTGATGGGCGTCATCTTTGCCGTCATCGCCGGTGTGGGTGCGGCCGTGTTCGCCGGGGCCGGTGCCACAGGTGAACTGGGCGCGGGCAGCATCGTGGGCGGCATCGTCGTGGTGATCCTCTATGCGCTGGCGTTCCTCGTTGCAGGCGGGCTGAGCCTGGTCATGATCACCCAGCCGATCATCGAACACGCGGTCAACTCGATCACCGTGTTCAACTCGCACCACCTCGACACGATCCGGCAACGCTCGGCCGACAGCTTTGCGGATGCGGACGGCTTTGCCGACGCGCTGGATGTGGGTGGCGCCATCTGATGGCCCACCATGCCTTGACGCAGGCCCGTTTCTTTGACGGGGAACAGGGCCTGCGCCTGGACGTCGACCTGCAGGTCGACACCGCCGCCGAAACCTTGCGGATCACGCATCCCGACCTGCCCATGGGCTCGCAATACTGGCCCCTCTGGGCCGTGCGCGCGCTCAGCGATCATGCGCGGGACGATCAGATGATCCTGACGCTGCTGGCCGACAGTGCGCTCGACAGCAGCCTGATCATGACGGCCCGCCTGACGGTGGATGACCCCGCGCTGATCACGATCTTGACCCGGCTGTGCCCGGACCTGCGGAAAAAGGATGTGGCGCGCGGGACCTATCGGCGGGTCCTGACCTGGACGGGCGGCGCTGTCGGCGCGCTGGCCCTAATGATCTTTGTCATCCTGCCCGCGATGGCCAACACGCTGGCCGCCTACATCCCCATCGAACGCGAGGTCGCCTGGGGCAAGACGGTCGTCGGCGGGATGGAGCGGTTCCTGGGGGGCTCGGGCGCGGGCAGCCTGGTGTGCCGCAACGACGACGGTGTGGATGCGCTGAACGCCATGACGCGCCGCCTGACCGAAGGGCAGGACCTGGAATACGAACTGACCATTGCCGTGTTCGACCACCCGATGGTCAACGCCTTTGCCGCACCGGGCGGACATGTGGTGCTGATGCGCGGCCTGCTGGCTAAGGCCGACAGCCCCGACGAGGTCGCCGCCGTGCTGGGGCACGAGATCGGGCACGTGGAATCGCGCGACGTGACGCGCAACGCGTTGCGCTCGGCGGGCTCGGCCGGGCTGCTGTCGCTGGTCCTCGGCGACTTTGCCGGTGGCGGTGCGGCGGTGCTCATCGCGGAATGGACGCTGAATGCGTCCTACACGCGCGAGGCTGAGGCGGCGGCAGATGTCTTTGCGCTCGAGATGCTGGATGCCTCGGGCACGGATGCCGGCGGGATGGCGGATTTCTTTGACAAGATCGCGGAGTTGCAGCGCAAGGAGGGCGCGCGGTCCATGCCCGCCTTCCTGGCCAGCCATCCCGACAGCCATGCGCGCGCGCACGCCGCCCGCGCCTTTGCCGAAAACCAAAGCTACGGCATGACCCCGATCCTGACCAAGCGGGAATGGGCGGCGCTGCAGAACATCTGCAAGGACTAGCGCGGGGCCAAGTCGACACGACCGACAGGTGCAGCGGCGCATGGATGCCCTGTGCTGTCATAAACAAGCGAACGGACACAGCAGTCAGGTCTTCCGAAACCGGTTTCCGACACGGAAACCGGCTGGATATCGACGCGATATCCGCGCAGCCCACCCGCTTTCCGTGTGGGAAAGCTGCCGGACTTCGCGTCGAAGTCCGTCCCCGTCAGGGATCAGGGGCAAGGCTCAGAACAAAGGCGGTGACCTTCGCCGCGGACATCTCGCAGGGTTTCAGCCGTGGACCGGAGGCCAGCGCAAAGTGATTGAGCGAGATGTAGTCGCCACCGCCCAGCTCTTCGGCCACCAGCTTGGTCGTGCGCCCATGGGCCAGGACCGACTTGGTCACGACATAACGGCGGCCCTGCGCCGTGCCATAGAAGGTGCCCGCGGGCAGCGCCGTCAATGCAGCGGCGAAATCCCTCACGCGGCCCTTTGGCCGATCTTGGGTTCGGTGCCGTTCTTCACACGGCGGATGTTGGCGCGGTGCCGCCAGTAGATCAGCAGGGTCAGCGCCCCGCCCAAAAGAATGGCCTGACCATGATCGAAAAGGACCATGAGGACAGTCGATGCCGCCGCGGCCACCAGCGCGCCCACCGATGACATGCGCCAGATCGCCGCTCCGATCAGCCATGCGACACAAACGCCAAGCCCCACGGGCCAGTGCAGCGCCAGCATCAGGCCGATAAAGGTCGCAACCCCCTTGCCGCCCTTGAAGCCCAGCCAGATCGGATAGCAATGCCCGACCATCGCGGCGAGGGCTGCGACCTGTGCGGCATCCTCCGCGCCGGTGATCCAGCGGGCGAGCAGCAGGGCCGCGGCCCCCTTGCCCGCGTCGAGCAGCAGCGTGAGGGCGGCGGCGCCCTTGTTGCCGGTGCGCAGCACGTTTGTGGCGCCGATGTTACCGGAACCAATCTGGCGCAGATCGCCCAGGTTCATCACCCGCGACAGGACGAGGCCAAAGGGGATGGACCCCAGCGCATAGCCCAGAACGGCCCACAGCGTCAGCACCGCGACAGAGCTTTCAAGATCGGGCATCAGGTCCTCTCGTAGACGCGGCGACCCGCCACATAGGTCGCCAGAACCTTACCCTGCATCCGCGCCCCGTCAAACGGCGTGTTGCGGGATTTTGAGCGCAGCTCGGCCCGGTCCATCACGAAGGGCGCGTCCGCATCGAAAAGCACGAGGTCAGCGGGGGCGCCCACGCGCAACCGGCCGGCGTCGAGCCCCAGACGGGCCGCGGGGTTGAGCGACAGCGCCCGCCACAGCGTGGGCAAGTCGACAAGGCCCGCGTGATGCAGGCGCATCGCGGCGGGCAACAGCGTTTCCAGCGCGACCGCCCCGCTGGCGGCGGCCTCGAAGGGCTGGCGCTTGCTTTCCTCGTCCTGCGGTGTGTGCATGGAGCTGATCACGTCAATGAGGCCCGACTGCACGGCCTCGGCCACGGCAATCCGGTCCTCTTCGTCCCGCAGCGGCGGCTTGATCTTGAAGAAGGTGCGATAGTCGGCCACGTCGAGCGCGTTGAGCGTCAGGTGGTGGATCGAGGTGCCCGCGGTGATGTCGAACCCATTTGCCTTGGCCCGCTCCAGCGGGGGCAGGGCGCGGGCGGTGGTGATCTGGTCGGCGTGGTAGCGCGCGCCGGTCATCTCGATCATCGCAATGTCGCGGTCGAGCGCCATGCGCTCGGCCATGGACGACACGGCCGGCAGACCGCGCAGCGATGCAAACTTGCCCGAGGTGGCCGCAGCCCCCGCACTCAGGCCGGGATCCTGCGGGTGACCCAGCACCAGCGCCCCCAGCGAACGGGCATAGCTGAGCGCGCGGCCAAAGACTTTGGTATCGGTAACAACATGATCGCAATCGGTGAATGCCACCGCCCCGGCGTCGAGCAAAAACCCGATCTCGGTCATCTCGCGCCCTTGCCGCCCCTTGGTCAGGGCGGCCATCGGCAACACGTGCACGGGGGCCGCCTCTCGGGCGCGGCGGATGACAAATTCCAGCGCTTCGGGATTGTCGATCGCGGGGTCGGTGTCGGGGCGGGTCACCATGGTGGTGACGCCACCGGCTGCCGCAGCGAGCCCGGCAGAGCCAAAGCTTTCCTTGTGCCGCTCGCCCGGTTCGCACACCTTGACGCCGATATCGACGATGCCGGGCGCCAGATGCTTGCGCCCGCAATCGACGGTCGTGCGCGCCTCGGGCAGGGGGCTGTCGTCGGTGATCACGGCGCTAATGCGGCCACCCGTGATCGCCAGCGCGCCGGTGGTCACGGTGCCGCCTTCGGGGTCGATCAGCTTGGCCTGGGTCAGGAGCAGGTCGGTCATCCGGCAATCCTGATGAAGAGATATGTAAAGAGCGCCAGCACGATCAGCACAAGCGTCGCAACCCGGCCCGACATCGCGGCGTCGGAGGGACGCTTTGGCGGTGTCTCGGGCGTGGCTGAGTACGGTTTGGCCGCGTCGGCCTCGAGCGTGTCGTCGGCGCTGTGATCCGTTCGTGCCTCGCCATAGGTGCCGATCAGGGTGAAGGCCGGGCTTGGCCGCAGGGTCGTCGCGCGATCCTCAAAGGCCAGCGAAAAGAGGACCAGCACCCAGCCGCCCAACTTGTCGAGCTTGACCCGGTCGGGGCTCAGCTGGTCCACCGGTACGCCCGCGCCCTCATTGAGGTAGCCCAAAAGGCCAACACCGTCGAGATCGGTGAGCGGAAAGAGCTCCACATGCTCCATGTCCAGCAGGCCATCGACCCCCAACGCTTCGGCGATGGCCTCGGGGCTTTGCTTGAGCGCGCGCGCCTCGGCCTCGGCCATCGACAGGGCAAAGACGCGTACCACGCCGCGTTCGCGCGCCGGGATCGATATGGCGGGCATCACGCAGCCCCCCTGACCGCGGCGAGGTTGCGGGCAAGCAGGTCCATAGCGGCCATGCGCACGGCCACGCCCATCTCGACCTGGTCCTGGATCACGCTGCGGTTGATGTCGTCGGCCAGCGTGCCGTCGATCTCGACCCCGCGGTTCATCGGCCCGGGATGCATGACGATGGCGTCGGGTTTGGCATGGGCCAGCTTGTCGGCATCAAGGCCGAAGCGGTGATAGTATTCACGCTCGGAGGGGATAAAGCCGCCATCCATCCGCTCGCGCTGCAGGCGCAACATCATGACGACATCGACGTCCTCGAGCCCCTGGGCCATGTCGTCATAGACCTCAACCCCGAACTCCGCGATGCTTGCGGGCATCAGCGTCGGCGGACCGATCAGGCGGATGCGGTTTTCCATCTTGCCCAGCAGGATGATGTTCGACCGCGCGACACGCGAATGGGCGATATCGCCGCAGATGGCGATGTTGAGGCGGTGCAGCCGCCCCTTGGCCCGCCGGATGGTGAGCGCATCGAGCAGTGCCTGCGTCGGATGTTCATGCCGTCCGTCGCCCGCGTTCAGCACGGCGCAGTTCACCTTTTGCGCCAAAAGGTCCACCGCGCCCGAATGCGGGTGGCGCACCACGAGCAGGTCCGGGTGCATCGCGTTCAGCGTCATCGCGGTGTCGATCAACGTCTCTCCCTTGGTGATGGAACTGGCCTGCATGGCCATGTTCATCACATCCGCGCCAAGGCGCTTGCCCGCCAGTTCGAAACTGGCCTGGGTGCGGGTCGAGTTTTCGAAGAACATGTTGATCTGGGTCAGGCCCGCGAGCGCCTCGCCATGCTTGGCGTCGCCGCGGTTCAGTGTCACATATTCCTCGGCCAGATCGAGGAGTGTCACAATCTCTTCGGGGCGCAGATGTTCGATCCCCAGAAGGTGGCGATGGGTAAAGGTCATGGACGCTCCTGGCCGATGCTGGCGCGGTTATAGGAACGCGCGCGGCGCGGGGCAAGCGGATGCGCATCACAGGCGGGCCGGTGGGGGGCGGGTGGCCCATCGGCCCTCCGGGGGGGATTTTTTAGGGACAAAGACGGGCTGGGTCCGTGCGACGGGCTGGCAATTCAGCTTTGCGCTGAACTGGATTAGTGTGCGGTATGGATTCGCAGGAGCATCAGGCGGCACTGGCCGCATTGGCCTGGCAGGTGGAGCTGGGGGTGGATGAGTGCATCGGCGATGCGCCTGTTGACCGCTATGCCACACCCGCGCCGGTCGCGCCCAAGGCGGCGGCCGTGGCAGCGCCACTGGTTGCGACGGCCGAGGATCCGGTGACGGCGGCCGCTGCGGCGGCGGCGGCTGCGGCGGACTTGCCCGGCTTGCGGGCGGCGCTTGCGGCCTATGAGCATTGCGAGTTGAAGCGCGGCGCGCGCAATCTGGTGTTTTCCGACGGTGTGCCCGGCGCACGGGTGATGATCGTGGGCGAGGCGCCGGGCCGCGACGAGGACCGCGAGGGCAAGCCCTTTGTCGGGCGGGCCGGGCAGCTGCTGGACAGGATGCTTGGCGCGATCGATCTCAGCCGGGACGCGTCGGTCTATATCACCAACGTCTTGCCCTGGCGCCCGCCGCAGAACCGCGACCCCAAGCCTGACGAGATCGCGATGATGCAACCGTTCCTGGACCGCCATATCGCATTGGCGGACCCGGATGTGCTGGTCGTCGTGGGCAATCACGCCTGTCAGGCGCTTTTGGGCAAGCGTGGCATCACGCGCCTGCGCGGCGACTGGACCGAGTCGCGGGGCAAGCCGGCGTTGCCGATGTTCCACCCCGCCTACCTGCTGCGCAATCCGGCGGCCAAGCGCGAGGCCTGGGCGGACCTGCTGAGCCTGAAGGCGCGGTTGCGCGATGGTTGATCCGGTTTTGCTGCTTGCGTTCATCCCCGCCGGTCTTGCGCTGAACCTGACGCCGGGCGCTGATATGATGTTCTGCCTGGGGCAGGGCATGCGCGCAGGCCCGCGGGCGGCACTGGCGGCAAGTGCGGGCATATCGCTTGGCGCGTTTGTGCACACGGCCCTGGCCGGGCTCGGGCTGGGTGCGCTGGTGGCCACCTGGCCGCTGGCATTCGAGGTGATCCGCTGGGTTGGGGTGGCCTATCTGCTGTGGCTGGCGGTGCAAACGCTGCGCCACCGGGCGCGGGCAGAGCCGGGCTCGGTCGCCGCGCCGCGCCATGCCTTTCGCGCCGGGCTGACGGTGAACCTCACCAACCCCAAGGTCATCCTGTTTGTATTGGCCTTTGTGCCGCAATTCGTGGATCCGGCGGCTGGCCCTGTGCTGGTGCAATTCCTGATCTTTGGTGCGCTTCTGGCGCTGGGCGGATTTGTCGTCAACGGTGCCGTGGGTGTGTTTGCGGGCGGCGCGGGGCACCGCCTTGCGCAGGGCAGCCGCGCGCTGGATTACATCTCTGCCAGCGTGTTTGCTGCATTGGCGCTGCGCCTGGCCATCCTGGAGCGTACATGAGCCGTATTGACGAAAGCATTGATTTCATTGGGATCCGCATTGCTGTCCTCACGGTCAGCGACAGCCGCAGTCTTGCCGAGGACCGGTCGGGCGACGTGCTGGTCGGCCGGATCGAGGGGGCGGGCCACACGCTGGCCGCACGAACGCTCCTGCCGGACGAGCGCGACCAGATCGCAGACCAGTTGCGCGCGTGGTGCGATGATCCGGGCATCGACGTCGTCATCTCGACCGGGGGGACGGGGCTGACGGGCCGTGACGTGACGGTCGAGGCGCACAGGGATGTCTACGAAAAGGAAATCGATGCCTTCGGCACCGTCTTTACCATGGTGTCGATGCAAAAGATCGGCACCAGCGCGGTCCAAAGCCGCGCGACGGGCGGCGTGCGCAACGGGACGTATCTGTTTGCGCTGCCGGGCAGCCCGGGTGCGTGCAAGGACGCCTGGGACGAGATCCTGGGCCGCCAGCTGGATTATCGGCACCGGCCCTGCAATTTCGTGGAAATCCTGCCACGGCTCGACGAAAATCAGCGACGGAAATAGCGCAGCGCTGCGTAACAGTTTTGTTGCTTGGTATAATTGCCCGGCATCCTACGTTATGACGTGGCGGCAACATATTGGATAAAGGTCTGAATGAATGCGCTTTTTGCGACAGAGCCTGATGGGTTTGGTGCTGGCGGCGCTTTCGTTGGGCCTCATGGCCTATGCGGTGCAGATGGTCGGTGGCGCGATCCAGGCGCAATTGGCGCTGGAAGAGGCGACACCGCCGGTGCGCGAACGCATCTTTGCCGTTGGTGTGGTACGCGCTGAGGCGGGCACCGAAACGCCTGTCCTGGAAAGCTTTGGCGAGGTGCGCAGCCGGCGCACGCTGGAACTGCGTGCTGCTGCCACGGGCCGGGTCATCGAGCTGTCCGAAGGGTTCGAGGATGGCGGTGAGGTCACGGCGGGCCAGGTGCTGTTGCGCATCGATCCATCGGATGCCCAGGCCGAGCGGGAGCGGGCGGAGGCCGACCTGCTGGATGCCGAGGCCGAGGTGCGCGACGCGGAACGCGGGCTGATCCTGGCGCGGGACGAGGAAATGGCGGCCCAGGACCAGGCCGACCTGCGCGAACGCGCATTTCTGCGCCAGCAGGATCTGGCAGAGCGGGGCGTGGGCACCGCAGCAGCGGTCGAGGATGCCGAGCTGGCCGCAGCCAGTGCGCGCCAATCGGTGCTGTCGCGCCGCCTGGCCGTTGCCCAGGCCGAAGCCCGGGTGGATCAGGCGCAAACGCGTCTGGCACGTGCGGGCATCGCGCTGAATGACGCGCGGCGGATGTTGGACGATAGGACGGTGACCGCCCCGTTCGATGGCACGCTGAGCGCCACGGACGTCGTGCAGGGCCGCCTGATCGCAGCGAATGAAAAGCTGGCTGATCTGATCGATCCCGGCGCGCTCGAAGTGTCCTTTCGCGTGTCGACCGCACAATATTCCCGCATCCTTGGGCCTGAGGGCAATCTGATCGACGCGCCGGTGACGGCGATCCTGGACGTCTCCGGGGTGGATCTCACGGCGCGCGGCGTGATCAGCCGCGCCAGTGCCGGTGTCGGCGAGACGCAGACCGGGCGCCTGGTCTTTGCCCGACTGGATTCCGCGCCCGGGTTCAAACCCGGCGATTTCGTGACCGTGCAGGTGCAGGAGCCGCCGCTGGACGGGGTGGTGCGCCTGCCCGCCGCCGCACTGGATGCCAACAACACGGTGCTGGTGCTGGGCGACGAGGATCGCCTCGAAGCGGTCGAGGTACAGTTGATGCGCCGTCAGGGCGACGATGTGCTGGTGCGGGCGCGCGGCCTTGCTGGTCGCGACGTGGTCGACGCACGTTCGCCCCTGCTTGGGGCGGGCATCCGGGTGCGGCCCGTCCGCCCGGCCGAGGCCGGTGTGCCGACCGAGCCGGAGATGGTCGAGCTGAGTGAAGAGCGGCGCGCGCGCCTCGTGGCATTTGTCGAGGGCAACCAGCGCATGCCCGCCGAGGCCAAGGCACGTGTGCTGGCCCGGCTGAGCGAGGACCGGGTGCCGGCCAACATGGTGGCGCGGCTGGAAAGCCGCATGGGAGGCTAGGACATGGCGCGGCGCCCCTTTGGCATTCCTGCGGCGGCCGGTGGCATCCTGGGCTATTTCGTGCGGCACCGCACGGTGGCGAACCTGCTGTTGCTGGTCATGCTCGTGGCCGGGATCGCGTCCATTCCCAACCTGCGGGCGCAGTTCTTTCCCGATGTGATCATCGACAATGTGTCGGTCAGCGTGCGCTGGGACGGGGCCGGTGCCGAAGATGTGGACGCAGGCATCGTGCAGGTGCTGGAACCGGGCCTGTTGGCGGTGGAGGGCGTCGAAAGCTCCTCCGCACGTTCAACCGAAGGCACGGCCAACATCACGCTGGAGTTCGAGCCGGGATGGGATATGGGCCGGGCCGCCGACGATGTGCAGACGGCGGTCGATGCGGTCACCACATTGCCCGACGACGCCGAAGAACCGACCGTGCGCCGCGGGGCGTGGCGCGACCGGGTGACGGATCTGGTGATCACCGGCCCCGTCGCACCCGAGCAGTTGGGCGTGTTTGCCGATGAACTTGTCACGCGGTTGTTTATCGAAGGCGTGACGCGCACCACGATCCGCGGTGTGGCTGCACCGCAGGTGATGGTCGAGGTGCCCTCGCTCCAGCTGATCGCCAACGATGTGACCATGTCCGACATCGCCGCCGCCATTGCGGGCGAGGTGGATGCCGATCCGGCAGGCGACGTGACTGGCGCCAATGCCCGCGTCCGCACCGGCACCCAGAAACGCACACCCGAAGAGATTGCGGGCATCGTCCTGCGGTCCAATGCCGACGGGTCCAAGCTGCGGGTGCGCGATGTCGCGACGGTCAGCCAGCTGGGGTCCAACCGGGACCGAAGCTATTTCGTGGGTGACGACCCGGCCGTATCGATCCGCGTGGATCGCTCGAACAAGGGCGATGCGATTGCGATCCAGGGCCAGGTCGAAGAGGTGGCCCAAGCGCTCGAGGCGACGCTGCCGCCCGGTGTCACGGTCGAGCTGATCCGCACGCGGGCGGAATCGATCACCGCCCGGCTCAACATTCTGATCGACAACGCGGTGGTGGGCCTGGGCCTGGTGATTGCGCTGCTCTTTCTCTTTCTCAACGCGCGTACGGCGTTCTGGGTGGCGGCGGGCATCCCGGTGGCGCTTTTTGCCGCCATCGCCTTTATGTATCTGGCGGGGCTGACGCTGAACATGGTGTCGCTGTTTGGCCTGATCATCACGCTGGGGATCGTCGTCGATGACGCGATCGTGGTGGGCGAGCATGCCGATCACCGATACCGCACATTCGGAGAGGATCCGCTGACCGCGGCCGAGAATGCCGCGCGGCGCATGTCCATGCCCGTCTTTGCCGCGACGCTCACCACGGTGATTGCGTTCTTTGGCCTGCTGGCCGTGGGGGGGCGGTTTGGCGACCTGATCCGCGACATCCCCTTTACCGTGATCATGGTGCTGATCGCGTCGCTCATCGAGTGTTTCCTGATCCTGCCGCACCATATGGGCCACGCCCTGTCGGCGGTGGACAAGCCCCGGTTCAGCCGCGGCAGCCTTGCGGTTGCCATCCTTGCCATTCTGGGGCTGAGCGGGGCGCTCACGGCGGCGCTGGCCTTTGTCATCTGGCCCGACGTGATGGAAAACTGGCAGGCCATCGTGCCCTATGCCGCCATCGGGCCGGGCCTGATTGCGGGCCTGTTCCTGATCCAGCCGCGGCCGCGCAAGCTTGCGTGGCTGCAGGTCATGGGCCGCAACGGGCTCGACATGCCCTCGACACTGGTCAACCGGTCCTTTGTCTGGATGCGCGAGCAGCTGTTTCGGCCGTTCATGGTCGGGGTGATCTGGGCCCGGTATGCGGTGCTGGCGGGCGTGTTTGTCGTGCTGGCCTCGCAGATCACCCTGTTCATCAACGGGGACGTGCAATGGCGGTTCTTCAACGCGCCCGAGCGTGGGTCGGTCACCGGCAATTTCGCGATGGTCGAGGGGGCCACGCGCGCCGATACCCTGGCCATGATGCGCGAGATGCAACGCGCCACCGAAGCCCTGGGCGCGGATTACGCCACGCGATACGGGCGCAACCCGATCGACTATGTCATCGCCGAGATTGGCGGCAATGCAGGCCGCGGCCTGGCGGGCAGTGACAGCAAGGACAGTGACCTGCTGGGCGGCATCTCGATCGAGTTGATCGACGCAGACCTGCGGCCCTATTCCTCGTTCGCCTTTGTGGCCGAGTTGCAGGACGCCGTGGTCCGCCACCCGCTGGCCGAGACGGTGAGCTTTCGCGGGTGGCGGTCGGGCCCGGGCGGCGACGCGCTGGATGTGGAGTTCTTCGGGGCCGACAGCGACACGCTCAAGGCCGCGTCCGAAGACCTCAAGCGCGCGGTTGCGCAATACCCGGAAGTGAGCGCGGTGCAGGACAACCTCGCCTTTGACAAGGAAGAGCTGATCCTGGATTTGACGGCACAGGGGCAGGCGCTGGGCTTTACCATCGACACTCTGGGCCGCGCGTTGCGCGACCGGTTGAACGGGATCGAGGCCGCCACCTTCCCCGATGGGCCGCGCAGTGCCGAGATCCGGGTGGAGCTGCCCGAGGGCGAGCTGACGGCCGATTTCCTCGACCGGACGCAGATGCGCACACCCACGGGCGAATACGTGCCGCTGGCCGATATCGTGAGCGTCGAGCGGCGCACCGGCTTTTCCACCGTCCGGCGCGAGAATGGCATCCGCCTGATCTCCGTGACCGGCGACATCAGCGAGGACGACCCGGCGCGTGCCGCTGAAATCGACGACACCCTGCGCGACACCATCCTGCCCGAGATCGCGACCAACCGGCAGGTCGAGTACCGCCAAGCCGGGCTGAGCGAGCAGGAGGATCAGTTCCTCACCGAATCCGGGACGGGGCTGATCCTGTGCCTGACCGGCATCTACCTCGTGCTGGCTTGGGTGTTCTCAGGCTGGACGCGGCCCATTGTGGTCATGGCGATCATCCCCTTTGGCCTGGTGGGCACGATCTATGGCCATCACGCATGGGGTGTGCCGCTGAGCATGTTCACGGTGGTGGGCATCCTTGGCATGACCGGGATCATCATCAACGATTCCATCGTGTTGGTGACCACGATCGATGAATACGCGGCGGAGCGCGGTCTGGTGCCGTCGATTGTCGACGGGGCTTCGGACCGGTTGCGGCCCGTGATGCTGACCACGTTGACGACCGTGCTGGGGATGACGCCGCTGCTTTATGAGACATCGCAACAGGCGCAGTTCCTCAAACCCACGGTGATCACGCTGGTCTATGGCCTCGGTTTCGGCATGGTGCTTGTGCTGCTTGTGGTGCCGGCCCTGGTGGCGGTGCAGCACGATGTGGCGCGGCTGATCCAGGCGATGCGGCGGGGGCTGACCGCCCCTGCGGCCGGTCTGCGGTGGAGCCTTTATGCCCTGTGGGCCGTGGTCCTTGGCTGGTTTGCTGTGACACTGGGATGGGCGATGGCGTTCGACGCGCTGCCCGCGCGGATCATGGCGCTGTTGCCCGTGGGATCGGAGATCGGGGCACCTACGCTGGCGTTGGGCCTGTTTGCAGGTGGGGTGCTGGCGGTTGGCACGGCGGCCTATATCCTGGCCGGCGTGGCCTATCAGGTCCTGCGCTGGCGGGCTGCGGCCCGGGCTTAACCGGCGGCGGTGCAGCCCTGCACGTCCACGGCGTAATCGCCGCCCAGGATCGTGATCCGCACATTCGAGCGGTCGATGGAAAAGGCGCCCCCATCGGGGTGGACCATCTCGCTGACCGCGACCAGCGTGCCGCCCTGCCGCGCCGTTTCGGGCTCGCTGACCCAGATACCGGGCGTGCCGGGTTCGATCACGGCCACTTCGGTGCCGCCGGTATGGGGCAGGGTCACGTGCGCTTCGATCGACATGCCGTGTTCGGATGGAGCGATGCGGCAGGCTGCGCTGACCACGCCCGCCTCGTCGGCGGCATAGGGGGTATCGGCAAGGGCGGCGACGATGGCCGGTGTCGGTCCGGTGTCGGCGGCGTCCAGCACCGCGTCGATGCGCAGCGTGTGGGGCAGGCAGACCTCGGCGCAGACGCCAAGCGACATCTTTGTGCGCAACCGGATGGGTGCGCCGCTGCGCTCCGGCGTGATGTGCAGCGGCAGGACCACTTCGCCGCTATAGCCCAGCGACCGCATGCCGAATTCGGTGTAAACCGATGGGGTGGGCCACGAGATGTCGACGCCCGCGATGTTGCGAGCCCGGCTCCAGTCGAAATGGGGCGGAATGCCCGCGTCACCCGGCGCCCGCCAATAGGTTTTCCACCCCGGCTCGAGCGTAAGGCGTATGGCGGCCACGCGCCGGCCGTCGGGCAGCGTCCAGCCTTGCAGCACCTCCGCCGTGACGGGATCGTAGTCACCGGCGGTGGCGGGCACAGGCAGGGCGGACAGCGCGGCCAGCGCGCAGGCGGAGCAGAGGCGGGCAAATCGGGTCATGGACCCGTAGATGCCGTTTCACGCGATGAAATCCAACTCACGATTCAGTGGGCCAGCCCCCGCTTGGCATGCGCAAGAGGGTTGCCGCCCCGCCAGCGGCGCTGCATCCTGTGTTGAGCGAGCGAAAGGCAGGCCATGGCAGACCCCGACAACATGAACCTGACCGGTACCCTGCTTGTGGCGATGCCGGGCATGGGCGATCCGCGCTTTGACCGGTCGGTGATCCTGATCTGTGCGCATTCGACGGACGGGGCGATGGGGCTGATCGTGAACAAGCCCGCGCCCGAGATGGCATTGGGTGACCTGCTGGATCAGTTGGAGATCAGCTGCGCCACCAAGCTGCGCCAGCATCAGGTCCATTTTGGCGGCCCGGTCGAGACCCAGCGCGGGTTCGTGCTGCATGGGCCGGATTATCGCTCGCGGTTGCAGACGCTGGATGTGACGCCGGCGTTTGCGATGACGGCGACGCTGGATGTGCTTGAGGACATGGCGATCGGGCAGGGGCCGGAGCCGTCGATGGTCATGCTCGGCTATGCCGGGTGGGGGCCGGGGCAGCTTGAGGGTGAGATCGCGCGCAACGATTGGTTGACGGCGGACAGCGCGCCGGATCTCGTCTTTGATACGGATGACGATGAAAAATGGCTGGGGGCTGTGCGCAGCCTCGGGATCGACCCGCTGGGCCTGTCGGGGGAGGCGGGCCGCGCCTGACATTTCGCCGCATGTGCATGCGGCGACCGGCTGGGGGGCCAGCCCCCCAGACCCCCCCGGGAATTTTGGGACAAAGACGGGGCAGTT
>JBCBHM010000043.1:0-6614 GCA_038525585.1 Pseudomonadota bacterium
CGCGGGCAGCGGTGCCCGGGTCTGGACCGCGCCCGAAGGGGCCTTTGGCACTGTCTTGCCGGTGGCAGGCAGCGTGTTTCTGGTGAGCGACCGCAACGAGTTGTTGCGCCTGAGTGCCGAGGATGGCAGCCGCATCTGGGGCACCGCGTTGCCGCAATTTGTCCGGGATCGTCCGACACGCCGGTCCGAGATTTTTGCCCATCACGGCCCCGTTCTTGCGGGCGGGCGCCTGCTTGTGGCCTCTTCCGACGGGAGCCTGCGCAGCTTTGATCCGGTGTCGGGCGGGCTCTTGGGTGTCACGGACATCCCCGCAGGTGCGACGACGGCGCCCGTGGTGGCGGGCCAGACGCTCTACCTCGTCAACCGCAAGGGCGATCTGATCGCCTACCGCTAAGGCCGCCCCTTTCGCGGGCGGGCAAGATGGTCTAAGGGCTGCGTCTGTTTTCCTGTCTGGGGTTCTCGATGAGCTTTACCCTCGCCATTGTCGGACGGCCCAATGTGGGCAAGTCCACGCTGTTCAACCGTCTGGTGGGCAAGCGCCTTGCGCTGGTCGACGACCAGCCGGGCGTGACGCGCGACCTGCGCGAGGGCGAGGGGCGGCTGGCCGATCTGCGCTTTACCGTGATCGACACGGCGGGGCTCGAAGAGGCCGAGGATGACAGCCTGCAGGGCCGCATGCGCCGTCTGACGGAACGCGCCGTGGATATGGCCGATGTGTGCCTGTTCATGATCGACGCCCGCACCGGCGTGACGCCGACGGACGAGGTTTTTGCCGACATTCTGCGCAAACGGGCCGATCATGTGCTGCTGGTGGCCAACAAGGGCGAAGGATCGGCGGCGGATGGCGGCGTGCTCGAGGCCTACAGCCTCGGGCTTGGCGAGCCGATCCGCCTGTCGGCCGAGCATGGCGAGGGGCTGACCGACCTTTATGCGCAGCTGCAACCCCTCGCGGACGGCTTTGCCGAGCGGGCCGTGGATCAGGGCCCCGAGGTTGACGTGGATGTGGAGGACGACGATGACGACGGCCCCCGCACGCCCACGGTGGCGCGGCCCCTGCAGGTGGCGGTGGTGGGGCGGCCCAATGCGGGCAAGTCGACGCTGATCAACCAGATCGTGGGCGAGGACCGCCTGCTGACCGGCCCCGAGGCCGGGATCACCCGCGACGCGATTTCCCTGCGCACCACGTGGGACGGCACGCCCATGCGCATCTTTGACACCGCGGGCATGCGCAAGCGCGCCAAGGTGCAGGAAAAGCTGGAGAAGCTGTCGGTCAGCGACGGGCTGCGCGCGGTGAAATTCGCCGAGGTGGTGGTGGTTCTGCTGGACGCCGCGATCCCGTTCGAACAGCAGGATCTGCGCATCGCCGATCTGGCCGAGCGCGAGGGCCGCGCGGTTGTGGTGGCTGTGAACAAATGGGACATCGAAGAGGACAAGCAGGCCAAGCTGCGTGACCTGCGCGAGGCGTTCGAGCGGCTCTTGCCGCAGCTCAAGGGCGCACCGCTCGTCACCGTGTCGGCCAAGACGGGCCGCGGCATTGACCGGTTGCATGGCGCGATCCTGCGCGCGCACGAGGTTTGGAACCGGCGCGTGCCCACCGCGGCGCTGAACCGCTGGCTGTCGGGCATGATCGAGGCGCACCCGCCGCCTGCGCCCCAGGGCAAGCGGATCAAGCTGCGCTACATGACGCAGGCCAAGACGCGGCCTCCGGCCTTCGTGGTGATGTGCAGCCATCCCGACAAGGTGCCGGAAAGCTACAATCGCTATCTTGTCAATGCCTTACGGCTCGACTTTGACATGCCGGGGACGCCCATCCGCGTCTACATGCGTGGCCAGAATGCGGCCAATCCGTTCAAGGGCCGCAAGAAGGCGGCGCCGTCCAAGCTGCGCAAACATACGGACGGGCGGCGCAGCTAGGCGTTTTCCGGCACGGAAAACGGCTGGAAACCGACACGGTTTCCGGCGCTTCGCTCAACCCGTGGGCTCTGCGGTTTTCCGCGTCGGAAAACAGCCGGACTTTGTGTCAAAGTCCGCGCACTGCCTGGAGTGTCGGCAAGATCAGGACAAAGCCCGCGATCAACGCCAGCAGGCCGGGCGTGCTGGCCAACCCGTTTTGCACGACGATGGCCACCAATGCCCAGATCGCCGCAATGCCATATGTGGGCGCCCGCGCGAGGCGCGATTGCAGCAAATAGACCAACATCGCCGCGACAAGGATCATCAGGATCGCCGCAAGGTTTTCGGACAGTACACCAAACCCGCCCAGCAGCAAGCCGATCGCCACGCATGACGCGGCACTCAGCCACCCGGCATAGAGGCCGATGGGCCAGGCGGCGGCCCAGGCGTCGCTGTGCGGCGCGCGGAACAGCGCGATCAGCGCGGGGATCAGCATCGCCCAGATCAGGAGCGTCGCCCAGATCGGGCTCAGCACCGCCACCGGCAACCAGATCGCCCCGACGGCCAGCGAGGCGCACAAGGCCGGCCGCATTCTGTGCCAATCCGCATCATCGCGCCGTTTCCAAAAGCCAAAGAGCGCGCTCACCAGCAGCCACAGATAGATCACACCCCAGATCGCAAAGGCATAGCCTTTGGGCTGCACCGGCGGATCGACCTGCGCCACCGGAAAGGCCTGCGGATCGAACCCGCCGAAATCCGGCACCCACAGCGTCGAGCCCGCAAAGGCCAGCGTCAGAACAATGACCAGACCGGCCCAGACCATGTGCATCGCGCGCCTCCCTTTACCGATGGTTGCATCCGCCTTAAACTATGCCCCAGTATTTTTACAACCCATTACATCAAAAGGTTTTTTCGCATGAAGCGTATCGTGATCCTATGCGATGGGACGTGGAACTCGCCCGATATCGAGGACACCACGCACCTTCCTGAACTGGCTTTGGCGCTCGAGACATCGTCGCGCCAGGTCGTCAAATACTTCTCGGGCGTGGGCGTGAACGACGACGCGCGGTTTTCCAACATCTTGACCCGCGGGGTGAACCGCGTGCTGGGCGGGGCCACCGGCTATGGCCTTGGCGCCAAGGTCAAGGCGGCCTATGCCGCCATCGCCGAAATCTATGAGCCGGACGACGAGATCTACCTGTTTGGCTTTTCCCGGGGGGCGTTCACCGCACGTTCGGTCGCGGGGATGATCCGCAAATGCGGCATCATCGATGACCTGTCCAAGCGTGGCATCCGCCGCGCCTTTCGGCTTTACCGCAAGCGCGGGGAGGGCAACGCGCCGGATGCCCCGGGCATCCAGGCCGCGCGGGCGGCGATGTCGACGCGCTTTGCCACCTCGCAGGATGACAGCGATGCACGGGCCACGCCCGTGCCGATTGTGAACATCGCCTATCTGGGTGTGTGGGACACGGTGGGCGCGCGGGGCATCCCCACGGCCCTCTTCGGCGTGGTCGCATCGCTTTGGAACCGGCAATACCAGTTTCACGACACGACCCTGTCGCGACTGGTGCGCAGCGCGCGGCACGCCGTGGCCGCGGACGAGCAGCGGCGGTTCTACGAACCCGCGCTGTGGGACAATGTCGACCGGCTCAGCGGCAGCGCGCCGCCGGATGACGCACCCTACCAGCAACGCTGGTTCGTGGGGGATCATTCCATCGTCGGCGGCAGCGCCAAGACGGATGCGCTGTCGGTCTTTCCAAAGCTTTGGGTGGTCGAGGGCGCGCCGGACCTCACCTGGCGGCCGGGCAAAGCGCCGGGCGCGGACGGCGCCGACCACCGCTTTGCCACGCGGCGGCTGATCGATCCGGGCGGGTTTTACAAGCTGGCGCTGAGCCTGCTGGACTGGCGCAGGGACCCGACCGAGATGACGCGGCTGCATGACAGCACCGCCGCGCGGTTGCGCGACCTTCCGGACTATCGTCCGGAAAGCCTGGCGCGGTTCTTCTAGGTCAGCGTGCCGTCCGCCGACAGCGTGGTCTTGCCCGCCAGATAGGGGCCAAGCACCGCGGGCAGCACAACCGATCCGTCCGCCTGCTGGCCGTTCTCCAGCACCGCGATCAGGCAGCGCCCGACCGCCAGGCCCGAACCGTTGAGCGTGTGCACGAATTCCGGCTTGCCGCCGCCTGCGGGTTTGAACCGCGCGTTCATGCGCCGGGCCTGAAAGTCACCGGTGGTCGAGACCGAGCTGATCTCGCGATAGGCGTCCTGACCGGGCAACCACGCCTCGATATCGAACGTGCGCCGCGCGCCAAAGCCCATGTCACCGGTGCATAGCACAACGGTTCTGTAAGGGATTTCAAGCGCTTCCAGCAGGTTTTCGGCGCATTTCAACATGCGCTTCTGCTCGTCTTCGGAGGCGTCGGGATGGGTGATCGACACCATCTCGACCTTTTCGAACTGGTGCTGGCGCAGCATGCCAGCCGTGTCACGCCCGGCCGATCCGGCCTCTGACCGAAAGCAGAGCGTGTGTGCCGTCAGCCGGATGGGCAGCGCGGCCGCCTCCAGCACATCGCCCGCGACGGTGTAGGTCAGCGGCACTTCGGAGGTGGGGACAAGCCACATGCCGTCTTCGGTGCGGTAGCTGTCCTCGCCGAATTTCGGAAGTTTATCCGTGCCATACATCGCGTCGTCGCGCACCAGAACGGGGGCGTTCACCTCGGTGAGCCCGTTTTGATCCACATGCGTGTCGATCATGAATTGCGCCAGCGCACGGTGGATGCGGGCGACAGCGCCCTTGAGCATCACGAACCGGCTGCCCGAGATCTTGGCCGCCGTTTCAAAATCCATCGAGGCTGCGACGCCTGCGATCTCGAAATGCTCCTTTGGTGTGAAATCAAAGCTGCGTGGCGTGCCCCAGCGCCCCACCTCGACATTGTCCGCCTCATCCGCGCCGTCGGGCACATCGTCCGCAGGCAGGTTGGGGATGCGGGCCAGCGCGTCGGTCAACTCGGCATCGAGCGCCTTGGCCTCTTCCTGCATCTGGGCGATTTCCGCTTTCTTTTCGGATACAAGCGCGCGCAGACGCTGGAATGCATCCTCGTCCCCGCGGCCCTTGGCGGCACCGACCTCCTTGGAGGCCTTGTTCTGTTCGGCCTGTGCGGTCTCGGCGGCGAGGATCTTGGCCCGCCGCGCCTCGTCCAGCGCCAGCACGGATGACGACATCGCAGCGTCCCCACGGCGCGCAAGGGCTGCGTCGAAAGCGTCGGGATTGGCGCGGATGGCGCGAATGTCGTGCATGGTTCTTCTCCGAAAACTGGAACGTGCCGCCCCTATGCATCAATGCAACGATTGGGAAAAGGGGGCAGGGCGGCGGGACGCAAAAGCTTGACAGGAAATGTGTCTATCGGAACCCTTGGCCGCAAAAAAGCAACGACAAGACAACGACAAGACACCGGGCAGGTCAAACGATGGACAACACCAAGCAACCCTTGGGCGTGATCACAAACGTCTATGGCGACTACTTCTTTCTCCAGCGGTGGTACGACTATTACGCGGCACAGGTCGGGCCGGAAAACCTTTATGTCTACAGCCACGGCAACGATCCCAGACACCGCGAGATCGCGCAAAAGGCCAATGTGATCGGCGTGCCGCGCGATCCGACCCTGTTCAAGTACAACCGCCGCAAATGGTCGATGCTCAGCCATCTGGTGGCGGGGCTCAGCCATTACTACAACTGGGTCATCCTGACGGATGTGGACGAGATCGTGATCGTCGATCCAGACGTGTCCGACGGGCTCGTGGCGCATCTCAAGGAGCGCTATTGGGATCCGGAGACGGCACCGCACAACATCGCGCCCTTGTGCCTCGACATGATCCACCATCCACATCTGGAGACGGATCCGATCACCGAAAGCGACACGATCCTGTCCAAGCGGCGCACGTTCCGGCCCAAGCGCAACTACTCCAAGCCGTGCCTTGTCCGGTCTGCGGCAAACTTCATGCCCGGCGGGCACGCGAATGATCTGGGCCCGCGGCATTTGCCGGACGATCTGTACCTGCTGCATCTCAAGTTCTTTGATGTCGCGACCATCACCGAACGTGGGGCGGACAAGGCCGAACGGGTGCTGATCGACGATGATGTCAGCCAGAACTATGCGGGCATGACCTCGTGGTACAAGCCCGGAGAGGACCATGCCAAGATCCTGGAACGCTCGGTTCTGGCCGGAGAAAATATCCGCCTTGGCCGGTTTCGCCGCGCACTGCGCCAGCAGATCGACACCGGCAAGAACCGCTATAACTGGGGATCGGCCAAGACGCGCAAGCTGTTCCGTATCCCGGAACGGTTCGCGGAGGTGTTCTGAGCTGGGCCGTGGGCGTTCGCGTTTGGTTAGGGTTTGGCTGGCGTTAACGTTTGGATATGGGCGATAACTTTTGGGCAAGGTTTAGCGCTTGGGGATGTCCTTGTCCCAGCCTGCGGGGAGGGTGGATTGCCAAATGCGCCACGCGTCTACGAAGTCGATCACTTGCATTTCCTCATCTGGCCAGTGAGGCGGCGGCGTGACACCATCGGGGAGTTTGACCGACGCGTCGCCAAAAAGCGCGTCGATGTGATCGGCAATTTCTGGTAGTTTTGTAAAATCAACCTCCCTGACCGCAGCCCCTTGTGTGTTGGCCGCGGTCAGGGAGGTTGTTTCGTCAAACTCCGCCCCTTCGAGGCTTGC
>JBCBHM010000043.1:6714-29135 GCA_038525585.1 Pseudomonadota bacterium
CCTCTGCAACTGCGCCCTGAAGAGGTTCGCCCCCTGCAACTGCGCCCCTTCGAGGTCTGCCCTCTGCAACTGCGCCCTGAAGAGGTTCGCCCCCTGCAACTGCGCCCCTTCGAGGCTTGCCCCCTGCAACTGCGCCCCGCGGAGGTCTGCCCCCTGCAACTGCGCCCAGCCGAAGTTCGCCCTCTGCAACTGCGCCTCGCGGAGGCTTGCCCCCTGCAACTCCGCCCCTTCGAGGCTTGCCCCCCGCAACTGCGCCTCGCGGAGGCTTGCCCTCTGCAACTGCGCCCTGAAGAGGTTCGCCCCGTGCAACTGCGCCCTGAAGAGGTTCGCCCCGTGCAACTGCGCCCCGGTCAACAGCGCTTTGTCAAAGGTCGTTTTGCTTAGGTCCGCGCTTTGCAGGTTTGCGCCGCGCAAATCGACCTCCCCGTTTTCCAGCGGATCGGGGGCGATGGAGGCGAGGCGGCCCAGGGTCTGCGCGGCTTTTTCCATGTCGGAGCGGAGTTTGGGGAGGGCGATTGCCCATTCTATCAGGTCGTCCGGCCCAGCATCGGTTGGCGGCGAGGCGGCGGGCACTTCGGCGCTGAGTTCGCGGACATAGACCGAGAGCAGGCGGGCGATGCGGGGGACTTCGGTGGGCTTTTCCTGTGCCAGCCCTTCGAGCCGGTCGATGGCGGCGTTGCGCTGGACGATGTCGTCTTGCCAAAAATCCTGATGCAATTTGTCGCTTCCGCCAGGTGCCACAGCTTTGGTTACTTGCCGTCGGGCGTAGAGACCCTTGGTCGCTTCGTTAATCTTGTCGTTGAAGAGGCTCTCGGTGGCGGTTTCGGTCGCCTTTTGAGTCAGTTGCAGGCGGATCACGGTAAAGGGCAAGGCAATGACGGCGCCCAGCACCGTAGTCAGGCCCGCGATGCGCAGCACGTAGAACAGGTATTCGCGGCGCGTGGCGTTTGGGTCGGCATCGGGGTCGAAGGGCAGAGCGACCGTGCCCGCGATCAGCACCAACAGACCGCCCAGAAGCAGGAGCGCTACCGCGCCGTAGAGGCCGAGGCCCAAGGCCACGAGGCCGGGGTGCAGCGCGCCTAAGCCGAGCCTGTCGTGCAACGTGTGGCGGCTGAGGTCGATTAGGGTGGCGATTGCCAGCCCGAGGAGCGGGATACCGATGGCGACCGAAAGAAATGTGAGGGCCTGAGTCAGAACATCTTGCATGGGCGTGCTTTGAATTGTTTGCATCACCCTGACGCGAGGGGGCGTCATTGGGAAGGGGCTTTGGCCGTGCCAACGCGCTGCAAATCCGCCTTTTGCGCCTTGCGCAGTGCCGCGCCCCCTCATAGGTTCTGCCAAATCCTTCCGCGGGCCAGAATCCGCGTCAAATACAGGACACCTCCATGGAAGCCTTTGCCCAATTCATCCCCCTGATCCTGATCTTTGCGATCATGTATTTCCTGCTGATCCGGCCGCAGCAAAAGAAGGTCAAGGAGCATGCAGCCATGGTCGAGGCCCTGCGCCGCGGCGATCAGGTGGTGACCCAAGGCGGGCTGATCGGCAAGGTCGCCAAGGTCAAGGAAGACAACGAGGTCGAGGTCGAGCTGGCCGAGGGCGTGAAGGTGCGCGTCGTCAAGTCGACCATCGCGCAGGTGCTGACAAAGACTGAGCCCGCGAAATAATGCTCCAGATCGAGGGCTGGAAACGGGTACTGATCTGGGCGCTGGTGGCGCTGGGACTGGTACTGGCGTTGCCCAACGGGTTCTACACCCGGGTGGAGCAGCACAATGACGCGGTCCAGGCGATCGAGCTGGGCGCCGACACGTCCGAGAACCAGGGGTTGCGGGCGCAATGGCCGGACTGGCTTCCGTCTGGCCTCGTGAACCTCGGGCTTGATCTGCGCGGCGGTGCGGAACTGCTGGCCGAGGTGCAGGTCGAACAGGTTTATGCGAGCCGGATGGAGGCCAGCTGGCCGGAAATCCGCGACCTGCTGCGGCAGGAGCGGGCCACGATCGGCACGATCCGGTTGCAGCAATCTCCCGCGGACGAGTTGCGCTTTCGCATCGGTGAGCCGTCGGGCCTGCAGACCGCGCTGACCCGCGTGCGGTCGCTGGCGCGGCCCGTGCAGACACTGACAGGGGTGGGTGCGAACGACATCGTTGTCAGCTCGACCGGGGGCGACACGATCATCGTGACGCTCAGCGACGAGGAACGGCTGGCCTCGGACGAGCGGACGGTGCAACAAAGCCTCGAGATCGTGCGGCGGCGGATTGATGAGGTCGGCACGCGCGAGCCGACCATTCAGCGGCAGGGCACGCAGCGGATCCTGATCCAGGTGCCCGGCATCGGATCGGCGGCAGAGCTGAAGGAGATCATCGGGACCACGGCGCAGCTGACCTTCAACCCGGTGGTGAACCGGACAACGGATGAAAATGCGAGCGCGGGCATCGGCAACAAACTGGTGCCCTCGATTGACGAGCCGGGCACGTTCTACGTGATCGAAAGCGCGCCGGTGGTCACGGGCGAAGACCTTGTGGATGCACAGCCCGCCTTTGATCAGAACGGCAGCCCGGCAGTGAATTTCCGGTTCAACACGTCCGGCGCGCGACGCTTTGGCGATTACACGGCGGAAAACATCGGCTCGCCCTTTGCCATCGTGCTGGATGACGAGGTGGTCAGCGCGCCCGTGATCCAGAGCCATATTCCCGGCGGGTCGGGGATCATCACCGGCAACTTCAATGTCGAGGAATCGACGAACCTCGCCGTGCTGCTGCGCGCGGGCGCGTTGCCGGCCGAGCTGGTGTTTCTGACCGAAACCACCGTGGGGCCCGAGTTGGGTCAGGACAGCATCGATGCGGGCAAGATCGCCACCGCCGTCGCCTTTGCGGCGGTGCTGGTGTTCATGGCGCTGAGCTATGGGCTTTTCGGGCTTTTCGCCAATGTCGCGCTGATCGTGAATATCGGGCTGATCTTTGGCCTGTTGTCGCTGATCGGGGCCACGCTGACCTTGCCCGGGATCGCGGGGATCGTGCTGACGGTCGGGATGGCGGTGGACGCTAATGTGCTGATCTTCGAACGCATCCGCGAAGAGCTGAAGTCGGCACGGGGGCCTGCGCGCGCCATCGAGCTGGGGTATGAAAAGGCGCTTTCGGCCATTCTGGACGCCAACATCACGACCTTTATCACCGCCGTCATCCTGTTTGCCATGGGCTCGGGGCCGGTGCGCGGCTTTGCCATCACGCTGGGCCTGGGCATCCTCACATCGGTGTTCACCGCGATCTTTGTGACGCGATTGCTGATTGTCATGTGGTTCGAACGCCGCCGTCCGAAAACGATTGAGGTCTGAGATGCGCCTGAAGCTGGTTCCCAAAGAGACCTCGATCGACTTTTTCACCCGGTGGAAGCTGTGGCTGGGCATTTCGGGGCTGTTCATCATCGTCGGCTTTGCCAGCTTTGCGTTGCAGGGGTTGAACTTCGGTATCGATTTCCGGGGCGGCACGATCTTGCGGACGGAAAGCACGCAAGCCATCGACATCTCCGTCTACCGCGATGCGGTCACGCCGTTGGGGTTCGGGGATGTGTCGATTGTCGAGGTGTTCGATCCCACGTTCGGGCCCGAACGCAATGTCGCCAGCCTGACGATTCAGGCGCAGGACGGGCAAGAGGCGATCACACCGGATGCCATCCGGGCCATCCAGGCCGCGCTGACCGAGGCCGTACCCGACATCCGATTTGTCGCCGTCGAATCCGTCGGCCCGACCGTTTCGGGCGAATTGGTCACCACGGCGGCGATTGCGGTGATCTTGGCAATAGGCGCGGTGCTGGTCTACATCTGGCTCAGGTTTGAATGGCAATTTGCGCTGGGGGCGGTGGCGGCCCTTGTCCATGACGTGATCCTGACCATCGGCATATTCTCGGAACTGCAGATCAAGTTCGATCTGGCCATTATCGCGGCCTTGCTGACCATCGTGGGCTATTCGCTGAACGATACGGTCGTCGTGTTCGACCGCGTGCGGGAAAACCTGCGCAAGTACAAGAAAAAGCCCCTGGCCGAGGTGCTCAACATCTCGATCAACGAAACGCTGAGCCGGACGGTCATGACCTCGGTCACGACGCTGCTGGCGCTGATCTCGCTTTACATCCTCGGTGGGGACGTGATCCGCGGCTTTGTCTTTGCGATGATCTGGGGCGTGATCGTGGGCACGTATTCGTCGGTCTTTGTCGCTTCGACCATTCTGCTGTGGCTAGGGGTCAAGCGGAACTGGGACAAGACCGATCCCAACACCACGGGCAATCAGTTCGCCAACGTGGATGCTTGACGCCTTTCCCGCGGCCCTGGCGTTGCCGGGGCTGTGGTGGCTGGCAGGCGCGATTGTCGCCGCCGGTCTGGTCCGGGGCTTCACCGGCTTTGGCTCTGCCCTGATCATCATGCCGGCCGCGTCGTCCGTTCTGGATCCGTTTGCGGCACTCGTGTTTCTGACCACCGTTGAGTTCTGGGGGCCCTTGCCGAACCTGCCCGCCGCCCTGCGCACCGGCCAGCGGGCCGAGACGCTGTACCTGCTGGGTGGCGCGGCAGTGGGCCTGCCGCTGGGCCTATGGGCGCTGTCGTTTCTGGCGCCCGAGGTGTTCGGCTGGCTGGTGTCGTGCGTCGTGCTTGTCCTGCTGAGCCTGGTGATGACCGGCTGGCGCTATCGCGGGGCCTTGCCGCCGCGTGCGGTGGCGGGCGTCGGCTCTGTCGGTGGCTTTCTGGGCGGTGTCGCCGGCGTGCCGGGGCCGCCTGTCATCATGCTTTACATGGCCAGCGCGCTGCCCATCGCGGTGATCCGTGCGAATTTCCTGCTGTATCTGCTGGGCATCGACCTGCTGATGATCACCGTGCTGCTGGGCGCGGGGCTGCTGGATAAGGTCGCACTCACGATTGGGGTCCTTCTGGTGCCACTGTACATGCTGGCCAATGTTGCGGGTGCGTGGGTTTTTGATCCGGGTGCCGAGCGACTTTTTCGTGCTGTGGCCTATCTGGTCATCGCGGCCTCGGCTATTCTGGGGCTGCCGATATGGGAGTAGACGATGCGCCTCAATGAGATCGAATTCACCGATGCCAAACCTGTCGAAGGCTATGGCCCCGGGTTTTTCCGCGTCGGGGGAGAGGTCATTTCGGGCCCGATGCTCACGGGCCCCGGCGGCACGCTGAATTGGGGTGGCTACGACGATGTCGCCGCGTTGGTGGCGCTGGCCGGACAGATCGACGTGCTGTTTCTGGGCACCGGCGCGGAGATCGCGCATATCCCCGGCCCGTTTCGCGCGGCCCTGGATGAGGCCGGGATTGGGGTTGAGGTGATGTCATCCCCCTCCGCGGCGCGCACCTACAACGTGCTTTTGAGCGAGGGGCGGCGCATCGCCCTGGCGGCGATGCCCGTCTGAGCGGGGCGGGCAAATTTTGGAAAATTTGCGGGGGCTCTGCCCCCGGCTGCGCCCCGCCGGGAGTTTATCTGGCAAGATGAAGTTGGATCAGGGCTTTTGGCAGGCTGCTCAATCGGTTAGCCATGGACCATGGATCTGACTGTCACCGATTTGGCCGTGGGGCGAGGGGGCGTGCCGCTTTTGGCGGGGGTGTCCTTTGTGCTGTCGCCGGGGCGGGCGCTGGTAATGCGGGGACCCAACGGGTCAGGCAAGACAACGCTCTTGCGCACCATTGCCGGGTTGCAGCCTGCGCTGGCCGGACAGATTTCCGGGGCCGATGAGCGGATTGCGTATTCCGCCCATGCCGACGGGTTGAAGGCGGCGTTGACGGTGGCGGAAAATCTGGCGTTCTGGGCAGCGGTGTTTGGACAATCTGAAACGCGGGCGGCTGTCGCGGCCTTTGATCTGGAGGGGCTGGTCGGCCGCCGGGCCGGTGCGCTGTCTGCCGGTCAAAAGCGGCGTTTGGGGCTGGCGCGGCTCATGGTGACGGGGCGCCCGATCTGGGTGCTGGATGAGCCGACCGTGTCGCTGGACACCGCGTCGGTGGCGCGCTTTGCCGACGCGGTGCGGGCGCATCTGGCGGGTGGTGGTATGGCGCTGATGGCCACGCATATCAATCTGGGGATCGACGCGGCAGTGCTCGATGTGGCCGGGTTTCAGGCTCAGGCCGCCGCCCTGGAACAGGTGGATGAGGCGTTTTTGTGAGGGCGCTGTTTTTCCGGGATTTGCGGTTGGCGCTGCGCGCCGGGGGCGGGTTCGGGCTGGGCCTTGCGTTTTTCCTGATCGTGGTTGTGCTGGTGCCCTTCAGCGTTGGCGCCGAGGTGGCGCTGTTGTCGCGGATCGCACCGGGTGTGTTGTGGCTGGGCGCGCTGCTGGCCTGCCTGTTGTCGCTGGACCGGCTGCTGGCCGTGGATTGGGAAGACGGGGCGCTGGACCTGCTGGCCACCTCGCCCCTGCCGCTTGAGGGGATTGTGGCCGTCAAGGCGGCCGCGCACTGGGTGACGACCGGATTGCCGCTGGTGGTGGTGGCCCCAGTGCTTGGCGTGCTGCTGAACTTGCCCGCGTCGGGCTATGCGGTGCTGGTGCTAAGCTTGGCGCTTGGCACCCCGGCGCTGTCGATGATCGGCGCCTTTGGTGCCGCGCTGACGGTGGGCATCAAGCGCGGTGGATTGCTGTTGTCGCTGCTGGTGTTGCCGCTTTATGTGCCCACGCTGATCTTTGGGGCCGAAGCCGCGCGGCGCGCAGCCGACGGGCTGGATGCGGCCACACCGCTCATGCTGCTCGCCGGGGTCACCGGCGCCGTGCTGGCTTGCATGCCATTTGCCGCAGGGGCGGTTTTGCGGGTGAATTTGCGATAACGCGGAATTACATTGAGGCCGGTGCAGGAGGGACGTACATCTACGCCATGTCACTTTGGGAATATGCAAATCCGGTCAAGTTTCTGCGCCTGAGCGAGCGGGTGCTGCCCTGGTGCTGGGCGGGGGCCGCGCTGTGCCTTTTGGTCGGGCTGACCTGGGGGTTTTTCTTTACCCCGGATGATTTCCGGCAAGGCTCCACCGTCAAGATCATCTACCTGCACGTGCCCTCGGCGCTGATGGCGATCAACACGTGGTTCATGATGCTCGTGGCCTCGCTCATCTGGATCGTGCGGCGGCACCACGTGTCGGCGCTGGCCGCGCGCGCGGCGGCCCCGGTTGGGATCGTGATGACGCTGATCGCGCTGGTGACCGGCGCGATCTGGGGCCAGCCGATGTGGGGCACGTGGTGGGCGTGGGACCCGCGGCTGACCTCGTTCCTGATCCTGTTTCTGTTCTACCTTGGCTACGTTGCGCTGTGGGAGGCGGTCGAGGACCCCGATACCGCGGCGGACCTGACCTCGATCCTGTGCCTCGTCGGCACGGTGTTTGCAGTGCTGAGCCGCTATGCGGTGAACTTCTGGAACCAGGGGCTGCATCAGGGGGCATCGATGAGCCTCGACAAGGAAGAGAACGTGGCGGACGTGTTCTATCTCCCGCTGCTTGTGTGCATTGGTGGCTTTGTGCTGCTGTTTCTTGCGCTCGTCCTCTACCGGACAGGGACCGAGATACGGGTGCGGCGCACCCGGGCGCTGATCGCGCGCGAGGGCCGGATGGCCCAGGCGGAGCAGGCATGATGCCGGATCTGGGGAAATACGCCGACGCCGTGCTGTCGGCCTATGCGGTGTCGATTGTGCTGCTGGTGGCCATCGTGGCGCTGAGCCTGTGGCGCGGCCGCCGCGTGCGGGCCGAGATGGAAGATGTGGAGCGGCGGCAGGATGGCTAAGGTTTCGCCCCTCATGCTGGCACCCATCGGCATCTTTGCGGCCTTTGTCGCGATGGCGGCTGTGGGCATGTTTCGGGACAATCCGAATGCGTTGCCGTCGACCCGGGTGGGCGGACAAGCCCCCGAGCTGACGCCTGCGCAACTGGCGGATTTTCCTGCGGTCGCACCGGACGATCTGGCGCGCGGTGAGGTGACGCTGGTGAATTTCTGGGCGTCCTGGTGCCCGCCCTGCCGGGCCGAACACCCCAAGCTTCTGGAGATGGCGGCGGAGGGCATCCCGATCATCGGTGTGAATTTCCGCGACACCGAGGGCCCCGCATCGAGTTATTTGCAGGACGATGGCAACCCGTTTGTGGCCATCGCATTTGATCCCGCGGCGCGGTCGGCCATTGACTGGGGCGTGACAGCGCCGCCCGAGACATTCATTCTGGACGGGGACGGGACGGTACTGTTCCGTTTTCAGGGCCCGCTGGTCGGGTCGGATTATGAACAGCGGTTCCTGCCAGAGCTGGAACGCGCGCTGTCAAATTGAGCGCCTGACGGCGCATTCCATTCTTTGACCGCCAGCGTCGTCTGGCTGAAAACAGCCCCGCGGTGGGCTCCGGACCTTGATGTCGGAGCCTCCGGCGGGGATTTTTTGGGGACAAAGACGCGGGGGCACTGGTACGTCGTGCCCCCGCGATGCGCTTGGGTCAGGCCGCGCTGGCGAGATTGCGCAGCACATAGTGCAGGACGCCGCCATGTTCGATGTATTCGATCTCGATGGCGGTATCGATCCGGCATTTCAGCATGATCTCTTTGACCGTGCCGTCGGCAAACGTGATGGTGCAGGGCACGTCTTGCAGTGGTTGGATCGTGTCGAGGCCGGAGATGCTGACCGTTTCTTCACCGGTGAGGCCCAGTTTCTTGCGGGTGTCGCCGTTCGTGAATTCGAACGGGATCACACCCATGCCGACGAGGTTCGAGCGGTGGATACGCTCGAAGCTTTCGGCGATGACCGCTTTGACACCCAGCAGGGCTGTGCCCTTGGCCGCCCAGTCGCGGGACGAGCCTGCGCCATATTGCTCGCCGCCGAAGATCACGAGCGGCGTGCCGTTTTCCTGGTGCGCCATGGCGGCATCGAAGATGGAGGTCTGTTCGCCGTCGGGGCCCTTGGTGTAGCCGCCCTCGACACCGTCCAGCATCTCGTTCTTGATGCGGATGTTGGCGAAGGTGCCGCGCATCATGATCTCATGATTGCCGCGGCGTGAGCCGTAGGAGTTGAACTCGCGCGGGGCGACCTGGCGTTCGGTCAGGTACTGGCCCGCGGGGGTGGATTCCTTGAACGAGCCTGCGGGCGAGATGTGGTCGGTGGTGATCATGTCGCCGAGGATCGCCAGCACTTTGGCATCCTCGATATTGGTGATCACACCCGGTTCGGGCGACATACCCTGAAAGTAGGGCGGATTCTGGACGTAGGTGGAGGTGGGCGGCCAGTCATAGGTTTTCTGGTCGGTGGTTTCCACGCCCTGCCATTTCTCGTCGCCGGTGAAGACTTCGGCATATTTCTCCTGGAAGGCTTCGCGGGTCACGGTTGCTTCGACCAGTTCTGCGACCTCTTGGGACGAGGGCCAGATGTCCTTGAGGTAGACGTCGTTGCCGTCCTTGTCGGTGCCGATGGCATCCTCGGCCAGGTTGATGTCGAGCGTGCCGGCCAGCGCGTAGGCCACCACGAGGGGGGGCGAGGCGAGGTAGTTGGCGCGGACGTCGGGCGAAATGCGACCCTCGAAGTTGCGGTTGCCGGACAGCACGGAGGTCGCGACCAGGTCACCGTCGGCGATGGCCTGGCTGATCTCGGGCTGCAGCGGGCCGGAGTTGCCGATGCAGGTGGTGCAGCCGTAGCCCACGAGGTTGAAGCCGATCGCGTCCAGATCGTCCTGCAGCTCCGCCGCCTCAAGATAGGCGGAGACGACTTGGGAGCCGGGCGCGAGCGACGTTTTCACCCAGGGTTTGCGGTTCAGACCCAATGCGCGCGCCTTGCGCGCCACCAGCCCTGCGCCGATCATCACGTAGGGGTTCGACGTGTTGGTGCAGGAGGTGATCGAGGCGATCACGACCTTGCCCGATTCCATGGTGTAGTCTTCGCCGGTCACGGCGACTTCCTTGCCCATGGGGCGTTTGAACGTCTCTTCCATCTCGCGGCGGAAGGCGTTTTGGCCATCGGTCAGCGCCACGAAATCCTGCGGGCGTTTGGGCCCGGAGATGGCGGGCACGATGGTGCCCATGTCGAGGTGCAGCGTGTCGGTGTAGATCGGCGCGTAGTCGTCGCCGCGCCAGAAGCCGTTTTCCTTGGCGTAGGCTTCGACCAGCGCGATGCGGTCCTCGTCACGACCGGTGTTGCGCAGGTAGCGCAGGGTTTCGCCGTCGATGGGGAAGAAGCCGCAGGTGGCGCCGTATTCGGGGGCCATGTTGGCGATGGTTGCGCGGTCGGCGAGCGGCAGGGTGTCGAGGCCTGCGCCGTAAAACTCGACGAATTTGCCCACAACGCCCTTGGCGCGCAGCATCTCGACCACTTTCAAAACGAGGTCGGTGCCGGTCGTGCCTTCGACCATGGCGCCTGTCAGCTCGAACCCGATGACCTCGGGGATCAGCATCGAGATCGGTTGACCCAGCATCGCCGCTTCGGCCTCAATCCCGCCGACGCCCCAACCCAGAACGGCGGCGCCGTTCACCATGGTTGTGTGGCTGTCGGTGCCCACCAGCGTGTCAGGGTAGGCAACCTCGGCCCCGTCCTGGTCGTGGTCCGTCCAGACGGTCTGGGCCAGGTATTCCAGGTTCACCTGGTGGCAGATGCCGGTGCCGGGGGGCACGACGCGGAAGTTGTTAAAGGCCGACTGGCCCCATTTCAGGAACGTATAGCGCTCCATGTTGCGCTCGTATTCGCGGTCCACGTTCATCTGGAAGGCGCGGGGGTTGCCGAATTCGTCGATCATCACCGAGTGATCGATCACGAGATCCACAGGGTTCAGCGGATTGATCTTTTCCGGATCACCGCCCAGTGCCACCAGACCGTCGCGCATGGCCGCCAGATCCACCACAGCCGGCACACCGGTAAAGTCCTGCATGAGCACGCGGGCCGGGCGGTAGGCAATCTCGCGGGGGTTCTTGCCGCCCTTGGCGCCCCATTCGGCAAACGCCTTGATGTCGTCCACGGTCACCGTCTTGTCATCCTCGAACCGCAGCATGTTTTCCAACACAACCTTGAGGGCCGCGGGCAGGTTCGAAAAATCGCCCAGACCGGCGTCGGTGGCGGCAGGGATCGAATAGTAAGCAACGGATTGACCACCAACGGTCAGCGTCTTGCGCGTCTTGGCGGTGTCGTGTCCAACGGTAATGGGCATGGGAATTCCTTTCCTAAAGGCGGATGGGGCATCAACTTGAGCGCGTCTTGCCCCAAGCATAGCATGTGATCAACCGCAATTGGGGGTGCTGCGACGATTTTGTATACCGTAGCATACCAATTTTTCAGCAATTGCGCATCAACGTGATGCACCTGACACAAATGCTCAACAAACCTTGATTGGTCAAAGCCCGTGACGTTCCTTAGGTACTCAGAGCGTCGCAGCAGTGGCGCCCTCAGAAAAAAGACAAGTATGCGCAGATGAAAAACCTGATTTCCCTCGCCTTTGCGGCCGCAACCGTTCTGACACCGGTCACGGCTGCCGCGGACTCGCCCGTGGTGGTCGAGCTGTTCACGTCGCAGGGCTGTTCGTCCTGCCCGCCCGCGGATGCGCTGATGCATGACCTTGCGGCGCGGAATGATGTGATCGCGCTGGCGCTGCATGTCGATTATTGGGACTATATCGGGTGGAAGGACGAATTTGCCGACCCGGCCCATGCCAAGCGGCAGCGCGGCTACGCGGTCGAGGCCGGGCGGCGGTCGGTGTACACGCCGCAGATGATCATCAACGGAACGACGGATATCGTCGGCGCGCGGCCGATGGAGCTGTCGAAGGTCATCGCCGAACATGCCGCGCTGCCCGCGACGATGGCGCTGGATGTGGTGCGGGATGGTGACGACCTGACGATTGTTGCGCAAAGCGATGGGGCAGGCGGCCCGTATCTGGTGCACATGGTGCGCTACACGCCCGAGCGGAAGGCCAAGATCACGCGCGGCGAGAATGCCGGGCACACGCTGACCTATGCCAACGTGACCGAGGACTGGAAAATCCTCGGCCAGTGGGACGGCTCGACCGCGCTCGAGATGACAGCGACCGTGACGGGGACCAAGCCGGTTGTCGTGGTCATCCAGGAAGGTCAGTTCGGACCGATCCGTGCTGCTGCGCTCTTGCGCTAGGCCATATCCGCATCAGATCGCCAGCGTCGGGGCACCCAAAACCATTGTTCGGGGTGAGCACGGATCCGCGCGCCCAGGCTGTCGTTCATGGCTTGTGTCATCGTTTCGGGTGTGCTGTGCGGGATCGGAGCCTCCATCACACAGTCAAAGCTCAGCCCGTCCTTGCCCCTGATACCGTAGAAGGGGATCAAAAGGGCATCATAGCGCAGCGCAAGTTCGGCGGCCGAAATGGCGGTTTGTGCGGCATGCCCCAGAAACTGCAAGGCCGGTTGGCCCTGCGCGTGCTGATCGAAAAGCAAGACCAGCTGCCCGCCGCCTTTGAGATGTCGGACGAAACCCGCGGTGCCGCGCCGCCCTTGCGGAAAGACCGGGCCGCCAAAGGCCTGCATCGTGCGCTCGTAATGGTCGTTGAAATAGGGGTTCTTCATCGCGCGATAGAGCCCGCCGACGGCAAAGCCGCGCGCCACCAAAGTGGCGCGCACAGCCTCGTAATTGCCGAAATGGCCGGTGACCAGGATCACGGGCTTGCCCGCCGCAGCCGCTTGCGCCATCGCGTCAAAGCCCGGGCCGTCGATCTCGGCGCGCGCCTGACGGGCAAGCAAGGCGCGGGTGGAGTAGTTTTCGATCAGGGTGCGCCCGGCATTGGACAGGCTCGCGCGGGCGATCCGGTCCTTTTCGGCGTCGGGCAGGTGCGGCAGGGCAAAATCCACATGCGCGCGCGCGCGACGCCGATATCCCGCGACCGGTCCCACGACGCTGGCCATGGCCCAGCCCATGAACCGGACGCGGACCGCGTAGGGCAGGGCCAGCGCCAGCCCGATCAGACCGCGGGCCACCAGATCGGTAGCCCGAAACACGACGCGGGTGGACAGGGGCATGTGGGTGGTCTCAGTCGTCATCTGCGGATGTCAGGTTCGGTGTGCTGCGGGTGCGGGTTTCGCGATGCCAGACATAGATACCGGCCCCTGCGATCACAAGCGCACCGAGCAGCGTTGCAGCATCCGGCACCTCCGCAAACAGAACCAGGCCGAGGATCATCGCATAGATCAGCCCGGCGTAGTTGAACGGTGCCAGTAGCCCCGCCTCGGCCATCGACAGGGCGCGCACCAGCATCAACTGGCCCGCCGCGCCGAAAAGGGCGATCAGGGCGAGCAGCCCGATGGACGTCGCGGTCAGCGCGGGCATGACAAAGGGCACGATCGCACTGAGGATCACGGCACCCACGAAACCGGTGTAGAACAGTGATGTCCACACATCCTCCTGCGCGCCGACCTTGCGGGTGATCAACGTGAACCCGGCAAAGCATGTGGCGGCGGCCAGTGGCAACAGGGCCGCGGGCTGGAACACCTCCGATCCCGGTCGGATCACGATCAGCGCGCCGATCATGGCCACGATGACCGCGGCGATGCGCCGAGGCCCAAGCGCCTCGCGCAGGAACAGGGCGCCGCCCAGCGTGATCAGGATCGGATTGGTGGCGGCCACGGCTGTGGCCTCGGCCAGGCCGATGCGCGACAGCGCCTCGAACAGGAAAAAGTTGGCGAGGATCAGCAAGATCGATCTGGCGACCTGCAGACGGGGATACGCGGTGCGCACAACCGACTTCAGACGCGGTGCGACCAGCACAACGACAATCAGCATCAGCCCTGCATAGCGCGCCCACAGTGCCGTCAGCGCCCCCGTCGTGGGTGTGGCCGCCTTGGCGGTGGCGTCCATCAGGCTGAAACACAGGATCGCCGCCAATGTCAGCAAAATGGCCTTGCGCAAAGACGTGTGGGGGGATGGCATCCCGATGGCATACGCTTGCCGCGCTGAGCTGTCGAGCCTCTTTGCGCCCCAAGCCGATCTGCGGGGTATATCGCACCATTTCAGGGGGTTGATGGATGTTGCGCCGCGCGGTCAGTCCGCCTCTTCCTCCTCTTCGACGACCAGCATCAGATCGCCGCGCGCCTCCATCTCGCGGATGGTGGCAACGACATTGCCCATCGCCTCTTCGATGTCGGCGGGCTTGGGTGTTCCGGCTTCCGCCACCTCCTCGCGCAGCTGGTCGGCCATCCGGGCCGACATGTTGTCGAGGATGTAATCGGCGCTGGCCTGCATATCCATGCCAGGGGCGCCGGCGATTGCAATCACCAATGCCTCCTGATCGATGTCGCGCAGGATGCGGGGGATGTCGCGTGCCGCGATCCGAGCCGGGATGTTGCCGAAGGTAAAGATCGCCTTGCGCACCGCATTCGCAAACCCTTCGTCCCGTTCGTCGAGGCCTGCCAGAACGTCGTCGCGTGTCGTGGCCTTGGAGGAGTTGAGGATCGCGCCCACGCGCTCCACCGGCCCATTGTCAAACGCGCTGATCGGCTGCGCGCCCAGCTGGCTGGCCAGCGACAGGCCGATGCGGTCCACCGCATCCGGCGTCACGGCACCCGTCTGCGACACCGCATAGGTGATCTGCCGCGCACGCGGGCCCGGCAGCATACCGAGCAGCTCGGCGGCCTTCGGCACATCGAGCTTGGACAGCATCACGGCGGCCACCTCGATGCTTTCCACTTCCAAAACACCGACCAAAAGGGCGTTGTCCATGTCGCGGATCCGGGACCAGGGATCGCCCGCCTCGCGTACACCCGCCTCCTTGCGCAGACGCGCGGCGGTTTGAGGGCTGATCTTGCCGTCGAGCGCGTCAAGCGCACCCGCCATACCGTTGGTGAAGGTCAGGCCGATACGCTCAACCTCTTCGGCGAATTCGGCCACGACCTCTTGCAGGGTGTCGCGGTCAACGGTGCGCATCTGGCCCATCGCCTTGGTCAGCTGCGCCTGCAGCTCGTCCGGCAATTCCTCGAGCGGGATATCCGCGCCCTCGTTGATCAGTAGCCGCACGACGATGGCGGCCTTGGCCTTGCGGCTGAGCCTGCCGCCCTGCATCACCGAACCGCCGCCCGACAGCGCAAGGCTCCTGGCGGCGGGGGAAGGTAAAAGCTCTGTCATGTCCTGCCTCAAACCCCTTTGCGTCGGGTTTTGGCAGGCAAAGGTTGAGAAACATTCAATCCCGTCTCTCAACCCGTGGATATTTCACATCTCAATAATTGTAGGTCGTGCCCGTCTGGATCGCGTTGCGCAGCGACACTTCGGACCATGTGCCTGTTCCACCGCGGGTCTGGATCTCGCGCAGCTGTGTCAGTGCGGCGAGCTTGTCGCCTGCCTCGACCAGGCCCTGACCCATATAGGAGCGTGCCAGGATGTTGTCGGGGTTGGTGTCGATGGCCTGCTGGTAATAGACGTTGGCCAGCTCCAGATCACCCAGCTTGCGCGCGGTAAACCCGCGATAGGTCAGCACCCGGTCGTCGAGCTGTTCCGGCATCTGGTCCAGCACCTTGATCGCATCCTGATAGCGGCCCGCATAGGCCAACTCGCGCACCGCCTTGTAGAGCGTGTCGCTGTCCATATAGCCGGTGCGATCCGGGCGGACACATTTATTGATGCTCGCATCCCAGACCCCATTCACGGGCTGGGAAAAGCGGACGTATTTGCCGATGGACGGATCCCACTGACGGGCCTGAAAGCAGTTCTTGGTGGTCTGCGTTTTCTTGGGGGGCTCGTCGCTGTCTTTTGCGAAACCGGTGGTCGGCAAAAGGGTTGGCAGGGCAAGGGCGGTGGTCAGGATCAGGGCACGCAGCATCTGGGGTCTCCGTTCGGGGTGCGTTTGGGATATGTACGAAAACAACCCCAAGCGCAGATGCTTTATGCGATCACGAACGCGTGATCAGTGTTACAGGCCGGTTCAGCCGGTGGTGGCCACGCAGGTGTTGGTCGCGGTGTCAAAGGTGGTGCCTGGCGCACAGGACATCGCTTGCTGCTCGGACTTGCCGTAGTTGCAGCCCATAGCCAGGCTGAGTGTGGGGGCGAGGGTGAGGGCCAGCGCGACGGCGAGGGTCTTGGTCTTCATCTTTCGTCTCCTTTTTTCGAGGTGACGTAAGGGTAGGGCAAAGCACCGCCGCCACAAACCCTTTTCTCGAACTTACCCGCTGGGCGCAAAATTTTTCCAAAAATTTTCGCCCCCTTGCTCACGTTTCGCCAAAAACCCGGGCAAAGATCGTGTCGACATGTTTGGTATGGTAGCCCATGTCGAATTTCTCTTCGATCGCCTCGGCGCCCAAAGCGGCGACGACATCTGCATCTGCCAGCAGCTCCGCTTTGAAGTCGGTGCGCTCTTCCCAGACCTTCAATGCGTTGCGCTGGACCATCGCATAGGCGTCCTCCCGGCTGACACCGGCTTGGGTGAGGGCCAGCAACACCCGCTGCGACATCACGAGGCCGGGAAACTTGTTCATATTGTCGCGCATATTCTCGGGAAAGATCAGCATCTTGTCGATCACACCGGTGAGCCGCGCGAGGGCAAAGTCGAGGGTGATCGTGGCATCGGGCCCGATCATGCGCTCGACCGAAGAGTGGCTGATATCGCGCTCGTGCCACAGGGCGACATTCTCCAGCGCCGGGATCACTGCGGCGCGGACCATACGGGCCAGACCGGTGAGGTTTTCGGTCAGCACGGGGTTTTTCTTGTGCGGCATCGCCGATGAGCCCTTTTGGCCCATCGAAAAGAACTCGGCCCCCTCCAGCACCTCGGTGCGCTGCATGTGCCTGATCTCGATGGCGATGTTTTCGACCGAGCTGGCGATGACGCCGAGCGTGGCAAAGAATGCGGCATGCCGGTCACGGGGGATCACCTGCGTGCTGATCGGCTCGGGCACGAGGCCCAGCTGATCGCATACATGGTCCTCGACGCGCGGGTCGATATTGGCAAAGGTGCCGACCGCGCCCGAGATGGCACCGGTGGCGATCTCGGCACGGGCGTCGCGCATGCGCGAAAGGTTGCGGTCCATCTCGGCGTAGAAGCGGGCGAAGGTCAGGCCCATCGTCGTGGGCTCGGCGTGGATGCCGTGGCTGCGGCCCACGCGCAAGGTGTCCTTGTGCTCGATGGCGCGCTTTTTCAGCGCGGCGAGCAACCCTTCGAGGTCGGCGATCAGGATGTCGGCGGCGCGGGTCAGCTGCACGTTGAAACAGGTGTCGAGCACGTCCGAACTGGTCATGCCCTGATGCACGAAACGCGCCTCATCGCTGCCCACATGCTCGGCCAGATGCGTGAGAAAGGCGATCACGTCATGCTTTGTCACCGCCTCAATCTCATCGATGCGGGCCACATCAAACTCCACATCCTTGGCCTTCCACACCGATTGGGCGTTTTCGCGCGGGATCACGCCCAGATCTGCCATCGCGTCGCAGGCATGCGCCTCGATCTCGTACCAGATGCGGAATTTGGTGGCGGGTTCCCAGATGGCGACCATGTCGGGGCGAGAGTAGCGGGGGATCATGGAAACCTCATCTTTGGGCTGTCGGAACGGTCGCGGCAGCCTTAGACTGGACGCCCGTGAACGACAAGATGAAGGCTCCCGCATGAGACGCTTTGCCCTGATGATGACTGTGCTGGCCGGACCTGCGGTGGCCGAGCCATGGGATGTTCTGGACGGGAATGGTGTGCGGGCCGCACTGGAGGGGCGCACGATCATCTACGCCGATGCCACACAGGATTTCCGCGCCTCGGGCCGCACCCTGTACGTGTTTGGCGGGCGCGACAGCTGGGGGTACTGGCGCGTGCAGGGCGATCAGTATTGCAGCCAATGGCCGCCATCGGACCTGTGGGCCTGCTACGATCTGGCCGTGTCGGGCGACCGCGTGCGGTTCATCGGGACAGGAGACGACATCACGGACGGGGTCTATAGTGACTGAACGCTGCCTTGCTGATTTCGAAGGGGCCTGGATCCTCTTCCGCGAGATCGTGCACGCGGACGGCACGACCGGACGGTTCGAGGGCACGGCACGATTTGCTGCGGACGCCAATGGGTTGGCCTATGAGGAAGCGGGTGTTTTGCATCTGGGCCGGGCGCAGCCGCTGCATGCCACGCAGCGCTATCGCTGGGGGCACGATCTGGCGGTGTATTTCGATGACGGACGGTTTTTTCACCATGTGCCGCCCGCGGGCGGTGATACGGGCCACTGGTGTGATCCGGATCAATACGATGGGCACTATGATTTCAGCGGCTGGCCCGCATTCACCGTCTCCTGGCGCGTCGCAGGCCCGCGCAAGGCGTACCGGATGCGGTCGCGCTATGTCCGCGCGGGCAGCGTGCCGAACGAATCCTTGTTGGGGCAGTAATCCGGCGGCGCGTCGCAGGTGAGCGACATCGCCTGCATGGCCGCGCAACCGGGCTGATCGGGGCAGGATGCGCAGCGCAGGACCATCTCGCGCAGGCGCCGGGCATGGGCCTGGGTTGCGATGTCTCGGGGACCCAGGGGCGCTTTGTGCAGGCGGGTCATCATGCCTGACATCACATCCGCACTTTCGGAAATCCGTGTCACGACGCTCATGGCGGCCTCCTGTCGTGGCGATGACACGAGGAAACAGCCGATCGCGGTGCCTGTCCTTGATGTGCATCAAGCGTCTTTCGCGCTTGCAGAAAGACGACCCGCTTGGCACAAGACCAGCAGCAAAAAACGGATCGGTGAGGGCCAGACATGGAAAACACGTGGAACAACAAGGTGCTGAGCGACGTTCTTGGCGCGGACAACGGTGCGGCGCTGCGCGTCAAACAGGCCGCTCTGGTGGTGCTGGGGGTTGTGGCGCTGGCCGTCGCGGCAAAGATCAGCGTGCCGATGTGGCCCGTGCCGATCACCATGGGCACCTTCGCCGTGCTGACGATTGGTGCGGCTTATGGTGCGCGTCTGGGGCTGGCGACGATCCTCGCCTATATGATCATCGGCGCGCTTGGCTTTGATGTCTTTGCCGGTTCCTCGGCGGAGGCTTTCGGGCTGACCTACATGATGGGTGGCACCGGTGGCTACCTGGTGGGCTATGTGCTGGCCACGGTGGCGCTGGGCGCGCTGGCACAGCGCGGCTGGGACCGGTCGGTCCTGTGGATGGCGCTGGCGATGCTGGTGGGCAACGTGCTGATCTATGTGCCGGGCCTGCTGTGGTTGGGCCAGCTGTATGGCTGGGACAAACCCATCCTGGCATGGGGTCTGACACCTTTCTTGCTGGGCGATGCGATCAAACTGGCGCTGGCGGCTGCGATCCTGCCCGCCGCGTGGACATTGGTCGGCCGCGCACGCGGCTGAGCCGGACCTGATCCAACGGAAAGGCGCGGACCCCTGACGGGGCCCGCGCCTTGTTTCATTCTGGGCGCAGGGCCTTGGCTGAGCCCCCTTAGGGTAGGGTGGTCTCAAGCGGGGGCGTTGTCATGGGCGCCAGTTCCGTGATGACGCGAGAGCTGCGTTCGAGCGTGCGGTGCACGGGGCATTTGTCCGCAATCTCCATCAGCCTTGCGCATTGCGCAGCGTCCAAAGCACCGGTGAAGGTGATCCGACGTTTCCATTCATCCACCTTGTCGCCGATCCCGGCATCGGCATCCTGCGCGTGGACCTTGTTGTGGCTCACATCCACGGACACGTGATCCAGCGGCCAATCCTTGCGACGCGCATACATGCGGATCGTCATTGAGGTGCAGGCTGCAAGGCCCGCGCTGACCAGGCCATAGGGCGACAGCCCCTTGTTCGTGCCGCCATAGGCGCGCGGCTCGTCCGCGAGAATGTGGTGGCGGGTGCCATGGGTGATGTCCTGCAGAAAGCCGTTCGGGTCCGCTTCGGCGCTGCGCACGATGCCTTCGGGCGCACCGATAGGCGGCGCCGGGGGGGTGAGCGACAGATATTTGCGGGCCCATGTGGCGACGATGTCGGCGGCGTATTCCGCGTGCTCGGCACTGGTGATCAGGTGATCGGCGTCATCGAGGGTCACGAAGCTCTTGGGGTGCCTGGCGGCGAGGAAGATTTGGCTGGCGTTGTCGATGCTCACGATCGCATCGCGCGGCGCGTGCAGGATCAGCAGGGCCGCGTTCAGCCGGGCGATGGCCGGGTGCAGCTGCTCTTCGGCGACGTCGTCGACAAAACCCTTGCCGATGCGGAAGGGGCGGCCGCCCAGCGACACCTCGGCCGCGCCTTTGGCGGTGATCTCCGGCAGTGCGTCGGCGAAGTTGTGGGTGACATGGCCCGGATCGTACGGCGCGCCAAGTGTGGCGACAGCCTTGATCTGGTCGAGCCGCGCCGTGGCCTTGAGCACGGCGGCACCGCCCAGCGAATGGCCGATCAGAAGGCTGGGTGCCATGTCGCGATGGTTGAGGTATTCCACAGCCTTTTCAAGATCCTGCACGTTGGAGGTAAAGCTGGTGTTGGCAAACTCCCCTGCGCTGTGGCCGAGCCCGGTGAAGTCGAAGCGCAGCACGGCGATGCCCATCGTGGTCAGACGGGCGGCGATGCGGCGGGCGGCGGGAATGTCCTTGCCGCAGGTAAAGCAGTGGGCAAAGACCGCGGTGGCCAGATGCGGCCCCTCGGGTAGGTCGAGCCGGGCGTCAAGCGGGCCTGCATGGCCGTCGAATGTGATGCGTTCAGTGGGCATGGGTGTCTCCTGTTGAAGACAGGATGGGGATTGGCGGCGCCAAGTGGAAGGGGGTGAAATATGCCCTCACGCTTAGGTGTATTTCGCTTCGGCGGACAATGGCGACGATCTAGCCCGCCATTTTGCTGTCCGGGCCGGTTGGCGCCCAGCTGTCCCAGCTGCCTCTGGCCCAGTCGATCGCCGCGTCGAGCGGCATGGGACGCGCGATGCCATAGCCCTGAAAGTAGCGCCCGCCAGCGGCCATGATCGTGGTGATCTGTTCACCGGTTTCGGCCCCTTCGGCGATGACGTCAACGCCCAGCTTGCCCGCCAGATCGATGGTGGCTGTAACCACGTGATGCGCCTTTTCATCGCGGTCCACGGCGGAGGTCAGCTGACGGTCGATCTTGATCCCATGGATGGAGAGGGAGGCCAGATGCGCGAGCCCGGCATGACCGATCCCGAAATCATCCAGCATCAGGGAAAATCCTGCATCCCGCAGCCGGTTCACCTGATGGGCCACCGCGTCATTCGAGGCGAGCGTGATCATCGTCGTCTCGAGCACTTCGATCGACAGGCGCGATGGCATGAAACTGGCTTGCGCGGTGCGTGCGATCAATTCGTCCGGGATCGTGGTGTTGCGCATCGCGGCCGTCGACAGGTTGATGGACACGCCCACATCCTCAAGGCCCGCAGCGTCGAGGACCGCAAGGCTTTCCATCGCGTGTTCGATCACCATGAAATCGAGTTCCGCGATCAGGCCCAACCGTTCCACATGCGGCAAGAACGCACCGGGCGGGATCATGCCGCGGCTGGGATGGTTCCAGCGGGCCAGCATCTCGAACCGGATGATGCGATGGGCATATGTGTCCACGATGGGCTGAAAGTGGAAGGAGAAGGCGTTGTCGTCGATGGCGCGGGCAACCTCGCGCTGCATCTGCTGTTGTTCGACAAAGCTGCGGTGCAGCGCGGTGTCATATCCCGCCACACGCTCGGGGCGTTTCTGTTTGGCGGAGTACAGCGCGACGTCGCCGCGGTTGAGGATCTCGTCCGCGTCCGTCACATCGCCCGCCGCCAGAACGGCACCGACGGAGATCGACGCAGTGATCTCTCCCGCCTGCCATTGCAGCGGCGCGCGCGCTGCGCGGTGCAGGTGGCGGGCGTGATCGAGCGCTGCGCTCAGCTCCGAAATGCCGGGGATCAGCAAGGTGAACTCATCCCCGCCCACCCGCGCGATGGTCCACGTGTCCTCTGCGATGTTGCGCAGGATGTCGGCAAAGTGGACCAGAATGCTGTCGCCCGCGATATGCCCGTAGGTGTCGTTGATCGCCTTGAAGTCGTTCATATCGATCTGCAGCACCGCAAACGGATCGCCTGTGGCAATCAGCTCTTCGAGTGCGGTCCAAAGACGCGCGCGGTTTTCCAGCCCCGTCAACGTGTCCGCATTGGCCAAGGCTTCGAGGTTTTCCTGCGCGGCAATCAGCGCGGTTTCCCGTTCCAGCCGCTCGGTGATGTCGCGCCCGGCCAGCAGATAGCGCGTGTGCGCGCCATCCTGGACGACCGCGTGGCTGAATTCATGCACAAACCGGGACCCGTCGCCGCGGACATTCGTGCGTTGCGTCAGCCCGCTGAACCGTTCGTCCGAGGGATCGAAGCGAAAGGCGGCGATCTCCTTGGGGCTGATCGCCTCTTCGGGCGGCAATGCGAATTCAAAGGCAGAGCGGCCCAGCATCTCGGCCGCGTCACGCCGCATAATCTTGCAATAGGCATCGTTCACCCAGATGACTGCGCCGTCCCGTTCCATCAGGACCAGACCATCACTCGCGCTTTCCGCGATGGCACGAAAGGTGCGCGCCGTGCGCTGGTTGG
>JBCBHM010000044.1:0-28409 GCA_038525585.1 Pseudomonadota bacterium
GTCGCCGTCGATGACATCGCCGAGACGGACGAGGATACGCCCGTCACCATCGACGTGCTCGACAATGACGAAGACGCCGATGGCGATGATCTGACCATCCTGAGTGCGACTGTCCCGCCAGAGCAGGGCAGCGTTGAGATCGTCAACGACGCGCTGGTCTTTACCCCCGCCGAAAACTTCAACGGCCCGGCGACCATCACCTATGTGGTGGATGACGGGAATGGCGGCACGGATGAGGGCGAGGCCGTCGTTAACGTGGGCGCGGTCAACGATGGCCCCACCGCCAATGACGACACCGAGACCACCGATGAGGACACGCCCGTCACCATCGACGTGCTGGGCAATGACGAAGACCCCGATGGCGATGATCTCCAGATCACGGCCGCATCGGTGCCCGCCGATCAGGGCACGGTCGAGATCGTCAACAACGAGCTGGTGTTCACCCCTGCGCCGAACTTCAACGGCGACGTGACCATCGATTACTCGATCACGGACGGCAATGGCGGCACGGACAGTGCCCAGGTGGATGTCACCGTGCTGCCGGTCAATGACGACCCGGTCGCCGTGGACGATATCGAGACGACGGACGAGGACGTGGCCGTTGTCGTGGACCTGCTGGGCAATGACAGCGATGTGGATGGTGACGATCTGACCATTGAATCGCTCAGCGTCGATCCGGCCGAAGGGTCGGTGGTCGACAATGGCGACGGCACGGTGACCTTCACACCGGCGCCCAACTTCAACGGCCCTGCGACGATCACCTACGTGGTGTCCGACGGCAATGGCGGCACCGACGAGGGTGAAGCGGTGATCTCGGTCGGCGCTGTCAATGACAGCCCCATCGCCGAGGATGACGTGGCCGAGACCGATGAGGACACACCCGTCACCATCGACGTGCTGGCCAACGACGAAGACCCCGATGGCGATCCGCTGCAGCTTGTGTCGGCCACCGTCCCTGCCGATCAGGGGACGGTCGAGATCGTCAACGACGCGCTGGTGTTCACGCCTGCGCCGGACTTCAACGGTGACGCGACGATCACCTACACCATCACGGACGGCAACGGCCTGAACGACACGGCGGACGTGGTTGTCACGGTAAACCCGGTCGACGACGCGCCGGTGGCCGAGGATGATGTCGCCGAGACCGACGAAGACACGCCCGTAGACATCGACGTGCTCGCCAATGACGAGGACCCCGACGGTCAGGACCTGACCGTGACCGAGGCCACGTCGCCCGACGGCACCGTCGACATCAACCCCGATGGCACGATCACCTTCACCCCGGACGAGAACTTCAACGGGCCAACGACCATCACCTACACCGTGGCGGACCCTGACGGGAACGAGGACACGGCGACGGTCGATGTGAACGTGGTGCCGGTAAACGACGCGCCCGAGGCCAATGATGATACGGCGACCACACCGTTCAACACGGCGGTTGTGGTGGATGTGCTCGACAACGACTTTGACGTCGATGGCGATGACATCATCGTGGTCGATGCGACCTCGCCCGACGGCACCGTGGACATCAACCCCGATGGTACCATCACCTTCACCCCGAACGACCTGTTCGAAGGTGTGGCGACGATTACGTACACGATCGAGGACGAGGAAGGCCTGCAAGACACGGCCGACGTTCTGATCACGGTCGAAGACGACCCGCGGGACGGTATCGTGTCGGGCACCGACGCTGGTGAGCTGATCGACGAAGACTATGACGGCGATCCCGATGGCGATTTTGTCGACAATGCCGACAACATCTTTGACCCGAACAACCCGCTGACCGAAGATGATGACATCATCGAAGCGGGCGGTGGCAACGATACGATCGTGGCCGGTGACGGCGCCGATCTGGTCAATGCCGGGACGGGCGATGACCGTGTGCATGGCGGGCCGGGCAACGACACGCTCAACGGCGAAGAGGGCGAGGATTCGATCAACGGCGGTGCCGGTGATGACGAGATCGACGGCGGCGATGACGATGACGTCATCAATGGCGGCGACGGGTCCGACACCATCTTTGGCGGTGAGGGCAACGACAGCATCACCTCCAGCGATCCCGACAACGATCTGCAGGTCGACAAGGGCTATCCGGGCCTCTTCGACGGGGAAGAGGGCACGCCCGAAGCCGAGAACGAGCGCGACTTTGTCGACGGCGGGGCGGGTGACGACACAATCTCGACCGGTGATGACCGCGACACCATCGTGGGCGGCACGGGCGACGACGTGATCGACGGCGGCATCGACGACGACATCATCGACGGCGACGACACCACCAACCCGACCGAAGGCGGCGCCGACCGCATCGTGGGTGGCGAGGGCAACGACCTGATCGACGGTGGCGTGGGCAACGACACGATCTTTGCCGGCAACGATCCCGATCTGGGTCTCGACGCGCTTAACATCGAAGATGACGGCTCCAACCCGTTCGGTCCCGACCTGCGTCCCGACAATGGCCGCGACACCGTGTTTGGCGGGGACGGCGACGATGTGATCTTTGGCGCCGATGATGATGATGAACTCTTCGGTGAAGAGGGCAACGACACCATCGACGGCGAGATTGACGACGACCTGATCGACGGCGGCACCGGCGATGACAGCCTGATCGGCGGCCAGGGCGATGACACGCTCGAAGGTGGCAGCGGCGATGACACGCTCGATGGTGGCATCGGCGATGACGAGATCATGGGCGGCGCCGACAGCGACCTGATCGAGAACGTCAACGCGGGCGACACCGTGGACGGCGGCGGCGACGGCGACGATTTCGACACGCTGGACCTGCGCGGATCGGCCGATCCTGACGGGTCTCTGCAGGTCACCTTCACCGGGCCCGACAGCAACGGCAACGGCTTTGACGGGTTCGTCACCTACTTTGACGAGGACGGCAATGAGGTTGGCACGCTCGAATTCACCGAGATCGAGGATGTCATCCCCTGCTTTACCCCCGGCACGCTGATCGCGACGCCCATCGGTGAGCGCCGCGTGGAAGAGCTGAAGGTGGGCGACCGGGTGATCACCCGCGACAACGGTATCCAGGAAATCCGCTGGGTCGGGCATCGCGAGATGACCGGGGCCGAACTGGAGCGTGCGCCACAGTTCAAACCCGTGCTGATCCGCCAGGGCGCCTTGGGCAAAGGCCTGCCGGAGCGCGACATGCTTGTCTCGCCGCAGCACCGCGTGCTGATGCTGGGGGAAAAGACCGCGCTGTACTTCGACGAAAGCGAAGTGCTGGTCGCGGCCAAGCATCTGACCCACCTCGACGGCATCGATGTGGTGGACGTGTCGGCAACGACCTACATCCACGTGATGTTCGACCAGCACGAGGTGATCCTGTCCGACGGCGCGTGGAGCGAGAGCTTCCAACCCGGCGACATGACGCTGGGGGCGATGGGCGACGCGCAACGCGCCGAGATCATCACCCTGTTCCCCGAGTTGGAAACCGAAGACGGGGTCGAGGCCTACACCTCTGCCCGTCGCAGCCTGAAAAAGCACGAGGCAAAGCTGCTGACGCAATAGCAGCCTGGCCTCGGGCCATCCGAATATGCAGCGACCCCACGCGTGATTCGCGTGGGGCGCGAAAAACGGGGCGCGGGGGCGCACCCGTTTTTCGTGTTTAATCGGCAAAAAAATGCGCGATTGTTTCCGTGACGCCAGCGTACTGCGCCGCGATGCAGCATCAAACTGCTTCAAATCCGCGTAGGTTAACCAGGTCTGAACTGTTCCCCCTGAATTGAAGCTAATATCGAATTAATTCCCTGACATGCGGGTTGTGCTGCTGGGGGGCAACGTCCCGCCACGCACACCAAAAACAACCACCGAGCGGAGGCCACTGCCATGGCTGTCATCAATGGAACGTCGAACAACGATACCCTTCAAGGGACGAATGACGACGATACGATCAACGCCGGAAACGGTCAGGACCGTGTGTCCGGCGAGGGCGGCGATGACAGCATCACGGGCGGTGGCGGCAACGACACGATCTTTGGTGACGTGGGCGAGGGGACGGCGCCGGGACAGGACGCCACGCCGCTGGTGATCGACATCAACAACCTGGTGACCTCGGACGGCGCGGACAACAACGCGCAACCCGGCACGTCGGCGGTGTACCGGAACGTGGCGCAGCTCGAGGATGGCACGCAGGTTTCGGCACGCATCGTGCTGGTGTCGAAATCCGACCCGAACCTGACGGTGGATCTGTCGGGCGGCAACGGGTCCGAACTTTTGCTGAACGGCAACGGGGCGGGCGATACCGCGGCGTTCCGCATGGAATTCTTTATCCCGAACAGTCCGAACGCGACGACGGGCACGCCTGTGGCGCTCAATTCAACGGCCACGATCAACGATCTGGACCGCAACAGCCCCGGCGACCAAGAGGCAGTGATCCTCGACGCCGACAGCTTTACCGCCTTTGCCACCGCGGCGGATACATCGCTGGCCGTCACCCAGGGCGGCGGCACGGTCACCGCGGCGGGACGGGAGCAGAACAATCCGAACGATCAGGACGCATGGTTCAGCGCGTCGTTCGAAAACCGCGAGTTCATCGAATTTACGCTCGAGGCACGGACCACCAATTCCGGCTTCTCATTCTCGGGCGATCTCATTGACGACGCGGTGGTGACCCCGATCGAGGCGGGCGATGATACGATCGACGGCGGGTCCGGTCAGGACCAGATTTTTGGCCAGGGCGGTGACGACAGCCTGAGTGGCGGCAGCGGCGACGACACGCTGGATGGCGGCGAAGGCGACGACACGCTGGACGGCGGCACTGGCCAGGACCTGCTCGAAGGCGGTGCGGGCGCCGATACGCTCCGCGGCGGGCAGGGCGATGACACGCTGCGCGGCGGCGATGGCGAGGACGCAATCACGCTGGGCCCGGACAATGATCGCGCCGAAGGCGGGCAGGGGTCGGACACGTTCACCTTTGACGGTCTGGGCAATCACAACATCATCGGCGGCGAAGACGCGGATGGATCCGATATCGACGTCATCGATTTGACGGGTGTGAACGCAACCGTGATCCCCGATGCGCCGGGGTCGGAGTCGGGTTTGATCGAGTTGCTGGACGACAACGGCAACATCGCACGGCGCGTCACCTATTCCGAGATCGAGCAGATTATCATCTGCTTTACCCCCGGCACACGCATCGCGACCCAGACCGGTGAGGTGGCAGTCGAAGACCTCAGGCCCGGCGACGCGGTCTTTACCCGGGACAACGGGATGCAACCGCTGCGCTGGGTCGGACGGCGCGATCTGGGGGCGGCCGAGCTGCACGATGCGCCGGAGTTCCAGCCGGTGCTAATCCGGCGCGGTGCGTTGGGCAAAGCGCTGCCCGAGCGGGACATGCTGGTGTCACCGCAGCACCGGATGCTCATCACCTCGGATATGGCGGAGGTTCTGTTCGAGGAACGCGAAGTGCTGATCCCGGCCAAGCATCTGACGGGCCTTGATGGGGTGGAGGCGGTGACGACGGATCAGGTGAGCTATCTGCACCTGATGTTCGACAATCACGAGGTCGTGCTGGCCAACGGGGCCTGGGCCGAAAGCTTTCAGCCCGCGGACCGGACGCTCAAAGGCATCGGCGCGCCACAACGCACGGAAATCCTGTCACTTTTCCCCGAGTTGGAGACGCTGGACGGGCTCGATGCATACGGTGCTGCACGGATGTCGTTGAAGCGGCACGAGGCAGAGCTGCTCGTCACGCATCTGCGTTAGCCGCGCGCCAGGCCGCCCAGTCTTCGGGCGTGTCGAGATCAAGCCGCGCGCGCTGCGCCGGCAGGCGGACAAGATGCGTCTTGTCGCTGTGTGCGGCGAGGATGTGTTGCCCTCCGGCATCGCCGGTCAGCGCGCGGAACGCGGCAAACAACGGATGGCTTATGATGAGAGGGTGGCCGGGCTTGCCGTCCTCGGTCGCGCCGCGCCAGACGGTTGCGTCGGGATGCGACCGCGTGGCGTCGATCACCGTTCTGAGATCATCCGCCGTTATCTCGGGCAGATCGGCGAGCAGGACAAGCGCATGCGGCGTCTCAGGTGCAAGCGTGGCAAAGAGGCGACGCAGGCTGGCGCCGATCCCTTCGCTGGCGTCTGGTACGCTGACTTTTTGTGCCGGGTCTTGGACGTGGCCATGCCGGGCGTGCGGCTCGGGTGCCAGCGCCACCCGTACATCATCGCTGACCGCAAGCGCCATCTGGACGCGGTTCGCGATCAGCGGCTGGCCTGCGACCTCCATCAGTAACTTGTCGCGCCCCCGCATCCGCGAAGATGCGCCCGCGGCGAGGATCAGGATCGGCATCATGGCTCAAGCCTATGCTGCGCGTGTGGGCAGGGCAATGCGGCCGTGATCCCATTGCCGCTGCGCGACGACATGTTTTAGGGGGGCTTTGCCCCCCGGCTTCGCCTCCCCCCAGGATTTTTCCGGACAAAGACGGGTCTCAGGCACGCATTGCGGTGCCATCGGGGTCAAAAAGCGGGGTTTCGGTGCGTTTGGCGGGGCGCATCTGGCCGAGGATTTCGATCTCGACATCCGCGGTGTCGGCGATGCGGTCGGTGGGCAGGAAGCCGAGGGCGACCGATTGTGCGGCATGGTGCGAATAGCCGCCCGAGGTGCAGAACCCCACGACCTGACCGTCGCACCATATGGGTTCGTAGCCGTGCACGTCGGCGTCATCAGCATCGACGAGAAAGGCGCAGAGCGTGCGCTGCGGCGGGCTTTGCCGCAATTCGGCATAAGCGTCGCGGCCGATGAAGTCGGGTTTTTTGTCTAAGGGGATGAACCGGTCGAGCCCGGTTTCCATGGGCGTATAGTCGGGGGAGAATTCGGACAGCCAGGAGCCGAAGAACCGATCGAGGCGCAGGGACATCATCGCGCGCATGCCGAACGGGGTGATGTCATGCGCTTGGCCCGCTTGCCACAAGGCCCACCACAGGGCGCGGTGTTGGATGGCATTGCAGTAGATCTCGTATCCCAGATCGCCTGTGTAGGACAGGCGTTGCACGATGCAGTCCACGCCGCCGACGGGCATCCGCAGGACATCCATGAAACGGATATGGCCGAGGTCCTGGCCGCATGCGGCCTCGAGCACGTGGCGGGCATTGGGCCCTGCGATCTGGAACCCGGTGCGGCTGTCGGAGATGTTGTCGATCCGCACGCCGTCCTGATGGGCCAGAAACCAGCGCATGTGGACGGCCTGTGCGCCGTAGGAGCCGGTGATCTGGAACGCGTCGTCGCTGAGGCAGGACAGGGTGAAATCACCGATGATGCGCCCCTTGGGTGACAGCATGGGCGAGAGGCTGACACGCCCTTGCTTGGGCACGCGACCGGCAAAGATGCGATCGACCCAGGCGCGGGCATTTGGCCCGGTGACGCTGTATTTGCCGAAATTCTGCAGCTCGTTGATGCCGACGCTGCCGCGGACGGCCTTGACCTCGCGCGCGGTAGCGGCAAAGGCGTCGGAGCGGCGGAAGGACGGCGTCTCGTATGCCGGCTCACCGTCTTGGGCGAAGTAATTGGGCACCTCGAGCCCGAACTGATGGCCCCACACCGCGCCCAGATCGCTGAAGATGTCGTACATCGCCGTGGTGCCGTGGGGCCGGGCGGCGGGCAGTTCCTCGTTCGGGTAGGCGACGGAAAACCGCTTTTGGTAGTTCTCGATCACCTTGGGGCGGGTATAGCCGGGGCCGATCCAGTTGCCGTAGCGGGCGACATCCATTGCCGTGACATCGCGGTCGCACTCTCCCTCGATCATCCATTGGGCGAGCATGAGGCCCACGCCACCGCCCTGGGAAAAGCCCGCCATGACACCGCAGGCGGACCACAGGCCCTGGCGGCCCGGGATGGGGCCCACCAGCGGGTTGCCATCGGGGGCGAAGGTAAAGGGGCCGTGGATCACGGATTTGACGCCGGCGCGTTCCAGAACCGGGAACCGTTTGTAGGCAAAATCGATGCTGTCCGCGACCTTGTCGAAATCATCCGGCAGCAGCTCGTGACCGAACGCCCACGGGGTGCCGTCCACGGCCCAGGGCTTGCAGGGTTGTTCGTAGAACCCGATGCACAGGCCGCGGCCCTCCTGGCGCAGATAGCTTTCGCCGGCGGGGTCCATGACATGCGGGTGCTCGGCGTCGCGCTCGTAGATCTCGGCGATATCGTCGGTGACGAGGTACTGATGCTCCATCGGGTGCAGCGGCAGGTAGGTGCCCATCATCGCGCCGACCTCGCGGGCCCACAGACCTGCCGCGTTGACCACATGTTCGGTCTGGATCGTGCCCTTGTCGGTCACGACCGCCCATCCGTCCTTGGTCGGATTGATCGCAGTCACCTTGCAGTGGGTTTCGATGCTGGCCCCGCCCATCCGGGCGGCCTTGGCATAGGCATGGGTGGTGCCGGAGGGATCGAGGTGGCCATCGAGCGGGTCGTAAAGCGCGCCGATGATCCCGTCGGTGTTGGTGATGGGTGCGACCTGCCGGATCTCTTCGGGGCCGATGATCTGTGTTTCGAGCCCCATGAACCGGTGCTTGGCGCGTTCGGCCAGCAGCATGTCGAAGCGGTCCTGGTTGTCGGCCAGCGTCACGCCACCGACATGGTGCAGCCCGCAGGACATGCCTGTGATTTCCTCGAGCTCTCGGTAAAGCTTGATCGTATAGCCCTGCAGTGCCGCCATGTTGGTGTCGCCGTTGAGCGTGTGGAACCCGCCCGCGGCGTGCCAGGTGGAGCCTGAGGTGAGCTCGGACCGTTCGACCAGCATCACGTCGGACCACCCCAGCTTGGTCAGGTGGTAAAGCACGGAGGCGCCGACAACGCCGCCGCCGATGACAACAACGCGGGAGGTGGTTAGCATGATCTGAACCCTTTGGACACGGGCCAGATCGGCCCTTCGGGCAGAGTTTATTTGGCCAGATGACGCAGCGATGGGGGCAGAGCGACATCGCGTGTCGTGAACGGGCAACGGGGCCTGCTGTTGTTCGCCCGCGCAGCGCGGCGGGCGGCGCGCTTGCGGATGGCGATGCGCCGGATCCAGGTCGGGATGTCATTGACCTTGAGCAGGCGCAATCGTTCAAGGAACTGCCTTCGGTAGACCCGCCTGAAATGGGTGTGCGACACGTGCTGCGGCGCGATGTGGTCGATGTGATCCCGGATATCACCGATCAGATCCACGGCGTCTGCAAGCGGAGCGACATATCGGTCGGGGGCGTTGCTGTGCACGTGCGGCAGCACATCACGATGCGGCGTGTGATCAAACTGCATCGCGTGGGCCCATCGGATGAACCGGTGGCGCCGCGTGCGGGGCAGGGCGGTGGCACTGGACCGGGCTTCGTTGAACATCTGAGACTGCGTCCGTGGCGGTGATGCGCCGAGCGTGGCGGTGCATCGTCGCGTGCGTGTGGATGCGCGGCGGCGGTTTCCGGGCGCGCGCCCGGGCGCGTTCGATGAATTTCGCAAGATCTCTGATTTGCGACAGGTCATGTCGGGAACATGCAACCGCGCAGGGGCGAAGCGTATCAGCGTTGGCGCGGAACAAGGGAGAAGACCATGCGGACCCATGCACAGGCTGTGGTGATTGGCGGCGGCGTGATCGGGTGTTCGATCCTGTACCACCTGACCAAGCTGGGGTGGACGGATGTTGTGCTGCTCGAGCGGGACGAGCTGACCTCCGGGTCGACCTGGCATGCGGCGGCCAATATCCACGGGCTGCATGACAGCACGAATATCTCGCGAATTCAGCACTATACGATGGGGCTTTATAAGGAGCTGGAGCAGGAGACGGGGCAGGGCTGCGGGGTGTTTCAGCCGGGCTCCCTCTACCTCGCGCAGACCCAAGAGCGGGTGCACCAGCTGCGGCTTCAGGCGGCGAAGGCCAAGCTCTATGGCATGAATTTTCACGAGGTTGACCGCGCGGAGGCGGAACGCCTGCATCCGTTGGTTGATTTCGACGGCATACGCTGCATCATGTGGGAACCCGAGGGCGGCAATGTCGATCCGTCGGGCGTGACCAATGCCTATGCCGCGGGCGCGCGGGCGGCGGGGGCGGAGATCATCCGGTTTTGCCCGGTGACGGGCACCGAGGCGCAGCCTGATGGCACCTGGATCGTGCGCACCGGCAAAGGCGACATCGCGACCCCTTGGGTGGTGAACGCCGCTGGCCTGTGGGGCCGGGAGGTTGCGGCGCTGGCGGGCATATCGCTGCCGCTCTTGCCGACGGAACACCAGTACTTCGTGACGGAAACAATTGCCGAGATTGCGGCGATGGACCGCCGCTTGCCCTCGGTCGCGGACCGGGATGGCGAGTATTACCTGCGCCAGGAAGGGCAGGGGCTGCTTGTCGGGGCGTATGAAAGGGACGTGCGGTTCTGGGCCGAGGACGGTACGCCGCAGGGCTTCGGCCACGAGCTTTTTGCCGATGATCTGGAGCGGATCGAGGAAAACATGATGCGCGCCATCGACCGCGTGCCTGCCGTGGGCGATGCGGGGATCAAGCGGGTGATCAACGGGCCGATGATCTGGTCGCCGGATTCAAATGTGCTTTTTGGTCCGGTGCCCGAGATGACCGGCTATTTCTGCTGCAACGGGATCATCCCCGGCTTTTCGCAATCCGGTGGCATGGGCCTGCTGGCCGCGCAATGGATGGTCGAGGGCGAGACGCATTACGACATGTTCCCGTGGGACGTGGCGCGGTTCGGCAGCTGGGCCGGCAAGGCGTTTACCAAGGCGCGGGTGGGTGACCAATACGCGCACCGGTTCAAGATCCACTTTCCTGGAGAGGAGCGTGAGGCGGGTCGCCCCGTGCGCACGCGTCCGGTTCACGACCTGCAACGGCGGATGGGCGCGCAGATGGGGCTGAACTACGGCTGGGAACACCCGCTGTACTTTGGCGATGTGCCCGACACCGCAGGGTTCACGCGACAGCCCTGGTGGGACGTGGTGGGGGACGAATGCCGCATGCTGCGGGACCGCGCCGGTATCATCGACATCTCGAACTTTGCCAAATACCGCGTGACCGGACCGGATGCAGAAGCATGGTTGAACGCCGTCTTTGCCAACCGGATGCCGCGCAGCGTCGGCCGGTCATGCCTCACGCCGCTGATCAGCAAGCGGGGCGGCATCGCGGGCGATTTTACCGTCACCCGGCTGGCCGAAGAGACGTTCTGGATCATTGGGTCGGGCATGGCCGAACGCTATCACCAGAGGTTCTTCAAGGCGGTGCCACTGCCCGAGGGCACCACATTCGAAAGCCTCACCGACGATTGGTGCGGGTTCAACGTGGCCGGACCCGAGAGCCGGGCGCTGTTGGCGCGGCTCACCAATACATCGCTCGACACGGCCGATTTTCCGTTCATGCGCTCGGCCATGATCGAACTGGCGGGCGTTACGGCGCTGGCGCTGCGCGTGTCGTTCACCGGCGATCTGGGCTGGGAGCTGCATTGCCGGTCCGACGATCAGGTGCGCCTTTATCAGGCGCTGATCGATGCGGGCGCCCCGATGGGGGCCGGGCCGGTAGGCAGCCGCGCGCTGATGAGCTTGCGGGTGGAAAAGGGGTATGGCTCGTGGAGCCGCGAATACAGCCCCGAATACTGGCCGCAAGAGGTTGGCCTCGACCGTCTGGTCAAGTGCGACAAGGATTTCCTCAACAAGGGTGCGGTGGAAAAGGTCCTGGCCCAACCGGCGCGCGAATCACTCGTTATGCTGGCGTTGGATGGGGCGCAAACGGACGCGTCTCATGCAGATGTGAGCGGCGGTGAACCGATCTTTTGCAACGGAAAGGGCGTCGGACGGGTGACGTCGGGGGCGTATGGCTACACCGTCGGGCAAAGCCTCGCGCTCGGATATGTGTCAGGTGTCGGCGCCGGCGCCGAGGTCGATGTGATGCTGCTCGGAGAGCCGCATCGCGCAATAATACTTGACGCTCCGCCCTTCGATCCGGAGGGCAAACGGCTGCGCGCATAGCCCACGCGCACGCCCGGCGGGAGGTGGGATCCGACGCGGCGCAACTGGTAAAACCAGGCCTGTCACTCGCCCCAACAGCCGATCAGCCCCACCTCCACATCAGGCCATCGAGCAGCGTTTACTCTAAATAGCGTCACATGGTAAGACGGCCTCATGTTGGGGGAACGCATGGATCATGAGATGCGGATTTTTGTCTCGAACGGGGCAGTCACGCATTTCACGTTACGCGAATTGCTGGGGCTGTATCAGTCCTGGCAATTGTGGTTGCTGGTATCGGTTGGCTTTCTGATCATGTCGACGGGTCACCCCGTGACATTGCCGCAATTCGAAGGGTTTGGCGTGCGCTTGGCCTTTTGGGTCATCGCCCTGGTCATCTACCTCGTGGTGTCGGTGCCGTACGGCATGGCGTTCGACTGGGCCTGGCGCCGCAGCGTGGGAACGCCCATTCCGCTGATCGTTCTGTCTGTGCCGCTGGTCCTGCTGTCGACGATCACGGCAGCGCTGGGTCTGGCCGTTGTGTTCGAACCGGGACGGCCGCTTACCGATACGATCACCTGGCAGATGCATGCCCGCAACATATTCGTCGCGCACGTGTTCGAGACGGCGGCACTGCTGTGGTTGATGCCCGCCCTTCGGGTCAAGCGGGAGGACCAACGCACAGTGGCACTGGCGGGGCGCCGCTTGCCGATCAGGGATATCGCGCGGGTGAAGGCGGCAGAACACTATCTCGAGGTGCACACGCCCGCAGGTATCGAAGTGCTGCGCGAGCGGATGAGTACGTTTCTGGAACAGGTCGCACCGGAGGATGGCGTGCAAACGCACCGCTCTCACTGGGTCGCGCGGCAGCATGCGTCGACGTTGAAGGGCTCAGTGCTCGAACTGCCCTGCGGCAAGACGGTGCCTGTGGCGCGCGGGCGCCAGAAACAGGTGCAGGACTGGCTTGACCGGTTTCCGCCGCCCGACGTGGGCGCCAGCAATTGCGCGTCGGTCAATCGAGCGCCGCAATCCTGAGGCCGGTGATGCGGTTGCCGTGCCGTTCGGTGACCTCGAACCGAAAGCCGTGAAAGCTGAACACTTGCCCGACGGTCGGGATCGTCTGCGCCTCGTGGATCACGAGGCCCGCGACGGTGTTGGCCTCATCATCGGGCAGGTTCCAGTCGGTGGCGCGGTTCAGATCGCGGATCGTCATCGCGCCATCGACGGCAAAGTATCCCTCGGCATCGCGTTCCAGCGCCGGTTCATCGTCCGGGTCGAACTCATCCGTGATCTCGCCCACGATCTCTTCGAGGATATCCTCGAGCGTGATGAGCCCCTGGAGCGAGCCATATTCGTCCACCACCAGCGCGAAATGCGTCCGCAGGCGCAAGAACTCGCGCATCTGGTGGTCCAGCGTCGTGGTCTCGGGGACAAAATAGGGGGCGGTCGTGACCGCCACCATATCGAAATCCTGCAGGTTTGCCGTGCCACCCTTGCCCGCGATTTCCTTGTAAATCGCGCGGCTGAGGTCCTTGGCGTGGATCACGCCGGTGATGTTTTCGGGCTCATCGGCGTAGATCGGGAGGCGTGTGTGGTTGGACTGCAGACATTGTTCGAGGATGTCTTGCGTACTGTTGGCGCCGTCGATCATCTCGATGCCCGAGCGGTGCAGCATGATCTCTTCGACCGTGCGGTCGCCCAAGTCGAGCGCGCCCAGGATGCGGTCACGGTCTTCCTTTTCCACCACACCTTCGGAATGGCCCAGCTGCAGCGCACCGGCAATCTCCTCGCGCACCGCCATGATGTGGCTGTCGGGGTCGATCTGGACGCCAAAGATGCGCAACACGCCGCGCACCAGCAGGCGCACCGCCGACACGATGGGGGCAAAGATGGTGACCACAAAGCCGATGGGCCGCGACACCATGGACGCGGCGGTTTCCGCGTTCGAAATGGCATAGGTCTTGGGCAGAACCTCTGCAAAGATCAGGACAAGCAGGGTCATCACCAGGGTGGCCAGGGCCACGCCGCTTTCGCCGAAGGCGCGGGTAAAGATCGCGGTGGCAAGGGACGTGGCGAGGATGTTCACCAGGTTGTTGCCCAGCAGGACCGATCCGATGAGCCGTTCGTTGTCTTCGGTGATGTTCAGCGCGCGGCGGGCCCCGACAGACCCGCGGTCGGCCTGTGCACGCAGCTTGCCGCGTGACGCCGCCGTCAGCGCGGTTTCCGAGCCGGAGAAAAAGCCCGACATCACCAATAGTCCGAGGATCACACCGCCGGTGATCCAAAAGGCGGCGTCGAGGGTCGTGCTGGGATCTTCCATTCGCGATTATTCCTTTATCTCCGTTTGCGTTATGGGGGGCGCAGGCAGCGCAATCAAGGGATGGGGTCCTGCGGGCCGCGGATTTGGGCGTGCTCGCTCGGCCGGTGCGCGCATTTGGCATGAGCTGTTGCGATTTTCGGGCAATGCCCACCGCGGCGATGCCGTGCCCCAGTGAACGCGCGATGATAGAGGATGGAGGTGCGGGCCATACCACAGTACGGGGCCTGCCGCCGGGCGATAAACGCCCCCTATTGGCCGTCCGAAGATGTGCCGCCGGATTTGCGGCTGTCGCGTGCCAGCGGGTGATGTTCAAGCACCAGCGCGGTCAGCCGTTCGTCCACCACATGTGTGTAGATCTCGGTCGTGGCCACGTCGGCGTGGCCCAGCATCGTCTGGATTGCGCGCAGGTCAGCGCCGCCAGCCAGCAGGTGCGTTGCAAAGGCGTGGCGCAGCGTGTGCGGTGTGGCCTTGTCCGGCGACACCCCGCCAAACACCGCCAGCGCCTTGATCCGGGCGTAGAACCAGTGGCGCGTCAGATGCCCGGACACACCGCGCGAGGGAAACAGGAACCGCGACGGGGCCGCGCCGTCTTCCACCTGTTCGGCGTCGCGCCGGTCGCGCATCTTGATCCAGACGGCAAGCGCGTCGCGCGCAGGATCGGACAAGGGCACCATGCGTTCCTTGCCGCCCTTGCCGAGGATCAAGAGCATTTGCGGATTGCCGCGAGCCGCACTGACCGGCAGGCCCACAAGCTCGCTCACGCGCATACCGGTGGCATAGAGCAACTGCATCAGGCAGGTGTCACGCAGGCGGTCGTGGTCGCCGCGCCCGTAGTTTTCGGCCGCCGTCAGCAGCCGGTCCACCTCGTCCTCATCCAGCGTCTTGGGCAGTCGTTTCTGCTGTGCCGGCGCGGCGATCTGGATGGCCGGGTTGTCGCGCCGCCAGCCTTCTTCGAAGGCAAAACGATAGAGCTGCTTGATCGCCGACAGGCGCCGCGCACGGGTCGCGCGCGCGAGCCCCTGTGCGTCGCAGTGAATAAGGTAGGCCTCGAACACCTCTTGCGAGGCGGTTTCGAAATCCTGTCCCTGACCGGCCAGCCAGGCGGCGACATCCTTCAGGTCGCGCCCATAGGCGAGCAGCGTGTTGCGCGCCGCGCCAAGCTCCGCCGCCTGCGCCTCGAGAAAGGTCGAGATCCAGCGCGCGCTCATCCCCGTTGGTCCAACAGCAAGCTCTGAAGTGCGGCGCGTCGCGCGGCATCCTCGAGCCCCAGCGCGCGCAATGTGGCGAGCGCCGTGGCGAGCTGTGCGGCATCGCCGCCGCTGCCATCATGCGCCAATGCAATCGTCTCGAGCAGTGCCGCGCCAAGCGCGCCGCCGCGCGCCTGTGCCAGGATGTCCGGATCGGCAGGCGCATCGCGAAACGCCGCGAGGGCGGCGCCAGCCAACCCATCGGCGCTGAGTGTCGCTGGCACCTCTCCGGCAGCCAAGGCTGCCAGGACCGGACGGCGCAAGGCGCGGGTGGGAAACATCTGCGCCGCCATCTCGTAGCGGGGCGACAGCAACATTAACTCGAAAGCGGTGTCCGCTGCGGATCCGCTGAGGACAAAGCCCTCGAGCGGATCGGCGAAAAGCTGGGCAAAGGGCACGCGCAGGCGTTGTGCGCCCATCACCCGCCAGACGGCGGGCAGGGTCTTTGAAATGGCCGCGGTGCTGCCGGTCCCCACGGCCGTCTCAAACCGCTGCAGCGCCGCAACCCTGTCCCAGACGCCGCCCGAGGCGGCGGGGCTGCGTTGCGTGTAAAGGCCCAGCAGACGGTTGCCGGGCAGGGCACCGTTCTGGGCCAGCCGCTCTGCCGCCTCGATCTGCGTTTTCCAGCCTGCCGTGTCGCTCAGATCCGCGTTGGCATAAACCACCGGCCAACTGCGTGTGGGGATGGGCTCGCCCATGGCGGCATGGACGCGAAACAACAGCGCGTCCGGCGCCGTGGGGACGGGCAGGGGCGGCTCGCCTTCGTACAGGTCGGGATCCAGGAACCGTTCGAGCGCTTGCACCTGCGGCTCGGCCAACAATCCCAGCGCGCGCGCGGTGCCCAGCTGCAGCGCCGCCGTGCTCCAGTCGCCGTTCCTGGCGGCGCAAAACACCTCGTGCCCCTTGCCCGGCGTCAGGGCAGGCTGGGCGCGCAGGATCGCGCAGGCACGCGCGGCGCGCCCGGCGATCAAACCCATGTCCAGGGCACGGCGGAAATGTGCGGGCGATGTGTCGGCACCGGCCTGCTCCATCAGCGCGACTGCCGGATCGAGGGCGCCATAGGCCAGCAGCGTATCGATCCGCGCCAGATCAAAAAGCGCGCTGTTGCCCGACGGGGGCGCCGCCTCGGCCAGCAAGAGCGTAAAGGTCAGCTGTTGCAAGGCCGGCAGGCGCAATGTCGGCAGGCGTGCCAATTGCCCGGCCAGATCCTGCCCTGTGCTGCCGGACCACAGCGTATCGGGCAGGCCGGTGACATTGGGCGGCACCAATCCGACGCGTCGCGGCGCTGGCCCATCCAGCGGCATGACCGTCACCGTCGGAACGGTCGCGGATTGCGCGGCGGGTGGCTCGTCCGGGGTTTCGGGTTGCGGCAGGGCCACGGTGGTGGATTGCGTGTCGAGCCAGTCAATCGCGCTCAGCGGTGCGGGGTCCTGTGCGGCCGCAGGCAGGCCCAGGATCACGCTCAGACCCAGTGCCGATATGAACGCCCTATTCCGCATCCAGGGTGACCGGCATCCGCGTTTCCTCTTGCGGTGGCGAAAAATTCGCACCGAAAAACTCGCCGACATAGGCATAGCCCACGAGCCCGATGAACCCGATGATCAGCAAGAAGATCAACAGTTTGAAGATGCGACCCATGATGTACTGCCTTGCGCGCCCCAGTGATTTCTTTGTTTTGTCACCAGCATATATGGCCTTTTTAGCAAAATCACGTCATTGACGGCGCAATGAGCGAATTTCAGCAAAATCGTGAACCCCCGTCGCGCCACGTGCTGAAAAAGACGGTTGTGATGGTCGGCATGATGGGGGCGGGCAAAACGGCGGTTGGTCGCGCCCTGGCGACCCGGTTGGATGTGCCGTTTCTCGACAGTGATGCGGAAATCGAAACGGCGGCCAACATGACCGTGCCCGAGATTTTCACGCGCGATGGCGAGCCGTTTTTTCGCAAGAAAGAGGCTCAGGTGATTGCGCGCCTGCTGGACGAGGAGCGTGGCGTCCTGTCCACCGGCGGGGGCGCATTCCTGGTCGAGGACAACCGCGCCATGATCAGCGCGCGCGGCGTGTCGGTCTGGTTGAATGCGGATCTCGATCTGCTGTGGCAGCGCGTCCGGCACAAGGATACGCGCCCCTTGCTGCGCACACCGGACCCCCGCGCCACCCTGGCCGAGCTCTACGCCGCGCGCGCACCGGTCTATGCGCTTGCGGATGTGGCTGTCCGCTCCGAGCCGGATCTGTTGATCGAGGCGATGGTCGACCGGGTGATCGAGACGCTGTTGCGCACGCGGCCGGATGTTTTGGAGGAAGACAATGCGTGAGACAGTACATGTCCCCTTGGGCGCGCGCGCATATGATGTGGTGATTGGTCCGGGTCTGCTGGCGGAGGCCGGAGCGCTCATCGCGCCGCTCTTGCCGCGCCCGCGCGTGGTTGTGGTGACCGAGACGCGTGTGGCCGCGGCGCATCTGGACGCGCTGCGCGCCGGTCTGGTCGCCGAGGGGATCGCGATGGAGGCGCTGCACCTGCCGCCCGGGGAGGCGACCAAAGGCTGGGCGCACCTGCAGGAGGTGGTCGAATGGCTGCTCGCGCAAAAGGTGGAGCGGCGCGATGTCGTCATCGCCTTGGGCGGCGGCGTGATCGGCGATCTTGTCGGCTTTGCCGCGGCGATCCTGCGGCGCGGCGTGCGCTATGTGCAGGTGCCCACAAGCCTGCTGGCGCAGGTCGACAGCTCGGTCGGCGGCAAGACGGCCATCAACTCCGGGCACGGCAAGAACCTTGTGGGCGCGTTTCACCAGCCAGCACTGGTGCTGGCCGACACGGCGGTCCTCGACACACTCACGCCGCGCGACTTTCTCGCCGGTTACGGCGAGGTGATGAAATACGGCCTGCTGGGGGACGCCACCTTCTTTGAGTGGCTGGAGATCAACGCACCGGCGATGGCCAAGGGCGACATGGGCTTGCGCGTGGCCGCAGTGAAGCGGTCGGTTGAGATGAAGGCCGAGATCGTGACGCGGGACGAGACCGAACAGGGCGACCGCGCGCTGTTGAACCTTGGCCACACGTTCTGTCACGCGCTTGAGGCGGCGACAGGCTATTCGGATCGCCTGCTGCACGGCGAAGGGGTGGCCATCGGCTGCGGTCTGGCCTTTGCGCTGTCGGCACGGCTTGGCCTGTGCCCGCAGGAGGATCCGAGCCGGGTGTTTGCGCATCTGCACGCCATGGGGATGAAAAGCGCGCTGTCGGACATTCCCGGTGACCTGCCCGGACCCGAAGGTCTGCTCGACCTCATGGGTCAGGATAAAAAGGTGGTCGCGGGCACGCTCAATTTCATCCTCGCCAAGCGGATCGGCGCGGCCTTTGTCACATCAGACGTCCCGCGCGACGCTGTGATCGAGGTGCTGGCCGGAAAATGAAGTCATTTTCCGGGCCGTTTTCCGACTTCGGAAAACGCCTCGCTCAGAACGGAATTTCGTCATCCAGGTCGCGGCTCGGCGCGGGCGCGTTGCCGGATTGGCCGCCACCGAAGTCACCACCACGGTCATCGTAGCCCATGCTGCCACCGCCGCTGTCGCCGCCATAGCCGCCACCACCGCCGCCGCCATCACGACCGTCGAGCATCGTCAGCTCTGACCGGTAGGGGCGCAGCACCACCTCGGTCGAATAGCGATCCTGCCCGGATTGATCCTGCCATTTGCGCGTCTCGAGCTGGCCTTCGATATACACCTTCGAGCCCTTGCGCAGATACTGCTCGGCCACGCGCGCCAGCGGTTCCGAAAAGATCGCGACCGAATGCCATTCGGTCCGTTCCTTGCGCTCACCGGTGTTGCGGTCCTTCCAGTTCTCCGACGTCGCGATGCGCAGGTTGCACACCTTGCCGCCGTTCTGGAACGTCCGCACCTCGGGATCGCGCCCCAGATTGCCGATCAGGATGACCTTGTTGACCGAGCCTGCCATATTCTTTCCCCTCGCTGTCCTTGCCTGCGTGCCAGCGCCGATTCCCGCACCTGCACGTCGATTGTCCGGCAGACTAACCCTGCCGCCGTTAAGGTTAAAGATGCGTGAACCTGTAAGGCTGGTCAGACCGCAGAAAATCCCCTATCTTCCGCGACAACGGGCGGGAACCGGCTTGGGGAGTTTGGGGCAGTATGCGTTTGGTCTTGGTCACAGCGGCAATCGCCGCCCTGAGCGCTGGCACGGCAACGGCCGATCTGTTTTCGACCAAGAGCCGGACCAACCTCTTCAAATCGCAGACCAAGATCCTCGATACCCGCGCCAAGTCGCAATATAACAGCTCCGTCCGGCTTCAGCCGCCAAAGGTGGTGACACCAACCAAGTGGGACACCGGCACCGCACCCAAATACCGGGGCCGCTACAAGGGCCAGTACCTGAGCGTCGCCAAGGCCGCCGCGCGCCGTCACGGCGTGCCGGAGGATCTGTTCCTGCGCCTTGTGCAGCAGGAATCGGGCTGGAACCCGACGGCGAAATCCCACAAGGGCGCCTATGGTCTGGCACAGCTGATGCCCGGCACCGCGCGCTATCTGGGTGTCAATCCGCGCGATCCGGCCGAAAACCTCGACGGTGGGGCCAAGTACCTCAAGGAACAGTACCGCACGTTCGGTAGCTGGCGTCTGGCGCTCGCCGCCTACAACGCAGGACCGGGGGCGGTGAAAAAGTACAACGGCGTGCCGCCGTTCCGCGAGACCCGGAATTACGTCAAGATCATCTGGGGCAGCTGATCGCCCCCGCCGATGCGGCGCAGTAATCGACGTCAGGTCGTTCGTGTCGCCCGCACAGTGAACTCACCCGCGCCACTCAGGCAGCTTGCGCCGATCCGGTTCCGGAGTTTCATGGCCCGCAGCACCCAAGGAGGTCGCAATCAGGATCGCACATTGCTGCAACACAGGCCGGGACGGGCTGACACATTGCGGCACGAACGCGATGTAAAAGGCGGGGCGCTTGGGCTTCAAAACGCCGATCAAAAACGCCCGCCAAAAAGCGCGGCCTTACGGTGTGGCAACCGATCAACCGATACACGGGTCACAGGTGCCGACCACAGCCCATAGGCCAACCAGGTCAGATAAACCGCCCCGGCGCGCTTGAGCTGCGCAAAAAGGAAAGCCGACCTTGCCAGCACCGCCCAAACCTCAAAGAGCGACATCGCGACAAAGGCGCCCGGAACGACGCCACAGGCGCATATGCGCCCCGTGATCGGTCTGATTTCGCCTTAAACGTGCCATCTCCGCCCTCTAGCTCTGCGCGCAACACAAGTGACGCGAGGGGCGATGATGAAGGCCGGTCAATCCACATTCGAAGAGCGTGTGTCGCGCATCAATGGCGGCATGCCCCAGAACGCGACCGATGTCGTCTCACCGCAACAGCGTGAAAAGCTAATCCACGCCAGCAAGGCGCGTCGCCGCATCCACCTCGACATGCTGGCCGCGGGCGGCATCGCGGGCGGCATTGCCGGCACGCTCTTTGCCCAGAACCTTGGCCTGTTGTTCCTGATGTCGCTGGACTGGATCACGATCCAGGGCCTGGTGCTGTCGGATTACAAGATGGCTGCCTACATGGCCGCCTGCGCCATCGGCCCCATCGGATTTGTCTGGAGCGTGATCCTCAGCCGCAAGTCCAAACGTGGCGTGCAGTTCTGGTTCGCCTATATGGCGGGTGTGCTGGCCGCGAACCATATCGAGGTCCGCTATGTGGTCGAATTCATCATCATCCCGGGCTTTTGGGACTATGTCGGCACCTACACCTCAGCCAAGGATGTCGTGAACGACGCCGTCGCTACTCAGCCGCAATTTTGATCACAGGCTCCATCCGGGCGAGGATGTCATCCGCAAGGTGGCACTTGATCTGATGGCCCTCGGCGAGGTGGCGCACCGGTGGCACCTCTTTCTCGCAGAGCCCGCCCGGCACCTCGGATTTCCACCGGCACCGCGTCTGGAACGGGCAGCCTGAGGGCGGGTTCATGGCCGACGGAATGTCGCCCTCGAGCACGATGTGCTTTTTCTCGACGCTGGTGTCGGCGATGGGCACCGCGCTCAGCAATGCCTCGGTATAGGGGTGGTAGGGCGGCGAGAACACCTGGTCGGTGTCCCCCAACTCCACCACGTGGCCCAGATACATGACCATGACCCGATCACTGAGATAGCGCACGATGGACAGGTCGTGGCTGATGAACAGCAGCGTCGTCTTGTGCTCGCGCTGGATTTCCATCAGCAGGTCCGTCACCGCCGCCTGCACCGACACGTCCAGCGCCGAAACGGGTTCGTCCGCCACCACGATGCGCGCGTCCCCGGCAAAGGCCCGGGCGATGCCCACGCGCTGCTTTTGCCCGCCGGACAGCTGCCGCGGCATCCGGTCGGCAAAGGCGCGGGGCAGCTTCACGAGGTCGAGCAGTTCGAGCATGCGCTGGTGTCGCTCGCTTTCGTTCTTGCCAACCTTGAAGATCTCGAGCGCCCGGATGATCTGACGGCCCACGGTCATGGACGGGTTCAGCGTGTCGAACGGGTTCTGGAACACCATCTGCACATCGGCCACCGTCTTGGTGTCGCGCTCTTCGATGGGGATGTCCTGAATGGCGGTGTTGCCAAGGGTGATCGTGCCCTCGGTCGCGGTTTCCAGCCCCATCAGCACCTTGGCAAAGGTGGACTTGCCACAACCGGATTCGCCCACAATGGCCAGCGTCTCGGATTCCCGGGCCTCGAAACTCAGCGTCTCGTTGGCCTTCACCACCTTCTTTTCACCGGACGAGAACAGAGCGGAGGCCGCCACCTCGTAATACTTCTTGAGGTTGTCCATCTTGAGGACGACGTCGCCAATCGGGGCCTTCTCCTTGGTCACGACATTGGCGAGCGGCGCATTCCAGTCGATCTCCTCGAACTTCACGCAGCGCGTCTCGTGACTGCCATCGGCATTGGCGGGCGCCATCGGGATCGACCGATCCTCGTTGCAGCGGCCCTCCTCGAAATAGTCGCAGCGCGGGCCAAAGTTGCAGCCGGGCGGGCGTTCATGGGGCAGGGGAAAGTTGCCGGGGATCGCGACCAGAGGCCGCGCGTTCTTGTCCGCGCCGGGCAGGGGGATCGAGCGGAACAGCGCCTGGGTATAGGGGTGCTGCATCTCGTCAAAGACCTGCTTGATCGATCCACGTTCCACTGCCTCGCCGGAATACATCACGCAGATGCGGTCGCAGGTCTCGAGCACGAGGCCGAGGTTGTGTGAGATGAACAGCATCGAGGTGCCGTATTTCTTGCCCAGATCCTTCACCAGCTCGACCACGGCGGCCTCCACCGTCACATCGAGCGCGGTCGTGGGCTCGTCCAGGATCAACAGCGACGGCTCCGACATCAGCGCCATCGCGATCACGATGCGCTGTTGCTGGCCGCCCGACAGCTGGTGGGGAAAGGCGTTCAGGATGCGTTTAGGGTCCGGCAGCTTGACGTCCGTGACCACCTGCAATGCACGGTCATAGGCGTCCTTTTCGCTCATCCCTGCGTGGATCATCGGCACTTCCATCAGCTGCTTGCCGATCTTCATCGCGGGGTTCAGCGAGGCCATGGGTTCCTGATAGATCATCGCGATCTCGGATCCGCGAATGTCGCGCAGCTCTTCTGCGCTCATCTCCTGCAGATCGCGCCCCTTGAACTTGATCGACCCGCCCACGATGCGACCATTCTTGCCCAGATCCTGCATGACGCCGAGCGCCACCGTGGATTTGCCACAGCCCGACTCGCCGACCAGACCCACAGCCTCGCCGGGCTGCACCGTCACCGAAAAGTCCATCACCGCAGGGATTTCGCGCAACCGCGTGAAAAACGAAATACTCAGCTTGTCGATCTCAAGGATCGGCCCGTCATAATCTTGCTTCGCCATTCGTCTGAACTCCCCGTCAGGTCCTTGCGACCTGATCTCTTCTTCATCTTGCCAAGTAAACCGCGGGGGTCCGGGGGCTGGCCCCCGGTCCCGCCGTCTCAATCAATCCTTGAGGCTTTCTTCACGCAGCCCATCCGCCAGCAGGTTCAGCCCCAACACCAGCGTCATCAGCGAGATTGCAGGCGGCAGCAGCGGGTGGATATAGGCGCGGATCAGCTGGCGACCGGTGTTGATCGTCGTGCCCCAATCCGGGCTTTCGCTCTCCAGCCCCAGCCCGAAAAAGCCCAGCGTGCCCAGCAGGATGGTCGTGTAGCCGATGCGCAGGCAGAAATCGACGATCAGCGGACCGCGCGCATTGGGCAGGATCTCCCACAGCATGATGTACCAGGGGCCTTCGCCCCGGGTCTGCGCCGCCGCGACGTAGTCGCGCGTCTTGATGTCAAGCGCGAGGCCCCGCACGATGCGGAACACGGTGGGGGCGTTCACGAACACCACCGACACGAACACCAACAGGACCGAGGGGTCCGGGTTGATGCCATCCATCCATGTGGGCAGGCCCGGCAGTTTGAAGTTCTCGGAATTGATTAGGTATCCGTTTTCGGTGTTCAGCGACAGATAGCCCCAGAACATGATGCCCAGCACGACGATCAGCAACGGTGTGCGCACCGATGGCTGCGTGCGGTAACGCGAATTCAGCAGCACGCAGAAAAAGATCACCGGAAAGAGGAACAGCACCAGCCCCATGATCGCCGGGATGCCGGCGGCTTTGATCTCGGGCGTGACCAGCAGGTAAAAGAGCAGGATCACCGGAAAGGCGAGGATCAGGTTGGCGATGAACGACAACACCGTGTCGAGCCGCCCGCCATAATAGCCCGCAGGCAGACCCAAGGTGACACCGGCCAGGAACGCAAAGAGCGTCGCCAGGGGCGCGATCTGCACCACGACCCACGCGCCCTTAAAAAGGCGGCTGAACACGTCGCGGGCGAGGTTGTCACCGCCCAGCAGGTACCAGGCATATTCGCCATCCTCGGCCCCAAACAGCGGGGTGCCGGGCACCTTGTTCTTCATGCCCGACACCTGGCTCAGGCTGTCATGGGTGGTGATCCAGTCGAACACGCCCGCCATGATCCCGGCGAACACCCAGAACATCACGAGGCCAAAGCCGATCATGCCCACGGTCGAGTCAAAGAGTTTGCCGTAAAGGCCCAGCTTGCGCTTGTAGGTGATCGACACCGCGTAGGTGACGATCAGCGCGATCCAGACGGGCACCAGTTGCTGGCTCATGCCGCCCACGATGCCGACGAGGCCGGGGCCACCCACGGCCCCCAACGCGAGGTAGGCCACGATCACGATCAGCAGGGCCAAACCGGTATATTTCGTCGCCATCCGCGACGTGCCATAGGCGCCGCCGGACGAGCTGAGCGTGCCATCGGGGTTGGTGACCACACGCTCTCCGGCGGAGGCGACGCTCATCGCGATCTGCACCACCACCGCCAGCGCGAACAGCGCCGCGAGGATGCCGAAAACGGGGTCAAGGATTTGGCCAAGCGGCCCGGTCCATGTCAAAGGGTCCATATCTCTTGCTCCCTACGAGATGCGAATGCGCGGGTTGAGGAAGATGTAGCCGACATCCGAGATCAGCTGCGTGATCAGCACGACGACCACCGACACCACCGACACGGCCAGCAACAGCTCGATGTCGTTGTTGCCCGCCGCCTGTACCAGCAACCAGCCAAAGCCCTTGTAGTTAAAGAGCGTCTCGACAATCACCACACCGTTCAGCAGCCACGGGATCTGCAGCATGATCACCGTAAAGGGCGCGATCAGCGCGTTGCGCAGCGCGTGTTTCATCACGATGTTGCCAAAGCTGACGCCTTTGAGCCGCGCGGTGCGGATGTACTGTGCGGTCATGACCTCGGTCATGCTCGCCCGTGTCATCCGTGCGATATAGCCCATGCCGTAAAGCGCGATGGTCAGCACCGGCAGGGTGAAGTTGGCAAAGGTTGCATCCTCCACCGCTTGCGTGGCCGAGCCGGAAAAGAGCGTGCGCCCCTCGATCCAGCCCGCCTCGGCCAGTACCGGCGATATCCCGAATTTCGATGAGGCGAGCAGGGCGATGAACACCACGCCCGACACGTATTCCGGCGTCGCCGTCGTGGCGATCGAAAAGGTCGACAGCGACCGGTCCAGCCCGGATCCCTCGCGCATCCCGGCGAGCACGCCCACGATCAGCGCCAGCGGCACCATGACCAGCAGGACAAAGCCCATCAGCTTGCCCGTTGCCGCCAGTCGCACGCCAACCACGCTCGCCACCTCGTCCTTGAACACCAGTGAAAAGCCCCAGTCGCCCTGCAGGATGCCGCAACGCACCGGACGCTCATCCTCGGGCGTGTCGGGCGCGTAGCATTGCGCGATTTCCTTGCCTTCGGTGGTGGTGCCGGTCCAGCCCGGCGCCACGCCCAGCCAGCGCCCGTATTTGACAAACGTGTTGTCGGTATAGCCGCGCGCCGACAGCCAGGTGTCGACCTGCTCTTCGCTCATGCGAAAGTTGCCTTGGGTTTTGGCGAGCTTTTCGAGGTTGGGATAAAGGTTGGTCAGAAAGAAGACGACAAAGGTCAGGCACAATGCCGTTAGCAGCATGACGCCCAGTCGTCTGAGGATGAAAAGTCCCATTTGTGGCCCCTGTTGGGTGGCTGGTGGTCACGGTTCGTGTGACCCTTTGCTGATGCGGGCGGCATTGGCTGCGCCTCGCACTATTAGGGCCGGACGGGCCCGTCGGATCGGAATTTTTGTTGTGCCTTTGGTCGTTGCCCGTGTGTTGGCGTGCATGAGGCAACACAAACGGGGCGCCCGTCAACAGGGCCATTGGTAAAAACTGTGTCTGAAAGCGACTTATGCTTGGTTTGTTTGCGACATGCCACCCGTGTCGCGGCCATGCTCAGCCGCCCCGGGCGGGGCGTGGCGCGGACCTGGCCGATTGGCGCAGGGCCGACGGTGTGCGTCCGGTATGTTGTTGCATGAACCGGGTGAAATACGCGGCCGAGCCAAAGCCCAGATGCCGCGCGATGTCCTGAATGGCCACGTCGGATTCGGTCAGGCTGATCCGCGCAGCATACAGCGTGCGTTCGGTCAGTAACTCTGCCGCCGTGCGCCCGGTCGCGGCCTTGCAGGCGCGCGACAGGTGCGTGGCGGTGACGCCCAGATCGCGGGCGTGGTCCGCCATGGTCATGGCCTGGGCATAGTTCGCCACGATCCCGTCGCAGAAGGCAGCCGTCAGGCGGGCGGCGGCGTCCATCCGGGCTGGCAGGTTGTCCGGCAGCGCCAGTTGCCGTCGGATCCAGACCGAGATCAGGGCCACATGCGCGTCAAGCGCATCCTGCGCCAGCGGGCGGGCCTGTGACGCCTCGCGCTGCGCCTGTTCGAAAAGGCCGGTGATTTCGTTGATCGCGGCCACGTCGCGCAGGCGCAGTTGGCGCGGGCTTTCCGGCAGGCGCACCTCGGTCCCGTCGGGGATCAGCGCGACCTGACCCATGCCCTGGCGCCCCAGATCGAGCGAAAAGAGTGTGCGCGCCGGGATCAGGATCGCATTATGCGTGCCCACCCCGCGCCGCGTCCCGTTCAGCAGCAGCCGCCCCTGGCCGCGGGTGATCCAGATGATCAGATGCTGGGGCCGGTCATGGGCGAGCGCCAGCCGCCAGTCCTGCGGGCCGGTCATCTGGGCGAGGGTGGTGATTTCAACGGGTGGGAGCGCCATGGTTGTCACATTTTGACGAGTGCACCGGCGTTCTGCCCCCATATTGGACTTGGTTCAAGCGGGTTTTGTCAACTGCTGCGCAGCTCAGCGGAGGGTAGCCAACGCCAGTCCGCGAACCGTTTTCGAAACCATGTGCGCTGACGTTTGGCATATTGGCGCGTGGCGATGGTGGCCGCGGTCACGGCCTGCGCATGATCCATCTCACCCGCCAGCAGTGCCATGGTTTCGGCGGCACCAATGGCCCGGCACGACGGGAGGGCGGGATCGTAACGGTCGCGCATGGCCCGCGCCTCGTCCAATGCGCCAGCGCGCAGCATGGCGTCAAAGCGGGCCTCGATCCGGGGGGTGAGCCAGTCCTTGGGACTGTCCAGCACGATCCGCTGGAACGTGCCTGCGGCCAGGATCGGCGGCGGCGTGTCATCCTGCCAGTCGGCGAGCGTCCGCCCTGTGGCGCGCGCAACCTCCCAGGCGCGCTGGACGCGCATGCGGTTGGCCAGATCAATCCGCGATGCCGTTGCGGGATCGAGGGCGTCGACCAATGCCGCCAACGGCAATGCATCCGCCTCGGCCCGCACGTCCGGCGGTGTTTCGGGCACATCCGCCAACCCCTCGACCAACGCGGAGAAATACAGACCCGTCCCACCGACGATGATGGGGCGCGGTCCGTTCAGCACCGGGCGCACCTCCCGCATCCAGTGCCCCACGGAATAGGGCGCATCGTAGGGCAGATGACCATAAAGCGCATGGGGCGCACGCGCCTCTTCCGCAGCCGAGGGGCGCGCGGTGATCACACGCCAGCAGTCGTAGACCTGGCTTGCATCGGCATTCACGACAACGCCGCCCTGCGCCTCGGCCACCGCCAAGGCGAGCGCCGATTTGCCCGATGCGGTGGGGCCCGCGATCAGAACCGGCAGACCGGGGTCGAGCGATGCGACAAGGTCGCGGATCATGCGCGTTTGCTCCATTGAAAACCGCACCGATTTACGACAGGTTGCGCGCAAATTCCAAGAGCGGGGGCAAGTGATGAACGAAACGGCAGTGGCGGATGAGCCAGCGGCCACCTTCAACCGTGTCATGTTGAAGATTTCGGGCGAAGCGTTGATGGGCGATCAGGGCTTTGGCCTGCATCCCCCCACGGTCGAGCGTGTGGCCCGCGAGGTCAAAGCGGTGCACGATATGGGCGTCGAAATCTGCATGGTGATCGGGGGCGGCAACGTCTTTCGCGGCCTGCAAGGGTCGGCACAGGGGATGGAGCGGACAACCGCCGACTACATGGGGATGCTGGCGACCGTGATGAACGCGCTTGC
>JBCBHM010000045.1:0-28000 GCA_038525585.1 Pseudomonadota bacterium
GTCCGATCGCCGCCTTGAAGTATCCGCGGACGTTGGGGCCAAAGGAAATGCTGTCGGTGATGACCGTGTGCGGCGTCAGCTCGGCCTTGGCCCAGTTGAATGTGCTGGTGCTTCTGCGCTTGGGTCCCGCTGGGAGCGGTTCTCCGGCAAGTGCGGCCAGAACGCGCGCGCGCAGCGCCGCCTTTGTTCCCGCGGCAGGAATGCCCAGCCGCTCGCAAAAGGCCCGTAAGGCATCAACCGGCCAATACCACCGGTCAAACGCGGCGGCGGACATGGAAGGGTCAACAGGCGGGCGGGTCTCATCTCGCATGCGCGCCAGCTAAGCCCGCGCGGGCACAGGTCAACTGCCACGGTAGGTCGAATAGCCGTAGGGCGACAGCAGCAGCGGCACGTGGAAATGCGCATCGGCGTCCGACATGCCAAAGCGGATCGGGATCTGATCGAGGAACTTGAGGTCGCCCGTCGCAAGCCCCGTCTTGGACAGGTAGTCGCCGCAGAAAAATATCAGCTCGTACTGGCCCGTTTTGAACTTGGCGGCAGGCAGGATGGGTGTATCGGTGCGGCCATCTGCGTTGGTTTCGGCCTCCGCGATTTTGCGGTGGGACCGGCCCGACACACGATACAGCGCGATCTTGATGCCTGCGGCGGGCACACCGCGGGCCGTGTCCAGAACATGGGTCGTCAGATATCCAGCCGCCATTGCATCCTGCCTGGTTTGCGCTCAGATTGTGCGCATCTCACTCCGATTGCGAAGGCAAGTCCATGGCCAATGCGCCACCACGTTATCCGCGCGATTTCCATGGCCACGGGGCGGACCGCCCCGATGCAGCCTGGCCCGGTGGGGCGCGCATCGCGGTATCGTTCGTGCTGAACTACGAAGAGGGCGGGGAGAACTGCCTGCTGCATGGTGATGCCGCGTCCGAGGCGTTTTTGTCCGAGATCGTGGGGGCCGCCCCGTGGCCCGGGCAGCGCCATTGGAACATGGAATCGATCTATGACTACGGCGCGCGCGCCGGGTTCTGGCGGTTGCATCGCCTGTTCACCGAGACGCGCGTGCCGGTCACGGTTTACGGTGTGGCGACCGCGCTTGCCCGCGCGCCCGCGCAGGTCGAGGCGATGCAGGGCGCGGGGTGGGAGATCGCCTCGCACGGGCTGAAATGGATCGACTACAAGGATCATTCAGCGGCGGATGAGGCCGCGGACATGGACGCCGCCATCGCCCTGCACGCGCAGGTGACCGGTGAGCGACCTATGGGCTGGTATACCGGGCGCTGTTCGGTGAACACCGTGGCGCTGGCCGCAGCGCGCGGGTTCGACTGGATCAGCGACACCTATGACGACGATCTGCCCTATTGGATGCAGATCGGTGAGCGTGACCAACTGATTTTGCCCTACACGCTCGATTGCAACGACATGCGCTTTGCCACGCCGCAGGGGTTCAATGCGGGCGATCAGTTCTTTGCCTATCTGCGCGACAGTTTCGATGCCCTTTATGCCGAAGGTGCGGCGGGGCGGCCCGCGATGATGAGCATCGGGCTGCATTGTCGCCTGATCGGACGGCCGGGGCGGGTGCAGGCGTTGCGCCGGTTCATCGAATATGTGCAGGGGCATGAAGGGGTCTGGTGTGCCCGCAGGATCGACATCGCCCGCCATTGGGCCGCCGCACATCCCGCACAGCGCAGCGCGCGGCCCTCGCAGATGGATGAGGCGGCGTTTGTCAGCGCCTATGGGGGTGTGTTCGAGCATTCCGCATGGGTTGCCGAAGGCGCATGGCGGCTCGAGCTGGGACCGGCCCATGACAGCGTGGTTGGGCTGCACTCGGCCTTGTGCCGCGTGTTCCGCGCGGCGGATCGGGACGCGCGACTGGGTGTGCTGCGGGCCCACCCGGATCTGGCCGGCAAGCTTGCCGCCGCCAAACGCCTGACACAGGACAGCACGGCAGAGCAGGCCAGCGCCGGCCTCGATGCGCTGACGGATGATGAGCGCGCGCAGTTCGAGACGCTGAATGGCGCATACATGGCCAAGCATGGGTTTCCCTTTATCATCGCCGTCAAGGATCACGACAAGGCGGGGATCCTGCGGGCCTATGAACGTCGGATCGACCACGACACGGACGCAGAATTTGCCGAAGCCTGCCGGCAGGTCGAACGCATCGCGCGGCTGCGGCTGGAGGCGCTGTTGTGAGCTACGCCTTTCCGCCGGGCGGCTTGCCGGGCCAGAACGAAAATCCCGAGGGGACAGCAATCTTTACCGAGGCATATGCGGTCATCCCCAGCAGCGTGCAGCGTGACATCGTGACGTCGTTCCTGCCCGGCTGGGTAAGCACACGCGCCTGGATCCTTGCCCGCCCCATGAGCGGCTTTGCCGAGAGCTTTGCCCAATATGCTATCGAACTGGCCCCCGAAGGCGGCAGCGGCGATCCTGAACCCGATATCGATGCCCAAGCCGTTTTGTTTGTCGCACACGGGCAGGCGCACCTGACCATCGGGCAGGACCTGCACGAATTGCGGCCCGGCAGTTTTGCCTACGTCCCGCCAGGGGCGCGGTGGAGCCTTTGGAACCGCAGCGAAGAAATGTGTGGCGTGCATTGGGTGCGCAAGCGCTTTGTGCCCGGCGCGGGCGTGGGTATGCCAGAGGCGCTGGTGACCCACGAGACCGAGGTCGACCACGCTCCGATGCCCAACAGCCACGGGAAATGGGCGACGCAGCGGTTCTTTGACCCCTTGGATCTTCGTTACGACTGCCACGTGAATATCGTTAACTTTGCGCCGGGCGGGCGCATCCCCTTTGCCGAGACCCATGTGATGGAGCACGGGCTTTACGTGCTCGAAGGTACGGCGGACTACCTGCTGAACCGCGATTGGGTGACGGTGGGCCCGGGGGATTTCATGTGGCTGCGCGCCTTTTGCCCGCAGGCCTGCATCGCGACCGGCAGCGGCCCGTTCCGCTATCTGCTGTACAAGGACGTCAACCGCCATGTCCCGCTTTGAGATCGTGGCGCAGCCGCTGACAGCCGCAGCCTTTGCCCCGTTTGGCGACGTGCTCGATTGCAGCGGCGCGCCGGATCGGATGATCAATGCCGGGATGTGCGGCCGCTATCACGACCGCGCGACGCTCGATTTCGGGGACGGGCGCGCCGGGGTAAGCCTGTTTCAGGCCGAACCGCGGTCACTGCCATACACGCTCGATCTGTTGGAGCGGCACCCCGAAGGCTCGCAATGCTTTGTCCCGATGTCAGAGTACGGATTTCTCGTCACGGTGGCGCGCGATGACGACGGCGTGCCTGCCACGCCTTTGGCCTTTCTCACCGCCCCCGGCCAGGCGATCAACCTGCGCCGCGGGACGTGGCACGGTGTGCTGACCCCGCTGCAGGCGCCCGGCCTCTTTGCCGTGATCGACCGCATCGGCGATGGCGCGAACCTCGAAGAGGTGGCGCTGGATCCGGCCTATACCGTGGTCGTCTGACCCTGCGAATGGGAATGGGTGGCGGATCGGCCCTTCGGGGAGGATTTTTTAGGACAAAGACGGGGTGAGCGTCTCACGAGGGGCTGCGTTCGGCCCATCCGGCAAAGACCTTCTCCAGAGCGACCACAACGTAATAGAGGACGATGCCCATCAGCGCCAACGCGATGAGGACGGCGAACATCAGCGGATAATCGGCGCTGATCTTGCCGCTGTCAAAGAGGTGGCCCAGCCCACGGCCGTGGGGTTCTACGATCTCCATCAGGTTGGTGCCGATGAAGGCGAGGGTGACCGCGACCTTGAGCGCGCCGAAGAACTCGGGCAGCGTCTTTGGCAGGGCGATCTTCCAGAAGATGGTGAATTTCGAGGCACCGAGCGAGGCGAGGATATCGCGATATTCCGGCTCGAGTGTGCTGAGGCCGATGGAGACGGAGACGGCGATGGGGAAGAATGAGATCAGGAACGCGATCAGGATCGTGTTCATGTCGTGCTGGCCCACGAACATCAGCGCGATGATCGGGACGACCGTGGCCTTGGGGATCGCGTTGAACCCCACGAGCAGGGGATAAAGCGCGTCACGCATCGTTTTCGACAGGCCCATGACCATACCCAGAAGCGTGCCAAACACGACCGACAAAAGCAGGCCCACAACAGTGCGCCACAATGTTTCCCACCCGTATTCGAGGAACAGCCAGCGGAATTTCCAGAATGCGGGCCACAGGTCGGACGGCGACGCCATCTTGTAGTTGGGCCATTCGTTGACCCACACCAGCCATTCCCAGAAGAGGCCAAAGAGAACCAGCGCGAGCAGCGGGACCGTGACTTGGCGCAGGCTCATGCCGCATCCCTTCCTTGGGCGATGCGGATCTGCTGGCGCAGGACATTCAGCGCCTCGGCGCTTTCGGGGGTGTAGAGCATCTCGATGTCGCGTTCGCCCGTCAGGTGGACGTCCATCACGTATTGCGTCCGGGCGGGTCGCCCCGACAGCACGATGACCTGATCGGCGAGGAAGATGCTCTCGCGCAGGTCGTGGGTGATGAGCACGCCGGTAAAGGGTTCTTCGGCCTTGACCTTGTGCATGGTCTGCCAGAGGTCTTCGCGGGTGAAGGCGTCCAAAGCGCCGAAGGGTTCATCGAGGATCAGCACCTCGGGTTTGTGCACGATGGACCGGCAGAGCGAGGCGCGTTGGCGCATGCCACCCGACAGCTCGGACGGGCGTTTGTCCTCGAACCCGGCAAGGCCTACGAGGTCAAGGAGGTGGCGGGCGCGCTCTTCCTTTTGGCGGCGCGACATCTTGGTCGACACGATCTCAAGCGGCAACATGACGTTCTGCAGGATCGTGCGCCATTCCAGCAGCACAGGGTTCTGAAACGCCATGCCGACAGTGGATTTGGGGCCCTTGACCAGATCGCCGTGCAACCAGACCTCGCCCTCGTCCGGCTTCATCAGGCCCGCGATCAGCCGGGTCAGCGTGGACTTGCCGCAGCCCGAGGGGCCCACGACAGCGGCAAAGCCGCCTTCGGGCACCGACAATTCCAGCCCGTCGAGCACGGGCAGGGGGCCGCTGTCGGTGCGGTAGGCGTGGCGCACGCCCTTGATCTCGATGAGATGGTCCATGGCGTGCGCCCGTTTGGTTTACTTCAGCATCCGCGCGTCGGCCGCAGGCAGGTACGCGTCGGTGAAGTAGAGGCTCGCGTCGGGCGCGTTCTGGAATGCGTAGGTTTCCGCGAGCTGAGCAAGTGCTGCCTCCATCCGGGCCGCATCCACGCCGCCTATGCCCGCCTCGGCCACCGCCTCGGTCAGCACATTGGCGTCAATGGCCAGCTGCAACCGGCGCTGTTCCAGCGCGGCGTCGGCGGCCGGGTTGCGTTCGATCAGGCTGGCGATAGCGGCCTCTGGGTCTGCAATCGCGTCTTTCCAACCTGCGGCGACCGCAGTTAGAAAGCCGGTGACGATCTCGGGGTTTGCAGCGGCAAAGTCGGTGTTGACGATGATCGCGTTGCCATACAGCTCCAAGCCATAGTCAGCCATCAGGATGGTCGAGATGTCATCCTCGGGCACGCCAAGGCGTACGAGGTTGAGGAAAGACGAGAAGGAAAAGCCGGTGACGGCGGCCACGTTGCCTTCGGCCAGCATCGGCTCACGTGTGGGAAACCCGACCGGTTCCACAGTGATCTTGTCGACATCCAGGTTGTTGGCCGTGGCAAATGCGGGGAACTGCGCCCATGCGCCGTCGGGCGGCGGGGCGCCCAGCACGCGGCCCTCGAGGTCCTTGGGCTCGGACACGCCCAGCGACTTGCGGCCCACGACGGCAAAGGGAGGCTTGTCATAGACCATCATGACGGCCGTGACCGGCGCGCCCGGGTTTTGGTCGAGGAACTTGATCAGCGAGTTGATGTCGGCAAATCCCATGGGGAAGGCGCCGGTCGCGACCTTGGGGATCGCATCGAGCGAGCCCTGACCGGCGGAGATTTCCACATTCAGATCCGCCGCACCAAAGTGTCCGTTGTCAATCGCGGCAAAATACGGCGCCGAAGGCCCTTCGAATTTCCAGTCGAGCGCAAATGGCACGTCCGTTTGGGCCCAGCCTGCGCCAGCCAGCACAGCGGTGGCGGCAAAGGCCGCGAGAGTTCGTTTGAGCATGCAGTGTCTCCCAGGTGTATGATCCAGCGGACCTTAGGGCAGCGCGCACAGGATGCGAAATGCGCGACGCGGCTTTGGCCGGTCTTTATTGGCGCTGAACTGTGCGCTGCGCTGAAAAAATGTGCAAGTGATCGCGGCGCTTGTGTGCATACGGCCTTCGGGGTCATGGTGGGCGCGCGATGATGGAGGTCACGGCGATGAAAGACGACAACTTTCTGCGGGCAAATAACGCACAGCACATGTGGCATCCGATGGGTCATCCGGGCGAGGCGATGGCTCATGCGCCCACGATCATCACCGGCGCGACCGGATCGGTGATCGAGGACATCGACGGGCACAAGACGGTGGATGCCGTGGGTGGCCTGTGGTGCGTGAACCTGGGCTATTCCAATGATGTGGTCAAAGAGGCGATTGCCAAGCAACTCTATGATCTGCCTTATTATTCCGCGTTCTTCGGAACATCGAACCCGACCGCAATCGAGGCGTCATATGCGGTGCGCGAATTCTTTGCCCAGGACGGGATGGCGCGGGTGTTCTTTACCTCTGGCGGATCGGATTCGGTCGAAACCTGCCTGCGCCTTGCGCGCCAGTACCACCGGATCAAGGGCGAGCCGGGGCGGACCAAGTTCCTGAGCCTCAAGAAGGGGTATCACGGCACGCATTTCGGCGGTGCGTCCGTCAATGGCAACAACCGGTTCCGCGTGGCTTATGAGCCGCTCATGCCCGGCTGTTTTCACTTGCCGTCGCCTTATGGCTACCGCAATCCGTTCAACGAGACGGACCCGGCGCAATTGGCCCAGAACATTGCGGCGGCGATGGAGGATGAGATCGCTTTTCAGGGCGCAGGGAGCATTGCCGCCTTTATCATGGAGCCCATTCAGGGCGCGGGCGGCGTCATTGTCCCGCACGAGACGTTCATGCCGCTGATGCGTGAGACCTGCGACCGGCATGGCATCCTGATGATCGCCGATGAGGTGATCACGGGCTTTGGCCGGTCGGGCGATTGGTCGGGGTCGCGCCATTGGGGCGTGCAGCCCGACATGATGTGCTGCGCCAAGGGCATCACGTCGGCCTACTTTCCCGTCGGTGCGGCACTGATGAGCGATGCGGTGGCCGAGGTGTTTGAGGGCGCGGATGCGGACGGTGCGATTTTCCACGGCTACACCTACTCGGCCCATCCCGTTGGGGCTGCGGCGGTCACGGCGTGCCTGTCCGAGACGCTGCGCCTTGACACCAAGGCGAATGCCGGCCCGCGCGGCACGCAACTTTACCAGGGGTGCCTGCGGCTGATGGAGCAGTTCGATGTGGTGGGGGATGTGCGTGGCGGGCACGGGCTGATGACGGGGGTCGAGATTGTGAGCGACCGCGCCGCCAAAACGCCTGCAAGCGCCGAGATGATGAAGCGCATCCACAAGGCGACCTATGACGCAGGCGCGATGGTCAGGGTTGGCGGCAACAACATCATGATGTCGCCGCCGCTCGTGGTGACAGAGGCCGAGATCGATCAGGTGCTGGTCGCGCTGCAAGCTGGACTGCGCGCGGCCTGAGCAGCGACGTTTTCCGACACGGAAAACGGCAGGAAAACGCATTCGTTTTCCGCCTGGCACAACCGTTGCAATGGTCTGTGACAAAACGCGCAGGCCAGGCCCCGGCGCACGCTGTCGCACCCCCGGTGACCAGACGCGCGCAGATCCTATTTTACGGGCAACACTTAAATATCCACCAAGTTTGGCGGAGTTGACCAATGGATACACTACTGCTGTCCCGCATCCAGTTCGGGGCCAACATTTCGTTCCACATCCTGTTCCCGACGATCACGATCGCCTTGGGCTGGGTCCTGCTGTTTTTCAAGCTGCGCTTCAATGCGACCGGCGATGGCAAGTGGATGGAAGCGTACCGCTTCTGGGTCAAGGTCTTTGCGTTGAGCTTTGCGATGGGTGTTGTCTCTGGCATCACCATGTCGTTCCAGTTCGGGACGAACTGGCCCGGGTTCATGGAAACGGTGGGCAACATCGCCGGGCCGCTCTTGGCCTACGAGATCATGACGGCGTTCTTCCTCGAGGCGGTGTTTCTGGGCATCATGCTGTTTGGCTTTTCCCGGGTGCCGGGATGGTTGCACACGCTGTCGACCTTCCTCGTGGCCTTTGGCACGTCGATGTCAGCGTTTTGGATCATCGTGCTCAACAGCTGGATGCATACGCCGCAGGGCTACGAGATCATCGATGGTGTGGCCTATGCCACGAACTGGTTCGAGATCATTTTCAACCCGTCGATGCCATACCGCTTCATCCATATGATGCTGGCGTCGGGCCTCACTGTCGCCTTCCTGGTCGCGGGCCTCAGCGCATTCCGCTGGCTGTTGGGGGACCGTTCAAATGGTGTCCGCGCAACGCTCAAAACCGGTGTCTACATGGGCGCGCTGCTCATCCCGGTGCAGATCTTCATGGGTGATCTGCACGGCCTCAACACGCTCGAATACCAGCCGCAGAAGGTCGCGGCGATGGAGGGGAATTGGGAAACGCAATCGAACGTGCCGCTGCTGCTCTTCGCGATCCCGGATGAAGAAACCCGGTCGAACGCGATGGAGGTCGGCATTCCTAACATGGCGTCGATCATCCTCAAGCACAAAGCGGAGGGTGTCGTGCCGGGGCTCAACGATTTTGTCACCGAAGACGGTGACGTGCTGCACCCGCCGGTCGCCCCTGTGTTCTGGTCGTTCCGGATCATGGTCGGCACCGGTTTTGCGATGCTCGCGCTCAGCTGGTTTGCCGCCGTCATGATGCTGCGTAAGGGCCGTGGACCTGACGCGCTGCCAAAGGTCGCCTTGTTCGCGATGGTGCCCATGGCCTTCTCCGGCTGGGTGGCGACGCTCGCGGGCTGGTACACGACCGAGATCGGGCGTCAGCCCTGGCTGGTGCAGGGTGTGCTGACCACGGAACAGGCTGTGGCTGACGTGCCTGTACCCTTTGTGGGCATCACGCTGGCGGCCTATCTGTCGATCTACGTGCTACTGCTGACAGCCTACATCGCCGTGCTGTTCTACCTCGCGCGCAAGGGCGTGACCGGCGACGTGCCCCGCCCGCGCACCCCGTTGTCAGGCCAGGCTGTGGCCCGCAACGTGCCGGCGGAGTAACGCGGATGGATATGTTCGACGACCCGGCCCGGTGGTTGCCCTTTACCTTTGCGGCGCTGATGGGCGTATCGATCCTGGTCTATGTGATCCTGGATGGGTTCGATCTGGGCGTCGGGGTGCTTTTCCCCTTCGCCGACGATGAGGAAAAGGACATGATGGTCGCCTCCATCGGTCCGTTCTGGGACGCGAATGAGACATGGCTGGTGCTCGCCATCGGCTTGCTGCTTGTCGCGTTCCCGACGGCACATGGCGCGATCCTGACCGCGCTGTATCTGCCCGTCGCAATCATGCTCATCGGGCTGATCCTGCGCGGTGTCGCGTTCGAATTTCGGGTCAAGGCGCCCACGCCGCACAAGGCGTCGTGGAACGCGGCGTTCCTGGTCGGCTCGCTCATGACGTCACTCAGCCAGGGGTTCATGCTGGGTAAATACATCATGGGTCTGGAAAGCACGTTGGGCACCTGGGCCTTTGCCATGATCACGGCGGTCTTTCTGACGGTTGCCTATTCGTTCATCGGGGCCTGCTGGCTGATCCTTAAGACCGAAGGAGCGCTGCAGAAAAAGGCCGTGGAATGGGCGCGTGGCGGGATCTTTGGCCTCGTGCTCGGCCTTGGTGCCGTGTCACTGGCCACGCCGCTGGTGAGCACGCGGATCTTTGACAAATGGTTCGTCTGGCCCGAGATCCTGTATCTGGCGCCGCTTCCCCTCCTGTCGGCGATCACGGTGCTGCTGCTGTGGCGGTCGCTCAGCCGACTGCCCAACCCCGAGGATAAGGGCGCGCGCACGCCCTTCCTGTATTCGATCGTGCTGTTCATTCTCGCGTTTGGGGGGCTTGCCTATTCCTTCTATCCCTATGTGGTGCCGGAAAAGCTCACGATCTACGAGGCGGCCAGCGCCCCGGAAAGCCTGATGATCATCCTGGTCGGCGCCGTGGTCGTCATCCCGATGATCGGCGGCTACACCGCGCTCGCCTACACCGTGTTCAAGGGCAAAGCGGTCGAACTGCGCTACGACTAGCCGCTGCCATGCATGCCGCCGAAACGGTCCACGTCGGATCGTTTCGGCCCCATCTGCCGTTTCTTCCGGCTAAAAACACCACGGCGACGGTCAAAGGCCCGGAGCATGGCGCCAATCCCCTTTCCCATCCATGCAACGGTGTCTAATCTGGCGGACGGGAACCAGAGGACGCTTGCCCCATGTACGATCTTGCCGCCTTTGGCGCGTGGATAGAATTTGCCGTTCGCTGGCTGCACGTGATCACGGCGATCGCGTGGATCGGATCCTCCTTCTACTTCATCGCCCTCGATCTGGGCCTGCACCGCGACCGCAACCTGGCCTCCGGCGCGGACGGTGAGGAATGGCAGGTACATGGCGGCGGGTTCTATCACATCCAGAAATACCTGGTGGCCCCGGCAGGCATGCCCGACGGGCTGATCTGGCACAAATGGCAAAGCTATTGGACATGGATCAGCGGGTTCATTCTGCTGGTGCTGGTCTATTATCTGGGCGCCGAATTCTACCTGATCGATCCGAACGTCATGGATCTTGCCACATGGCAGGCGGTCGCGATCTCGCTGGCGTCACTGGCCTTTGGCTGGGCGGTATACCACATGCTTTGCAAGGTCTTTGTCGAGGCGGACCAGACCGTACTTATGTTCGCGCTTTTCGTTGTTCTGGTGGGCATGGCCTGGTTCTATGCGCAGGTCTTTACAGGCCGTGCCGCACTGCTGCATCTGGGGGCGTTCACGGCAACGATCATGTCGGGCAACGTGTTTTTCGTGATCATCCCGAACCAGAAGGTTGTGGTGGCAGACCTCATGGCCGGGCGCACGCCCGATGCGATCTATGGCAAGATCGCCAAGCAGCGGTCGACGCACAACAACTACCTGACGCTGCCCGTCATCTTTCTGATGCTCAGCAACCACTATCCGCTGTCCTTTGCCAGCGACTGGAACTGGGTGATCGCGAGCCTCGTCTTTCTGATGGGTGTCACCATCCGGCACTGGTTCAACACGCATCACGCGCGGCAGGGCAATCCGCATTGGACATGGGGTGCGACAGCATTGATTTTCATTGCGATTGTGTGGATGAGCACCGCGCCGCTGGACACGCGCGAGGCGCGCCGCGTGACACGCTTTGCCGAGGCGGACGGGTTTACCGAGGTGCACGACATCGTGCTGGGCCGGTGCAGCATGTGCCATGCCGCCGAGCCGGTCTGGCCCGGCCTGCAATGGGCGCCCAAGGGCGTCGCGCTCGAGACGGAAGGCGACCTCACCCGACATGCCCGCGCTGTCTATCTGCAATCGGGGATCAGTCACGCGATGCCACCCGCAAACCTCAGCTATATGGAAGACGAGGAGCGGGCGGCAATCATTGCCTGGTACAAGGATGCGACCGGCTCTTGAGCCATGGTCGAATCGCGGCGAACCATGCTAAGTCTTGTGGGATGAACACCCACGCCCCCAACATACGACCCGTCATCCGACAGCTGGATGAGGCTGCGATTAACCGGATCGCGGCCGGAGAGGTGGTTGAACGCCCCGCCTCCGCCGTCAAGGAGCTGGTGGAAAACGCCATCGACGCAGGCGCGCGCCGGATCGGGATCGACATCGCCGATGGGGGCAAGACCCTGATCCGGGTGACGGATGATGGTTGCGGGATTGCGCCGGATGATCTGGCGCTCGCGCTCAGCCGTCATGCAACATCCAAGATCGACGGGACGGACCTGCTGAACATTCACACGTTCGGGTTTCGTGGCGAGGCGTTGCCAAGCCTTGGATCCGTCGGGCGCCTGACTATCACCAGCCGCGTCGCCGGTGAGGCCGGGGCCGAGATCGCCGTGACCGGGGGCGAGATGGGCCCGGTTCGCCCCGCGGCGCTGAACGGCGGCACCGTCATCACCCTGCGCGATCTTTTTTACGCAACACCGGCCCGGCTCAAATTCCTGCGCACCGACCGGGCCGAAGGACAGGCGATCACGGATGTGATCAAGCGCCTCGCCATGGCCGAGCCTTACATCCGCTTCGCGCTGCGCGAGGTGTCGGACGCGCCGCGCACGATCTTCAAGGTCGAGGCGCAAAGCGGCGCACCGACGGAGGCGTTGCGCGCCCGGCTGGGCGACGTGATCGGCGCGGATTTCATCGACAACGCAATTACGATGGATGCCGAGCGTGAGGGACTGCATCTGACCGGATTTGCCGCCCTGCCAACCTATTCGCGCGGCGCGGCGGTGGCGCAGTACTTGTATGTCAACGGTAGGCCCGTGCGGGACAAGCTGCTGACCGGTGCGCTTCGCGCCGCGTATTTCGATTTCCTCAGCCGTGACCGGCACCCGGCGGCGGCACTGTTTGTCGACTGCGATCCACAGCTGGTGGACGTCAACGTGCATCCCGCGAAATCCGAAGTGCGCTTTCGGGATCCGGGCACCGCCCGGGGCCTCATCGTGTCGGGCTTGCGCCACGCGCTTGCCGAGGCCGGGCACCGCGCCTCGACCACCGTCGCGGATGCGACGCTGGGCGCGATGCGCCCCGAACCGTCCGCGCCGCGGGTCTACCAGATGGATCGGCCCAGCCTCGGGCCGCGCCCTGCACCTGCAGGCTTTGCCGAGATGGCGCAGGACTTCAGCGCACAGGTTGCCCCGGTGATCGAGGATGATCTGGCGGACCTGCCGCTGGGCGTGGCGCGCGGGCAGGTGCATGAAAATTACATCGTGGCGCAGACGGCCACCGGCATGGTTCTGGTGGACCAGCACGCGGCCCACGAACGGCTCGTCTATGAAAAACTGAAACGTCAGATGGCGGAGAACGGGGTGGCAGCGCAAGCGCTGCTGATCCCGGAAATCGTTACCTTGTCGGAGAGCGACCGCACGCGTCTGTTGGACGCCGCCCCGGACCTCATGCGCATGGGCCTGACACTCGAACCCTTTGGCGGGGACGCGGTGGCGGTGCGTGAGACGCCGGCGATCCTTGGCGAGGTCGACGCCCAGGCGCTGGTGCGCGACGTGCTGGACGAACTGACCGATCTAGGCAGCAGCCAATCGGTGCAGGCGCGGATCGAGGCGATCCTGTCTCGGGTCGCCTGCCATGGCTCCATCCGTTCGGGCCGCCGGATGCGCCCCGAGGAGATGAACGCACTGCTGCGCGAGATGGAAGCGACACCGCATTCCGGCCAGTGCAACCACGGCCGACCGACATATGTCGAGCTCAAGCTGGCCGACATCGAACGGCTCTTTGGCCGCACATGATCCAGGTCGGGAACATCACCTTGGACACCTCCGAACCGCTCGTGCTGGCCGCACTGGTCGGTGCTGGCGCGCTGCTGCTGATCATGATCCTGCTGATCCTGTCCTTGCGCGCCGCCGGGCGATCTGCCCGCGCGACCGAGCCGCTGGCGCAACAGCTGGGCTACCTTGGCCAACACGTCCAGGGCCTCGCGCAGGGGCAAGAGGGGCTGCGCGCCTCGATCCAGACCGTGTCGGACACCGCCACCACCGGGCAGGCGCAGCTGGCGCAGACAGTGGAACAACGGCTGGCCAGCGTACAGCAGCAGATGCAGGACCGCCTGGCCGACAACGCACTGCGCAGCCAGCGCAGCCTGACAGAGATGCAAGAGCGGATGCGCGAAACGCTGCACGGCTCGTCCAAGCAGACCACCACCAGCCTGACGCAGTTGCAGGAACGGCTCGCCGCCATCGACAAGGCGCAGGACAACATCACCAAGCTGAGCGGTGACGTGCTGAGCCTGCAGGACATCCTGTCGAACAAGCAGACGCGCGGCGCCTTTGGTGAGATCCAGCTGCGTGACATCGTGGGTAAGGCGCTGCCCAATGACAGCTATGCCTGGCAGCCGACGCTGTCGAATGGCAAGCGGGCCGATTGCTTGATCCATTTGCCCAACCCGCCCGGACCGATTGTGATCGACAGCAAGTTCCCGCTCGAGGCTTATGAGGCGCTGCGGCGGGCCGAGACGGACCATGACCTGAAACTGGCGGTCGCCGCGATGAAGACGGCGGTGAAAAAGCACATTGCGGATATCTCCGCCAAATACATCATCGAAGGGGAGACTGCGGATGGTGCGCTGATGTTCCTGCCCTCCGAAGCGGTCTATGCCGAGCTGCACGCGAACTTTCCCGATCTGGTGCGCGAGGGGTTCGACAAGCGGGTCTGGATCGTGTCGCCGACCACTTGCATGGCAACGCTCAATACCATGCGTGCGATCCTCAAGGACGCGCGCATGCGCGAGCAGACGGGTGCCATTCGCAAGGAGCTGGCGATGCTGGTTGCGGATGTGGACCGGCTGGGGACGCGTGTCGGCAACCTCGATCGGCACTTCTCCCAAGCCTCCAAGGATATCGAAGAGATCAAGATCAGCGCCGACAAGGCCGGCAAGCGCGCGCACCGGCTCGACAATTTCGACTTTGAGGCGTTGGATGACGGCCCCGCGCAACCGGCCCTGCCCATCACCGACCCGTCCCGCGCGGCGGAGTAGCAGCCGGTGGCCGCGCCCGCCCATTCCCCGGTGCCCGAGCTGTTTCGTACCGCGGTCACCCGCGCGGAATGGTTGATCGCGCTGCTTCGGCTTGCGATGTCGAGCTTTCTTGCGGTGTTGCTGGTGGCCTTGCTGGGCGGGTCGGGGATTGAACCCAGCGAGACGATGCAACGGCAGGCCGTCTTTGCGATGGTCACGATGGCCAGTTATTTCCTGCTCGGTCTCAGCTTTGTCGTGCTGATCCGGACGGGCGCGTTCCGCCCCTGGATGGCGTGGCCGTCAGCCTTGGTTGATTGCGGTTTCATTCTGGTGGGTGTCTGGCTGTCGATGCACAACCTCGGCCTTACAGGCCACTATGTCTGGGCCTTTCCGACCGTGTGGCTGATCCCCATCGTGCTCGCCACGGGCGCGCTGCGGTTCAATCCGCCGTTGCAGGTGGCGATGGTGCTGCTGCTGGTGGCCGGAATGCTGATCCTGCTGCCGATCGTCGATGGTGCGCGCGATACGGATGGGTTGAGCCCGCTCGAATTCATGTTCGGTGTGCCACCGAACCTGATGCGCCTGGCGATGCTGCTGATTGCGGGGCTTGTTCTGGTCGTGGCCTCGGTCCTGATCCGGCGGCTTTTGTGGCGCTTTCTCGACGCTGTCGAGGCGCGCAACCGGCTGACCCGGTTCCTGCCGGATCAGCTCGAAGACCGCTTGGCGCGTGCGGATATCGACACGTTGCGCAAAGGGGCGTTGCAAAAGATGGCTGTCATGTTCGTGGATATTCGCGGCTTTACGAGCCTGTCCGAGCGGCTTTCGCCCGAGGACGTGTCAGCCTTTGTCAACGGCTTCCGCGGGTGCGTCAGCAGGGCGGTCGAGGCGCAGGACGGGATCGTGGACAAGTTCATCGGGGACGGGGCCCTGATCGTTTTCAACGACGGGGATGGCACCGCGGCGGACCGTGCCATGGCGGCGGCAGACGCCCTGTTGCACGAGGTGTCCGCGTGGCGCACGGACGTGCGCATCGGCGTCGGTCTGCACCTGGGCGAAGTGTTCGCAGGCGTCGTGGGCGATGACCGGCGGTTGGAGCTGACCGTTCTGGGCGACACCGTCAACGTGGCCGCACGGCTCGAGGCGGCGACCAAGGGCGTTGGGCTGGCGGTGCTGGCCTCGGACGATCTGTGGCGCGCAACCACGGGCACGCCTGAGGGCTGGCGCCAGGTCCCGCAATTGTCGCTGCCGGGCCGCGCGGGAACCGTTGCGGCGTGGGGGCGCGCCTAGGCCGCGCGGGCGGCGGCGGTTTCTGGGTCCTGCAGCGGGACGCGTCTGCCCGGTTGGACCACTGCGGGGTCGTACGGGGTGCGGGCGAACACGGCATGTACCAAGGGCCGAAAGACGTCGAGCGGGAGTGTGTCGTAGTCCGGGTCAAAGCTGGACTGATCCCAGCGTTCACAGAACGTCGCACAATCGTCGAAATAGGCGTGTCCGGCATGGGCGTCGCGCTTGTGCGGGTTCGCGCCCACATGTTCGCCATAGTAGATCATCTGGAAATCGCCGTGCTTTTCAACGACCCACGTGCACTGCTCCCGCACAAAGGGTTTGAGGATGCTCGCGGCGTATTCGTCATGATTATAGGGCGCAAAGATGTCGCCGATGTCATGCAGCAGTGCTGAAACCAGCCAGTCGGTATCCGCACCATCGCGCCACGCCCGTGTCGCCGATTGCAGCGAGTGGCCGAGCCGTGTGATCTTGTATCCCGACAGCCCCTCATCCAGCGTTTCGAGCGCGGTCAGCAAGCGGTCGGCTGTGCCCTTGGTGTATGCCACCTCGTGCTCGGTCAGAAAGGCGTAATCCTCGCGGTCGCCATCCTTCATCGCGGTGAATTTCACGTGGTCCATCATGCGTAGATCTCCGTGCTGCCTTTGGCATCCTTCATCATGACCTGCGCCTGCGCCACCCGGATCTCTTCGTAGAGCGCGAGGGCATCGGGGGCGAAATTCTCGGTGGGGGCCGGAACATGGATAAAGTTGCCGTGCCGGTCCGCGCCGCGCGCGTGCATCGCGTAATCCTTGGTGCCGACCTCTTGCGCCATATCGGGGCGGACATAGCGTACCACGCACGCGATTCGTCGATCGGGTGACGTGTTGGGGCCGGAGCCGTGAATGGTCAGCCCGTGGTGCAGGGACATTTGTCCGGGGTGAATTTCGATGGCGGTCTTGTCGTCGGGCGCGACGTCCACTTTGACCTCTTGCCCGCGGGACAGCAGGTTGTCGGGGTCAAAGCTGTCTTCGTGTGGCAGGATCGCATTCTTGTGGCTGCCTGCGACAAAATCCATACAGCCCGAGGCTGGTGTTGCGGGGGACAGGGCAATCCACGCGGTGACCAGCCCGTCTATGGCACCGAGGCCCCAATATGTCAGGTCCTGATGCATCGACACGATCTGTTTGGTCTGCGGTTCCTTGATGAAGAACTCGGTGGAATAGACGAGGATATCCGGGCCCAGCACGCCTTCGATGACATCAAGGATACCGGGATCGAGGGCGATGCGCGCAGCCATGGGCATGACCACGTGGGCGTTCACGCGTTTATAGGTGTTCAGCGGGTGCGGAAGGTCGGCGGTGAGCCAGTCCGCCTCGATCTGTTCCAGTTCTGCCCGAGCCTGCGCGGCGCTTTTGGCGCAGATGCCGGGGAGCGGAAACAGGAACCCGTCTTGCCAATATTGCGCCTGCTGATCGCCTGACAGCCGTCCGCTGTCGAGATCCAGAGTTGGTTCCATTGCCGGCCTCCCATGCACATGCATCATGTGTCGGAGCGTCGGGCGAAAATACTGCGTGCGCTGTCGCGCAGGCGACATGTGGAACGTCGGATTTGAAAGAAGTGTCAGGTGCCGCGCCCGGTCAGCCCGGTGCGGCACCCGCCATCAAATGCGGGCGAAGCGCTGTGCAATCTTCGGCAGCAGGCCCTGGAATTGCAGCGGCGCATCCGTCACAGCCAGACAGATGCAATCCTCGTGAATGTCCGCGACAGGCGTGTGATGCGTATCGGTATCCGCCACTTCGACATCACCGCGGGCGAAGTAGTCGTCTTCGTCCTGGAACGCGCCTTGCAGCACCATCGTCATCTCGAGCCCCTGGTGCCCGTGATCGGGCATTGCGGCCCCCGCAGGGATAAACAGCAAGCGCGCCGATGCATCCTTGGACGTGGGCAGGATCGCCTGTTTCACGCCCATACCGACGGCACGCCACTGAACGTCATCCAGATCGCCGCCCACATAGCTTTGCAGTGGGCCGGGCAGAACGGAGTTGGCAACCGTCGGCACGCGGATTTCATCCTGCGCGCCGCCTGCGATCAGCGACAGGGTTGCCGCCAGGCTGCCCTCATCCATCGCCACCTCGTTGCTTGCGCGTTGTTCCAGCACCGCGCCTCCGACCGCCTCGAACCCTTCGAGGCGGGCACGGCATTCGTCACACAGCGACACATGGGTCGCGACCATCAGGTTGAACGCCTCGGGCAGGGTGCCAGCGGCATAGCCCATGAGGATACTGTCCGTCAGATGGTGGTTTATGTTCTGTTTCATCACCGTATTCACTTCATCGCGTGGCGCAGTCGATCCAGCGCCAACCTAATTCTAGATTTGATCGTGCCCAGGGGCAGACCCGTTTGCTCGGCGATTTCGCTGTGGGACAGATCCCCGAAATACGCCTTTTCTATCAACTCCCGCTGCGCCGCCGGCAATTCTGCGATTGCCTGACCCAGCTGTGCGCTTTCCTGTTGCAGGGCCATCACGTCGGCCTGATCAGGTTCTTGTTCCGGTCCCCAGCCCAGATCCTCGGGTTCGGGTCGGCGCTGCTTGCGCAGCACGTCAATCTTGCGGTTGCGCGCGATGGTAAAGATCCAGGTCGCCACAGACGCCCGCGTCGGGTCAAACATGTGGGCCTTGTGCCAGCAGGTCGCCAACACCTCTTGCGCGCATTCTTCTGCCAGTGATGCATCCGCGCCCGATTTCATCAGAAAGCCTTTGACCCGTGGGGCAAAATGCTCGAACAGCTCGGCAAATGCCGTCTGATCCTGATGGTCCCGGATGCGGATCATGTGGTCTACCCACAATAGCCTCGCACCGCTGTTGTCTTGCATGTCTGCGGGCCTCGTGGCCATCGGCCGGACAAGCTGTCGCGGCACAGGGCCTTTTGTTTCCACCGTTTCAATTCCCGCCAACATATCCCGTCTACGCGAGCGATTAACAACCGGATCAAAAATAAATGTCTGGCAAATCAGCATCCATTTCCCGCATCCCTCCGTACATCTTGCAACTTATCGCATAACAGGACTGCATCCATCATGCCCAAAGACCTCTCGCCCGCCCTGCGCCGCCGTATTGCCGTTATCGGGGGGGGAATTTCAGGCATGGGAGCTGCACATCTATTGTCGCGCGCGCACGACGTGTCCCTGTTCGAGGCGGAGCCGCGGTTGGGCGGGCACGCGCGCACCATCGTTGCTGGCAAGAACGGCGACCAGCCGGTCGATACAGGCTTTCTGGTGTTCAACTACGCCAATTATCCCCGCATGGCTGAGCTCTTTGCCGAACTCGATGTGCCGGTGACCAAGTCCAACATGAGCTTTGGCGCGTCGATCGATGGCGGACGGCTGGAGTATGGTTTGGCGAGCCTCGATGCGCTCTTTGCCCAGCGACGCAATGCGCTGAACCCCAAGTTTCTGCGCATGGTCCGTGACATCCTGCATTTCAACAAGAACGGGTTGCGCATCGCGTTGGAAGACCGGACACGCACGACGGCGCAGTTTCTTGAGGCGCTGGGGACGGGCGCGTGGTTCCGCGACTATTACCTGCTGCCGCTAAGCGGTGCGATCTGGTCGACGCCGACGCAAAAGATCATGGATTTCCCGGCGCACGCGATGATCCAGTTCTTCGAAAACCACGCGCTGCTCAGCCATACGGGCCAGCACCAGTGGTACACGGTGCAGGGCGGGTCGGTGCAATATGTCAGCCGGCTCGAGGCTGTGATGTTGGGCCAGGGCGTCGACATCCGTTTGCACGCACCGGTGCAGTCGGTGCGGCGCACCGCGACCGGCGTCGAGGTCAAGGCATGGGGTGGTGCCTGGGAGGCGTTCGACGAGGTCGTCTTTGCCACCCATTCCGACGACAGCCTGTCGATGCTCGCGGACGCGACCGCCGTGGAACAGGCCGCCCTCGGCGCGGTCAAATATCAGCCCAATGATGTGGTGCTGCATTGCGACGACAGCATCATGCCGCAGCGGCGTCAGACCTGGTCCAGCTGGGTCTACACGGAGGACAAGGGCGCAAAATCCGACCGGATCGACCTGACCTACTGGATCAACTCGCTGCAGCCTGTGCCGATGGACGACCCGCATTTCGTGACGCTCAACACCAAGCGCACGATCCGGCAACAGATGATCTATGACCAGACGGTGCTGCGCCACCCGGTCTACGATCTGGCCGCTCTGGCCGCGCAGGACATCGTGCGCGAGATGAACGGGGCCAACGGCACGTGGTTCTGCGGTGCATGGATGCGCCACGGATTTCATGAAGACGGATATTCAAGCGCGGTGGATGTCGCGGACGCGATCCTGGCGCGCGATGCGGCGGTGCAGGTGGCCGCGGAATGACGGCAACCGTCGATCATATCGCGGGTCAAACTTATCATGGCCGCAAGGGCGCTGTGTCCAACGCATTCCGCTATTCGGTGGATTACGTGCTGCTCGATGCCGAGGCCGAATTGCGCACGCCGCGCCTCTTTCGCCGCAACGGGCGGGGGCTGACGGCGCTGGACGACACGGACCACGGCGGCGCGCCCAAGGCTGGGCGCGGGGCCGCGTGGGTGCGTGACGTGCTGCAGGAGCATCAAGTGACGGGCGTGGCGCAGATCGAGCTGCTGGCGCAGCCCAAGGTTCTGGGCCACGTGTTCAACCCGGTCAGCTTTTGGCTGTGCCGTGGCGCCGACAAGGCGCTGGTGGCCGTGATCGCCGAAGTCACCAACACCTTTGGTGACCGCCACAGCTATCTCATCCACCATCCCGATCAGCGGCCCATCGCGGCCCATGATCGCCTGCAGGCACAAAAGATCATGCATGTCTCGCCCTTCCAGCCGGTCGAGGGGGGGTACGAGTTCCGCTTTGACATCACTGACGACCGCATCGGCATCTGGATCGACTACAGCCAGGGCGAGGGCGGTGTGATCGCCACGCTCACCGGTCGTCGGTGTCCGCTGAGCAATCGTTCGATCTTGGGCGCGGTGCTGCGCCGCCCGTTCGGCGCGCGCCGCGTGCTGGCCCTGATCCACTGGCAGGCGCTCAAGCTCTGGGTCAAGCGCGCGGCCTATCGCCCGCGTCCCGAACCCCCGGCAAGCGAGGTGTCGCGGTGAGCAATGCCCCGCCCCATCGTCTGCCCGCCTACGCGGTGTTCGCGGCGCTGCTGAGTGCGGCGGGCCTGCCGATCTATATCCACGCGCCCAAGTTCTATGTGGACGAATACGGTGTATCGCTGGCTGCGCTTGGCGCTGTACTGTTCGGCCTGCGCCTGCTGGATGTGGTGCAGGACCCGCTTTTTGGTCGCCTCAGCGAGGTGCTGCGTGGACGGCGGGGGCTGGCGGTGTTGATCGGGTGCACGGTGATGGCGCTGTCGATGCTGGGCCTGTTTGCAGTGCCGCCGCTCTTGCCGCCGCTGATCTGGTTTGCGCTGATGCTGACGGGCGTGTTCTCGGCCTTCAGCTTCCTCACCATCAACTTTTACGCGCAGGGCGTGGTCAAGGCCGACACGCTGCCGGGTGACGGTCATCTGCGTCTGGCGCGCTGGCGCGAGACGGGGGCGCTGCTGGGCGTCTGCGTGGCAGCCATTGCGCCGGTGATGCTGGGCGGACTGATGGGCGCACCTTTTGCCGGGTTCGCGGTCGGCTTTGCCGTACTGGCGCTGGTCGCCATCGTGATGATGTCGGGCGAGTGGGGCGATACGGGCCTGCCGCCCTCCATCGGGTTGCGCGCCGTGCTGCGCGATGCGCTGGCACGGCGTCTGCTGCTGATCGCGTTCGTGAACGCGGCTCCGGTCGCTGTCAGTTCGACCCTGTTCCTGTTCTTTGTCGAAAGCCGGCTCGAAGCGCCGGGTTTCGAAGGCCCGCTGCTGTTGCTGTTCTTTCTTTCTGCCGCATGTGCCGCGCCCATCTGGGGCCGTCTGGCCGAACGGTTCGGTGTCAAACCCGTGCTACTGAGCGCGATGGTCCTTGCCATCTTCAGCTTTGGCGGCGCCCTGCTGCTGGGCCCGGGCGACTGGTTCGCCTTTGCCGTGATCTGCATCCTGTCGGGTGCCACGCTGGGCGCCGATCTGACATTGTTGCCCGCCGTTTTTGCCACGCGCATGGCGCGCATCAGCCCGTCGGCGTCCGAAGGGTTCGGCCTGTGGTCGTTCGTGTCGAAATTCACGCTGGCCTTTGCTGCCGTCACGCTTTTGCCTGCGCTCCAAAACGCGGGCTTCGACAGTGCTGCGGCCACCAACCCGCCAGAGGCGCTTGCCCTGCTCACCCTGCTTTATGCCGCCGTGCCCTGCGGCCTGAAAATCGTGGCCATCGCCCTGTTGGCGACCACGAACCTCAAGGAGACCTGATATGGATGCTCTGTTTTTCGCCCTGCTGGGGGCCCTTACCACCGCTGCGCTGATTTGGTCGCGCTCGCGCTATGCCGATTTTCTGGCGCAACGGCCCGAGGATTACGACGCCGGTTCCGACCAGTTTGACGTGCGCACGCACCTTAACGGCCCGATCATCTGCGAGGGGGTCATCTACGGCCCGACGGGCCGCGTGTCGTCCCGTTTTGTGGGCGAGTTCGACTGCCACTGGGATGGCAATGTGGGCACCATGAACGAGGTGTTCACCTATTGCGACGGCTCCACGCAGGAACGCTGCTGGAACCTGACGGTGGGCAACGATGGGCGTATCAAGGCGCTCGCCAGTGATGTCGTGGGCGAAGGCACGGGCCAACAAACGGGCAGCTCCGTCCAGCTCAAATATCGGTATCAATTGCCCGAAAGCTCGGGCGGGCATGTGCTCGACACTGTCGATTGGATGTATCTGGCGCCGAACGGAACCATTGTGAACCGTTCGCAGTTCCGTAAATTCGGGATCAAGGTGGCGGAACTGGTGGCCACGATGCGACCAGCAGAACGGGATTTGAAAGAAGCGGCATGAGTGCAATTGAACTGACGGGTAAGCGGTATTGGCTGGTTGGTGCGGGCGACGGTCTTGGCCGCGCGCTGGCGCATCAGATGAGCCAGGCGGGGATCGAGCTGGTGGTGTCCTCGCGCAGCGAAGACAAGCTGCAAAGCCTCGCGGACGAGCTGCCGGGCAAGGCGACGGTGCAGACGGTTGATATCGCGGATGACGACAGTGTGGCGACGGCTGCCGAAGCTGTCGGCGAGATTGACGGCATCGTGCTGCTGGCTGGTGTCTACTGGCCGTTTTCGGCCAAGGAGTGGGATTGCGCGCAAGGCGTGGCGATGGCGGATGTGAATTTCACCGGTTTCATGCGCGTACTGGGCCGCGTGGTGCAGCAATTCGTCGAACGGGATGCCGGGCATATCGTCATCACCTCGTCGCTCAGCGCGTTTCGGGGCCTGCCCGGCTCCATCGGGTACACGGCGTCCAAGGCGGCGACGATGTCGCTGGCGGAATGCATGCATGCCGATCTGCGCCACACGGGCGTCAGGGTGCAGGTTGCCAACCCCGGTTTCATCAAGACGCAGCTGACCGACAAGAACGAGTTCGAGATGCCGTTCCTCATGGAACCGGAGACGGCGGCGCGCGAGATGTTCGAACTGATGCTGACCGACAATTTCAAAAAGAGCTTTCCGACCGTCTTTTCTTTGTTCTTCCGGGTGGGGCAGTTCCTGCCGGACTGGCTGTATTACCGCATCTTTGCCCGCTGAGGGTATTTGAGCGGGATCAAAGACGGCTCTTGCCACGCGGCGCATCCTCCCATGCAGGAGGATTCGTTATGGATACTGAACTCAACACGGACTTACTGGCGCAGATCGTGCTGATGGGGCGCGAGCTGGACCGGGCCGAACCGGAATTGCGTGGCGTCATCGACCGGCTGGGCGAGGATGAACAGGCGGCCCTCGTGGCGGTCATGTGGATCGGTCGCGGAGCGTTCGAAGCCGAAGAGTGGCAGGAGGCGGTGGATACCGCCGCGGCAGAGGCGAGCACACCCTGCGCCGACTACATCCTTGGCACGCCGCATTTCACGGATCACATCGAGGCGGGGATGGAAGCGCTGGGCTTCGAGCTGGGCGAGAGCGAAGCCGGTTTGATCCACTTTGCCTGAGTGACCGGGTCAGAGCGCGGCGCGGGCCTGATCGTATGACGCCTTGGCCCGCGCCCACACACCATCGGTCAGCTGTGGCAGGGTCAGCAAGCTGGGCAGCAATTGCTCGGCGTAATCCTCCGAGCTTTCGACCGGCAGCATGGATGGCAGATTATCGATGGCCGTCACGTCCAGCGGTGGTGTGTCGTGCACCCGCAGGGCAGGCGACTGCCATGTTGTGGTGCGGTCGTAGACCTTGATCGGGGAAAAGTCGCTGTCGGGATCACAAGCGATATCCCCGATGACACTGAGCCTACGCGGGGCATGCAGCGCAGAGGCTGGCACAAAGACCGGCGTGCCGGGACGTGCGAGGATGCAGTTGAAAAAGATGTCATGCGCCAGCACTTCGGGGAAAGGGCCGCCATGGGCGGTCTCGGCCATATCCCAGCGGGTCGTCGGTACGCCCATGGCTGTGCAAAGGTCGGCCGCGCCGCTGCCCACGCGCCCCAGCGCGCCGATGATCAGCGCGGTGGGTCGATGTGTGCCGGTGGCCACAAGCTCCGTCTGCAGTTCGGCCAGCATGTGGTTGGCGCTGGGATAGCTGCCCACGGCACCGGCCAATCCACCGCCCTGCTGCGCCGCCCAACACTTGAGGGCCACCGCCGCACCCGCATAGCCCGCCCAATAGCCAAAGGCGGCGACGCGGCGGCCGCTTGCGTCCACGAGATACTCCAGATCATAGAGCGCCCCGCCGCCCGCCTGGAACCGGCGCAGGAGCGTTTGGCCCGCGGGCTGCCCCTTGTAGGCGTGGCCGAACATGATGTGCCGGTGGGGCAGGGGCGTACCATCCTCTGGCAATTCCTTGAGGCCGAAGATGATCGCATCGTCCGGCGCATCCGGCCAGGCGCCTGCCGGGGCGATCTGCGCACCGGCCGCGCGGTAGCGGTCGGTCGGGATACAGCGGCTGTCGCTGTCTTCGACGGTCACCTGCAGGCCTGCAGCCATCAGCTTGGCCGCGCCTTCCGGCGTCAGGCCCACACGGGTCTCGTTGTCCCGCTGCTCGGCGCGGACCCACAGATGGGTCATGTCAGCAGGCCCTTGGTCCGCATCACCTCGATGCTGTGCCGCGCCTCCATCGCGTCCATGAAGGCGCGGATGCGGGGGAACGGGGCAAGGTCCACACCGTCGCCCGGCAGCCAGGTGCACACGAGGTACAGATAACAATCGGCAATGGAGAAATGCGCGCCCAACACGTAGGGGCCTGTGATGCAGTTCTCTTCGACATAGGTCGCGCTTTCGGTCATCGTCTGGGGCACCTTGGCAGCCATGTCGGCATGGGCCGCCTCGGTGTCGGCCCAGCGGTGGCCGCGCATCTTGTGGGCGTGGTTCACATGCATGGTCGACGCCAGATAGTACATCACCGCCCGTGCCTGAGCGGCATGCACCGGGTCGGCAGGCATCAGCCGCGGATCATGCGCCGCGACAAAGTCGAGGATCGCGCCCGTTTCGGTCAGAACCGTGCCGCTGTCGAGCGCCAGTGCAGGCACCCGGCCCTTTGGGTTGATGGCGCGGTACGCCGCGTCCCGCTGTGCCCCGCTGGCAAAGTCGAGCATGTGCAGATCATACGCCACCCCCGCTTCCTCGAGGGCGATGGCGACGGCGACAGATATGGTGCCCGGGGCGGCGAAGAGTTTCATGGGAGCCTCAAACATGGGTGTGAGCGTGGTGGCGGTCCGGTGCTTCGAGATGCGGGATCGCGTTGAACAGCACGGGTGACCAGGTGCCGCCGATAGGATGCAGACGGTGCACGGAGGTGTTGAAGATCGCAAGGGCGACATTGGCCATGGCGGGCACATCAAGGCCCAGATGCAGGCGCATGGTCATCGCGATAAGGCCACCGGAGGTGACGACGAGGGCCGGGCCCACACCTTCGCCAATCTCGACCAATGCGTCACGAATGCGGGTCTCGAAGGACGAAAACCGCTCGGGCGCGCCTTCGAGCTTGTCGTCGCGCCAATGGCTCAAAACCTTGGGAAAATGGTGCACGAACTGGCTGGGGTCATCAGGGGCGGCGATGCCATGCTCTGCCTCGAGCGCCTGGGCCATGGTGAAATACTCAAGCTCGTTGAGCCGCGCATCCTCGAACGGTGTCAGCCCTGTGTTCATCGCCTCGGCCGTTTGCCGATGCCGCTTCAGCGTGCCGGTGTAGAGCCGTGTGTGGTGCTGGTGCGTGGCCCGCATGTGATCGCCGAGCCAGGCGGATTGCTGGCGGCCCAAGGGGCTGAGCTGGTCATAGCTCGCCTCGTCCTGCGCGTGCGTGTTGGCCTGACCGTGGCGGATGAGGGTGATGTGGGACATGGAGCGCCTGTTGCTTACGTCGGGATGTTCTAGGGCAGCGGTCGGCATGTGGAAAGGACGGGAGCCTCCGGCGGGGATTTTTTTGGGACAAAGACGGGCAGGGGGGCGCATTGGGACGGTGTGGCGCGTTTCGGAAACCGGAGCGCCGCGAAAATGGCTTGTCGTGTCGGGAATGGGAGTCTGTTTGTGCGGCTTGCCACGCTAGAACAGTGCGAGATCAGGGAGACGGGTGCGATGACCGAGACGGTGACATTCACGCTGGACGGTGAAGAGGTGCAGGCAGAGGCCGGCATGACCATCTGGGAGGTGGCCCATGGCCGTGGCCTGGTGATCCCGCATCTGTGCCACAAGCCCGCGCCCGGCTATCGCCCGGACGGCAACTGCCGCGCCTGCATGGTGGAGATCGCGGGCGAGCGTGTTCTGGCCGCGTCCTGCATTCGCGAGCCGTCCGAGGGCATGGTTGTGACGACGGACTCTGCCCGGGCGATGGGCGCGCGCAAGATGGTGGTTGAGATGCTGCTGGCGGATCAGCCAGAGCGCGCGGTGGCGCATGACAAGTCTGCGCATCTTTGGGACATGGCCGATGCCAATGGCGTATCGCAGAGCCGTCTGCCGAAGCTGGAGCAGGATCGTATTCCGCTGCTCGATGACAGCCATGTCGCGATGTCGGTGAACCTGAATGCCTGCATCCAGTGTGGGCTGTGCGTGCGCGCGTGCCGCGAGGTGCAGGTCAACGACGTGATCGGCATGGCGGGCCGGGGGCATGACGCCTATCCGACCTTTGATCTTGCCGACCCGATGGGTGCGTCGACCTGCGTGGCCTGTGGCGAGTGCGTGCAGGCCTGTCCGACAGGTGCGCTGATGCCCGCCACGGTCGTCGATGAGCGCCAAGTGGGCGACAGCAAGGATTATGATCGCGAGGTCGAGAGTGTCTGCCCGTTCTGTGGTGTGGGCTGTCAGGTGTCGCTCAAGATCAAGGACGACACGGTAAAGTTCGTCGAGGGCATCAATGGACCGGCGAATGAGGGGCGGCTTTGCGTCAAGGGGCGCTTTGGCTTTGACTACATCCATCACGATCACCGGCTGACCAAACCGCTCATTCGGCGCGACGATGCACCGGCCAAGGGGTTGAATGTGGACCCGGGCAACTGGGGCGATGTGTTTCGCGAGGCAACCTGGGACGAGGCGCTGGATTTCGCCGCGGGCGGACTGAAGGGGCGGGGCCGTGAGGTGGCGGGCTTTGGGTCGGCCAAGTGCACGAATGAAGAGGCGTACCTGTTCCAGAAGTTCATCCGTCAGGGCTTTGGCCATAACAACGTGGATCACTGCACGCGGCTGTGCCACGCCTCGTCGGTTGCGGCGCTGATGGAAAACGTGGGCTCGGGGGCGGTCACGGCGACCTTCAATGAGATCGAGAACGCGGATGTGGCGATTGTGATCGGCGCGAACCCGATCGAAAATCACCCTGTCGCAGCGACGTATTTCAAGCAGTTCACCAAGCGCGGCGGCAAGCTGATCGTGATGGACCCGCGGGGGCAGGCACTGAAGAGGTTTGCCTCGCATATGCTGCAGTTCCGCCCCGGCGCGGATGTGTCGATGCTGAACGCGA
>JBCBHM010000046.1:0-27463 GCA_038525585.1 Pseudomonadota bacterium
GGCTGCGGACGCAGCGGCCGAGGCAACCGAAGCGACTGAAGAGGCTGTGGAAGGGACTGCAGACGCAGCGACTGAGGCCACTGAAGAAGCTGCGGACGCAGCGGCTGAGGCGACCGAAGAAGCGGCAGAGGCTGTAGAAGGGGCTGCTGAGGCAACCGAGGAGGCCGCTGCTGAGGCGACCGAAGAGACGGCCAGCGAGGCGGTCGACGAAGCGGCGGAAACGGCCACGGAGGGCACCGAAACGGTGACGGATACGGGCGATGGTGCCGGCATCGCGCAGCTGCTGACGACTGATGGGTTCGACTTTGACCAGGTGATCGAGATGATCGACGGGTCGGAGATGAACACACTGCAAAAAACTTCGCTCAAGACCGGGCTGGAACAGGCGCGGGACAACCCTGAGCTGCTGCAAGGCGTGCTGGACCAGATCAGATCGGCCATGGGCCTCTGATCCCACTCCCCTTGCGAAAAACGCGCCGAAGCCGTGCCCATCCGGGCGCGGCTTTTTTCATGGGACATGGACATTGCGACAGTCGGCGCACCACGCGCCCGCGCAGCATCAGTGCGCTGGCGCGCTGCGCAAACCATGCGTGACGGGTCGCGCCCGCTCAGGCACCGCGCAAAACGGGGCCGCGCCTGCGTCCGCCATCTGCTGCAGGCTTAGGCGCCATCGGCATACGTACGCCCATTGGGCGGCCTGATTTCATCAAAACGCTGCGCGATTGAAACAAAACCGTTAACAACTCTGGGTACGCACGCGCACTTGGGGGGCATGCGTGCCTTGGGTCACTCTGGTCAGCGACGGATCAACCATCCGCACGCACCACGCCCTTTCCCCATTCAAAAATAATTCCGCCAGGGCGGAGCAATTGAAAGGCTGTTTAATGTCATCCACTTTGGAAAACCCCGATGCCGTCGTCGCATCGAACGAGCAGGCAACCGTCATCAACGAAGTGCTGCAAAGCACGACGGGCACGGATGTCGAGTTTATCGAGCTTTTTGGTGACGCGGGCGCCAGCCTTGACGGCTTGTCGCTGATCTCGTTCAACGCCAATGCGGACGAGGCGGGCGACCTGAACCTGCAGATCGACTTTGGTGCGGATGACATGCTCGGCGAAAACGGTTTTCTGCTGATCGGCACCGACTCGGTTGCGACCACGTTTGGTGTCACGCCCAACATCTCGATCGGCGACAACACGTTCGAGAATGACAGCCAGGTCTTTGCGCTGGTCCAGACGGATACGCTGGTGGTGACAGACGGCACCGTTGTGGATGACGAAAACACGGTGGTCGTGGATTCTGTGGCAACGGTCAACGGCGACCTCGACATCGTCGATTTCTTCGATGCGCCGCAAGTGGGGCCAAACGGCACGTTTTTGCCAGCCGGTGTGCAACGCGTCACCGACGGGGTCGACACGGATGCAGCCAGCGACTTTGTCGCCACCGATTTCTTTCTCGAAGGCGCCGGGTCCGATCCGCTGAGCACGCCGGTTGCGGGTGATTTCGGCGACGACACCGTCGATCCGGGCGGCGACGACGTCGCAATCTATACTATCCAGGGTGCAGGCCACGTGTCGTCCTTTGTGGGCCAGGAGGTGACAACCTCGGGCATCGTCACGGCCGTCGATTTCAACGGCTACTATCTGCAGGACCCCGATGGTGACGGGGACGACGCCACATCCGACGCCATCTTTGTCTTTGTCGGCAATGGCGCCACTGGCGACATCGCCGTGGGCGATGAGGTCGAAGTGACGGGCACCGTGTCCGAGTTTATCCCCGGTGGTGCGGGCACGGGCAACCTGTCCACCACGCAGATCACCGATAGCGGTGCGGAAAACAGCACCATCCTGTCCTCGGGCAACGACCTGCCGGCCGCCACCATCATCGGTGCCGCGGGCCGCACACCGCCGACCGATGTCGTGATCTCCGACAGCGAACTGCCGGTGGATCTGCAGACCGATCCCGGCACGTTCAACCCCGAAACCGACGGCATCGACTTTTACGAAAGCCTCGAAGGCATGTTGGTGACGGTGGACAACCCCGTTGTCATCGGCGCCACCAACCGCTTTGACGAAACCTATGTCGTGGCCGATGATGGCGACAACGTCACCGGCGGCAGCCCCGATGGTGGCCTGAACGATCGCGGCGGCCTGACCATCAACGCCGACATCGACGGCACGGGCGACCTGAACCCCGAGCGCATCCAGATCCAGTATGACGCGTTCTTTGACCTGCTGCCCGAGGGCTTTGATCCCATCGACCTGAATATCGGCGATGACCTGAGCGATGTGACCGGCGTCGTCTCCTATAGCTTCGGCAATTTCGAAGTGCTGGTCACCGACGCCTTCGAGGTGGAGGAAGAGACCGCGAACGTGGCCGAAGTGACCGAGCTTGCAGGCACCGATGATGAGCTGAGCGTGGCGACATACAATGTGCTCAACGTCACCTCGGCCGAGGCGGACGGTGATGCCGACCAGATCGCGCTGCTGGCGCAGCAGATCGTCGACAACCTGGGCGCGCCCGACATTCTGGCGCTGCAGGAGATCCAGGACAACAGCGGCGTTGCCGATGACGGCACGCTGGCCGCGGACGAGACGTTGCAGGCACTCGTGGACGCCATCGAGGCGGCGGGCGGTCCGGACTACGAGTTCGTGAGCGCGATTGTCGACGAGGACGGCGAAAACGGCGGTGTGCCCGGCGGCAACATCCGCAATGCGTACCTGTGGAACCCGGATCGGGTCGAGCTCGACACCGTCGAGACGCTGGAATCCGACGTGCTGCAAGACATCGGCATCAGCGATCCCGACGCCTTTGACGGCACGCGCGATCCGCTGCTGGGTGTGTTCACCTTCAACGGTCAGCAGATCACGCTGATCAACAACCACCTGTCCTCGCGCTTTGGCTCCGACCCGATCTTTGGCGCCACGCAACCCTTCGAGCAGGGTGGCGAGGCGGCGCGCGAAGCGCAGACATCCGCGCTGAACGAGGTGGTCGATGCGCTGCTGGCGGATGATCCGGATGCCAACATCGTGGTTCTGGGTGATTTCAACACGTTCGAGTTCACCGATGAGCTGAGCGAGGATCTGCCGGGCACGGGCGATGAGCAGGTCCTGACGAACCTGTTCGATCTGGCCGAGGGCGACGAGGCCTATACCTTTGTCTTCCAGGGCAACAGCCAGGCGCTGGACCACATCTTTGTCTCCGGCAGCCTGTTCGGGCTGGCCGAGATCGACGTGGTGCATGTGAATGTCGACTTTGTCGAGAACGCGTCGGATCACGAGCCGATCGTGGCGACCTTCCTGCTGGAAGGCACGCCGGATGACGAGGATCTGATCCTGTTTGCGAGCCGTGGCGACGTGGTGCAGACCGGTGCGGGTGGCGACGATGTTCTGGTCGGCAGCGACCGGGCCGACGTTCTGTCCGGCAGCGACGGCGACGATGTTCTGACCGGCAACGAGCGGGGCGATCTGCTGAACGGTGACGGTGGTGACGACGTGGCCTTTGGCGGTGTCGGCAGCGACACGATCAACGGTGGCACGGGCGAGGATCGGCTGTTTGGTGAGCGTGGCAATGATGTGGTCGACGGCGGTGACGGCGATGACGACGTCTTTGGCGGTGTGGGTCGCGACACTGTTCTGGGTGGCGCGGGCGACGATGCGCTGGACGGCGGCACCGGGGCGGACACGCTTGACGGTGGCGAAGGCAACGACACGATCACCGGTGGTGAGGGTGCCGACACGTTCGAATTCGGCGGCGAATTTGGCGTGGATATCATCCTCGACTTCACCATCGGCGTCGATGCGCTGGTCTTCACCAACGCAACCCTGGCCGAACTGACCTTTACCGAGACGGTGAATGGCACGGATGTGACCGCCACGGGCACGGATATCGGCACCGTATCGCTGGACGGTGTGTTCGGCTTTGGCGCGGACGATCTGATCGTATGATGAGAGGCGGCCGGCGGGGGTGCCCCGCCGGCCGTTTCCCTTAGTCGAGGAAGGCTTTTTCCACGACGTAATGGGCGGGTTTGGAATTTGCGCCCTCTTCGAGGCCGTATCCCTCGAACATATCCTTCAGCTCGAGGTTGAAGGCGAGGTTGCCACAGATCATCGCCCGGTCGGTGTTGGGGTTGAGCGGTGGTACGCCGAGGTCATCAAAGGCCTCGCCCGATTTCATCAGGTCTGTGATGCGGCCCATCTTGGGGCTCTCTTCGCGGGTCGTGGTGGGATAGTATTTGATTTTTTTCCAAAACCCTTCGCCGATCAGCTCATTGAGCATCTCGTCGGTCTTGAGGCTTTCGATCAGGTCGCGGCCATAGGTCAACTCGCCCACCTCGCGACATGTATGGGTGATGATGACCTCGTCGTAATCCTCGTAGGTCTGCGGCTCGCGCAGGAGCGAGGCAAAGGGCGCAAAGCCCGTACCGGTGGCAAAGAACCACAGCCGCTTGCCGGGCAGGAGCGCGTCATGCACCAGCGTGCCCACGGGCTTGGGGCGCAGGATGATCTGCTCGCCCGGCTGAATGTGCTGAAGGCGCGAGGTCAGTGGGCCGTCGGGCACCTTTATCGAATAGAATTCAAGCTCATCATCCCAGGAGGGCGAGGCGATGGAATAGGCGCGCAAGAGCGGCTTTTGCTTGCCCGTTTCGGGGTGCGGCTCGCCCATCAGGCCGATCATCACGAACTCGCCCGAGCGAAAGCGCAACGATGCGGGCCGGGTGCAGCGAAAGCTGAACAGCCGGTCGGTGTAGTGCTGCACCTGCGTCACGGTCTGGGCGTCGGGCAGTGTGGGGGTCGCCTTGACGGCGGTGGTCTTGTTCACGGGGCGTTGCTCGGTCATACGTGTCTGTCAACACAGGTTTACACCTGCGCCTCTCACTCTGGGAAGGGTTTTGTGCGTGGATAAGTGCGCGAATGGTCGCGCGCCTTGATCTGGGTCAGGTGTGTGTCCTGGCGTCGAGGGGCGCGGTGTTGGACGCGCCGCGCAGCCGCGCCTGATAGTTGTGGGCCTGCCAATCCGACCGCGCCTGCCATTCGCCCTCGGGCTGGCGCGCGGCGAGGGCCTGGCTGATCTCGACCTCGTCAAAGCCCGCGCGGCGCGCCATGGCGTATTGATCCGAGATCACATGCCCCTTGGCCCGCAGGCGACCGGTGTAGCCGCGCAGGCGCAGCATCCGCGCGATGGTAAAACCGCGCCCATCGGCAAAGCTGGGGAAATCCACGCGGATGATCTGGGCCCCAAGGGGGATGGTGTCCGGGTCCGCGTCGGCGGCGACGTCAAGCGCCACCGCGTCATTGGCGCACTCGCCCAGCGGGGTATAGCCACGGTCCCATGTGTCGGGGCCAAAGCCCTGATCTGTCACGATAATTGTCATGTCTGTGCTCCTGTTCGGACCATCTTGCCGTTCACGAAATGGATGCCGCATTCGTCCTTGTCCTGATCGCGCCACCGGCCCGCACGGGCGTCTTCGCACGGTGCCACCTTGGACGTGCAGGGGGCGCAGCCGATGCTGGGATAGCCGCGCGCCACCAGCGGGTGTCGGGGCAGGCGGTTTTCGGCCATGTATTCGGTCACATCGTCGCGTGACCAGCGGGCGAGGGGATTGACCTTGATCCGGCCCGTGGCGCCCTCGACCTCGAAAAAGGCGAGGTCGGCGCGGGTGCCGGACTGGTAGCGCTTGCGCCCGCTGATCCAGCCACTGTGACCCGCCAGCGCCCGTTGCAACGGGGCGACCTTGCGCAGGGCGCAGCAGGCGTCGGGGTCACGCCGGTGCAGGCTGCCGCTGGGATCGCGCGCCGCGCTGTCATCGGCGCGGATGATGCGCACGTTGGTGAGCCGCAGGCGTTCGGCCACCTCTTGCTGATACACCAGCGTCTCGGTGAACAGCATCTCGGTATCGATGAAGATCACCGGCACGTCCCGTTTCACCATCGCCGCAAGATGAAGCAGCACCACCGACTCTGCGCCAAAGCTGGACACGAGGGCGAGGTCTGGCACGGCATCAAAAGCCGCGTTCAGCACATCCCATGCGCCGTGATGGCTCAGCTGCGCGTTCAGCGCGCTGACCATTACCTCGGCTTCGGGGCGGGCCGGCCCTCCGGGGGCGGTTTTCTGGGCAAGATGAAGCATGGGATCTTATTCCGCCGCCACCTTGGCTTCGGGATAGAGGGCGCCCTTGAACGGGGCTATGCCGGTCCGCTTGTAGGTATCGATGAAGGCTTCGTCCGCGCCGGTGCGCAGGTCGAGATAGGTGTCGACGATGCGCTCGACCGCCGGCACGATCTCGTCTGCGGCAAAGCCGGGACCGACGCGGTCACCCACGCCAGCGGTTTCCGTATGGTCACCGCCCAGCGTGATCTGGTAGTTCTCCACACCCGCGCGGTCGAGGCCCAGGATGCCGATATGGCCCACATGGTGGTGGCCGCAGGCGTTGATGCAACCTGAGATTTTGATCTTGAGCGCGCCGATGTCGTGCTCGCGCTTGAGGTCGTCGAAGGCCGTGGCGATCTCTTGCGCGATGGGGATCGAGCGGGCGGTGGCCAGCGCGCAATAGTCCATGCCGGGGCAGGCGATGATGTCGCTGATCAGGCCGATATTGGCGGTGGCGAGGCCAGCCTCCTTGAGTTTCGCGTGCAGTGCGGGCAGGTCGGCGACGTGCACATGCGGCAGGATCACGTTTTGCTCGTGGCTGATGCGCAGCTCATCATGGCCGTAGGCTTCGGCGAGGTCCGCCATCAGGCGCATCTGGTCCGCTGTGGCGTCGCCCGGCGTCTCTCCGTGCTTTTTCAATGAGATGGACACGATCTTGTAACCCGGCGCGCGGTGCGCGGTCAGGTTTGTGTCCGCCCAGCTGCGGAAAACCGGATCCGTATCGTAGGCGTCCTTGAACGGCGCTTCGGACTTTTCGGCAAAGGCGGGGGCGGCGAAATGCGCTTCGATCTCGCGCAGCATCTGCTGGTCGACGCCCGAGAAGGCCTTGCGCGTCTCCTGGAACCGGTCTTCGACGCGGCGGCGGATCTCATCGATGCCGTGTTCGTGCACCGTGATCTTGATACGCGCCTTGTACTTGTTGTCGCGGCGGCCGATCTGGTTCCAAACGCTCACGATGGCCTCGAGATAGGGCAAGAGGTCCGCTTGCGGCAGAAAGTCGGTGATGACCTTGCCGATCATCGGTGTGCGGCCAAGGCCGCCGCCTACGATGATCTCATAGCCGTGTTCGCCGTCCCGTGTCACCATACGGATGCCGATGTCATGCGCGCGGGTCACGGCGCGGTCGTTGGGGGACCCGGTGATCGCGATCTTGAACTTGCGGGGCATGAACTGAAATTCGGGATGGTCCGTGGACCATTGGCGCAACAGTTCGGCCACCGGGCGCGGGTCTGCGATCTCATCCGCGGCGGCACCGGCGAAGTGATCGGCGGTCACGTTGCGGATCGTGTTGCCGGAGGTCTGGATGGCGTGCATTCCCACCTCGGCCAGCGCGTCGAGCATATCGGGCACGTCGCGCAGTTCGGGCCAGTTGTACTGGATGTTCTGCCGCGTGGTGAAGTGGCCATAGCCCTTGTCCCACCGCTCGGCGATATAGGCCAGCTGGCGCATCTTGGCCGCATCCAGCGTGCCGTAGGGGATCGCCACGCGCAACATGTAGGCGTGCAGTTGCAGGTAGAGGCCGTTCATCAGGCGCAGGGGCTTGAATTCATCCTCGGTCAGGTTGCCCGCGATGCGGCGGTCTACCTGCGCGCGGAACTGCGCGTTGCGCTCCGCGAGAAAGGCGGTGTCAAACTCGGAATAGCGATACATCACTGCAGCTCCACTTGCTTGCCATGGGCGTAATTGCTGGGCCCGGTGGCGCGGAAGGTTTCGCGGAAATGGGTGGGGACGGGCGTGCCGTTGTCGATGGCGACGTCGGCGAGGTAGGCGCCCACCACGGTGTCAGTCTGCTGGCTCGCCTCGATCAGGCGCAGGTCGGCATCGGCCTCGTCCGTCAGCACTTCGGCCTCGGCGAGGCGGCGCGTCCAGCCGGTGGCGGTCTGGTAGATCACGTCGCCTGCGAGCAGGTGATTGGCGGTGACGACTTTGGGTGTGAATGCGAGGGGCATGTTACAGGGCCTCTTGAGCTGGGAGGGGCAGGTCGGTGAGGGCGGTTTGCGCCGCACGCGGGGTCAGACCGATGAAGGTGAGGGCCGGGCCGCCAAGACCGGCCTGGGTCAGGGTCGGTTCCATCTCGGCCACGGTCGTGGCGAGGATCTGTTGATCGGGCCGCGAGGCGTTTTCGATGAAGGTCACGGGCGTGTCCGGATCGATGCCGTTCATCATCAGGCGGCCCTGGATGAAGCGGGCGGATTTCTTGCCCATGTAGATGGCGGCGACCTGGCCGGGCTGGGCGAGCGTTTTCCAGTCGTGATCGGCAAAGCCACGCGTGTCATGGCCGGTGAGAAAGCGGACGGAGGAGTTGCGACCGCGTTGCGTGAGCGACTGACCGATGGATGCCACAGCGGCGGAGGCGGCGGTGATGCCGGGCACGATGTGCCAGTCGATGCCTGCGGCGGTGACGGCGTCAAGCTCTTCGTCCACGCGGCCAAAGACGGTGGCATCGCCGGATTTCAGCCGGACGACCTGTGCGCCGGTTGCCCCATGCGCGACCAGCAGGTCGTTGATGGTGTCCTGGGGCGTGGAGGGGCCGAACGCCTCTTTGCCCACGTCTATCATGGTGGCCTCGCGGCGGGCAAGCTCGAGGATTTCGGGGCTGATCAGACGGTCGTAGATCACCACGTCCGCCTCATCGAGCGCCTTGCGGGCCTTGAGCGTCAACAGTTCGGGATCCCCCGGACCGGCGCCGACAAAGGCGACGTGGCCGCGCCGCGCATCGCGCATCAGGTGATCGGCGAGCAGGTCGTCCAGCGCGGGTTGGATGGCGTCCGTGCCGGTGGCATGCGCCTTGGGCCCTGCGTTGAAGTAGTAGTCGCGCCAGAAGTCGCGGCGGGCGCGCCCAAAGGGCAGCGCTTCGGCGGCGCGGCGGAAGGTCTTGCCGATGCGCGCCAGCGTGCCCAGCGATTGCGGCAGGCGTTCCTCGAGATCGGCCTTGATGGCGCGGGCCAGCACCGGGGCGGCCCCTTCGGTGCCGATGGCGACGGTGACGGGGTCACGGTCGACGATGGCGGGGGTGATGAACTGGCTGTCGGCCAGGTTATCGACGATGTTGACCAGCGCGCCGTCGGCATGGGCGATGGCGGCGGTGCGCGCGTCTTCGGTCGCGTCCTCGTCGGCGGCGTAGAACAGCGCGGCGCAGAGCGCATCGCCAGGCTCCATCGCGCGGTCGATGAGGTTCAGCTTGTCTTGCGCGGCCCAGGTTTGGATCTGGTCGTCGGCCTCGGGCGCGAAAACGGTGATGTGCGCCGTGGTTTTGAGCAGCAGGCGCAGCTTGGCCAGCGCCGCATCGCCGCCCCCCGACAGCACGATGCGACGGCCTGCGGTGTTGAGGAAGATGGGAAAGTGGTTCATGGCGGCCTCGTCGCTGATCTTGGGGTTCAATATAGAACATCTTCCCGATATGTTGCCATGGAGCTACGCAGATAAGGACATTCGTTCCGATTTGCGTAAGCTCGAGAACGTGTGTCTGGAAATGGAAAGGGACGCGGAATGGCTGTTCGGATCGATGACGTGGATCGGAAAATTCTGGCGGAGCTGCAGCGCGATGCAAGCCAGTCGCTGGATGACATCGCCCGCGCGGTGGGGTCGTCGAAGACACCGGTGTGGAACCGCATCCGCAAGCTGCGCGAGGCCGGCGTGGTGGGGCAGCAGACGGTTGTGCTGGATGCCGAGGCGTTGGGGTTCGAGGCCTGTTTCTTTGTCCTGATCCGCACGTCCGAGCATGAGGCCGACTGGCAGGCACGGTTCCTGCAGGCGCTGCGCGACCGGCCCGAGGTGCAGGAGGCGCACCGGCTCGCGGGCGACATCGACTATATCCTCAAGGTGCGGGTCCAGAACGCGCGGGCCTATGACGCGTTCTATCAGGCGCTGATCTCGGAGGTCCGGGTGCACAACGTCACGGCGCTGCTGTCGATGGAGGAGATCAAGTCCACAACGATGTTGCCGCTGGGGGTGGAGGTAAAATGAGCGCTACCGCGCATTCCAAATTCTGAAATCTCGGAGGCGACGCGGTGCTGCACGTGCCGGTCCGGTGGATGGGTTCGGGATATTTGCCGAGAGGTCGCTTAAGGCGCTGTGCGTCTTAAGCAGACCTGGTTGAGCGTGATGCGAGTTGGGCCTGCGTCAAGATCATGCCGCCTGACGGCGGGGCCTGCGGCCATCTTGACCCAGGCCCGACTCACGGGGTCACGATCAGGCGGTCGAGTTTGTGGAAATGGTAGCTGTCTGCATAGCGCGGCTGTTCGGCGAGGCGCAGGGTGGGGTGCGCCTGAAACAGCAGCGGCAGCGCAATCTGCAGCTCGAGCCGTGCCAGCGGTGCGCCGACGCAAAAGTGCAGGCCGCCGCCGAAGGCGAGATGCGCAGGGGCTTGCCGCGTTGGATCGAAGGCATGTGGCGCGTCGTAGACGGCCGGGTCGCGACCCGCGGCGCCGAGCATCAGGGCGACCTCGTCGCCCTTTTGTAGAGTGACGTCGCCCAGCGTGACCGTGTCGTAGACATGGCGGGTGAACATGTGCAGCGGCGGGTCGAAGCGCAGCGTTTCCTCGACCGTGGCGGCGACCTGATCGGGGCCAAGCGCGTGGGTCTGGCCCTGTTCGATCAGGCATTTGACCGCGTTGCCGAGGCTGTGCACCGTCGCCTCGTGACCCGCGTTGAGCAGCAGCACACAGGTGCCGATCATCTCGTCATGGCTGAGCGTTTCGCCGCCGTCCTCGGCGGCGATGAGTTCCGTGATCAGATCGTCGCGCGGGTCAGCGCGCCGCTCTTCGATATAACCGCGCAGGAAGGTGGTGAATTCGGCGGCGGCGGCATTCGCAGCCTCCTCGGTCGTGTGGGTCCGCCCGGCCTGGTACATCGCGACCATCGCGGCGGACCAGCGCAGCAGGTCCGGGCCCATATCCTCGGGCACGCCGAGCAGGCGGGCGATGACGCGGACGGGGACCTGTTGGCAATAGGCCGGGATCAGGTCCACCGGCCCCGCGGGCAGGGTGCCCAGCAGATCGGCGCAGATCTCGCTTATGTCGCCCGCAAGCCCCGCGATGCGGCGCGAGGTGAACGCATGCAGCACGAGCCGCCGCAGGCGGGTATGGGCGGGCGGCTCAAGCTCGAGCAGCGAGTGCCTTTCCAGCGCGTCGAAATCCGCCAGATGCGGCGCCGGCGCGGCGCGCCCGGGCACCGCCCGGCCCAGACGCCGGTCGCGCAAGAGCGCGTGGACCGTGGCGTGGTCAAAGGCTGCGTGCATTCCGTACGCCTCCCACCACAGCACAGGGCCACGGGCGCGGGCATCGTCATAGGCCGGGTACGGGTTCTGGACAAAGGCGAGGTCATGCGGGGACAGCTGCAACATGGGGCATGATGTGCCGCCTTGCGATGCGCTTGGCAAGGCTTGGCCCCGCGCATACGGTGCCCGCCATGGGCGGAGGTGTTCTGAGACGGATCAGCGTGGTGCTGGGCTTTGTGCTGGTGGTTGCAGCGGCGGCGGCGGGCGTATGGCGCTATGGCTATTTCCAGGCGCTGGATCAGATGGCGCGGCAGGGCGCGTCGGATCTGGCGCTGGCGTCGGATCGGCTGACGGGCCAGTTGCAGCGTTATCGCGAGTTGGCCGTGCTGGTCGCGGACCATCCGCAGGTGCAGGGCGCGCTGGCCGGCGATGACGTGGCTGCCGAGGCGCTGTTTCTCGAAATTGCGGACAAGACGGCGGCGCAGGACATCCTGCTGACGACGCCGGGTGGCGGGATCCTGGCGCAGGCGCGCAGTGGTGTTGCCCCCATCGATATCGGCCCGCTGGTGGCACGAGCCGCGCAAGGTGCGTTGGGCTGGGGCAACGGGCGGACCGAACAGGGCACGCGCATCTTTGCCTTTGCCGCCCCTGTGTTCGACGCACAATCGGAGATCCGCGGAGCGATCGTGGTCACCGCCGACCTGGCGGGGATCGAGTGGGATTGGGTCGGCTCGAACCCGGCGGTGTTCTTCACCGATGCCGCCGACCGGGTGTTCATCACCAACCGGTCCGAGATCGTGTTCTGGCAGCGGCGCGAGGAGGGGCCCGGGCTGGTGCCCGCCTCAGGGGCCGCGTTGCCGTTCGACAGCTATCAGCTGGGCCGCCACGAGGTCTGGCAGATGGGGTGGGGGCCGTATCTGCCGCAGAATGCGCTGCATCTGGTACGGCCCTTGCCGGTGATCGGGATGACGGGCGAGGCGCTGGTGGATGTGGCCCCGGCGCGTCGGTTGGCGACGCTTCAGGCGGCGGCGGTGGCGGGGCTGTGCCTGGCCTTTGGCGCGCTGCTGTTCCTCGCGACCGAGCGGCGGCGGACGCTGGCGGAGGCCAACGCGCTGCTGGAACGCCGCGTGGCGGAACGCACCGCGGCGCTGTCGGACAGCAATGCGCAGCTGCGCCGCGAGGCCGAAGAGCGTGAGGACGCGCAACGTGCGCTGGCCCGGGCACAGGCCGATCTGGTGCAGGCGGGAAAGCTGAGCGCCTTGGGGCAGATGAGCGCGGGGCTGAGCCATGAGTTGAACCAGCCGCTGATGGCGATCCAGAACTATGCCGAGAACGGCGTGCAGTTTCTGGGCAAGGGCCGCGCGGACCGGGCCGGTGACAACCTCGGCCGCATCTCGGATCTGGCGCGGCGCATGGGGCGCATCATCAAGAACCTGCGCGCCTTCGCCCGGCAGGAAAGCGAGCCGGTGGTGCGCGTGGATGTGGTTGCCGTGCTGGGCAGCGCGATCGAGCTGACGATGCCGCGGATCCGGCAAGCGGAGGTTATGCTGGACTATGCAGCGCCCGGCCTCCCGATCCATGTGCGGGGCGGTGAGGTGCGGCTGGGGCAGGTGTTTGTGAACCTGATCTCGAACGCCGTCGATGCGATGGCGGCAAGTGAGGTGCGGCGATTGCACATCGCCATCGACGCCGCCGACGGGATCACCGTCGCCTTCCGGGACACCGGGCCCGGTATCGACAGCCCGGACAAGGTGTTCGATCCGTTCTATTCCACCAAGGACGTGGGCGAAACGGAAGGTATGGGCCTGGGCCTGTCCATATCCTACGGGATCGTCCAGAGCTTTGGCGGCGAGATCAAAGGACGCAACACCGAGGGCGGCGCGCTGTTCACGGTGGATCTGCAGCGGTGGGACGGCATGGCGGAGGCGGCGGAATGACCAATCGGGTGCTCTTGGTGGATGACGATGCCGCCGTCCGCGACGCGCTGTGCCAGACGCTCGAGCTCGCGGATATGGAGCCGGTGCCCGCCGCATCGTTTGTCGTGGCCAAGGATCACATCGCGCGCGAGTTCGAAGGCGTGATCCTGTCGGACATCCGCATGCCGGGGCGCGACGGGTTTTACCTGCTGGCGCATGCGCAAAAGGTTGATCCCGACCTGCCGGTGGTGCTGCTGACGGGCGAGGGCGACATTCCGATGGCCGTGCAGGCGATGCGGGATGGCGCCTTTGGGTTTCTGGAAAAACCGTGCGCGCCCAGTGACTTGATGGCCGTTCTTGAGCGCGCGTTGAAGACCCGTGCGCTGGTGCTGGAAAACCGGCGCTTGCGCGTGCTGGTCGAAAGCGGGGATCCCGCGGCGCGCATGCTGTTTGGCACCAGCGCGCTGGCCGAGGGGCTCAGGGCGCGGGTGCGCCGCGTGGCCCCGCTCGAGACGGAGGTGCTGGTGACGGGCGCGCCGGGCACCGGCATCTCGAAGGTGGCGGAGGTGATCCACCTCAGCTCGCTGCGGTCCAAGGCCGCTTTCGTCAAACGCGCCGCCGCCGATCTGTCCCCCGAGGCGCTGGCCGCAGCGGTTGAGGCGGCCGCGGGTGGCAGCCTGTTTCTGGATGAGATCACGCGCCTGCCCGCGTCAAGCCAGCTGACCCTGCTCGAAACGCTCGAGGCGGCCCCGCCCGCGCGCCTCATCGCGGGCAGTACGCGCGATCTCGCCGCGGCGGTGGAGGACGGCGCGCTCAATGCCGACCTCTACTACCGGCTCGAGGTGATGCCGGTGCGCGTGCCGTCGCTGGCCGAACGGCCCGAGGATATCCCCGTGCTCTTTCGTCATTACGTGGCGCAAGCGGCGGAGCAGGCGGGGCTGACCCCGCCCGAGATTGCGCCGGATCACCTTGCGGGGCTGATGGCGCAGGACTGGCCGGGCAATGCACGCTCGCTCATGAGTGCCGCGATGCGCTTTGTCCTCGGCATGCCCGAAGAGGTGGCGACGGCAGCGGATGAGGGGCTGGCCGCACAGCTGGCCCGGGTCGAACGATCGCTGCTGATCGCGGCCCTTGGGCGGCAGAACGGGCGCGCGAGTGCCGCAGCACACGCGCTGCAGCTGCCGCGCAAGACCTTTTACGACAAGCTCAAGCGCTACGGGATTCGGGCCGAGGACTACCGGCGCTAACACTGTGCGGATTTCCGCACAGCGCGCCGATGCTGTGAGCGGGATTTCGCACGGGCAATCGCGCTGATGGATGAAGTTCGGCACATTAAGCACTGAAAATAAGCAGTTTTCACTGAAATCAACCGCACCGACAACTTCCGCTTTTCACAGGGATGTGATCTGCGCTGTTCTCTGTCCATCGCACAGGCCCAGACGGGGCACGTGACACTATTGCTCTGGGAGGAGACATTATGAAATTTTTGACCGCGGCCGCACTGGCCCTGACCGTAAGCGCCGGCGCTGTTGCCGCTGCCTGCGACGATGGCGAGATCGTCATCAAGTTCAGCCATGTGACCAACACCGACAAGCACCCCAAGGGCATCGCCGCCACGCTGCTGCAAAACCGCGTGAACGAAGAGATGAACGGCACCGCGTGCATGGAGGTGTTCCCCAACTCCACGCTCTACAATGACGATCAGGTGCTCGAGGCGCTGCTGCAGGGCGACGTGCAGATGGCGGCCCCGTCGCTGTCCAAGTTCGAGCAGTTCACCAAGCAATTCCGCATCTTTGACCTGCCGTTCATGTTCAAGGACATCAACGCCGTCGACGCCTTCCAGGCGTCTGAGACGGGTCAGGCGATGAAGGAAAGCATGACGCGCCGCGGCCTGCTGGGCCTCGCCTTTTGGCACAACGGGATGAAGCAGATGTCGGCCAACGTGCCGCTCAATTCGCCGTCGGACGCCAATGGCCTGAAGTTCCGCGTGCAGAACTCCGATGTGCTCAAGGCGCAGATGGCGGCCCTGGGTGGCTCGCCCCAGCCGATGGCCTTCAAGGAAGTCTACGGCGCGCTGCAAACCGGCGTTGTCGACGGGCAGGAGAACACATGGTCCAACATCTACGGCCAGAAATTCTTTGAGGTGCAGGACGGCATCACCGAGACAAACCACGGCATCATCGACTACCTCGTGGTGACCGGCACCGACTGGTGGGACAGCCTGGATGACGACGTGCGCGACCAGCTGAGCATGATCCTCGCCGAGGTGACGGAGATGCGCAACGGCGAGTCGACCAAGGTCAACGAAGACGCCAAGGCGCTGATCATCGAGGCGGGCGGCGAAGTGCGCAGCCTGACAGCCGAACAGCGCGCGGAATGGGTCGCCGTGATGAAGCCCGTCTGGGACCAGTTCAAGGACGATGTGGGCCAGGACAACATCGACGCGGCACAAGCGATCAACGCCGCCGTGAACTAAGCCCACCGGCCTGATCACGCGCCCCGGCGGTTCTGCTGCCGGGGCGATTTTGCACATCCCAAAAACGCGAGGAACGGCGATGTCCGGGGCATATGTACCCAAAGGGCCCGTGGGCCGCTTTGTCCACGAGCTTGAGGAAACGATGATCGCCCTGCTGCTGGCGGGCATGACCCTCGTGACCTTTGTCAACGTGGTGCTGCGCTATGGCTTCAACACCGGCCTGATCTGGGGGCTGGAGATGGTGACGTTCCTGTTTTCCTGGCTGATCCTGTTCGGCATTTCCTATGCGGTCAAGATCACGGCCAACCTTGGCGTCGATGCGGTCACCAACCTGTTTTCGCCGCCCATCCGGCGCGTTCTGGCGCTGATCGCCGGGGCGATCTGTGTGATCTACGCCTTCCTGCTGCTGAAAGGCGCGTGGGATTACTGGGCCAATTTCGCCAACTTGCCGCAAACCACGGGCCGCTGGTTTCCCACCGGGTTCGAGGAGATGAAGCGTACGTCGTTCCGCGGCTGGTACGAGGTGGTCGACATCCCCATGCCCGAGTGGCTGCGCTGGATCGAGCCCATCATGAACGAGGGTGAGGCATACGAGAAGATCCCGCGCTTCATCCCCTATTTCATCCTGCCCTTTGGCATGGCGCTGCTGCTCTTTCGGTTCATCCAGGCGTTTGTGCGCGTGTGGACGGGCGAAAACACCTCGCTGATCGTCAGCCACGAGGCCGAGGACGCCATCGAAGACGTCCGCCACATGAACGCCGGAGACTGAGCCCATGGAAGTCGCCATCCTCTTTGCGCTCGTCATCGGGCTGATGCTGATCGGCGTGCCGATTGCGGTGAGCCTTGGCATCTCGTCGATCCTGTTCCTGCTGGTGCTGAGCGACACATCGCTCGCCTCCATCGCGCAGACGCTGTTTCAGGCGATGGCGGGGCATTACACGCTGCTGGCGATCCCGTTTTTCATCCTCGCCTCGACCTTCATGTCCACGGGCGGGGTGGCCAAGCGGATCATCCGGTTTTCCATCGCCATCGTGGGGCACTTTCCCGGCGGTCTGGCCATTGCGGGCGTTTTCGCCTGCATGCTGTTCGCGGCCCTGTCGGGCTCGTCCCCGGCGACCGTGGTCGCCATCGGCTCCATCGTGATCGCAGGCATGCGGCAGGTGGGCTACACCAAGGATTTTGCCGCAGGGGTCATCGCCAACGCAGGGACGCTGGGTATCCTGATCCCGCCCTCCATCGTGATGGTGGTCTATGCGGCGGCCACGGACGTATCCGTGGGGCGGATGTTTCTGGCGGGCGTGATCCCGGGGCTCATGGCAGGGTCGATGCTGATGATCATCATCTATGTCATGGCTAAGGTCAAGAACCTGCCCAAGGGCGAGTGGATGGGCTGGGGCGAGGTCTGGCAATCGGGTCTGCACGCCTCGGGCGGTCTGTTCCTGATCGTGATCATCCTCGGCGGCATCTACGGAGGCATCTTTACGCCCACCGAAGCCGCCGCCGTGGCAGCGGTCTATGCGTTCCTGATTGCAGTCTTTGTCTACCGCGATATGGGCCCGCTGGCGACGCCCGAAGGCCAGCGGAACCATTCGCTGCTGGCCAAGCCCTGGGCGATTGTGACGGCGCTGGTGCACCGCGACACCAAAAATGCGCTTTTCGAGGCGGGCAAGCTGACCGTGACGCTGATGTTCATCATCGCCAACGCGCTGATCCTGAAACATGTGCTGACCGACGAACAGATCCCGCAGCAGATCGCGGCGGCGATGCTCGATGCGGGGTTTGGCCCGGTGGTGTTTCTGATCATCGTGAACGTGATCCTGTTGATCGGTGGGCAGTTTATGGAGCCCTCGGGGCTCTTGGTGATCGTCGCACCGCTGGTGTTTCCCATCGCGATCGAGCTGGGGATCGACCCCATTCACCTCGGGATCATCATGGTGGTGAACATGGAGATCGGGATGATCACGCCGCCCGTCGGTCTGAACCTGTTCGTGACCTCCGGCGTGGCGGGCATGCCGATGATGCGGGTGGTGCGGGCCGCACTGCCATTCCTCGCGGTGCTCTTCGTGTTCCTGATCATGGTCACCTACATCCCGGCGATCTCGACCTGGTTGCCCACCCTGATGATGGGGCCCGAGACGATCATCCAGTAACCTAAAGGACGCCTTCGGCGACTTGGTTCATGTGTGGAATGGGGGCTCTGCCCCCAAACCCCCGCGGTTTATCTGGCAAGATGAAGTTGATCAGGACGCTGCGAGGGCGTCGATGATGGGTTGGAAGTCGGCGGCCTTGAGAGAGGCGCCACCGACGAGGGCACCATCGACATTCTCTGCGGTAAAGATCTCGGCGGCGTTGCCCGGTTTGACGGAGCCGCCGTAGAGCAGGCGGATGGTCATCGCATCCACGCCGAAGCGGCTCACAAGTTCATCGCGCAGCATGTCGTGGGTTTCGACGATCTGGTCGAGGGTCGGCACACGGCCGGTGCCGATGGCCCAGATCGGCTCGTAGGCGATCACGGTGTTGTCGCCGGTCGTGCCGTCGGGGACGGAGGCGTGCATCTGCTCGGCGATGATCTTGAGCGCGTCGGGGCCTGTGCGCTGCGCCTCGCTTTCGCCGATGCAGAGGATGGCGGTGAGGCCCGCGGCCCAGGCGGCCTGCGCCTTGGCGCGGACGTCGGCGTTGGTCTCGTGGTGATCGGCGCGGCGTTCGGAGTGGCCGACGATCACGGCCTGCGCGCCGGTGGCCACGATCATCGATGCGGAGACATCGCCGGTATGCGCGCCCGTGTCGGCGGCATGGCAATCCTGTGCGCCGATGCCCACGGGGCTGCCATCGGTGACCGACACGGCGTGGGCCAAAAGCAGGTGGGGCGGGCAGATCAGGATCTCGGGCGCGTCTTCGGTCTGCTGACCGGCCAGCTGCGCCAGCTCGCCCAGCATTGCGGCATCGCCGTTCATCTTCCAGTTGCCCGCTGCCAGTTTCCGCCGCATGGTGCCGCCCCCCTCGTGATCGCCCGTTTCGATGGTCCTAGCATCCGCTGCGGCACTGCGCTAGGGCTGCGCCGATGAAGCGATGGGGGGACGACATGATCCCACGATTGGATGCTGCGGCCCTGGCCGCGGGCGACCGGGACAGCCTTGTGGCGCTGGGGCAGGCTGCGACCGGCGTGGGCTTTGCCACGGTGTACAACACCGCGCTGAGTGCCGCGCGAGTGACCGAGGTGATCGGGACCTATCGCGCGTTTTTTCATCTGCCCGAGGCGGCCAAGCGTGACCTCGACATGGCGCGCACGGGCGCCAACCGGGGGTGGGGGGCGGCAGGCTCCGAACAGGTCGATCCGGAGGCGAACCCGGACTACAAGCAGTTCTTTGACGTGGGCTTTGTCCCGGCTGCGGGCCATCCCCTGGCCGACAAGACGTTCTATGCGCCGAACCTGTGGCCTGAGGACCCGGCGTTTCACCGCGTCATCGCCGCCTATTACGATGATGCCTGCGCCGTGGCGCTGGACTTGCTGCGGGCGATTGCCCTCAGCATCGGGGCGGATGCGGACCATTTTGCCGGAGCGTTCGAGACGCCCATGGCGCTGTTGCGCGGCAACTTTTACCCTGCGCGGCCCGATTGGGCCGGGGCCAAGGACTTCGGGATCGCGACGCATACGGACTATGGCTGTCTGACGCTGCTGGCCACCGATGGCTCGCCCGGGCTCGAGGTGCGCAAGCGGGGTGGCGGCTGGATCCCGGTCAGCGCGCCGCCGGGGGAGTTCGTGATCAACTTTGGCGAGATGCTGGAGTTCTGGACCGCTGGCAAGGTCAAGGCCACGCCGCACCGGGTTGTGGGCGGGCTGGCCGAGCGCATCTCGGTCCCGCTGTTTTTCAATCCGACCTATGACACCAATGTGGCGCCCGCCGGGGCCGAGCAGGCCCTGCTGGCCGGAGATCATCTGAGCGCGCGCTTTCGCGAAACCTATGTGCATTTACAAGCAAAATCATGACGCTGCAGGGTGATCTTGAGGCAGAAGTGGCGCGTGCCTGGGCGGATCAGACCGACGGGGCGCATGACATCTGGCATATCCGCCGGGTGTGGGCGTCCTGCGTGCGCATCGCGGATGCGCTTGCCCAGCCGGTCGACCGGCAGGTGCTGATGATCGCCGCCTATCTGCACGACATCGTCAACCTCGCGAAAGATGATCCGCGCCGGAAGGAGGCGGCGCAACTGTCCGCCGATCACGCTGTGGCGTGGATGGCGGCGCGCGGTCTGCCGGGGCAGGATGCGGTGGTGCATGCGATCCTCGGGCACAGCTATTCCGCCGGTCATCCCTGCGAGACGCTGGAGGCGCAGGTGCTGCAGGATGCCGACAGGTTGGAGGCGTTGGGGGCGATTGGCATTGCGCGCTGTTTTCTGACGGCGGGTCGGCTGGGGGCGGGAATCGTCGATGGGCACGACCCGCTGGCCACCGCGCGGCCGCTTGCCGACCAACGCTTTGCGCTGGATCATTTCGAGGTAAAGCTCTTTGGCTTGCCGGATACGCTCAACACCGCGCCTGCGCGCGCGATCGCGGCCGAGCGTGTGCCGCTGATGCGGGCGTTTCAGGCAGCGCTTGCGCGTGAAGGGGCCGTGTAAAGGGGCTGGGCAGAGCGCCCATCCTACGCGTCGGCGGGGCGCAGATCGCCAGAGCGTTCCATCGGCTCAGCAACGATGGCCGTTTCCCCTGGCTGTGCCTGCAACGGTCAAGATGGCATGGGCCTCGACATGGCCCAGGGTCGTGCCGCTTTTGTCGATAACGCCCGAGGGCGGTGTCGCGCCCATCATGGTGCTGCACTCAGCGGAGTGTTGGGCCACGTCACATGGGGTGTGTTACTCATACGAGCCGCGGGCCGCGGGCATGGGGGACGGCGCGAAGAACGGAACGTTAACCGTTGCCTTGTTCCGCCGCCAGTTCCTCGACATCCTTGAACGAGATGCTTTCGCCGCAGCCGCAGGCATCGGTCACGTTGGGGTTGTTGAACTTGAAACCCGACTCGAGCAGCGACGTTTCATAGTCGATCTCTGTGCCGAACAGGAACATCTGCGCCATCGGCGCGATCAGCACCCGCGCGCCATCCTGCTCGACGGCCTCGTCGTTGGGGTCGGCCACGTCGACGTATTCCATGGTGTATTCCATGCCCGCGCAGCCGCCTTTCTTGACGCCGATGCGCAGGCCGGCATGGCCGTCCTTGTCCATCAGCTTCACGATCTGCGCCGCGGCACGGTCGGTGATGGTGACGGCTTGTTTTCCGGGGATCGCAAACATGATCGGGCCTCGTTTATCCGACCTTTAAGGTAGGGCTTTACGCCGACACCTGCAAGGGCGCGGGGCGTGGACGGGACAATACGTCCCCCAGGGCATCCAGCGCGGCGCGCACGGGCGGGTCATGACGCGTGTCCTGATGACAGACCAGCCATTCCTCCGATGTCAGCGCCTCGATCACCTCGGACACGCGCACCAAACCGGGCAGCGCGTCCCCGGCAAAGGTGGGCAGCACGACCCGGCCCACACCCGCGCAGGCCAGCGCACCGCGCACCTGCGGGTCGTTGGAAAAGGCGACGATGTCGCCGCCATGCTGGGCCAGTGTCCACGCTTCGGAGGGCAGGGTGGAGGTATCGTCGCTGGGCCCGATCCAACCCGTCACGCCCGGGTCTGTGGCAAAGGCGGCGTGTTCCACGATGCCGGTCCGCCGTCCGGCCAGCCAGGGATGGGTGGGGCGGCGGTTGCGCACGCCGATGTCGACCTCGCGCCGTTCGATATCCATGTCGCGGTTGCAATTGACGAATTCGGGCTGCCAACGCGCGTCCGGCGACCAGTAGTCCGCCACGCGCCGCGCCAGATAGTCGGTGGTCCAGGTGCCTGCCGACACGCGTACCCGCGGCGGCCCGGCGCGCCCGGCATTCCACTGGGCGATGTCGCGTGCCGCGGCCTCCATCTTTTTCGCGCGTTCCAACAGGTCGCGCCCTTCGGTCGTGGGAGTGTAGCCCGCCGCCCCGTGGGCAAAAAGGCGGCGGCCCAGCCGCTGCTCCAGCGCCGTCATCCGCCGCGACAGCGTTGCCTGGCTCAGCCCCGTTTCGCGGGCCGCGCCCGACAGGGCCCCGTTACGGGCCACCGCAGCGAAAAGGCCAAAGTCTGTCCAATCGGTGATTTGCATGTTTGCAAACCTAGCTGCGAAACCGGGGTCTGACAATCGGCAGGCCATGCGGCCATCTTGGGATCAGTCACAGGAGGTTCGCCATGAAACACCCCTATACATCCCTGGAAACACAGTCGCTCTACGCGCAAGAACAAGCGCTGTTTGCAAAAATGAAAGCCGAAGATCAAAATCGCAAACGCCGCAAACGGCGGCGGCAGGCCCTGATGTGGGTGCTGCGACGGCTCTGAGGCATGAAAGAAGGGCCGCCGGGGACACGGCGGCCCTTTGGGCCTCGAATGCGCGGGGATGGCGCGATGTGCGGGACGCGAGGCCCGACGCGCAGCACGCACACGGGGATATGCAGGACAGCACGTTTGGCGCCATCAGCCTGCCGTGCAGGTGTGACGGTTTGCACACAGGGCGGTGATGCTTTTGCGAACGTTTTGTGACGCCGCAGGCGCGCAGCTACATAAAGCCCAGCTCGAGCCGCGCCTCGTCCGACATCATTTCCATGCCCCAGGGCGGCTCCCAGGTCAGGTGCACATCGACATGTTTCACCCCCGGCAACGGCTCGACCGCATCGGCGACCCAGCCGGGCATCTCACCGGCGACGGGGCAGCCGGGCGCGGTGAGCGTCATGATGATGTTCACCTCGTTCTCGGCATTGATGTCGATCGTGTAGATCAGCCCCAGTTCGAAGATATTCACCGGGATCTCGGGGTCGTAAACCGACCGGCACGCCTCGACAATCGCTTCGTGCAGCGGGTGATCGGTGGAAGAGGGCGCAATCAGCGGCGCACCTTCGAGCATCTCTTTGGCCTGGTCCATGAACGTCCTCGGGCTGTTCCTGAGCATTTATATAGGGAAATGGTGGCAGGGGGTAAAGGGCCGGGGTGGTCTGCGGCCCCGCCAAGTGCCGCGTCCGAACCGCGCGGTGGCGGACCGGGTCAAAAGGCGCCAAAGCCCGTGGCCAGCATCAGGGCGACCAGCATCGCGGCCACCGGGATCAGCACCGCAACGACAAAGATCGGCCCATAGGCCGCGCGGTGGCTCAGCCCCGCGATGCCCAGCAGCGTCACGACCGCGCCGTTATGCGGCAGGGCGTCGAGCCCGCCGGTGGCGAGCGCGACAATCCGGTGCAGGGCTGCGGGATCGACACCCTCGGCCAGCGCTGTGGCGAGGTAGCGCGGCCCCAGCGTATCAAGCGCGATGGACATGCCGCCCGACGCAGACCCGGTCAGCCCGGCGAGCAAGCTGGCCGAGGCGGCAAGGCTGGTCAGCACGCCGCCCGGCATCTCTTCGGTCAGCGCATTGACGGCAGCAAAGGCGGGCAAGGCGGCAATGACCGCGCCAAACCCCACAAGGGCGGCGGTGTTGAAGAGCGGCTGCAGCGCCGCCTCGGCGCCCGCGCCCAAGGTGGCCCGCGGGCTGCCCAGCCTGCGCCATGTCAGCGCCACCAGCATTACGATGGCCAGCGTCAGCGCCCCGATCAGCGCCCATAGCCCGATGACCTGCGCGCCCGTCACGCCGCCCCAGTCCGGAGTATTCAGGTAGCTCAGATCGGCGCGGGGCAGGATCAGGGTGGCGAGGGCCCAATTGGCCGCAAACACCATCAGGATCGGCGCAACGGCGTGCCAGACGGGTGGCAAATCGGTGTCTGGCCCTGTGCTGACAGGTTTTTCGGTTGCCTCGGTGTCGTCGGGGGACGCCCGGGCGGCCCAGCTTAGAAAGGCCAGCCCACCCAGCGCCATGATCAGCCCGGCAATGACACCCAGGCCCGGCGCGGCAAAAACCGTCGTGCCGAAATAGGGCATCGGGATCGCGTTCTGGATCGCAGGCGCGCCGGGCAGGGCGCTCATGGTAAAGGTGAATGCGCCAAGCGCAATCGCCGCCGGGATCAACCGATGCGGCAGGGCCGCCTCGCGAAACAGTGCAACCGCCAGCGGGTAGACGGCAAAGGCCACGACAAACAGCGACACGCCGCCATAGGTCAACACGGCGCAGGACAGGACCACCGCAGGCAGCGCCTGGCGCACGCCCAATTGTGCCACGATGGCACGCGCCAGTGCCAGCGCAGCACCCGACGCCTCCATCACCTTGCCAAAGACGGCGCCGAGCAGGAACAGCGGCAGAAAGGCGATCACAAACCCGCCCGCGGCGGGCATGAACCGCTGCGTCAGCGTCGCCAGCACCGGATCACCGGCGATGCCCGCGCCCAGCAGCGCCATCACCGGGGCCGCCAGCAGCACGGGCCACCCCCGGTACACCACCCAGATCAACAGACCGAGCGGCAGGATGAGTGTCAGCGCCATGATCATGGTTGTGATGTATGATGCCGCGCGCGCGGCGTGAGTGCACTATTTATCCGCAGTGCGGCGGCACATCAGCCGATCACGGGGGCGCGTCGCCTGCTTTTCCGCATGGCGATGCATTCGACGTCGTCAAGGTCTCGTACCGGGTCTTGATCACGGACGGGCATCTTGTGTCGTTTGTCACCGCGCCGGACGATTGGCGCAGGTGTTGTTTCGAGCAGGGCGATCGCCAGATGCGCACAGCAACGGCCCCACAGATTGCGCTGCGCTGTGCGGCCTACGGCGAAAAGATGTAGGCCCTGACCACTATGGTGGCAGAGCCTACATCGCGGGCCAAGCAATTCACCCAGCGCGCGATTGCATCGCCTGGCTCCTCCACCGCTTGCGGGTGTAGGCCATCGCGCACACGCTGGGCGTGAGCAAGCGTACGGTCGCATTCCATCTTGCCAATGCCCGGTCCAAGATGGGTGCCCGCACGCGCGAGGCGCAGGCCGCCAAGGTCTGGCGCCTGTCCTGATCGCGCGCTATTTGCGCCGCCGGGCGGGGCGCGGTTTCACCCGCGCCTCGATCAGGTCGTAGACCTTGCCGACGATATCCTTGCCGGTCGCATTCTCGATCCCCTCAAAGCCGGGCGACGAGTTGACCTCGAGCACCTTCGGTCCCGTCTCGGACCGCAGCAGGTCGACACCCGCCTTGCCCAGGCCAAAGGCGCGGGCGGCGCGCACGGCGGTGTCGCGTTCCTCCTTGCTGATGCGCACCGATTTGGCCGACCCGCCGCGGTGCAGGTTCGAGCGGAAATCGCCCTCCGCCCCGGTGCGTTTCATCGAGGCCACGACGCGGCCGTCGACCACGAGGCAGCGGATGTCTTCGCCCGCCGCCTCCTTGACGAAATCCTGCACAAGGAAATTCGCCTTGAGGCCGCGAAAGGCGTCGATGACGGATTCGGCGGCCTTCTTGGTTTCGGCGAGCACGACGCCCTTGCCCTGCGTGCTTTCCAGCAGCTTCACGATGACGGGGGCTGTGCCCACAAGGCTCATGATGTTGGCCGTATCGAGCGGCGAGGCGGCAAAGGCCGTCGTGGGCATCCCGATCCGTTTGGCGGCGAGGATCTGGTGTGCGTGCAGCTTGTCCCGGCTTGCCGTGATCCCGTCGGCGCCGTTCACGCAATAGGTGCCGATGGTCTCGAACTGCCGGATGACGGCGGTGCCGTAGGCGGTGACAGAGGCCCCGATGCGCGGGATCACCGCGTCATAGCGGGGCAGGCGCTTGCCGTCGTAATGCACCTCGGGCGCCATCGCGTTGATCGCCATGTAGCAGCGCGTGGTGTTGATCACCTCGACCGTGTGCCCGCGCGCCTCGCCCACGGACACGAGCCGCCGGGTGGAATAGTTGTCCTCGCGGCTCAGCACCGCGATGCGCAGGGCGCGGGACGGGGCGGTCTTGCGCATGGCCGCGGTGTGATAGACGTCGAAATTCAGATCCGGCTGCAGGCGCTTTTCGCTCGCGGTGATGGTGATGTGGTCCTGCAGGGCCTGACGGCCCAGCAACATGCGCGAGGTCATCGAGGACCGGTCGGTCAGCGTGATCTCGATGGGCCAGGACTGCCCAGCCACCTCGAGCCGCGTTTCGATCACGTAGCGCAGCTCGCTCTCGCCATTGGACGAGGTGACCTCGCGCCGGTCGAGGATGGGCGCCGAACAGGTGATCGAGATATGGTCCTTGCCCGCCACGGGATGCACGTTGAAGCGCACCTTGGGCGCCTTGTCGGGGCCGAACACCTCGATGTCGTGCGCGTGCAGGGCAGAGGTCCGCGCGCCGGTATCGACCTTGGCTTTGAGCGCAGGCAACCCCAGTTCGGGCAGGCTGATCCACTCTTCCCACCCGAAATTCAACGTCTCCATGGCGCGGCTCCCTTGTCATAAGGCGCCCGGCCTAACATGGGCACGGGGCCGTGGCTAGTCGGTGGGCATGGGGCCGAAGGGTTGGTTTGGCTCGCAGTTGGTCAGGCCGTGCCGCGCCAGTAACTCCGGCGACGCCTGTAGGCCCCCGCGATAGCCCGGATCTTCACTCCACCACCGCACAACAAGCATCCCGGATTTTGCAATCCACCATCGCCAAAGCGCATGGAACTCCGCATCCGTCAACGGTCCATCGACCCATTGGCAGGGATCGTTCATACGCTTGCGAAAGCCTCGAGGAAGTGTCACCGTTCGTTCTTCTAGAAACGTGTTCCGAAAGTCGGTTTTGGCGTCCCAGATCGCGGCCGTCATATCCACATGGCGCCATGCGCCCGCAGTTGCTCGTGCAGCACTCAAATTGGTTTTATACAAGGAAAGACGCGCACCCTCTTTTCCGGCAATGAGGGCCAGCGCGAGATTTGTGTCGGTCAGATCCGTCCGTGAAAGATCAGGGTTTAACATGTGCGCGCTTTCGAGCCGTGCGTGGGACAGATCGGCGCGCGACAGGTCGGCGCCTTCCATATGTGCACCATTGAGAGAGGCCCCTGCCATCTGTGCATATTGCATTTCGGCATCCCTCAGATGCACGCCCCCCATTTGCGCGGCGGCCAACTTCGCGTTGATAAGGATAGCGCGTTCCATCGATGCGTGTTGCAGGTTTGAGCCGTTCAAACGTGCCGCGCGCAGCCGGGCGCGCTCCAGTCGAGCAGAAGACAGGTTGGCATCTTCGAGTTCTGCGTCACGCAGGTCGGCGCGCTCCATTTGTGCGCGCGAAAGATCAGCGCCGTTAAGGCGCGCACCACGCAGGTTTACCCCGACCAGAAAGGCACTGCGTAAGTCACCGTTTTGCCAGTTGATCTGCCCGTTGACGGTGGCATCACTCCAGTCTGGGCGACGCATGTCAGCAAGGGCAGTATTGCGCTGCGCCGACCATGCCGCTTCAGATGCCCGCTCAGCTGACGGTGATAACGCGGCGCAATTTTCGTGGCCCTTGCGCGCGCACCAAGCGTCCAGAAACGCGTCCCGTGCGAGGGCATAGGGCAACCAGCCTGTAGGACGTTCGACAACCGCTTCGTCCACGAGGTAGACCGGTGCGAGACGGCCGATGCTGCCCTGCGTCCGCTGAGAACTGACCGCAATCACGAGGGGCACTGCAATGATAAGGGCCGAGAGGGCCGGGATCGTGGCCAACACGTGCCCTTGTTCGCCGGTCTGCTTTTCTTTCATGCGCGCGCGCAGCAGGAACAGGCTGGTGGCCCCCACAAAGGTCGCGCC
>JBCBHM010000047.1:0-26466 GCA_038525585.1 Pseudomonadota bacterium
GCACCGGGTGCGGATAGCGGTGCGCCATGCCGTACCCAACCAGCATCACCACAGCACCAAAGACAAGCAGCGGCACGGTCGCCGTGCCAAAGCTGTAGGCCGCCGCCACGCCCAGCAGCAGGGCCAGCCCGGCCGCAACCACCAGCAGCCCGCTCAGCGGCGGGCGGACGGCGATGGGGTGTGTGACAGCCTGTGGGTCGCTTCGAAACATCTGTGATTCCATTACGTTCGCCGGTTAACTTAGGTCTGTGCCGCGGATCGGACACCTTGGATAACACGCGTGCCGCGCGTTTATTCCCCCTTGTCACGGAACTGTGACAATCGCCGTGAGCGGGAGGTGGTCCGACGCAAGCGCCACCTGCGGGCTGCGGATCACCTGCATCTGCGCGACCCTGCCCGGCGCATCCGTCATGATCCGGTCCAGCGGCAAGAGCGGTCGTGTGCTTGGAAACGTGCGCCGCACAGGCCCGCGCAGGGCCGTGCCTACAAGTCGTCGGTGGAACATCAGACCGCCCCACGGGCGCCATTCGTTCAGATCGCCCAGCAAGAGCGTCTGCATCGCGGGACGGCGGCGGATATACTGCCCGAGGATGCGCATTTGCAGCACCCGCAGGGGCTGGGACAGCGACAGATGCGTGCTCATGATCCGCAAGGGTCGCGCGCCCGAAGTGACCTCGACCGACACCGCGCCGCGATGACAATGACCGGGCAGGTCGATCACATCCGCGTGGGTGCGCTCCAGCGCCGGGGACAGGAACAGGATGGTGCCCAGGAACCCGTCGCTGTGCGGCCCCCAGCGCAGCTCGGGCCCGTGCACATATGCCAGCCCCGTCCGGGCCGCGATGTCGGATACGTCGAATATACGCGCATGCGGGCGGCATTCGCCGTCCGCCTCCTGCAATGCCAGCATGTCAAGCCCCAGTGGCACCAACGCCGCCTCGACCGCGTCCACGACCCGACCCGGATCGACCACGCCATCGGTGCCGCGGGCGCGGTGCACGTTCCAAGTTGCACATCGAAGCTGCAGTTCACTCACCCCGCCGCACCTGACCTTTGCCGGTGACCGCCCTATATCTGCTCGTATGACACGTAGAACGTGCCCGGTGCGGGACCATCCCGAACCTGCCGCGCAGATGAGGACACAAGACATGATGCGAACGTTTCTGGTCACCACCGCCCTGTTCACCGCGCTTGGCGCAGCGGCCCAGGCGGATATGGCGCGCTACGACCTCGACCCCGAACACACGGTCGTCTACTTTACGGTCGACCATATCGGCTACGCCAAGACGCTTGGGATATTCACCGAGCTTGACGGCACATTCATGTACGACGCCGAAAGCCGGGAGCTGGGCGAGGTATCGGTCGCCATCGACGCGGCATCGGTCAACACCTTCAATGAACGGCGTGACGGGCATGTGCGCAACAGCGATTTCCTGCATGTCTCCGACCACCCCGAAATTACCTTTGTCGCCACGGGCGGCACGGCAAGCGGTGACACCACGGGCACGGTCACGGGCGATCTGACCATCCTGGGGGTGACGCAGCCGGTGACGCTGGATGTGACGCTGAACAAGGCCGAGGCCTATCCGTTCGGGCACAAGCGCGAAGTGCTTGGCCTGTCGATGGGGACGACGATCCAGCGCAGTGCCTTTGGGATGGACTATGCCGTGGCCAACGGCCTGGTCGGTGATGAGGTGACGATCCGGATTGAGACCGAAGCGATGAAGATGGATTGAGTCAGTCTGATAAAATAATCTCGTCAATTGAGTAATTTATCAGTCAAAACGAAAGCATCACGCTAAGCGATGGCGCTGCTGCGCCCGGCATTGCGCCCGGAAAAGATGCAGCCGCCAAGGAATGTGCCTTCGAGCGCGTTGTAGCCGTGATAGCCGCCGCCGCCAAAGCCTGCGACCTCGCCCGCGGCAAAGAGGCCGGGGACCGTCTCGCCATCCGCGCCGATCATCTGGCTGTCGAGATTTGTCTGCAGACCGCCCAGGGTCTTGCGCGTGAGGATGTGCAGCTTGACCGCGATAAGCGGCCCGTTGGCGGGGTCGAGGAACTTGTGCGGTTTGGCGGTGCGGATCAGCCGGTCACCGCGGTAGTTGCGCGCGGCGTGGATCGCCATCATCTGGGCGTCCTTGCTGAACGGATTGTCGACCTGCGCATCGCGCGCCGCGATCTGGGTGCGGAGCTTGCCCTCATCGATGAGGTTGCCGCCCGCAACCTGGTTCATGCCGCGCACCAGCGTGGCGAGGTCGTGGGCCACCACGAAATCCTCGCCGCGTTCCTTGAACGCCTCGACCGGCCCGGTGGCCTTGCTGCCTGCAAGAAGGCGCTGCCTGATCACGTCCAGCCAGGATTTGGACGTGAAGTCGGGGTTTTGTTCCGACCCGGAGAGGGCAAATTCCTTTTTGATGATCTTCTGGGTCAGCACGAACCAGCTGTAGTCGTAGCCCGTCGCCAGGATCTCGCGCAGGGTGCCCATGCTGTCGAACCCTGGCAGGGCGGGGGGCGCAAAGCGGTTGCCTTCCGCGTCGAACCACATCGAACTCGGCCCCGGCAGGATGCGGATGCCGTGGGCGGGCCAGATCGGATCCCAGTTCTTGACCCCTTCGGTGTAGTGCCACATGCGGTCGCCGTTGATGACGTGTCCGCCTGCCTGTTCGCTGATCCCGATCATGCGGCCGTCCACATGGGCGGGCACGCCTGCGACCATGTCCTTGGGCGCGGGGCCGAGCCGGTCGGCGGGCCAGGCCTTGCGCACCATCTCGAAATTGCCGCCGATGCCGCCGGAGGTGACGATGACCGAAGGTGCCTGCAGCGCAAAGTCGCCGATGGCCTCGCGGTTGGTTGATTGGCCCCGTGCTGCGCTGTCCTCGGCAAGGATCGTGCCGCTGACGCCCTTGGCCGCGCCGTTTTCCATGTCGATCCGGTCGACCTGGTGGCGGAAGTGGAACCGGATCAGCCCTGCCGTCTCATGCGCTTCGCAGCGGCGCACGAAATGTTCGATGATGCCCGGCCCGGTGCCCCAGGTGATATGAAAGCGGGGGACGGAGTTGCCGTGGCCACTGGCAAAGCCGCCGCCACGCTCGGCCCAGCCCACCACGGGAAACCAGCGCAGGCCCATCGCGTGCAGCCAGGGCCGCATCTCACCGGCGGCAAAGTCGACATAAGCCTCGGCCCATCTGCGGGGCCAGTGGTCGTCGTCGCGGTCGAACTGGGCGCTGCCCATCCAGTCGTTCAGCGCCAGCGCGCGGCTGTCGCGGATGCCCATGCGGCGCTGTTCTGGCGTGTCGATCATCAGCAGGCCACCCAGCGACCAGAACGCCTGACCGCCCAAGAAACTGCGCGGCTCCTGATCGACGATGATCACCTGCTTGCCGCGGTCGGCCAGTTCGGCGGCGGCGGTGAGGCCGGCAAGGCCGGAGCCCACGATGATGGCGTCTGCTTGATCCATACTCGCTCCCTTACCCGCGCCGGAACCACAGCACAAAGGGGACTGCGACGAGGTACATTGTGATGCCGTAGACACCCGAAGGCAGCGCCATGGCGCTGAACCCGTCGACCTGACCGGCGATCAGACCGGCAAGTGCGATGCCCAGCGTTGCGTTTTGAATGCCGGTCTCAACGCTGATCGTCTTGGCCTGATCCCAGCTGAGGGCGGCGGCGCGCGCCAATCCCAGGCCGATCAGCAGCAAGGCCACGTTCAACGTGATCAGCGCGGGCCCGAGCGTCGGCAGGTTGGCGGTGAAGATGTTCCAATTGGCGGCCAGCGCGGCGACCACGATCACGATGAACAGGATGGTCGCCAGCGCCGACAGAATGGGGTCGATCCGTGTGGCGAGGTCCGGCGCATAGTGGCGCAGCGTCACGCCGATGGCGACGGGCAACGTGGTGATCAGGAAAATGGCGATGGTCAGCGACGTCACCGACACCGGCGGGGCCGTATCGCCCATGAAATACACCACAGACCACGCGGCCAGAGCGGGCACCGTCACAAGGCTCAGCAGACTGATGACCGCGGTCAGCGACACCGACAGGGCCACGTCGCCGCGCGACAGCTTGGCCACCATGTTCGATGTCACACCGCCCGGGCAAAAGCTGAGCAGCATGAAGCCTACGGCCAGTTCGGGCGGCAGACCAAAGGCGGTGGCAGTGGCAAACGCCGCGATGGGCAGCAGGATGACCTGCGCCACGGCGCCGATGGCAAAGGCCTTGGGCGCCCTGAGCACGCGGGCAAAGTCGCCAACGGTCAGGCCCACGCCAAGGCTGAGCATGATGATGGCCAGCGAAAGCGGCAAGATCACGTTGATCAGAATGTCGATGCCACGATCCTCCCCACCGTGCCCTTGCGCGAGACTAGAGGAGGGGAGGTGCGCAGCACAAGGGCGTCAGGTGGGGCGGACGTCGGGGGACGGCCCGCCGTTCAGGCGACGGCCATCGGCCGCGCCGCGATCGGGCGGGCCGGGGCGCGCGCCTTGTCCAGCAGTCCGGGGCGGCCCAGCCGTGCCACCAGCGGTACGGTGGCGGATGTCAGCAGCAGCGACTCGACCGGCAGCCCGGCGGCATAGATCACCTCGTGCCGGTCGAAGAGCAGATTGAGGTATTGCACCTGCCGCACCCCGCGCATGCGGCGGATGCCTGCGCGTCCGGTCAGCCGGTGCGCCGGGATCAGCCGTTCGGTGGCGCCGGTGCAGTCCAGCACGCGGTGCTGTGGCGACAGGACGATGTCGGTGCGCGGATGGCCGGGGCCGAGCCTGTTGGCGTGGATCAGCACGGGCCGCGCGTGGTCGTGGCGCGTGCGAAACACCATGGTCTGCACTGTCTTGGCCCGCAGCGGTTGCAAGCCGTGGTCGCGCGTCAGGACATGGTCGCCCACGCGCAGCGCCTCGATCACCACATCGCCCCGCGCCGTGGCGATCGGTGTCCCCGCCGCCAGGCAGACCGGCGCGCTGGTGTCGTAGAAGTTGGCACTGCTGAACTCGTTCGGCTGGACCCATCGCACCCGCAGGGTCGAGCCATCGTTGAAGGTGAACACGGTATCCATGCCATCCGCGGCGGCGCGATCCATCATGTCCTGAAACGATGAAATCTCTGCCATTTCAAAGGCCAAGGCGTCTTCGCTCACGTTAAAGTCCTGGATCGTGTCGTTTTGCGAGCCGTTCGCGGTATCCGAGTCGCGGATGACGAACACGTCGGCACCGTCATTGCCGTACATGTCGTCATTGCCTGCGCCGCCCGCGATGGTGTCATCGCCCGCGTCGCCATAGATTTCGTCATTGCCATCGCCGCCGTCGATGCTGTCCTGATCATCCCCGCCATAGATCGTATCGTCGCCTGCTGCGCCGTCGATCCGGTCATTGCCCTCATCGCCGTGGATGACATCGTTGCCGGATTCGCCGGGGTCGTCCCCGGTGATGGTATCGTCGCCGGTTCCGCCGAATATCGTATCGTTGCCCTCGTCGCCCTCGATACTGTCATTGCCTGAACCGCCATCAATCGTGTCATCGCCCTGACCGCCATCGAGACTGTCGTTGCCGGCGCCGCCGCTGACGTTGTCATTGCCTTCGTTGCCGTGCAGCGTGTCGTTGCCGCCCTCGCCGATGACAGTATCGTTTCCAGTGCCGGTCTCGATGTCGTCGGCACCCTCTCCGCCCAGGACGGTGTCGTTGCCTGCGCCGGTCCGAACGGTGTCGTCACCGTCCTGACCATCGACATAGTCATTGCCGGACGTGCCATTGATACTGTCGTCGCCGTTGGTGCCGGACATTGTGCAAGACCCTTTTGCTTGGGTCCTGTGTCTAGGTCACGGGCCTTGGGGCTGCGTTAACAGATCAAGTTTTGCATATTTTGTCCGGGTCAGAGGGGCCAGAAGATCAGGATCGCGGGGATGGACACGGCGACCACAATCACCTCGAGCGGCAGGCCGATGCGCCAGTAATCGCCAAAGGCGTAGCCGCCGGGGCCCAGGATCAGCGTGTTGTTCTTGTGCCCGATCGGCGTGAGGAAGGCCGAACTGGCCGCTACAGCCACCGCCATCAGAAAGGGGTCGGGCGACACGCCCAGGCTTTGCGCCATCTGGATGCCGACGGGGGCTGCGACGATGGTGGTGGCGGTGTTGTTGAGCACGTCTGACAGGCTCATGGTGACGACCATGAGCACGGAGAGCACCGCCCAGGCGGGCATGCCGCTGGTGAGTGTCACCAGCCAGCCCGCGATCAGCTCGGTGCCGCCCGATGCCTCGAGCGCGGCGCCCAGCGGGATCATCGAGCCCAGCAGCACGACGACCGGCCACTCGATATGGGTGTAAAGCTCGGACAGCGGCACAATCTTGGACAGCACATAGGCCACGACCACAAGGCCAAGTGCGACGGGCAGATAGATCAGCCCGAGGCTCGCCGCGATCACAGCGCCGAGAAAGAGGCCGATGGCAAGCCAGACCTTGTCATCGGCTGTTACGGCCAGCCCGCGTTCGGCAAGCGGCAGGCAACCCAGCCATGCGGTCACGTCCGTGCCGGTGTCGCGGGGCACGAGCAGCAGCAGGATGTCGCCCGCGCGCACTGGCGTCTTGCGGATCTGATGGGTCACGCGCTTGCCCCCGCGCGAGATGCCCATCAGCACGGTCGATCGCCGCCAGCTGAGCCCCACGGCCTGTGCCGTGCGCCCGATCAGGCGGGACTGGTCGGTCACGACCACCTCGATGATCTCGACCCCGTCGCCTGCGGCGCGCAGCTGTTCCTCGCGCTTGGCGTCCGCCAGCGCAAGGCCAAGCGCGCTGCGGAACTCGTCAAGCGCATCCGGCGTCGCCTCGAGCACCAGCGCGTCGCCCTCGCTCAGCACCGTGTTGCGGGCGCGGCCATAGCGGCGCTGGCCGTCGCGGATCAGGCCGATGATGGCGACGTCCGCCTTTTCCGCGTCATCCTCAAGCTCGCTCACCCGTTTGCCCGCGTGTTTGGAGCCTTCGGGGACCGTCAGCTCGGCGATGTATTCCGACAGCGCCTCGTCCGGGGCGCCGTCGCCGTCGCGCGCGGGGATCAGGCGCCAGCCGATCAGCGCGACAAAGGCGAGGCCCGCGATGGCCGCCGCCCCGCCCACGGGCGCAAAGTCGAACATGGCAAAGGGCTCCCCGAGGGAGTCCTCGCGAATGGCGGCGATGATGATGTTGGGCGGTGTGCCGATCAGCGTGACCATACCGCCCAGAATGGTTGCAAAGCTCAGCGGCATGAGGCTGATACCCGGCGAACGGCCCGCCTTGCGCGCGGTCTGGATGTCGACGGGCATCAGCAGCGCAAGCGCGGCCACGTTGTTCATGAACGCGCTCAGCACGCCGCCCACGGCGCCCATCAGCGTGATATGCGCGCCAAGGCTGCGCGAGGCATCGATGAGCGTGCGGGTGATCAGAAACACCGCCCCCGACCGCACCAGCCCGGCAGAGACCACAAGCACCAGCGCCACCACCAGCGTGGCGGGGTGGCCAAAGCCGGAAAACGCCTCGGACGACGGCACGACGCCCAGAATGACACCCGCCATCAGCGCACTGAAGGCGACGATGTCATAGCGGAAACGGCCCCAGAGCAGGAGGCCGAAAACGGCCCCGAAAAGGGCAAAGAGGATGATCTGGTCTTGGGCCATGGGCGCACCATGTTGTGGGACGGGGCGGAGAACAAGGGGATATATCGTGGCCAAGCTGCCGGACATGCCGCAGGTCGAGGTGACGTCGACGCGCGCACTGTGGGCGTGGCTCGCCGCGCACCACGCGACCGATGGGGCCCTGCTGGTGACGTGGAAGGCCGCGCACCGCGACCGCTATGTCAGCCGCGAGGCGGTGCTGGATGCGCTCATTGCCTATGGCTGGGTCGACGGTCGGCGGTATGTGGTGGACGCGGACCGTACCGCGCAGCTGATCACGCCGCGCAAGACGCAAGCCTGGGCGCAAAGCTACAAGGACCGTGCCCTGGCGCTGGAGGCTGCGGGACAGATGCGTGCGCCGGGGCGCGCGGCCGTTGCCGCAGGCAAGGCGAGCGGCTTGTGGGATTTCATGGCCGATGTGGACCGGCTCGAGGTGCCGGAGGATTTGAACGTGGCCCTGGGTCCGGCGCGCGCGGTGTGGGACGGTCTGGCGCCATCCTACCGGCGCAACGTGCTGCGCTGGGTCAAGCTGGCAAAGACGGATGGCACACGGGCCAAGCGCATTGCGGCTGCGGCGGAGGCGACGGCCGCGGGCCGGAAACTGCCCCAGATGTAGGGGTTTTGTGGTTGCAGGCAGTGGGGGCTCTGCCCCCGCCCTGCGGCCCCCCCGGAGTTTATCCGGCAAGATGAGGATCTTGGATCAGGGAAGGCGGAGCGTGCGGCGTGTCGGGGCGGTCCAGTCGATGCGGGGGCCTGCGGGGACGATGCCCAACGGGTTGCGCAGCTCGGACGGGGAGAAATAGCCGGCCTTGTAGATGTCGAACGCCACCGTGTCCGCGACGCCGGGCAGGGCGTAAAGCGCGCGGGCATAATCCCACAGATGCGCATAATCGCTGAGCCGCGCGAGATTGCATTTGAACGCATAATGGTAGGCGACGTCAAAGCGGGCGAGCGTTGGGAACAGGCGCAGGTCAGCCTCCGTCACAGTCTCGCCTATGAGGGTCGTGTGACGGGCGAGGTGCTGGTCTACCGTATCAAGGGCGGCAAAGAGGTCGTGGACCGCGTCGTCATAGGCGGCTTGTGTGCGGGCAAAGCCTGCGCGGTAGACACCGTTGTTGATGCGTGTGTGGATCATCCCGTTCCAGCGGTCGATCTCATCGACAAGCGCTGCGGGCACGAGGCGGCGCTGCGGGTCGAAGGCGAGGCAGAGCATGCGCGCGATATCGGCGCTTTCGTTGGATACGATCTGTTCGGTGTGCGTGTCCCAGAGCACGGGGACGGTGACGCGCCCGGTATAGGGCGGGCTTTGGCGCGCGTAGACCTCGTGCAAGGATCGCGCGCCCAGCAGTGGTTCGTCCTCAAAGACCCAGCCCTGATCGGTGCGACGGGGCAGGGCGACGCTGGTCGTGATCACGTCCTGCAGGCCCAGCACCGCGCGGACCAACAGGGCGCGGTGCGCCCAGGGGCAGTTCCACGCCACGAAAAGGTGATAGCGCCCCGGATCGGGCGGAAAGGGCCCATCGGGCGTGATCCAATGGCGCAGCGTGCTGCGGGCGCGTTCATACGCGCCTTGCGCGCTGGTGTCGGGCGCCGGGTCTTCGACCCGGTAGCGGCCTTCGATCATGACGCCCATGGCGACCTCCGTGCTGTGCTGACCGACACCATAGGATGCCTGCGCGCGGCTGCGAGGCGCATCGGCCCTGCGCATCTGCACAGCGTGGCCTTGCCCCTGCCGCCGCCCTTGCCGTATAGCAGCGCCGATGCGACGAGGACCACGGGAGAGGCAGCCATGGCAGGCCATTCAAAATGGGCGAACATCCAGCACCGCAAGGGGCGGCAGGACAAGATCCGGGCCAAGCTCTTTTCCAAGCTGAGCAAGGAGATCACCATCGCCGCCAAGATGGGCGATCCCGACCCCGACAAGAACCCGCGCCTGCGCCTTGCCGTCAAGGAGGCCAAGGGCCAGTCCATGCCCAAGGACAATATCGAGCGCGCGATCAAGAAGTCGCAGGCCGGTGAGGGCGAGGAATACGAAGAGATCCGCTATGAGGGCTACGGGCCAAACGGCGTTGCCGTGATCGTCGAGGCGATGACCGACAATCGCAACCGCACGGCGTCGAACGTCCGCTCGACCTTTACCAAGAACGGCGGAAACCTGGGCGAGACGGGGTCGGTCGGGTTCATGTTCGAGCGCAAGGGCGAGGTGACATATTCCGCCGATGTGGGCGATGCCGATACGGTGATGATGGCCGCGATCGAGGCGGGCGCCGAAGACGTGGAAAGCGCCGAGGACGGGCATGTGATCTGGTGCGCCGATACCGATCTGAACGATGTGTCGACCGCGCTGGAGACGGAACTGGGCGAGAGCGACAGCACCAAGCTGGTGTGGAAACCCACCACCACGACCGAGATGGACCTGGACGCGATGGAAAAGCTGATGAAGCTGATCGACGCGCTCGAGGATGATGACGACGTGCAGCGGGTGACCACGAATTTCGAGGCGTCGGACGAGGTGATGGACCAGCTGGGTTAACGTCGTCCGGCACCGAAGCGGCGCAGCGCGAACCGGCAGCGGTTGCCTGGGTGGCTGGCGGCACATCGCGTTTCCATACACATGCAATCCCGCGCGACCAGCGCCTGGTACAGGCGGGCAAACACGGCTGCGTGCCAGTCGCACAGGCAGGTGTCGCTCTGCGCGCCCCGGATCAGCGGATTATCCTCGATCTCGAAGGTCCACGGGTCGATCACGTGAAAGCGGCCCGAGCCGACAAAGGTCCAGGCATGTTTGGCGATGGCCCTTGAGAGAAGACGAGCCGCGGGCCCTTTGGGCAGCGCCCTCAGCACCCATTGGGCCGGGGTCGGGATGCGGTGCCCGAGGATGTAGTTGGCCGTGGCCAGGCCTGCATGGGCGGCCAGAGCGGGGGCCATTTCGGGCTCTGCCGCGCGCAGCGCGCTGTGCAGGCGGGCCGCACTGGTTTCGGGGATCATGCCCGAGCCGTCGGGCAGGTCGAAAATGCCCGCGCGCGCAAGGATGTGCGCGCGGCGGTCCGAACCAAGCGCGCGGTCGAGGATGGGGACCAGTTGCAGCACCGCGTTTGGCCCGATCACGCCCGAGGGCGCATGTGCATCCTCAGACATCCTCCATGTGCTGGGTGCCGCCGCCGCAGGCCTTGATCTCGGCCCCGTTCGGCATCTTGACGCTCTGTTTGCGCGCGATGGTCTGCGCCTTGACCGCGTCGCGCCGCTCCCGGGCACGGGCGGCCCTGTCCGCGGACGCCTCCCAGTCTTCCAACTGCGCCTCGGCCAGTTCGCGGGTCTCGTCAAAGTGGAAATCGACCGAATTCTTGGTCTGCGGACCCCAATACCCGGCCTTGCCCAGATCATAGAAGGTGCGCGCGAACCCGGCCTTCAAAAAGGCGTAAAGACAGCCCAGTAGGTACCGGCGCCGAAACCCCGTGCCGCGCCAGGGATAGTGGAACAGCGCCTTGCGGCTGTAGAACCGGCGGTAGTTGTTCATGACGCCATCCAGCAACTCGCCCCGTTCCATCCGAGCCGGTTTCATGATCGGCGTGACGAAATTGTATTTCGAGAAATCAAAGATCTCGACCTGATCCTTCAACTCCTGAAACAGCGGCGTGAAGGGCCAGGGCGTGTACATCGACCAGTTCGCCAGATCGGGCTGCCAATCCCACGCCATGCGGTAGGTTTCCTCGAGCGTTTCGGGCGTTTCATTGTCGAGGCCCACGATGAATTGCGCCTCGACCAGAATGTCGGCCTCGCGCAGCAGGCGGATGGCGGTCTTGTTCTCTTTGACCTTGGTTTCCTTGTTGAACGTGTCGAGCTTCATCTGCGCGGCCGCCTCGGTGCCCAGCGACACGTGGACCAGCCCCGCCTTGCGGTAGAACTTCAGCAGATCCTTGTCGCGGTAGATATCGGTGACCCGCGTGTTGATCCCCCACTTGACCCGTTTGGGCAGGCCGCGGTCGATCAGTTCCTGGCAGAAGGCCACGAATTTCTTCTTGTTGATGGTCGGCTCCTCATCCGCGAGGATGAAAAAGCCGACGCCGTGGGTTTCCACCAGATCCTCGATCTCATCCACCACGTCCCGAGGGTCGCGCACGCGGTAATCACGCCAGAATTTCCATTGCGAGCAGAACGAGCAGGTAAAGGGGCAGCCGCGCGCGAGGTTCGGGATCGCAACGCGCGTGTTCAGCGGGATGTAGATGTATTTCGACCATTCCAGCACCGACCAGTCGGGTTTGATCTTGCTCAGGTCCTTGACGGTGGAGGCGGCCTGGGTCGCCACAATCGTGTCGCCGTCGGTAAAGGCGAGCCCCTTGATCTTGTGCCGGTCGGCGGGAAAGCGGCCGTCTGCGATGGCGTGCATCAATTCGGTGCAGATCTCCTCACCTTCGCCGCGCACGATCACGTCGATCCAAGGCGCCTCGGTCAGCACCTGTTTGTACATGAATGTGGCGTGCACGCCGCCCATCACCCGCACCGCATTGGGGACCACATCGCGCGCGATGCGCAGCACATCCGCGGCACGGTAGATCGACGGGGTGATGGCGGTGACGCCGACCACATCCGGCGCCAGCGCCTCCATGCGTTGGGCCAGATCGGCGTCGGTCAGGTTATCGGTCATCGCATCGACAAAGTGGATGTCGTCAAAGCCCGCTTGCCGCAAATGCCCGGTCAGGTATGCGACCCATGCGGGCGGCCACGTGCCCGCGATCTCTGCGCCGCCGGACCGATAATTGGGGTGAACGAAGAGAATGCGCATGGTGACCTCCATCTGTGCCATGCGAGCGTGCCACAAAAAGTGTCAACCTGAGTTGACATGGATCAAATCCTCGCGCGCAGCGATGACACCGTCGGAATCCCATCGGTACAGGCCGAACGGCACGCGTCCTGGTGGCCACATGGTTCGGCTTCAAACCGCTCAAACCGGGTCGCTCGCCGCTGCGATGTCATAAAGCTGTAGCCGTTACACTATAACGTGCGTCCAGGCTGAAAAAAATCAGCCCAAATCACCCAAATCCGGCCACCTGACAGGACGCACACTCATGACTCGGCATGTCGCCGCTCTAGGGTAGACACATTGCCATAGTCTTAAGCGCCGACCCAAGCCGCAAACCGCTCGCGCGCCGCCACACACCAAAGCAATAAAAAAACGCCGCCCTCATCCCCGAGAGCGGCGTTTCGCATCCTTGAGTAGGGTGCGGTTCAGAAAAACAGCGAGCGGGCCGTCTGGCTCCAGCTTGGGGCTTCGGCCCCTTGCGGTGATGGTGTCTGGCGGCGCAGGCGGCGCATCAGGCCCTTGAGATCGTTCAAACGGGCGCGCGCGGCACTGCCACCGGCGCGGCTTTGCACCGACAGGATCTTTTCCTGGGTCTGCAAGGCGGCCTCGATCAGTTCGAGGTCCTGCTTGGTCAGATCAACTGCGTATGTGTCGTCAAGCATCGGATTTCATCCTTGTTATCGTTGACCAGCATATGTGTGTCGTAAGGTCATACGCCAATCATCAATGATCAGATCAACGTGATATCCCGGTCAGCTGACATCTGCTGGCAGTACGTGTTTCTTTCAGTCCGCCCGATATAGCTATGCATATGACACATGTCTTCGTGCAAACACGCATTCCTGCTGTGCAAAAAACGAATAGCTGAAATCCGCTTGTCGCGGCAGGACCGCGCCGATAGGCAGGTGCGACCGAATTTGCGAGCTCTGCCATGGCGTCTTTCCTTCCCGGTTTCCTGCTCTCCTTGTCGTTGATCCTCGCGATTGGGGCGCAGAACGCGTTTGTGCTGCGACAGGGGCTGCGGCGGGCGCATGTCCTGCCTGTGGTGCTGACCTGTGCCATCTCGGACGCGGTGCTGATCGTGGCCGGGGTGGCGGGTTTCGGTGCGCTGGCCGAGGCGGTGCCCTGGTTCGAGCCGCTGATGCGCTATGGCGGGGCGGCGTTCCTGCTGTGGTACGGGTGGACCAATGCCCGCTCGGCCTGGCGCGGCGGGCAGGTGCTGGCCGCGGACGGTGAAGAGACGCAAAGCCTGCGCACCGCCATCCTGACACTGCTCGCGCTCACCTGGCTGAACCCGCATGTCTACCTGGACACCGTGGTTTTGATCGGCTCGATCTCGGCGCAATATCCGGATCGCATGACCTTTGGCATCGGGGCTGTGCTGGCGAGCTTCGTGTTCTTCTTTTCGCTGGGCTACGGGGCGCGGGCGCTTGCGCCGCTCTTTGCCCGGCCGCGGGCGTGGCAGCTGCTGGATGCCATCATCGCGCTGACGATGTGGGCGATTGCATTCAAGCTGCTGTACTGGATGTAGGTTGCGCGCGCCCGCGCTTTGCCCCTTGATGCGGCCATGACCCCGCAGGCACAGAATCCCATGGTGGGCATCTTTTGGATGCTGGTGACGGGGTTCTGCTTTGTCGCGGTGACCGCTCTGGTCAAGATCATGGGCACCCGCGTGCCGCCCGCCGAAGCGGCGTTTCTGCGCTATGTGCTGGGTCTGGTGTTCCTGCTGCCGATGCTGCCCGCGTTGCGCGCGGCGCGGGTCACGCCACGGCAATGGGGGCTTTTTGGTGCGCGCGGCGCCTTTCACGCGATTGGCGTGATGCTGTGGTTTTACGCGATGACGCGCATTCCCATCGCCGAGGTGACGGCGATGAACTACTTGGCCCCGGTCTATGTGAGCATCGGCGCGGCGCTGTTTTTGGGCGAACGGCTGGCGGCACGGCGCATTGCCGCGGTGGTCGTGGCACTGATCGGTGTGGCGGTGATCCTGCGGCCGGGGTTTCGCGAGGTCGCACCGGGGCACATCGCGATGGTCTTTTGCGCGGTGTTCTTTGCGGGCTCGTACCTGCTGGCCAAGATCATGGCGGACGAGGCCAAGCCTGCCGTGGTCGTCGGCATGCTGTCGATCTTCGTGACCATCGGGCTTGCGCCCTTTGCTCTCGCCGATTGGGTCACGCCCACCTGGGCCGACCTTGGCCTGCTGTTCGTGGTCGCCTGTTTCGCCACCGCCGGGCACTACACCATGACCATGGCGTTTGCCGCCGCACCCGTGACCGTGACCCAGCCGGTGACGTTCCTGCAGCTGGTCTGGGCGGTGCTGCTGGGGGCGCTGTTCTTTGCCGAGCCGGTGGATATCTGGGTGATCCTGGGCGGTCTGCTGATCCTGGGCGCCGTCACCTATATCACGTGGCGCGAGGCGGTGCTGAAACGCCGGGCGATCACGCCGCCGAGCCCGGCGACCAAGCTCTGACCGGTTTTCTTGATTGACGGGTCAATAAAAAACCGCCAAGCTGCCCGCCATGCCAAAGCTGGGGATGGAACCGATACGGCGCGACGCCTTGGTGCGCGCCACGATCGCCGAGATCGGGGCGGCGGGGACGCTGGATGTCACCGTCAGCCAGATCGCGCGGCGGGCGGGCATGTCCTCGGCCCTGGCGCACCATTACTTTGGCGGCAAGGACCAGATCTTTTTCGCGGCGATGCGCCATATCCTGCGCGGGTTCCGACAAGAGGTCGTGACGGCGCTGCAAGCCGCGCGGACCCCGCGGGGCCGGGCCGAGGCGCTGATTGACGCGAGCTTTACCGCGTCCTCCTTTGATCCCGCGACGATTGTCGCCTGGATGACGCTCTATGCGCAGGCGGCGACGAACCGCGAAACCAACCGGCTGTTGCGTCTCTACCAGATGCGCCTGCACGGCAATCTGCGGCATGCCCTGCGCCCGCTGAGTGCAACGCCCGACGCGGATGCGGCCATGCTGGGCGCGCTGATCGACGGGCTTTACCTGCGCGCTGCACTGGGCGGTGGCACGACGGCCGAGGCGGCCAAGGCGACAGCGCTCCGCGCGCTCGACCATCTGATCGGCGTGCGGTCATGACCCGGCCCAACATACTGATTTTCATGGTGGATCAGCTGAACGGGACGTTGTTCCCCGACGGTCCCGCCGATTGGCTGCATGCCCCCAACCTCAAGGCGCTGGCCGCACGCTCGACCCGTTTTGCCAACTGCTACACCGCCTCGCCGCTCTGTGCGCCGGGGCGCGCGTCGTTCATGTCCGGCCAGTTGCCCAGCGTCACAGGCGTGTATGACAACGCCGCCGAATTCCCCTCATCCATCCCCACCTATGCGCACCACCTGCGCCGGGCGGGCTATCAGACCTGCCTTGCGGGCAAGATGCACTTTGTCGGCCCCGACCAGCTGCACGGGTTCGAGGAACGGCTGACCACCGACATCTACCCCGCCGATTTCGGCTGGACGCCGGATTACCGCAAGCCGGGCGAGCGGATCGACTGGTGGTATCACAACATGGGCTCCGTGACCGGGGCAGGGGTCGCCGAGATTTCGAACCAGATGGAGTATGACGACGAGGTCGCCTACCACGCGACCCGCAAGGTCTATGACCTCGCGCGCGGCCACGACGCGCGGCCCTGGTGCCTGACGGTCAGCTTTACCCACCCGCACGACCCATACGTTGCGCGCAAGACATACTGGGATCTGTACGAGGATTGCGAGCACCTGTTGCCGCAGGTTCCGGCGATGGACTATGCCGACCATGACCCGCATGCACAGCGCATCTTTGACGCCAATGACTGGCGTAGCTTTGACATCACCGAAGATGACATTCGCCGGTCGCGCCGCGCCTATTTCGCCAACATCTCCTATCTCGACGACAAGATCGGCGCGGTGATGGAAGCGTTGGAGGCGACGCGGCAAGAGGCAATCATCCTCTTTGTCTCCGACCACGGCGATATGCTGGGCGAGCGTGGGCTATGGTTCAAGATGTCGTTCTACGAAGGCTCGGCACGGGTGCCGCTGATGATCTGCGCACCGTCGATGACGCCGGGGCTGGTGACCGACCCGGTCAGCAACATCGACGTCTGCCCGACGCTCTGCGATCTGGCGGGCGTCGACATGTCCGAGGTGGCGCCCTGGACCACGGGCCAAAGCCTTGTGCCGCAGGGGCAGGGCGTCGCACGCACCGCGCCTGTGGCCATGGAATATGCCGCCGAAGGCTCTTATGCCCCCATGGTGTCGCTGCGCTATGGCAAGTGGAAGTACAATCGGTGCGCGCTCGATCCCGATCAGCTCTTTGATCTGGAGGCCGATCCGCATGAGCTGACCAACCTCGCCGCGCGGCCCGAACATCAGGGCACGGTGACGCAATTGCGCGCCAAGGCGGAGGCGCGCTGGGATCTCGACCGCTATGACGCGGATGTCCGCGCAAGCCAGGCGCGCCGCTGGGTCGTCTATGAGGCGTTGCGCGAGGGCGGGTATTACCCGTGGGACTACCAACCGCTGCAGCGCGCATCCGAACGCTATATGCGCAATCACATGGACCTCAACGATGTTGAGGAAAATCAACGCTTTCCGCGCGGAGAATAAACCATCACGTCACCTTCGGTGCCAAGGTGTGATGGACCAAAACACAGGCACCACAGCCACCGGGTCGACAAGGAGGGACCTTTCACATGCTCACAACAATCATCTCATTCGGTGTGATCCTGGCCTTTGTGCTGGTCGCGTTCATCACCGTCAAATACTGGAACGTGCGCCTCACCGGCCCGCAACCGGTCAGCTTGTTCGTGTTCATCGCGATCCTGTTCACTTCCGGCCTCGATGTGGGGCTGATCATGTTCCCCATCGCCTTTGACTTCCCGCTCTACGCCGACACGGCGGCGGAGCCTGCCTATGCGTTCACCAATCCACTGGCGCTCGAGTTCGGGTTCTGGGGCTTTCTGATCTGGGCGTTCTACTTTTTGACGGCGTTCTACTTCTGCGCGGTCGAACCGCATGTGAAGTTTTTCGAGAATGGCATCGTCAAGCTGATCAACAACCTGGTCATCATCACGACCTGTGCGTTCACCGGCGCGTTGTTCCTGATCTACATGCCCTATTACATCCCCGAAGTGGGCGATGGCGAGACGGTCATCCCGGCCTTCTACGTCATCTGCTTCCTGGTGATCCTGGCGGCGTCCTATTCGTCCACCGACATCAAATACGTCAAGATCCTGTCGGTCGCCTCGACCTTCGTCTTCTTTGCACTGATCGCGGGGATGTGGATCAACGCGGGCATGAGCTTTGGTGAGTTCCTGAGCACGGGCAGCAACATCGGCGGCTATTTCGCCAACATCCACAAGTTCATCATCCCGCTGACGGAATATCACGAGTTTTACCTCTTCTGGTGGTTCGCCTGGTCGATCATGATCGGGCAGTTCACCTCGCGCTTTGTCGGTGGATTGCGGACATGGCAGCTGCTGGCGGCCCTGCTGATCTTCCCATCGATCCCGCTGGGCGTATGGTTCACGGTGGCCTACTGGTATCACCTGAATGCCATCGACATGACCGGCCTCGTGAACTGGTCGATGACGGTCGTGGGCATCCTCTTTGTGATCAACTCGTTTGACTCGCTGATCCGGCTTTACACCGACAACCTGGACATCACCGCCGACCGCTTTGGCAAGATCCAGTACGTGCTGGGCAATGCCGCCCTGCTGTTCGTGCTGACCCTGCTGTTTCAAAGCCAGTGGCTGCAGATCCAGTGGGTCGGCACCGCGGTGATCGGCATCTACATCGCCGCCATCGCGTGGGTGCTGATGCATCGCGACCGTCTGGGCAATGTGACCATGGGCACCGCTCCGGCGGAGTAACGCCTGCGCCGGTGGCGGATCGGCCGCCACCGGCACCTATTTTTCGAGGACAGATGATGCAGACCCAACCCACCGCCAGCCACTTTATCGGTGGCCGCTATGTCGAGGATACGGGTGGCACGCCCATCGACGTGATCTATGCCGCGACCGGCGAAAAGATCGCGCAAGTGCATGCCGCGACCCCCGCGATTGTGGACGCGGCACTGGCCTCGGCCCGTGGCGCGCAGGCCGCATGGGCCGCGATGACGGGGACCGAGCGCGGGCGCATCCTGCGCCGCGCGGCCGACATCATGCGCGAACGCAACCACGACCTGTCCGTGCTCGAGACCTATGACACCGGCAAACCCTATCAGGAGACCTCGGTGGTCGATGCGACCTCGGGCGCGGATGCGCTGGAGTATTTCGGTGGCATGGCCGCGACGCTGACCGGCGAGCATATCCAGCTGGGCGCGGATTGGGTCTATACCCGCCGCGAACCTCTGGGCGTGTGCGTTGGCATCGGCGCGTGGAATTACCCTACGCAGATCGCCTGCTGGAAGGGGGCGCCGGCGCTGGCCTGCGGCAACACGATGGTGTTCAAACCGTCCGAGACGACACCGCTCTGTGCCCTGAAAGTGGCCGAAATCCTGCACGAGGCGGGGGCACCTGCGGGCGTCTACAACGTGGTGCAGGGCATGGGCGAGGTGGGCGCCGCCCTGGTCGGTGACGACCGTGTCGACAAGGTATCGCTGACCGGCTCCGTGCCCACGGGGGCCAAGGTCTATGCCGCGGCGGCGGCGGGCATCAAGCATGTGACGATGGAGTTGGGCGGCAAGTCCCCGATGATCGTGTTCGAGGATGCCGATATCGAAAACGCCGTCTCCGGTGCGATCCTCGGCAATTTCTATTCCTCGGGGCAGGTCTGTTCCAATGGCACGCGCGTGTTCGTGCATCGCGAGATCAAGGAGGCATTCCTGTCGCGCCTGGCCGACCGTCTGGCGGGTGCCGTGATTGGCGATCCGCAAGACCCCGAGACGTCCTTTGGCCCGATGGTCAGCGCGCAGCAGATGGAGATCGTGCAAGGCTACATCGCCAAGGGCGAGGCCGAAGGCGCGCGACTGGTCTATGGCGGGCAGCGGCTGGAGCGGGACGGGTTTTACCTGCAGCCGACGGTGTTTGCCGACGTGACCGACGACATGACCATCGCCCGCGAAGAGATCTTTGGCCCCGTGATGGCGGTGCTGGATTTCGAGGACGAGGCTGAGGTGATGGCGCGCGCCAACGACACCGAATACGGGCTGGCGGCGGGCGTGTTCACCCGCGACCTGACCCGCGCGCACCGGGTGGCGGCCGCGTTCGAGGCGGGCACCTGCTATATCAACACCTACAACGACGCGCCGGTGGAGGCACCTTTTGGCGGGTCCAAACGCTCCGGCGTGGGGCGCGAGAATTCGAAGGCGGCGATCGAACACTACAGCCAGTTGAAGTCGGTTTACGTGCGCATGGGCGATCTGGAGGCTCCGTTCTGAAAAAGGGCGGGTCAGCGGGGGAGGGAGGTGTTTTTCTTGGAGAACGGTTTGAATGTGCTGAGAGGTGCTTGAGGGCGCGATCTGCGCCTCAAGACACCGCGACGAGTATGAAATGCGATTCCCCGATGCCTCAAGGACAAGCCGCGCGTGCGCGCGGTGCTACGCATCCTTGACCCATCGCGGAATCACCTGGGGTGAGTGATATGGAAGCGGATTATGTGATCGTGGGGGCCGGATCGGCAGGCTGTGCCGTGGCCTACAGGCTGGCCGAGGCCGGGCAATCGGTGCTGGTGATCGAGCATGGCGGGACCGATGCGGGCCCGTTCATCCAGATGCCCGCCGCCCTGTCCTATCCGATGAACATGATGCGGTACGACTGGGGCTATGTCTCGGAGCCCGAGCCGCATCTGGGCGGGCGGCGGCTTGTCTGTCCGCGCGGCAAGGTCGTCGGTGGGTCGTCGTCGATCAACGGGATGGTCTATGTGCGCGGGCACGCCCACGACTTTGACCATTGGGCCGAAACCGGCGCGGACGGTTGGGCCTATGCCGACGTGCTGCCCTACTACAAGCGGATGGAAAGCTGGCACGATGGCGGGCACGGTGGGGATCCGGCGTGGCGCGGCACCGACGGGCCGCTGCATGTAACGCGCGGGCCGCGCACCAACCCGCTATTCCACGCCTTTGTCGAGGCGGGACGGCAGGCGGGTTATCCGGTCACCCAGGACTATAACGGCCGGCAACAGGAGGGGTTCGGCCCCTTTGAGCAGACCGTGCATAAGGGGCGCCGGTGGTCGGCGGCAAATGCCTACCTCAGGCCTGCGCTCAAGCGTGCCAATTGCGATCTGCTGCGCGGATTGGTCGAACGCGTGATCCTGGACGATGGGCGCGCCACGGGCGTCGCTCTGGCCGGTGGGCAGGTGGTGCGCGCCCGGCGCGAGGTGATCCTCGCCGCCTCGTCCATCAATTCGCCCAAGATCCTCATGCTCTCGGGCATCGGCCCCGCCGCAGACCTCGCCGCACACGGGATTGACGTGATCGCCGACCGGCCGGGCGTCGGCGGCAACCTTCAGGACCATCTGGAGATGTATATCCAGTTCGCCTCGAAACAGCCCATCACGCTCTACAAACACTGGAACATCTTGTCCAAGGCGGTGATCGGGGCGCAGTGGCTGTTCACCAAGACCGGGCTCGGCGCCTCGAACAACTTTGAAAGCTGCGGCTTCATCCGCAGCCGGGCGGGGATCCGCTATCCGGACATCCAGTTCCATTTCCTGCCCATCGCCGTGCGCTATGACGGCAAGACGGCCGCCGAAGGGCATGGGTTTCAGGCCCATACCGGGCCGATGCGGTCGGTGAGCCGGGGGCGCGTCTCGCTGCGCTCGGCCAATCCCGCGGATGATCCCAAGATCGCCTTCAACTACATGAGCGATCCGAAGGATTGGGAGGAGTTCCGGACCTGCATCCGCCTGACCCGCGAGATCTTTGCCCAAGCCGCGATGGAACCCTTTGTCAAACACGAGATCCAGCCCGGCGCTGCCGCGCAAAGCGACGCCGACCTCGACGATGTGATCCGCGAACACGCCGAAAGCGCGTACCACCCCTGCGGCACCTGCCGCATGGGCCGCGTGGATGACCCCGACGCCGTGGTGGACCCCGAGGGCCGCGTGATCGGGGTGGAGGCGTTGCGCGTGGTCGACAGCTCGGTCTTTCCGCGCATCACCAATGGCAATCTGAACGGCCCCTCGATCATGACGGGCGAAAAGATGGCCGACCATATCCTGGGCCGCGCCCCGCTGCCCGCCAGCAACGACGTGCCATGGGTGCATCCCGATTGGGAGACCGCGCAGCGTTAACCTGTCGCGCCGCTCCCCCTTGATCCGGGGGCCTGCGGCGCGCAAGTTAACCTCATGTTAAGGGTTTGTTCCGCGCTTGTTCTGGCGCTTCTACCGATGGTTGCGATGGCCGAGCTGCGTGGCCCGATCATCGTCATCGATGCCGACACGATTGATGTGGCGGGCACGCGCGTGCGCTTGCACGCCATCGACGCCCCCGAGCTGGACCAGACCTGCGAGACGGAGCTGGGCCCCGGCTTTGACTGCGGCGCCTGGGTGACAGCGCAGGTCCGCGCCCGGTTTGAGGGGCGCATCGCGACCTGCACCAGGCGGGATACGGATCGGTACGGGCGTATCGTGGCGACCTGCGATGTCGCCGGCCTCGATATGGGGCAAGAGATTGTGGGCCAAGGCTGGGCCTTTGCCTATCGCCGCTACGGCATGGACTACGACCTGGATGAAAAGGCGGCCTTTGTCGCTGACCGGGGCTTGCACGGGATGCGGGTCCAGTCGCCCGCATGGTTCCGCAAGACCCGGGCCAAGGGGCGTATCCCGCCCGATCCGACATGCCGGATCAAGGGCAACGTGTCGGGCAACGGGCGCATATTCCATGTGCCGGGGCAGGACTATTACGAACAGACCGGCATCATCGAAGCCCGCGGCGAGCGCTGGTTTTGCACCGCGGACGAGGCGCGGGCAGCGGGCTGGCGCGCCGCGCGGCGTTAGCGCACCGCGTAGGGCAGCACCCCGCGCACATCCGGGTCCACGGACAATTGCCGCTCCAGCGGCGGGACAGAGCGTTGGTGGCAGCGGTCGCGCTCGCAGATGCGGCACGAGATGCCGATGGGTTCAAACGCCTCCGCCCGGCCCACATCCAGCCCGTCCGCATAGACGAGCGCCGGGGCGTGCCGCACCTCGCACCCCAGCGCGATGGCATAGCGGCGCACCGGGGCGCCGAACCGTCCGCCCGGTTTCGACACGTCGCGGGCGAGGCTGATATAGCGCACGCCATCGGGTGTTTCGGCCAGCTGCCGCAGGAACTGGCCGGGTTGTTCGAACGCGCGGTGCACGTTCCACAGCGGGCAGGCGCCGCCAAAGCGGGCAAATTGCAGGCGCGTGGCCGAGTGCCGCTTGGTGATCGTGCCCGCCTGATCGACACGGACAAAGAAAAAGGGGATGCCCTTGGCACCCGGACGCTGGAGCGTCGACAGGCGGTGGCAGACCTGTTCGATGCTGGCCCCAAACCGGGTGGCCAGCTGTTCCAGATCGTGCCGCGTGGCCTGGGCGGCCTCCTGAAACGCGGTGTAGGGCATGAGGGCAGCGCCCGCGAAATAGTTGGCAAGGCCGATCTTGGCAATCGCCCGGGCCTCATCGCTTTGAAACCGGGCCAGATCCAGCGTCGCCTCGAGCAGGGGGTCTTGCCGCGTCAACGCGACTTGCAACAACAACTGAAAGGTCTGGGTCTCCGGCGCCGCACGGGTCGAGATGTGCAGGATCCCGTTATCGAGACGGCGCAACGTGTCATCATCGCCAAAGGCGACCTGCACACCTGCATTGGCCAGTGCCGAAACCGCGCCCACCCGGATGTTGCCGTGCCGTCCCTGGGCGGAGGCAAAATGCTCGGCCGCACGGTCCACGGCATCGATGTAGTTGTCGCAATAGTGGAAAAAGTCGCGCACCTCCTCCCAGGGGGAGGGTTGCGCGCGGGCATCCTCGCGCCCCAGCGCCTCATCGAGGGAGGCGAGCCGCTCGTGCGTCTGGCGGTAGGCGCGGTGCAGATCGAGAAACGCGTGCGCAAGTGCCGGTGCGTTCGAGGCCGCCAGCCGCAGGTCGGCCAGGCCCGGCATGTCGGCGGAAAAGACGGGGTCGGCCAACGCCTCGCGCATGTCCGACACCAGCCGCTCGCCATCGCTGGCGCTCAGCTCGGTCACATCCAGCCCGAACTCCTGCGCGAGGCTCAGCACGACGGTCGTGCTGACGGGCCGGTTGTTGTTCTCCATCTGGTTCAGATAGGGCAGGGACACACCCAGCTTGGACGCAAACTCCTTTTGCGTCAGCGACATCCGTGTGCGGATTTCGCGCAACTTGGCACCGGCGTAGAGTTTTGGGGCGGCCATCGGGCACCTTTGCAGGTTTGCAATATCGCGACACTAGGTTTGCAAAGCGTGCGCCGCAAGTCCGATCAGGCGATCCGCAGCCGCCGTTCGCGCCGGTAGACGGCGCCGATTGCCAAGAGCGCGGCAAGCCCCGTCAGCACCATGATGTAAAGCAGCGGGAAGGCCCCGGTTTCCGGCGTCAGCAGGAAACCGGCCAGCGCCGACAGCGCCGCACCGCCCCCGATCATGATCGCACCGGCAAGGCCGGAGGCCGTGCCCGCAAGGTGCGGGCGCACGGACAGGGCACCGGCGGTCGCATTGGGGATCACGAGGCCATTGCCGAGGCCCACGAATGTCATCATCGCGAAAAAGCTGATCGGCGTGCCAGCGCCCGCGGCAAAGATCGCAAGCGACAGCGCGGTGCCGAACAGGTTCGCAAGACTACCCCACAAGACCATCCGGTTGACGCCAAAGCGGGTCGCATAGCGCCCGCTGAGCCCGTTGCCGATAAAGTAGCCGATGGCGGGCGCGCCGAAGTAGAACCCAAGCTCTGCCTCACCCATGCCAAAGATCTGCGTGCCCACAAAGGGCGCGCCCCCCAGATAGGCAAAGAACGACCCCGAACAGAACGCCGCCGCCGCCGAATAGCCCCAGAACCGGGGCGAGCGCAGGAGTTCGGGGTATTCGCGAAACTGGCCCAGAACCGTCTTGTCCGACGGTTGCGCCGTCTCGCCCACATCGGCCCAGACAAGCCACAGCAGCAGCGCGCCGATGATGAAGAACGCCCAAAAGTTCGCCTTCCACCCGAACGCTTCCTCGAGCAGGCCGCCGATCCCGGGCGAGATCATAGGAACCACCGCCATCCCCATCGTGACGTAGCCGATCATGGAGGCGGATTGATCCTGGTCATAAAGGTCGCGCACGATCGCACGGCTCAGCACCATGGCCACGGCGATGATCGCCTGGCACATGCGGAACACGAGAAAGACCTCCGCCGTCGGGGCAAAGATGCAGCCCAGCGTTGCCAGCATGAACAGCACGACGCCCCACATCAGCACCTTGCGCCGGCCCAGATTGTCCGACACCGGCCCGATGATCGTCTGCATCACCGCCGACACCGCGAGATAAAGCGCGACCGACAGCTGCATCAGCCGGTATTCGGTGTCGAAATAGGCGGTCATGTTCGGCAGGCTCGGCAGGAACATGTTCATGACCATGGCCGAGACCCCTGCGAGCAGGATCAGCGTGATGATGTGCGGTGGGGTGGAGCGGTCAAGGAACTTGACCCGAGCGGCAGAAGACATGAGCGCAGACCTAGGCGCGCGGTACGAAGCTGTCCAGTGCAGGCGTGCACATGTCCTTGCGCCTCGGGCCGAAATTGCAGGTTTGCAGTTTGCAGGGGATGCGATGCAAAGACTTTGCAAATATGCGGAATGGCGCTTTCATCCCAGCCATCCCCCCTTGTATGGTGCGCGCAAAGCTTCCGAGGGGCACCATGACCGACATTCTCACCGAACTCGAAAACCGCCGCGCCGCCGCCCGCCTGGGCGGGGGTCAGAAACGCATCGATGCCCAGCATGCCCGCGGCAAGCTGACCGCGCGCGAACGCGTCGACCTCGTCCTGGACGAGGGCTCGTTCGAAGAGTTCGATATGTTCGTGACCCACCGCTGCACCGATTTCGGGATGGAGGCGCAAAAGCCCGCGGGTGACGGTGTGGTGACCGGGTGGGGCACCATCAACGGGCGTATGGTCTACATCTTCAGCCAGGATTTCACCGTTCTGGGCGGGTCGGTGTCGGCGACGCATGCGGCCAAGATCTGCAAGATCATGGACATGGCGGTGGAGAACGGCGCGCCGGTGATCGGCATCAACGACTCGGGTGGTGCGCGCATTCAGGAAGGCGTCGACAGCCTCGCGGGCTACGGCGAGGTGTTCCAGCGCAATATCGAGGCATCGGGCGTCGTGCCGCAGATCAGCGTGATCATGGGCCCCTGTGCGGGCGGGGCCGTGTATTCGCCTGCCATGACCGACTTTATCTTCATGGTGAAGGACAGTTCGTACATGTTCGTCACCGGCCCCGACGTGGTCAAGACCGTGACCAACGAACAGGTCACCGCAGAAGAGCTGGGCGGGGCCAGCACGCACACCCGCAAATCCTCCGTCGCGGACGGGGCGTTCGAAAACGATGTCGAGGCTTTGGCCGAGGTGCGCAGGCTCGTCGATTTCCTGCCGCTCAACAACCGGCAAAAGCCGCCCACGCGCCCCTTCTTTGATGCGCCCGACCGGGTGGAGCCCAGCCTCGACACTCTGGTGCCCGCCAACCCCAACATGCCCTATGACATGAAAGAGCTGATCGTGAAGCTGGCTGATGAGGGCGACTTTTACGAACTGCAGGAAGAGTTCGCCAAGAACATCATCACCGGGTTCATCCGGCTCGAGGGGCAGACGGTGGGTGTGGTCGCGAACCAGCCGATGGTGCTGGCGGGCGTGCTGGACATCGACAGCGCCCGCAAGGCGGCGCGCTTCGTGCGGTTCTGCGATTGTTTTGACATCCCGATCCTGACGCTGATCGATGTGCCCGGGTTCCTGCCGGGGACCAGCCAGGAATACGGCGGCGTGATCAAGCACGGGGCCAAGCTGCTGTTCGCCTATGGCGAGGCGACGGTGCCCAAGGTGACAGTGATCACGCGCAAGGCCTATGGCGGGGCCTATGTGGTGATGGCGTCAAAGCATC
>JBCBHM010000048.1:0-25698 GCA_038525585.1 Pseudomonadota bacterium
CGCGGCAAGGTCCGCCTGTCGATGAAAGTCGTCGATCAGGAGACCGGCGAAGAGGTCAAGAAAGAAGAAGCCGCAGAGGGTTAAGCCCGCTGCGCCAAAGGTCAGGGCGATACGTCGCCCTGACCCATCAGAGGGTGTGATGACCGACCTCGCTGTTTTCCTCATCAACCTCGACAGCAGCCCTGATCGCTTGATGGCTGCGCAGACGGCATTGACCGCACAAAACACCACATTCTCTCGGGTGCCCGGCGTCGACGGCCGTCAGACCCCGCCTGAGCACGTCGATGCCTATGATGCCCAAGCTGCAGAGAAGTATTTTGGCCGCGCCCTAAATGGCGGTGAGGTCGGCGCATACCAAAGCCATCTGCGCGCACTTGCCGCCTTTGTCCAAAGCGGTGCGGCCTATGGTCTGATCCTTGAGGATGACATGGATCCCGATGCACGCGCGATGGTTCTGGTTCAAAGTATCGTCACCTGGCAAAGGGGACGGCTCAGCGACGACTGGCGCGTGGCGAACCTTGGGGCGAAACGGCAAAAGATCACGTCCCATTTGGTCACGCTCGACGTGGACGGGACGCAAATCGATGTGCGGCGGGGCCATTATTTCCCGATGCTGGCCACCGCGCTGTTATGGACGCGGGCTGGCGCACATGCCTTTCTCGGGCAACACACCAAAATCGACTGTCCATGGGATCACGCAACCCGTCGCTGGCTGACGGAGACCAATATGGGCCTGACCGTCTCACCGCCGCTGTTCTTGACGACCGGGGCGACCAGCCAGATCGATCCTGCCAAGGGTGCACGCGGCGAGGATGGACGCAGTCGCCTGTATCGCTGGCGTCGCATGAAGCGAAACTGGGGTGACAGGCTTCGGGCGTTGCGCCATAAAGCGCGCCACAACAATCGCCAGCCCTGACCGGAGGAGAACCCAACCATGCCTTCCACGCCGGTCGTCCACAGTTTTTACCGTTACAATATCGACCCCCGGATGCTCGAAGCGCAAAAGCGCGTTTTTGATCATTTTGAGGTGCCTTTGCGCCAATGGCGTGATGACAAGGCCGACCACGCCGGGTGGATGGACGCTCTTCTGGCCGATGATAGCCTGGATGAAGTGGTTATGGTCGCTGACATTGATGCCTTTCCGCTGAGCCACGAGGCCTACGCCGAAATGGCGGCAGCGGCGGATGGCGGCGCCTTGGCCGGACTGGCGCAGACCACGCATTACAAACGGCCCGACCACATCTACGCCGCGCCTATGTTTATGGCGTTTCGTCGTGACCTCTATCGCCAGATGCACTCACCCACCGTGGCCCCGTACGCGGATGGCGATGTCGCGCAGATCCTGACGGACCGCGCCGAAGAGCTTGGGGTCGACATTGTGCTGACATTTCCGCGTTTTGCGATCCGCCCGATTTGGCCGCTGTCGCATGTCGGGATGTTCGGCACCGGCACATTTTACGGGGAAAACGCGTTTTTTCACCTCTGGCAGGCGCGACACGTCAGGTCCTGCGACCTCTTTTGCGCGGTCGCAGAGGGGGCCATCAAAGGCCAGCACGACTGGGCGCGCTACCTAGAGCTTGTTGAAGCTGCGCCCAATGAGGCTACCGGGCGCAGTGTGAGTCAGATCATCCGCAAGCTCAGGGGCAAGCTACGCGGTTAAGTCGGCGCTTTCGTCTTGCGCAGGTAGGGCAAGACGGTTTCGAACGCGCCGAACTTGGCTTTCGCGTCCTCGTTGGACACGCTCGGCGGGATGATGACATCTTCGCCGGGGACCCAGTTCGCGGGTGTGGCCACACCTTTGGCCGACATCTGCAGCCCGTCGAGCGCGCGCACAACCTCGGCAAAGTTACGGCCCACTGTCATCGGATAGGTCATCGACAGTTTCAACTGCTTGTCCGGCCCGATGATGAACACGGAGCGCACCGTGGCGCTGTCCGCAGGCGTACGGCCGTCGGGCAGGTACGCCTCGGCGGGCAGCATGTCGAACGCCTTTGAGACTTCGAGGCCATCGTCCGCGATGATGGGGAAGCCGGCTGGCGCACCTGCCACCTTCTCGATGTCACCTTTCCACTTCTTGTGGTCTTCGACCCCGTCAACGGAGACGCCGATCACCTTGGTGCCGCGTGCGGCCCATTCGTCTGCCAGCTGTGCCACGGCGCCGAATTCGGTGGTGCAGACGGGCGTAAAGTCCTTGGGGTGCGAAAAGAGAATCGCCCAGCTGTCGCCGATCCACTCGTGCAGTGAAAAGGTGCCATGATCCGTTGTGACCGTCAGATCGGGGATCGTGTCGTTGATGCGCAAACCCATGGTGTCCTCCGTCAGGAATATTGTCGCTGTGATAGTCATATGCGACGCGGGCCGCTCTTGCATCCCCGTTCTGCCCTCGCCAGTGTCAAACGCAGGTCCGCCAGAGGAGAGCCGCCATGCTTGAGAAACGCGCATTCTATATCAACGGCCAATGGGTCGACCCGGTTGCGGGCACCGATCACCACGTGATCGATCCGTCGACCGAAGAAACCTGTGCCGTGATTTCGCTGGGCGGTGCCGCGGATGCGAAGGCGGCGATTGCCGCGGCCAAGGCGGCATTTCCGGCCTGGATGCACACCGACCCCGCTGAGCGGATCGCGTTGGTGGAAAGGCTGATCGCCGTCTATGACGCGCGGGCCGAAGATTTGGCACAGGCCATGTCGTCCGAGATGGGTGCGCCCATCGACATGGCGCGCAGCCAGCAGGTGGGCGCGGGGACATGGCACCTCAAGAATTTCGTACGTGCAGCCAAGGATTTCGACTTTGTCAGGGCTTTGGGTGACCATGCGCCGTCCGACCGCATCATCTACGAACCGGTGGGTGTCGCGGCGCTGATCACGCCGTGGAACTGGCCGATGAACCAGGTCACGCTCAAAGTGGGTGCGGCGGCTGTTGCAGGCTGCACGATGGTGCTGAAACCGTCCGAAGAATCCCCGCTGAATGCGATGATCTTTGCGGAGCTGATGGATGAGGCGGGTTTTCCGCCGGGTGTCTTCAACCTTGTGAACGGGGACGGGCCGGGTGTGGGCACAACGCTCTCGGGGCACGAGGACGTGGATATGGTCAGCTTTACGGGGTCGTCACGCGCGGGCCGGCTGATTTCCAAGAATGCCGCCGACACGCTCAAGCGCGTGCATCTGGAATTGGGCGGCAAGGGCGCCAACATCGTCTTTGATGATGCAGACGAAAAAGCGGTCAAACGTGGCGTGCTGCATATGATGAACAATACCGGTCAAAGCTGCAACGCGCCCAGTCGCATGCTCGTGCAGCGCAGCCGCTACGAAGCGGCGGTCGAGGAAGCGGCAGCGGTGGCCGCCAAGGTTACAGTCGGCCCGGCGTCGGCGGACGGGCGCCACATCGGACCCGTGGTGAATGCTGTGCAATGGTCCAAGATCCAGGATCTGATCCAGCAAGGCATCGACGAAGGTGCACGCCTTGTGGCAGGCGGACCAGGGCGCCCGGAAGGTTTCAACAAGGGATATTACGTCCGCCCAACCGTCTTTGCGGATGTGACAAACACGATGACGATCGCGCGTGAAGAGATTTTTGGGCCCGTGTTGTCCATGATCCCCTTCGATACCGAGGCCGAAGCCATCGAGATCGCCAATGATACCGTGTATGGCCTGACCAATTATGTGCAGACACAGGATGGCGCGCGCCTGAACCGAACGGCGCAGGCCTTGCGTTCGGGCATGGTGGAGATGAACGGGACAAGCCGGGCAGCCGGGTCGCCGTTCGGGGGGATGAAACAATCGGGAAATGGGCGCGAAGGCGGCATCTGGGGCGTCGAGGATTTCCTTGAGGTCAAGGCCGTCTCGGGGTGGGCTGCGGAGTGACGGAGCCGTTCAGGCGGCCAGATTTTGCAAAATCTGGACCAGGACCAGATTTTCAAAATCTGGCTGGTGCCTGGTTGCCGGTGACAGCGCAATAAAGGTGCCAGGTGGCGTGGCCCAACACGGGAAGCGCCAGAAACAGGCCCAGAAAGACCGGCAGCATGGCCGCAAGTGTCACGGCGGCAATGAACAGGCCCCAACCCAGATAAATCACCGGCGCTTGCGCGACAGCGCTGATCGAGTGGGTCAGCGCCGTCACAAAATCCACATCGCGATCCAGAAGCATTGGCATGCTGAGCACGCTCATCGCAAAGGTCAACGCGGCAAAGGCAGCGCCGACCGCGGTGCCGAAGGCCAGCATCGCCAGGCCATCTGAGCTGAGCAGTACGTCCGGAGAGGACGAGATATTGGTCATAGGGGAGAGCCCGAGAAAGAGGGCAAAGATCATGTGGCCCAGAAAAAACCAGAACAGGAACAACACCACGACCATCACCGCGAGCCAGGGCAATTGGCCGCTGCGTTCCGACCACACAACACTGACGATTGCGCCGAAATCCAGCGCTTCTCCGACCTGTCTGCGCCGGCTGACCTCGTACAGCCCAAGGGCTGCAAACGCGCCGATCAATGGAAAGCCCAACACCGCCAGGATCAACCAGAACGTGGTACCTGTCACATAGGTGACAGCCGCGATGGCCGCCCCCACGGCCACATAGAACCCCGAAAAGAAGAGACCGAGATGCGGCGCTGCAGCGAAATCCCGGACACCGGCGCGCAAGCTGGCGATGATGTCTGCAAAGGTCGGTGCCCGTAGATCGGGCGCGCCGTGAGCTCTTTCGATCATAGCGTCAAGGTAAATGGGCCGATGCGGCGCTGTCAAATGCTGCTCAGAACGGGGCAGGGGCGCGAAACCGCATCATCTTGCCGCTGTCGGGATGCTTGATGCGTAGTTCTTCGGAGTGCAGCATGAGGCGCGGGTGATCCCGCGCGTCCCCCGAGGCATAGAGCGGATCACCGAGGATCACATGGCCCAACGCCAGCATATGAACGCGAAGCTGGTGGCTGCGGCCCGTTTGGGGCATCAGCCGCACGCGTGTCTCCTCCGCGCTGTCGCGCAGGACGCGCCAATCGGTCACGGCTTGTTTGCCGGTCTCGTGATCCACGTGCTGACGCGGTCGGTTCGGCCAGTCCACGGCCAAGGGCAGGTCGACCCGTCCGGTCTTGGGGCTGAGCCGCCCCTGCACCCGCGCAACGTAGGTCTTCAGTGTCGCGCGCAGCTCGAACTGCTTTGACAGAAAGCGTTGCGCATGCGGCGTGAGGCCAAAGACGATGACACCGCTTGTGTCGCGGTCAAGCCGATGGACCAGCAGCGCCTGGGGCCAAACGGCCTGAACCCGTGCCAAGAGACAATCCGCGAGATGCGGCCCCTTGCCCGGCACGCTCAGCAACCCTGCGGGTTTATCAACCGCGAGGATTTCTGCATCGTCGTGCAGGATCACCAGCGGGTCCTGTGGCGGCGTGTAATCGGTGCTCATCCCTTCCGCCTCTCAAATGCGCGGGCGGGACGCAAGACCTCATCACGTTCCCGAGCGCAGGCGCACGGAACCTTTCCAAGCGGCGACAAATATGCAGCCATGCGGGCATGCGATTTATCCTTGCCCTGCTGTTCGTCTTGCCCACACTCGCTGCTGCCCAGTGCGGCCCGGAGGCCGCCTGCGAGATCGATGGCGGTAGCTATCATATGATTGACGGTGGGGCGGGCACAAAAGGGGCCCCGGCGCTGGTCTTTTTTCATGGCCACAACGCCACCGGTCAGATGATTTTCCGCGGCGGGATCAAATCCGAATTTGCGGATGCGGGTTATGTGGTGATCGCGCCAAACGGCACACCGATCGACGGGCGCGAAAGCCGCCGTTGGGCGGGGCGTACAGGCGGGGCACGCGACGACGTGGCCTTTGTACTCGACGTCGTGGCAGATGCACGCACCAGGGCATCGATCCATCCGGACAAAATCTATGTCGCGGGGTTCTCTGCGGGCGGATCGATGGCGTGGTTGATGGCGTGCAAGGCAGCCGGGCACTTTGCTGGGTTCGTGTCCATTGCAGGCGCACTGCGCGCACCCAACGACACCACCGATTGTCCCAATGCGCCGGTGCGATTTCTGCATATCCATGGGTTTGCCGACAATCAGGTGCCCTTCGAAGGGCGGGCCATCCGTGATTGGCACCAAGGCAGCGTTTGGGACAGTCTGACCCTGGCCAAACGCGCCAATACCTGCCGGACCCATCCGGATCGGATCGACATGGGCGATCCGTTTCGGTGCCGGACATGGGATGACAGCTGCGATGCGGGGGCGATTGCGTTCTGTGAACACGACGGCGGCCACGGCATGCCGCGCGGCTGGACCACGCTGGCACGCGACTGGTTCGAAGGGCGCTAGACCTTCACCCGCTCCGATTTGGGATCGTAGAGCGGCTTGAGCGATGCCTCGGCCAGCACACGCGTGCCAGCCACATCGATCTCGTATGTGGATCCCAGCATATCCGCGGCGGCTTCGCCCTTGCAGGGCACATAGCCCATGCCAACCGCTGCCCCCAGATGGTGGCCATAGCTGCCCGAGGACAGGTAGCCCACGATCTCGCCGTCGCGCACAATCGGTTCGTTGTGATACAGCAGCGGCTCGGGATCCGTCAGTTTGAACTGGACCAGCCGCGTCTCCAGACCGGTCTCCTTCTTCCGCATCACGGCGTTGCGCCCGATAAAGTCCGGCTTGTCCGTCTTGACCGCGAAACCCAGTCCCGCCTCGAGCACGTGATCCTCGCAAGTGATGTCGTGACCGAAATGGCGGAAGCCCTTTTCCGTTCGGCAGGTGTCCATCATATGCATACCGCAAAGCTTGAGGCCCATGTTCTGACCTGCCTCATGCAGCACTTCGAACACATGACCGGCCATGTCGGACGACACGTAAATCTCCCACCCCAGTTCGCCCACGTAAGTGACGCGATGCACACGGGCGAGGCCCATGCCGATCTCGATCTGCTGCGCGGTGCCGAATGGGTTTGTGTCGTTGGTGAAGTCCGCAGGGCTGACCGCCTGCAACAGCTTGCGTGCGTTCGGGCCCATGACGGCCAGCACACCCTCGCCTGCGGTCACATCGGTGATGACCACGCTGAAATCACCCTGATGGCGCATCATCCACGTTTGGTCCGCCAAGCGCGTGGCGGCAGGGGTCACCACCAGATAGCAGGTCTCGGTGATGCGGGTCACCGTCACGTCCGCTTCGATCCCGCCGCGGTCGTTGAGGAACTGTGTATAGACGATCTTGCCCACGGGCACGTCGTACTGCCCACCGCCGACATAGTTCAAAAAGGCGGTGGCGTCAGGCCCCTCCACCCGGATCTTGCCGAAGGAGGACATGTCATACATGCCAACATTCTCGCGGATCGCTTTGTGCTCTTCTGCGATGTTGTCAAAGAACACCTGCCGTTTCCATGAATACTGGTATTCAGCGTTCTGGCCGGGCCGTGCGAACCAGTTGGCACGCTCCCAACCGGCCAGCTCGCCCATCACTGCGCCGTGCTGCAGCAGGTGCTGATGGAACGGCGTGCGGCGCACACCGCGCGCGGTGGCCTTCTGGCGATAGGGGAAGTGGTCGGCATAGAGCAGGCCCAGCGTCTCGGTCGACCGGGCGGCGAGGTAGGTCTTGTTGCCCATGAAGGGCTCCATTCGGCTGATATCGACGTCGCCCAGGTCAAAGGGTTTGTCGCCATCCTCCATCCACTGCGCCAGTGCCATGCCCGCACCGCCTGCGGATTGGATCCCGATGGAATTGAAGCCGCACGCGACCCAGACATTGTCCATCTCGGGGGCAAGGCCGAGGTGGTAGGCGTCATCGGGCGTAAAGCTTTCGGGGCCGTTGAAAAAGGTGTGGATGCCCGCCTCCGCCAGCATGGGCATCCGGTTCACCGCCGCCTCGAGGATGGGTTCGAAATGGTCGAAATCCTCGGGCAGTTGGTCGAATTCGAAATCGGCGGGGATGCCATCGATGGCCCAGGGCTTGGCGTTCGGCTCGAACGCGCCCAGCAGCATTTTGCCCGCATCTTCCTTGTAGTAGGCACATTCGTCCGGCACGCGCAGCACCGGCAGTTGGGTCAGGCTCGCAATCGCCTCGGTCACGATGTAGAAGTGTTCGCACGCTTGCAGCGGCACGTTGACGCCCGCCATGCGGCCCACCGCGTGGCCCCACATCCCGGCACAGTTCACGATGTGGTCGCAGGCGATGTGGCCGCTTGTGCCATCTTCGCCCTGCCAGTCGACACCCGTTATGCGCCGCCCGTCTCGGGCAGTTGGTCAAATTCGAAATCGGCGGGGATGCCATCGATGGCCCAGGGTTTGGCGTTCGGCTCGAACGCGCCCAGCAGCATTTTGCCCGCATCTTCCTTGTAGTAGGCACATTCGTCCGGCACGCGCAGCACCGGCAGTTGGGTCAGGCTCGCAATCGCCTCGGTCACGATGTAGAAGTGTTCGCACGCTTGCAGCGGCACGTTGACGCCCGCCATGCGGCCCACCGCGTGGCCCCACATCCCGGCACAGTTCACGATGTGGTCGCAGGCGATGTGGCCGCGCGTGCCGTCTTCGCCCTGCCAGTCGACACCCGAAATGCGCCGCCCGTCCCGCGTCAGGCCGGTCACTGCCGTCCGCTCCTGCACCCGCGCGCCGCGTTGCCGCGCACCCTTGGCCAGGGCCTGCGCGATATTGGCCGGATCCCCCTGACCGTCGCGCGGCAGATACACACCGCCCGTGACGTCATCGATGTTGAGATGCGCATAGCGCGCCTTGACCTCGGCGGGCGAGATTTCCTCGACATCCACGCCAAAGGCGCGGGCCATGGCCGCCTGGCGGTGCAGTTCTTCCAACCGCTCGTGGGTCAGCGCCGCGGTGATGGAGCCGACCCGCTTGAAGCCTGTTGCAACGCCTGTCTCCGCCTCCAGATCGCCGTAAAGCTCTTGGCTGTACTTGGCCAGCTTTGTCATGTTGGCGGTCGCGCGCAGCTGCGCGATCAAACCGGCGGCGTGCCACGTGGTGCCCGAGGTGAGCGCCTTGCGTTCCAACAGCACGACATCGGTCCACCCCAGCTTGGTCAGGTGGTAGGCAACCGAGCACCCGATGACACCGCCGCCGATGATGACGACGCGGGCAGAGGTTGGCAGGTCGGGCATGGAACGTGCTCCTTAGACGATGGTGTGACCCGTGGCGCGCAGCCGCCGGGCGATTTCAGCGATATGCGCTGGCCCGACCTCGCAGCAGCCACCGATAATGGTGGCGCCATGATCGAGCCAGGACATCGCATGGGTGGCATAGATGTCGGGTGTCAGGTCCTCGCGCTGTCGCAAGTCGTCAGCCGTTGTCCCGCCTTCGAGAAAGGCCTGCGTGATCTTGGTAAATCCGTTCGCATAGGCGCCGAAGGGAACCTGCGCTGCTTGCAGCGCGTCCAGCGCGGCGGGCATCACCTCGGGCGCCGAGCAGTTGGCGAGTGCGGCATCCGCGTCGGCGGCGATGCGTGCGGCATCTGCCATGCGCTCGCCCGACCGCAAGCGGCTGCCATCCTCGTCATCGAGCGTAAAGGCCAGCCATACGGGGCGGTCCGTTTTCCGTCCTGCCGCAAGGCAGGCGCGCGCCGCGTCGAGCGAAGCAATGGTTTCGAACAGGATCATGTCGCTGCGCGGTGCCAGATGGCCCGCGATCTCGGCGTAGAGCGGAATGGCCTCGTCGGCAGGCGGATGGATGTCCGAGCGGTAGCTTGCGCCAAGCGGTCCAACAGCGCCAGCCACACGGGACCGCGCCCGCACCCGGTCCGATATGTCGAGCGCCTGGGTAAGCAGATCCGCCAGCTGGTCGGTGCGGTCCAGCAACGCGACATCGCCGGAGGCGTAGTGGTTGGAGCTGCCACCGCGCAACCGGTCGCGGTGGATGGCATAGGTGTTTGTCGTAGCGACGGTTGCGCCTGCGTCCGCATAAGCCGCATGCACATCCGCCACGATGTCAGGCATGTCGATCAGGATTTGCGTCGCCCAAAGCGGCGAGGCCGGTCTGCCGGACCGACGGATGAGCTCTTGGCCCATGCCGCCGTCAAGAAGTGTGATGTCTGTCATCCGAGGTCCTCCGGTACAGCCGGAAACCGACGCGGTTTCCGGGCTGCTTTCCGTGTCGGAAAACGGTTACGCGCGCAACCGTTCATTTTCCGGATCCCACAGCGGTTGGTCGGGCTGCACGGTCGCGGCATAGCGCTTGCCAAACATCTCGATTTCCAGCGATGTGCCCGGCTGCGACAGGTCCGTGCGCACGACACCCAACGCGACGGATGCGTTGATGCGGTGTCCCCATGCACCCGAAGTGGTCTCACCCACCACATTGTCGCCTTTCCAGATGGTCGACATGTAAGGCGCGTCCTGCGCGCCCGCGTCCACCAGCATGGTGACAAAGCGTTTCTTCGATCCCTGCTGCTTTTCGTTCAAGAGGGCGGCCTTGCCGGGGAAGGTCTGCGGCTTGTCCAGCTTGACGAACCGGTCCAGCCCTCCTTCGAACAGCGTGTAATCCGTGGACAGGTCGCCTTTCCACGCGCGGTAGCCCTTTTCGATGCGCATCGAATTCAGGGCGTACATTCCGAACCGTGTCGCCCCCGCATCGATGATCGCATCGTAGATCGCAGGGATGTCGGCCATCGGTGCATGCACCTCCCAACCAAGCTCACCGGCAAAGGACACGCGGAGCAAGCGGCAGGCCTTGCCCGCCACGACGGCATCCTGATGGGTGAGCCACCCCAAGGACAGGTCGGCCTCTGCTCCGATTGACTGGAAAAGGTCGCGCGATTTGGGTCCGCAAACGATCAGCGTTGACTGATCGGTCGTGTGGTCGGTCAGGCTGAGGCCCGGCGCGAGGTCGTTGTTCAACAGTTCAAAATCGTGCCACTGCGCCGGTGCGGCCGTGATCAGCGTAAAGGCGTCCTCGTCATGTCGTATGATCGACATCTCGGTCAGGATGCGCCCCCGGCTGTCGGGAAAGTAACCAAGCGTCATGCGACCCGACTTGGGCAGGGCTCCGGCGATGCGCCCGCGCAGCCATTCCGCCGCGCCTGCACCGCTCAATGCAAAGCGGGAAAAGCCGGGCAGGTCCAGCACACCGACGCCATCGCGCACGGCTTCGACCTCTTGCTTGATCCGCTGTTCCCAGGGGCCTGCGCGATCCCAGGTTTGCGTGGCCTCTTCGGAGGTGTCGTCGCCATCCTGGGCAAACCAGTTCGCCCGTTCCCAACCATTGTAGGCGCCCATCTGGCCACCCGCCGCGCGAATGCGGTCATCGACCGGCGACAGCTTCTTGTCCCGGCCCGCGGGCCATTCGTGATGCGGGAAGTGCATCGCGTATTCGTACCCATAGGTTTCCAGCGCCTTGGCGAGGGAAAAGTCGTGATCGGCATAATCGGTATAGCGGCGCGGGTCGGTGGCCCACATGTCCCACTCGGTCTCGCCATGCATGATCCATTCCGACAGCACCTTGCCCGCGCCGCCGCCCTGCGCGATCCCGAAGGTAAAGCAGTGGCCCTCGAACGCGTTCTTGACGCCCGGCATCGGCCCGATCAGGGGCAGGCCATCGGGGGCGTAGGGGATCGGGCCGTTGATGTTGCGGCCCACACCGGCGGTGCCAAGTACGGGCACACGTGCCATCGCGTCCTCGATGTAGAACTCCAGCCGCTCCAGATCGTCGGGATAGAGTTGGAAGGAGAAGTCTTCGGGCATCGGATCCTGGGGCGTGATCCAGTGCGCCTTGCAGTTGCGTTCATAGGGGCCGAGGTTCAGGCCATTCTTGTCCTGCCGCAGGTAATAGCTGATGTCGACATCGCGGATGATCGGCAGCTTGTGACCCTTTTCCTTGGTCCAGGCGGCGACCTCGGGGATTTCGTCGGTCAGGAAATACTGGTGCGACATGACCACCATCGGCACCGTGCGCCCGCCAAACGGCTTGAACATCTCGCCCACACGTTGCGCATAGTAGCCCGCACAGTTGGCGACGTAGTCGCAGCGAATGTCGCCCTTGTCCGTCTTAACGATCCATTCGTCGCCATCGCGTTCGAGGCCCGTGGCGGGGCAGAACCGTTCGATCCGCCCACCCAGATCGCGCGCGCCCTTGGCCAGCGCCTGGGTCAGCTGGGCGGGGTCGATGTCACCATCGAGCGGATCCCACATGCCGCCCGCAAGGTCATGGGTTTCCATGAACGGGTGGTATTCCTGCATCTCTGCCTGGGTGATGATCGGCATCTCGAGGCCCTGATACCGCCCCATGCCGGACACCCGTTCAAACTCCTGCATCCGCTCCTTGGAGTGGGCAAGGCGCAGCGACCCGGTCACGTGGTAGTTCATCGGGTAATCGACGTCGTCGGCCAGCGTCCGGTACATTTCCAGCCCGTAACGCTGCATGTTCATGATCGCCCACGAGCCCGAAAAGTTCGGGCAATTCCCGGCCGCGTGCCAAGTGGACCCGGCGGTCAGTTCGTTCTTTTCCAGCAGCACGCAATCTGTCCAGCCCGCCTTGGCCAGATGGTACAGGGTCGATGTGCCGACGACGCCGCCGCCGATGATGACCACGCGGGCAGTTGTTGGAAAGTCGCTCATGTTCAGGTCTCCCGTTGCGGTACGGTGTCCGCGATGTCGTAGTAGTCGCCCTTGAAGGCGGTAAAGATGTGCTTGGCGGTCTTCAGACCGGTGTCGCCGTCGATCGTTCCGCTCATCACCGACACGGCACCATCGTCGTCCTCATGTTTCCAGAACAGCGATGCGCCACACCTGTTGCAAAAGCCGCGCTGCGCACCCGGCGACGACGTGTACCACGTCAGCGTATCGGTCTTGGTGAGGGTCAGCTGATCCGGTTGCACCTGGGTTGCGGATACGTAATGCCCGCTGGTCTTGCGGCACTGGATGCAGTGGCAGCCGACGGAGTCGTTCAGCGGACCCGACAGGGTGTATGCAACGCCTCCGCACAGGCAACTTCCGGTTTTCATGTTGCGCGCTCCGGTGTTGTCGTCCAACCCAGCAGGACACCATAGGCGATGAAACAGGCCGCGAGCCCGCGTTGCAGCCATACGTTGAAGACAGCGCCAAGCGCAGCCCGACCCAATCCCGCCCCCAAAGCGGTAAAGCCGGCATAGCTGAGCGCGGTCAGTGTCAGCGCCGTGGGCATGATCACCCACATCTGGTCCCAGACGGGCACATCCGGCTGGATGAATTGCGAAAAGGCGGCCAGGTAGCCCGCCACGCTTTTGGGGTTGATCGTGGCGATGGCCAACGCCCGCAGATAGATGGACCGGCTGCCGTGGGCCGGCGCTTCAATCCGGCGCCCGGCGCGCATCCACGTGCGCACGCCCAACCAGATCAGAAAGCCCGCCCCGATCAGCTTGGCCACGGCAAAGGCTGCGGGGGACGCCGCGATCAGCGAGGTGATGCCAAAGGCCGACAGGATCAGGAACGCGCTGGCTTGTGTCAGGATCGCGAGAATGCCGGGCACCGACCGGCGAAAGCCAAAGGTCATGCCATTCGTGATGCAGTTCACCGCGTTCGGGCCCGGCGTGGTCACGAACACCGCCCAGAACACTGCGAATATGATCCAGCCTTCGATGCTCATCAGTAGACCGGCGGCGCAATGACCCAGATCGCGACCACCGGCATGCCGTGCAAGTTGATCCACCGAAAGGGCTCGCCCCGGATGCGGAAACTGTCACCTGGCCCGACGGAAAAGAGGCGCCCGCTGATCTCGAGGTCCAACTGACCCGAGATGATATAGCCGACCTCTTGCGTGGGGCGTGTCACCGCCTCTGCGATCTCGCTGTAGGGTTCGAACGTCGAATGCACCACTTCGAAATCGTCGGTCAGGTCTGGGGACAAAAGCTCTTCGACCAGACCGGCGGTGCGCGACCCGATGGGACGGCGTGCGTGCTGGCGCACCACATACCCTTCCTCGTCCGCTGGGGCCGCCCCATGGCGAAAGAGTGTGGACACGGATATGTCGAGCGTCGCCGCCATGTGTCGCAGATCGGTGATCGACGGGTCGGACATGTCGCGTTCGACCTGGCTGACCCAGCCCACGGAACGGCCCAACGCGTCCGCCATATCCTGCAGCGTCATCCCACGGGCCTTGCGCAGCGCGCGCAAATCAGCGCCGAGGGAGTGTGCCGTGGGGGGATGGGTGTGCAACATGAGTCGTGAAAATTCCTGATCGTATTTCACGACACAGCAGGTGCGGTGAAAAAGCAAGGAATTTTTTCACGGAGCGACCGTCAGCGACCAAAGACGCTCGCGAGGATTGCGGCCAGTTCGTCCGCGTCCGATTGCGTAAAGGCATTCGGCTGATCGCTGTCGATGTCGAAGACGGCCAGCAGATCGCCCGCCTTGTTCCAGACGGGCAACACCAGTTCCGAGCGGGTTGAGCTGGCGCAGGCAATGTGGCCCGGAAAGGCGTCGACATCCGCGACCAGCTGCACCTGCTGCGTTCGGGCGGCGGCCCCGCAAACCCCGCGCGAAAAGGGGATTTGGAGGCAGCCGTGCCCGCCTTGATACGGCCCGATCTTGAGCATCTCGGGCCCGGTGACCCGATAAAAGCCGGTCCAGTCAAACCGCGTGTCGCTGTGGTGAACCTCGCACGCGACGGTGGCCATGAGCGCCACGGTGTCATCCTCATCCGCGGTCAGGCTGTGGACGGTTTTGGCAAGTGTGGTGTAATCGGGCATGGGATCACTCGCCGTAGGGCACCCAGACCGTTTTCACGTCTGTCGCTGCCTCGAGAAAGCTGCGCCCTTCGCCCGCCGGACCCGTCCAGTCGCGCGTCAGACCATTGTTGACCCACGTCCGCTTCAGGTTCATCGCGGCACCGCGCTCAATGTCCGCCGACAGGTCAGCGCCGGAGAACGACCATACCGCATCCACGTTCATGTGCTTGGCCATATGCGGGGCCAGCTCGGCGTGGGTGCCGGTCAGGATGTTGACCACACCGCCGGGCACATCGGATGTCTCGAGCACCTGATAGAAATCCGTCGCTGCCAGCGGAAACGGCTCGGACGCCACCAACACGGTGCGGTTGCCCATGGCGATGGCCGGCGCCATGACAGACACAAGGCCCAGCAGCGGTACGTCGTCGGGGCAGAACGCGCCGATTATGCCAACCGGTTCGTTCATCGCCAGCGCAACGCCGCGCAAGGGCACGCCCTTGGCCGCACCATCGTATTTGTCGGCCCATGCCGCGTAGGTGAACAGGCGCTGGATCGCCGTCTCAACCTCCTTCGCGCCGCTTTTTCCGCCTTGCAGCGCGTCGAGCCGCGCAGCAAACTCATCGGCCCGGGCCGACAGGTTTTCGGCGATGTAGTAGAGGATTTGCGCCCGCAGATGCCCCGTGGTTTTGCTCCACCCCGCCGCCGCCTGTGCCGCCTCGACCGCGTTGCGGATATCCTTGCGATTGGCGAGGCTGGATTGGCCCAGCAAGGCGCCGTTCTTGCCATGAACAGTGCGGGAATAGCCGCCGTCGGGCCGGGCCTGCTTGCCCCCGATATACAGCTTGGCGGTGCGGTCCAACGGATCGGTTGGTCCGGCATCCCCGGAAAAGGCTGCGATGGGCTTTGCCGGTTTCGCTGTGCCCGTCGGTTTGGTGTAGGCGCGCAGCCCTTCCCAGCCGCCTTCGCGGCCAAACCCGCTCTCGCGCACACCGCCAAAGCCCGCCGCTGCGTCAAAGAGGTTCGTGGCGTTCACCCAAACCACGCCCGCGGCCAGCTTGGGTGCGATGTCCAGCGCCAGGTTCACATTCTCTGTCCAGAGGGTGGCGGCAAGGCCGTAGCGCGTGTTGTTGGCCAGTTCGACAGCTTCGGCCGGTGTGCGGAAGGTGGTGGAGACAAGGACGGGGCCAAAGATCTCCTCCTGCATCAGCGGATCCGCCGTGTTCAGTCCGGTGATCAGCGTCGGCGGATAGAAGCAGCCCGTCGCGGGCAGGGCGGTCTGCGCCTGATAGGTCTCACCGGCGGCGTTTTCGGCGACCATCTTTGTGATCGTGTCGAGCTGCACCGGGTCGACGACCGCGCCCACATCGATGCTCTTGTCCAGCGGGTCGCCAATGCGCAGCTTGTCCATCCGCGCCCGCAGCTTGGCATAAAATCGATCCGCAACGGGTTCGTGGATCAGCAAGCGCGACCCGGCGCAGCACACCTGGCCCTGGTTGAACCAGATGGCATCAACCAACCCTTCGACCGCGCTGTCCAGATCGGCATCGTCAAAGACGATGTAGGGCGACTTGCCCCCCAGCTCGAGCGTCAGGGATTTGCCCGTGCCCGCCGTCGCCTCGCGGATGCGCCGCCCGACGCTTGTGGATCCGGTGAATGCGATCTTGTCTACGTCCGCCTCCACGATCATCTCGCCCACCGCGCCGTCACCGGTGACGATGTTCACGACACCCTTGGGCACGCCCGCCTGCTGGCAGATTTCGGCGAACAGCAGCGCGGTGAGGGACGTATACTCCGCAGGTTTCAGGACCACCGTATTGCCCGTCGCAAGGGCTGGCGCGATTTTCCACGCGAGCATGAGCAGAGGGAAGTTCCAGGGGATGATCTGACCACAGACGCCCAGTGCCGCGCGGTCCGGCAGTTCGGCCTCCATCAGCTGGGCCATACCGGCGTGATAGTAGAAATGGCGCTGGGCGAGGGGGATGTCGATGTCGCGGCTTTCGCGGATGGGCTTGCCGTTGTCGAGCGTTTCCAGCACCGCGAAGAGGCGGCTGTGCTTTTGCAAGAGCCGCGCGATGGCATAAAGGACGCGGGCGCGCGCGTGCCCACCCGCCTTGGCCCATTTCGGTTGCGCCGCCCGGGCGGCTTTGACGGCGGCGTCGACATCCGCTTGTGTCCCCTGGCTCAGCGTGGCGAGTACCTCGCCGGTCGCGGGGTTCTTGCTGTCGAAGCCGTCTGACGGCTCGGTCCAGGCGCCGTCGATGAAATGCCCGAACCGCGCGCCCTGATCCACGATCCACGCCAAGGCATCCCCCGCGGCTTCTGGCGCTGTGCCATAGTCCATGGTCTCAAAAATATCTTTGACGGTCATGTCTGATGTCCCTCGTGTCAGCGGGCGGTGGCGTTTTCCGACACGGAAAACGGGCCGGAATTTTTCTTAAAATTCCGATCACCCGATCGCATGGCGGTATCCGGCGGAATAGGCTCCGGTCAGGTGGTGTTCGAGTTGACGCTCGATATCGCCCAAAAGCGACGAGGCGCCGAACCGGAACAGATCGGGCTGCAGCCAACGGTCGCCCAGCTCTTCCTTCATCAGCGACAGGTACACCAGCGCATCCTTGGCCTTGGAAATGCCCCCCGCCGGTTTGTAGCCAACGCGGTAGCCCGTCCTCTCGTGGTAGTCGCGGATCGCGCGGATCATGACAAGGCTGACAGGCAGAGTGGCGTTCACGCTTTCCTTGCCGGTCGATGTCTTGATGAAATCCGCGCCGCCCATCATGCACACCAGCGATGCACGCGCGATGTTGCGCAACGTGCCAAGCTCACCGGTGGCCAGGATCGCCTTGATGTGGGCATCGCCGCAGGCGTCACGCATCTCTTTCATCTCGTCATAAAGCGCCTGCCAGTCTCCGGTCAGCACGTGGCGGCGCGAGATGACGATGTCGATCTCCTTGGCGCCTGAGGCGACACTCTCGCGGATCTCCTGCAGGCGCAGGTGAAAGGGCGAAAGACCCGCCGGAAACCCGGTGGACACGGCCGCCACGGGGATGCCCGTGCCTTGCAATGCTGAAACCGCCGCAGGGATCATCTCGTGATAGACGCAGACCGCACCGGTCGTCAGATCCGGCAACCCGAGCGCCTCGAGCATCCGGGCTTGAACCGGTTGGCGCGCCTTGGCGCAGAGGCGCTGCACGCGCCGCACGGTGTCATCGCCGGACAGCGTCGTCAGGTCGATGCAGGCGATGGCGCGCAGGAGCCATGCTGCCTGGTGATCCTTCTTGATCGACCGGCGACCGGGCAGGGTCGCACAGCGGCGTTCGATGGCGGACGTGTTGGCCTGCACCCGCGCCACCCAGTCAAGATCGAGCGGCAGGCCGGGATTGCGCGGCTCGGTCACTTGCGGCAGCTGGGCGGTTTGGGTTTCGGACGCTGTGGCCAGCGCGGTTGGGTCTGTCATGAGGCACCCTTTGCGGCAGTGCGGGCAGGCCTTGGTGGTGGCACGGCATGCGCGCTTTGGCAAGGGTGCCGCGGCGGCGCATCTGCACATCCTCTGCACAAGTCTCGTCCGCGGCCCTGCACAATTGCCAGCGCAAAACCGGGCCCAGACGAGGGCCGCAACAAGAAAAGGGGCAGGACGATGAACAGGTTTATCAAACGCGGAGTGCCGTTGGCCATGCAGCGCGATGGCTGGTGGCTGGACGGGGTGACGCACAGGGCCGCACAGCGTTGGCGCATTCAAACATGCGATACGGTGCGGCTGGTGCTGTTGCTGTGCCTGATCGCGCTGGGCGACGTGCTGGTATGGCAGGTCGTGCCCGGCGTCAGTCTCGCGCTGTTTGCCTTTGTCGTCATTCTGGCAGCCTTGGCACTGGCCTGGCCTCGGCTGGCGGTCAAGGCGCGGATTGGCGTGGCGTGCGGCCTTGTGCTTTGCCTGCTGCCACTGGTCGAATTGGTGCAACCGCTCTCGATCATGATTGCCCTGCTGGGTCTGTCTGTCGTCGTCGCGGTTCTGGCTGGCGTGCGGGCGCGGGATCTCTTGCGCGCGGCGGTGCGCCTGTGGTGGGTCGCCCCGGCTCAGCCCTTGCGCGACGGCGCGCGCGCCGTTCGTGCCGTGGGCCCGATCAAGGGGCGACGGCTGGACCTGCGCGCCATTGTCATGGGCTGGGCCCTGCCCGCGTTGGCCACAGGCGTGTTTGCGGTTTTGTTGGCAAGCGCCAATCCCGTCCTCGATCAAATGGTGTCGAACCTGGCCACTTGGCAGCCACGCGCGCCGGACCTCGTGCGCGCGTGGTTTTGGCTGTTCCTGGCCTGCGCTGTCTGGCCCGCGCTTGTCAGCGCCCGCATGCGTGAGCGGTTGCAGTTCCGCGCGCCGCAACGTGTGACCGTCCGGCGCGAAGGGATTATTAACGCACACTCCGTCGCCCGCTCGTTGGTGGCGTTCAACGCGCTGTTTGGGGTGCAAACGGGGATGGATGCCCTGTACCTTTACGGGGATGCAGCCCTGCCGGACGGGATCAGCCCGGCGGGCTACGCGCATCGCGGTGCCTATCCGCTTTTGGCCACGGCCCTGCTGGCGGGCCTCTTTGCCGTGCTGGCGCGGCCCTATCTCAACGGGCGTCCGGTGGTTCGGGTGCTGATGATGCTCTGGCTCGCTCAGACACTGGCATTGGTCTTTGCCTCGGTCTGGCGGCTGGATCTCTACGTCGATGCATATGGTTTGACCCGGCTGCGCATCGCTGCCTACATCTGGATGGGCGTGGTGGCCGTTGGCCTGGGGCTGACCGCGCAACAGGTCTGGCAGGACAGGCCTGCGGCGTGGATGATGCTGCGCAGTGGCGCGCTGGGGCTTGTGACGCTGTATGTCTGCGCCTTCGTGAACTTCGACGGGGTCGTGGCGCGCAACAACCTGACCCGCGACGTGCCCGCGGACAGCGAGATGCTGTGCAAGCTGAGCGAAGGGGTGATACCCGCGCTCGAGAGATACTCGGGAGAAACCGTTGGGCGTTTCTGCGCGCAGCACCACACGCAGCCGCGCCTGTTCCAGCCGCAGGACTGGCGCGAATGGGGCTTTCGCAACTGGCGGGTGCGCCGTAGCCTCGCCGCGATGCATGTCACGGAAACAACAGCCCCATGAGCCAACGGCAACTTCTCGTCGTCGACGATGATCCGCAAATCCGCGCGGTCTTGCGCATCGCCTTTGACCAGGCCGGTTACGCCACACATGAGGCCGGTGATGGGGCCGAAGGGCTGGCCAAGGCGCGGTCGGGGCGGTTCGACCTGATCATTCTGGACATCGGCCTGCCCGAGATGGACGGGCTGGCCGTCTGCCGTGCCTTGCGCACGACACATGATACGCCCGTTCTGTTTCTGACCGCCCGAGAGGACGAGATCGACCGCGTGCTGGGGTTCGAGCTGGGCGGAGATGATTACGTGACCAAGCCGTTCTCTCCCCGCGAGCTTGTTGCCCGGGTCGGCGCGATCCTCAAGCGTGGCGCACCCCGGACCGGGGGCGACGCCCTGCACCGCGGCGTGCTCCAGGTCGACCCGTCCCGGCATCTGTGCACGGTGAACGGTGCGCCGGTCAGCCTCACGGGGCGTGAGATGGATGTGCTTGCCCACCTGATGCAGCGGCCCGATCAAGTGGCGCCGCGCCCGGCCTTGACCGATGCGCTCTACGGTGCCGGGGCAGGGGTCAGCGATCGCACCCTGGACAGCCACTTGCGCAATCTGCGGGCCAAGCTGGCCGAGGCAGGCTGCGCCGATGCGATCGAAACGGTGCATGGCATCGGCATCCGGATGGGTCCATGTCGCGGGTAACGCGCAAATGGCGTCCGCCGCTGGCCCTGATTTTGGGCGGCACCTTGTTGGCGGTGTTCCTGATGCCGCTGCTCGGCCTCGTGTACCTGCGCCTGTGGGGCAATGTTCTGGGCTGGGGGGAGGCCGCATGGCTGATCTTTTGGCTCGCATTTGCGGCCACAACCGTTTTGGCGGTGTTGCTCTGGCGCTTGGTCCTGCGACCGGTCACCGCCCTGACCACCTATGCACAGGCCAAAAAGCGGGGTGCGGACGCCGTCGCGCCTGCCCAGTTCGGCACGCCGGAACTGGGCACGCTGGCCACCAGCGTCATGGCGATGGGAGACAGCCTGAACAGCCGGGCCGAGGGGCTGCGCGCCTATGCCAATCATGTCACGCATGAATTGAAATCGCCGCTCACGGCCATCCGCGGCGCCGCGGAATTGCTGCAGGCGGACACATCGGCCGCAGATCGGACCGCGCTGAGCGCAACCATCGCGGACGCGGCGGCGCGGATGCAGACGCTGCTTGATGATCTGGCGCGCCATGCCCGCGCCTCGGAAAGCGCGGGTCCGGGCGCTGCGCGCCTGTCCCAAGCGCTCGACACGCTCGAGGTGCCGATCCCCGTGGCGATTGCAGAGGATGCGGTGCTGCCCATGGCGGCAGAGGATATCCGCACGATCCTGACACAACTGATCCGCAATGCCGCCGAACACGGCGCAACCGAGGTGACGCTGCTGGCATCACCCCACCGGCTCGCCATCACCGACAATGGCCCCGGGATCAGTGCCGGCAACCGCGACCGCGTGTTTGATCCGTTCTTTACCACCCGCCGCGCATCCGGTGGTACGGGCATGGGGCTCAGCATCGTGCGCAGCCTCGTTGAGGCGCGGGGCGGGCGCATTCAGCTGGATGACAGTCAGGGCGGCGCCACATTCGTCATCGTTTTTGATCCCTGACGCGCGGTCGCGCAGTCTTGATTGAGAATCATTCTCAGTTTCATTGACTTTGTGAGAATGATTCTCATATTCAATCCAGAAGGTGTCTTTACGTAACTCAGGAAAGGCTGGGATGACCCAAGATTTTGATCTGTCTCGTCGCGCCGTTCTGGCGGGCATGACGGCCCTCGCGGCAACGCCGGTCTGGGCCCAAGGAAAACTGAACATCGTTGCCACAACCGGCATGATCGCCGATCTGCTACGCCAGATCGGGGGTGACCTCGCGGCGGTGCAAGGGTTGATGGGTGCGGGCGTCGATCCGCACGCCTACCGTCAGACGCGCAGCGACATTGTCGCCATGACCCGCGCCGACGCGGTGCTGTGGCACGGCCTCTACCTCGAGGCGCAGATGGAGGATGTCCTGGCCGATCTGGGTCGCAAGGGCCCCGTCATCGCCGTGGCCGAAAGCGTGGACAAAAGCCTGCTGCTGTCGCACGAAGATTACGCGGGCCGCTACGACCCGCACATCTGGATGGACCCGGAGCTGTGGGTGCGGTGCGCGCCCGCGGTGGTCGACGCGCTGTCGGATCTGGTGCCAGAGGCGCGTCCGATGTTCGAAGCAAACGCCGCCGCATTCGTCACCGAAGCCCGCGCCCTTGGCGCCTATGCCACAGATCTGCTGGCGCAGGTGCCTGCCGAGCAGCGGGTGCTGCTCACAGCACATGACGCTTTCGGCTACTTTGGTGCGGCATATGATTTCGAAGTGATGGGGATCCAGGGCATTTCGACGGAAAGTGAGGCGGGCCTGAACCGGATCAGCGCCCTTGTCGACATGTTGGTCGCGCGGCGCTTGCCCGCCGTCTTTGTCGAAACCTCCGTGTCGGATCGCAACATCCGCGCACTGGTCGAAGGGGCGGCGGCGCAGGGCCATGAGGTCCGCATCGGCGGCGCGCTTTTCAGTGATGCGATGGGGCCGGACGGCACATACGAAGGCACATGGTTCGGCATGATCGACCACAACGTGACAACCATCGCCCGCGCTCTTGGCGCGGATGCGCCCGCCGCGGGACGTCTGGGCAAGCTTGTGAGGGCGGCATGAAGATCGCGCTGGTCTCGGAACAGGCAGGGGCGGCGGATCGCGCGGCCCGCACGGCCAGCCCGCTGTCGGTGCGGGGCCTGACCGTGTCATACGGGGACACGCCCGCACTCTTTTCCGCCGACGTGACGGTGCGGGGCGGTGCGATGACCGCGATCGTGGGGCCGAACGGCGCGGGCAAGTCGACCCTGCTCAAGGCCGCACTCGGCGTCGTCAAGCCGCTAGCCGGATCGGTGGCCGTCTTTGGCCAACCGCTGTCCAAGATGCGCGATGCGATTGCCTATGTACCGCAGCGGGCCAGCGTGGATTGGGATTTTCCCACGCGCGTGATCGACGTCGTCATGATGGGCCTTTACCGCGACTTGGGCCTGCTGGGACGCGTCCGGGCGCGCCACCGTGCGCGCGCGATGGCGTGCCTGGAACGTGTCGGCATGACCGACTTTGCCACGCGTCAGATCGGGCAACTGTCCGGGGGTCAGCAGCAACGCGTCTTTCTGGCCCGCGCGCTGGCGCAGGAGGCGGATATCTACCTGCTGGATGAGCCCTTTGCGGGCGTTGATGCCGCAACGGAAAAGGCGATCATTGCCGTGCTGCAAGAGCTGCGCGATGCAGGCCGCACCGTGCTCGCTGTGCACCACGACCTCACCACCGTGCCGACTTATTTTGACGATGTGATCCTGCTGAACCGCGAGGTGATCGCAGCGGGCCCGGTCGACACGACCTTTACCGAGGATGCGCTGCAAACGACCTATGGCGGGCGGCTCGAGACGGCCCGGATGCGGGCTCACGGCGGTGCCGGGTAACGGATCATGCTGGCCGACGCGCTGCTGTTTCAACTGGGCTACAACGCGTCGCTGGTGACGCTGGGCGCGCTGCTGCTGGGCATCGCGGCCGGGGTTGCGGGCACGTTCCTGTTTCTGCGCAAGCGTGCGCTGGTGAGCGACGCGATTTCCCACGCGACCCTGCCCGGGGTCGGCCTTGCCTTTATCTGCATGGTGGCGATGGGCGGTGACGGACGATCCCTTGCGGGGTTGCTGTTGGGGGCCGCGCTGTCGGCAGGTATCGGTCTGCTTTGCGTGCAGTGGCTGACCCGTCGGACGCGGCTGGGCGAGGATGCCGCGATTGGGGCTGTCCTGTCGGTCTTCTTTGGGTTCGGCATCGTGATCCTGACCGTCGTGCAGACGATGAATGCCGGGCGGCAGGCGGGGCTCGAAGGGTTCCTGCTGGGGTCCACCGCGGGCATGCTGCGCAGCGAAGCACTGTTGCTCGCCGTGTCCGCGGGCCTTGTCTTGGTGCTTGTCCTGCTCCTCCGGCGGCCGCTGACGCTCGCCGCGTTTGACCCCGGGTTTTCCGAGGTCACGGGTTGGCGGCCCGGCCTGATCGACCTTGGGATGATGGGGATCGTGCTGTTGGTGACCGTCGTGGGCCTCAAGGTTGTGGGCCTCATCCTGATCGTTGCCCTGCTGATCGTGCCGCCCGTGACCGCACGATTTTGGTCCGAGCGGGTGGATGTCGTCGTGATCGTATCGGGAGTGCTGGGTGGCCTTGCAGGCTACCTTGGCGCCGCCATCTCGGCCACCGCACCGGCCCTGCCGACGGGGCCGATTGTCGTTCTGGTCAGCTTCGCGCTTTTTGCAATTTCGTTGCTATGCGCGCCGGGTCGTGGCGTGCTTGCGTCCATGGTGCGGCACCAACGCTACCAGCGCCGGGTGCATCTGCGGCAAGGGCTGCTGGCGCTGGCGTCTGGCCAACCGATCTACGAACGCCTCACCCACCGTCTGCTGCGCCGCGCCGGATGGATCCGCGCCGATGGCGTGGCCACGGCAGACGGGCAAGCCGCGGCATCCAAGGCGCAGCTGGACGAGACCCGCTGGGCGCTCGTGCGGTCGGATCGGGCCTATGCCACGGCTGCGGCGCGCTATGACGGGCTCACCGCGATCGAGGATGTCCTGACCCCGGACCAGCTATCGGATGTCGACGCGCGCCTTACCCCGCCGCAGGCGGTGACGTGATGGGGGCCGAGTTCGTCGCCCTGTCCCTGCCGCCGATCCTAATCGGGATCTGCGTCGCTGTGGCCTGTGCCCTGCCGGGCAATTTTCTGCTGCTGCGCGGGCAGGCCCTGATCGGTGACGCGATCAGCCATGTGGTTTTGCCGGGCATCGTCGTGGCCTTTCTGCTCACCGGTCTGGTGGCGACGGGGCCGATGCTGCTGGGTGCCGCAGGTGCTGCGGTCATCGCCGTTCTTGCCATCGAAGCCATTCGGCGCCTTGGCCGGATCGAGGCGGGTGCGGCCATGGGCGTTGTGTTCACGGCCATGTTCGCGGGTGGTGTCCTGCTGCTTGAGCAATCGGATACGTCGAACGTGCATTTGGATGTGGAACATGCGCTCTTTGGCAACCTTGAAAGCCTGATCTGGCTGGACGCCACCGGATGGGCATCTCTGCTCGATCCTGTGGCGCTGGCGGGCGTACCGGTTGAGCTGCCGCGCATGGCGCTTGCCCTTGCCGTCGTCAGTGCGTTCGTCTGGCTGTTCTGGCGCCCGCTGGCGCTGATGAGCTTTGACGAGGGGTTCGCACAGGGTCTGGGCCTGCGCACTGGCGCGCTTGGGCTGGCGCTGGTCATTGTGTCGGCGGTTGCAGCCGTTGCGGCGTTTGATGCGGTGGGTTCGATCATCGTGATCGCGATGTTCATCTGCCCACCCGCTGCGGCGCGCATGATGACCAACAGCCTCGCGGCGCAAGTCGGCTGGTCGGTCCTGTTTGCTGCGGTGTCCGCGATACTGGGCTACGTGCTGGCCGGGTACGGCCCGCTCTGGTTCGGTGCCGCCGCTTCTGTCAGCGCCGCGGGCATGATCGCAACGGTGTCCGGTTTGATCCTTGCGGTTGCTGCACTGGTGGGTCCGTGCAGGACGCGCAGCGCCTAGGCGTTCGGCAGATCGCCGGGTTCGAACCGAACGTATCCACCGGGCGCTGGCCGGATCTTCTTGGCATCCCAGCAGGCCTTGGCGTCTTCGAGTGAAAGTCCGGGATATGCATCGCGGGCATCGCGCAGGTATTGCAGGTAAGTGTTGCACGTCGCGATTTCGCGCCGAAAGCCCGGATCATCCTTGCGCGCCTCGAGCGTTGTCCACGCGACCACGGCATCCGCGAGGGTGGCGCCCGCGTTTGCGCGCATCCAGTCCATGAAATCGGCATGACACGAGAACTTGGGTCCGATCGCCGCCTTGAAGTATCCGCGGACGTTGGGGCCAAAGGAAATGCTGTC
>JBCBHM010000049.1:0-25562 GCA_038525585.1 Pseudomonadota bacterium
GCATGTACGACGTCACGGCCACCGGCGTCGCAACCTGCAGCACCAGCACGCCAAATGCCACCGGCTCGAGCCTGAAAAACAAGCCCACGGCCCAGGCAATGCCCACGCACAGCACCAGTTTGACGGCCGACAGGACCACGGCCTTGGCCAGCCCCTGCGGCGACAGGCGCGCCACGGCAACGCCCAATGTGATCAGCATCAGAGGGATGGCCATCTGGCCAATCAGCTGCAGCGTATTGGTCAAAAACGGCGGCGTTTCCCAACCCTGCAGCATAAAAAGCCCGCCCAGCAGCGTCGCCCACACCAGCGGCTCCCGCATCACCTTGGTCAGCGCCCCGGTGCTGGCGACCAGGAAAATCCCGTAGGTGAACGACCAAATGGCCATGATCGCAAACACAATGATCGCATAGCTGAACCCGACGTCACCAAAGGCAAAGAGCGCGAGCGGCAGCCCCAGATTGCCGGTGTTGCCAAAGATCAGGGGGGCGGCATAGGTGCGGCGGTTGAGCCGCAACAGCTTGACCAGCACAAGGCACGCGAGCGTCACCGCGCCATAGGCCATCACCGCTGCCGCCGACAACGCGGTGAGCGCTGCAGGATCGATCTGCGTTTGCATGAGGGCCACAAAGATCAGGCAGGGCACGCTCATGGTCATGGCCAGCTGTGTGACGAACTGAATGCGATACTCGAGCCCGACCTTGACCCAGGCAAATCCAATCGTGGCGAGCAGGAATACCGGCGCCACGATTTCCAATACTGTTAAGGCTAAGTTCACAGACTGTTTCCACCGAAATGGTGTTCATTTGTTGGACAATTGTCCCTTGCACCGTGTAGTCACGGACGGTAGGGGCCGCAATGTCATGCTAAGTAAGCGCGCAAAGTATCATCTGGGACAAGTTGTCCGGCACAAGAAACATCCGTTTCGCGGTGTCGTGTTTGACGTGGACCCGGAGTTTTCGAACACCGAGGAATGGTACGAGGCCATCCCCGAGGACAGCCGTCCGAAAAAGACGCAGCCGTTCTATCACCTGCTCGCCGAGAACGACCAAAGCTACTATGTGGCGTACGTGTCCGAGCAGAACTTGGTCGCCGATTATTCGGGCGAGCCTGTGGACCATCCCGATATACCCGATCTGTTCGGTCCGTTCGAGGATGGTGCCTATCCCCTGCACTTCCAGCTGAACTGACGGGCGGTGGGCCGTGCGCCCGCCCTGCAGATGCATCGTTAGGATGGGCAATCCGCTCCTTGTGGCTCAATACCCGAGCGCGCAACCATCCTTGCGCGGGTCGCTTGCCCCTTCGAGGGTGCCATTGTCGTGGATCATGATCGCTTGCGCGCCGCCGATGGCGGTTTCGGGCACGGTAACGGTATGACCCCTGTCGGACAGCTCGGCGCGCACGGCGTCGCTATAGCCCCGCTCGACCTTCATGTTGCCCGCATCCGAGAAGGCGCGGGGCGCATCGATCGCCGCCTGCGGGTCGAGCGCGAAGTCGGTGAGGTTCGACACAAAGCGTGCGTGCCCGTTTGGCTGATACGCCCCGCCCATGACGCCAAAGGGCATGATGGGCGCGCCGTCCCGCGCCAACATGCCAGGAATGATCGTATGCATGGGCCGCTTGCCGCCAGCGAGCTCGTTCGGGTGTCCACGCTCCAGCGTAAAGCCTGCGCCGCGGTTCTGGAACAGGATGCCAAATCTGTCGGAGGCGATACCGGACCCAAAGCCGTGAAAGATCGAATAGATCAGCGATACCGCCATGCGGTCCCTGTCGACGACCGTTATGTAAACCGTGTCCTTGTGAACCGCTTCGCTGATCGGCACCGGGTCCGCCATCGCACGTTTGGGGTCGATGAGCGCGGCAAGCTTGGCGGCCGTCTCCGGCGCCAGCAAATGTTTGAGCCGCGTGGTATGATCGGCATCGGCGAGGAAGCGGTTGCGGGCGTCGTAAGCGAGCTTGGCCGCCTCCGCCTCGATATGCGCGCGGTCTGCGCCCCACGGGTCCATCGCGGCGATGTCGAAATGCTTGAGCATGTTCAGCATGAGCTGCGCCGTCGCACCCTGGCCATTTGGCGGATGTTCGAACAGCGTCACGCCCTTGTACGCGCTCTGCGTCGGTGTGGTGTCCGTCGCGGCGGTTGCCGCGAAATCGTCGAGCGTGTGGGTGCCGCCTGCGGCACGCAGCGCGTTGACCATGTCGTCGGCCACGTCGCCCGCGTAGAACCCGTCGCGCCCCTCGCGGGCGATCCGGCGGAGCACGTCGGCCTGCTGCGGACAGGCAAAGCGATCGCCCGGTGTCGGCACAGCACCATTCACCGCATAGATATCGCGCGCCTGCCCTTGCAAGGTGGCGACGTCCTTGGCCCAGTCGAATGCGACACGGGCAGCAACGGGCACGCCCGCTTCGGCGTAATGGATGGTGGGCGCCAGGAGGCGGTCGATGCCCAGCTTGCCCACCCGCTCGGCCAGGGTGCAGAACGCATCCACAGCACCCGGCACGGTCACCGCATGGGCACTGTGAACCGGCACGGTTTCGTGCCCCTCGGCCCGCAAGCTGTCGGCGGTTTGCGCGGCAGGCGCACGGCCCGAGCCATTGAGCGCATGCAGTGTGCCATCGGGATCGGACCACAGCACGAAACAGTCGCCGCCAATGCCCGTCATCTGCGGCTCGCAAATACCCAGCAGCACCGCGCCAGCAATCGCCGCATCCATGGCATTGCCGCCGGCCTTGAGTGTTTCGATGGCCGTCTGTGCGGCCAGCGGGTGCGACGTGGCACACATTCCGGACGAGGCCAGCACAGCAGAACGGCCCGGCAGATGAAAATCGCGCATGTGAGAAACCCCGTCTGTCATCTTTCCCGGCACACTAGCGGCTGGACCACTGTTGTCCATAAGGGGAAGGCCTCGGTGCCACGTACTGGGTGGGGGCAATTCAACGCGGCACCGAGGGAAGCCATATGCAGCTACAGGGACACGTATGCAGGCTGATCTGGGCAGGATTGTGGAGAGACCGAGACCCTTTTGCGAACCTGTATTTTTCCGCCGAAAGGTATCAATTTTCAGGCGCAGTTCCGCCACAGCGCACGTCGTGTGCCGCCATGCCGGCCGCCGTGGTTAGCCTGCGAGAGCCAGGCGAAAGGTCAGCTGGTTGGCGTCGTCAACCCTGCGATAAACGACATCCTTGGCCAGATCCTTGATGAGGAACCAACCAAAGCCACCTTCGGGCAGGTCCGTGAAATCGACGTCAAGATCAACGGGAAGCCCGATCGGCGTTTCCCCGTTTGGCATGGGCCGCCCTGTGTCGACGATGCAAAAGCGCAAGCCATCCGGTTTGCGGCTGCAGGCGACACTGATCTGTCCGGGGATGTCGCCGGGGGGGTATGCATGTTCGACGATGTTGTTCATCGCCTCGGCCAGCACCAGCTCAATTGTCCCGGCCTCTTCAACGTCGAGACCAAGCGGGCGCAACGCTTCGAGCAGATTTTCTAGCGCCTCGCGCACGGCAAACTCACCGCTGGTAATGGAAATCTTGACGTCTGACATGTTGGGCTGCGCCTGCATCATCAGCGCTCCGTTAAGCTGCATGGGCATCAAGCGCTGTCTCGAGGGTGGGAAACACACCAAAGACGCTGTCCATCCGGGTCAGGCGAAACACCTTGTCGACCGTGGGCGTGAGCCCGGCCAGCACGAGGCTTCGATCCTGGCCCATATGCTTCATCGAGGCGACAATAGCCCCCAAACCGCTGGAATCGATGAATTCCACATGGCTCAGATCCAGAATGACGGTGGGACTGCCGCTGTCAGTTGTCTGGCGCATGGCATCCTTGAACTCAATGGCGACTGCGGCATCGATACGGGCGCTGTTGACGCTCACGATTTGCAATGCCCCGTCCTGCTGACTGCTCAACTCCATCTTTGCGCCTCGTGCTTGCCTGCGTTACGCATTGCTTAGAACCGAAACCTTACCAATCTGTTGCGACTGCCATGATCGGAGGACGAGACATGAAAAACGTGGTCATCGCCGGAGCGTCGCGGACGCCCATGGGCGGTTTTCAAGGCGCGCTGCGTGACGTGTCCGCCTCGGATCTCGGCGGCGTGGCGATCGCGGCGGCGATGGCGCAGGCCGGGACCGACACGGTGGCCGAGGTGCTGATGGGCTGCGTGCTGCCCGCAGGCCAGGGCCAGGCACCCGCGCGGCAGGCCGGCTTTGCCGCCGGACTGGGCGAAGAGGTGCCGGCAACGACCCTCAACAAGATGTGCGGCTCAGGCATGAAGGCGGCGATGATGGCCTTTGACCAGATCGCCCTGGGTCACGCCGACACCATGATCGCAGGCGGGATGGAGAGCATGACAAACGCGCCCTACATGCTGCCCAAGATGCGCGATGGGGCGCGGCTGGGACATGGGCAGGTGATCGATCATATGTTCCTCGACGGGCTCGAGGACGCCTATGACAAGGGCCGCCTCATGGGCACTTTCGCAGAGGATTGCGCCGAAGCGTTCCAGTTCACCCGCGAGGTGCAGGATGGCTATGCGCTCGCATCGCTCTCCCGCGCGCAGGAGGCCATCGCCAGCGGCGCTTTCGCAGGCGAGGTCTCGCCCGTCACACTCAAGACCCGCAAGGGTGAGGTGATCGTGGCCGAGGACGAACAGCCCGGCACCGCGCGCCCTGAAAAGATCCCGCACCTCAAGCCCGCCTTTCGTGACGGCGGGACCGTTACGGCGGCAAATGCCTCGTCCATCTCGGACGGGGCGGCGGCACTGGTGCTCGCCTCCGAGGAGGCGGCGGTGTCCCGGGGCCTCACCGTGCGCGCCCGTATTCTCGGCCACGCAAGCCACGCGCAGGCGCCGGGCCTCTTTACCACGGCCCCGGTGCCTGCGGCGCAAAAGCTGCTACAACGGATCGGGTGGCACAAGGATGACGTCGATCTGTGGGAGGTGAACGAGGCGTTTGCCGTCGTCCCGCTCGCCTTCATGCACGAAATGGGCCTTGACCACGCTGTGGTGAACGTCAATGGCGGCGCCTGCGCGCTGGGTCACCCCATCGGCGCATCCGGTGCCCGCATCATGGTCACCCTGCTCAACGCGTTGGAAAAGCGAAACCTCAAACGTGGTGTCGCTGCGATCTGTATTGGCGGCGGTGAGGGGACCGCCATCGCCATCGAACGGGACTAAACGCACCGACTGCCACAGGCGCGGGTCCGTTTTCCGTGTGGGAAAACGGCTCCCTCAGCCCTCGTTCGCGGCGCTGCTCTCCAGCCCCTCGGGTTTGCCCACGACCACGAAATGCAGCGCGTCCGGCGTCAGCAATTCACCGGCAACCCGGTTCACGTCTTCCAGCGTCACGGCCTCGACCTTGTCGTTGCGGGTGGCGATGTAGTCGATGGGCAGGCCCAGCATCTGCATGCCCACCATGATCCGTGCGATCGGACCGTTGCCGCTGAATTGCAGCGGGTAGGCCCCGGTGACGAACGTCTTGGCCGCTTCGACCTCCTGGGCGGTCACACCGTCTGTTGCCGCCCGCGTCCACTCTTCGCGGATCACGGACACCGCTTCGGCCACACTCTCATTTGCCGAAGCCAACTGGCCCTGCAGGGTCGCCGCATGATCGCGCGGCAGCAGGAACGAATAGACCCCATAGGTCAGCCCCCGCTTTTCCCGCACCTCGGTGAACAATCGGCTTTCAAATCCGCCCGCGCCCAGCACCTGGTTCAGAATGCGTGCCGCAAAGAAATCGGGATCATCCTGGTCGACCCCCAACTGGCCAAAGATCGCAACGGATTGCGGCCCTTCAAAGTCGATGACCGTGTAACCGCCTTCGATGGTAACGTCGGCCGCTTCGGGCTGCGGTGCACCGGCTTGCGGCAACGCGCCCAGCAGGGTGTCGAGCAGTGGGCCCAACTCTTCGGGCGTGATGTCGCCAACGGCACCCACATACAGCCGGTCGCGCGCCAACACGGCACCATGCGCGGCGACGATATCCTCACGTGTGAGCGCGGTCACAGTCTCGACTGTGCCACGGTAGTTCGCGCCGTAGGGGTGATCGCCAAACGCCATCGCGTTGAACGCATTGCGCGCAATGCTGTCGGGATCCTTGGCGTCGGATCGCAAGCCGGTCAGAACCTGATCGCGCACGCGGTCCAGGGCGTCCTGATCAAAGCGCGGCTCGATCAACGAGGTGCGCAGCAAGTCCACCGCCGCATCCCGGTTTTCGGACAGGAACCGGGCCGACACGGATACCGAATCCACGCCCACGTCATAGGTGAACGAGGCTGCCAACCCCTCGGCCTCACGGGCGAACGCACGCGCATCAAGGTCTGCCGCGCCCTCTTCCAATAGGCCGGTCATCAGGTTGATCGCGCCGCGCTTGTCTGGGTCATCAAGCGACGCACCGCCGCGAAACCGCAGCTCGAGCGCCATGAAGGGGATCGACGGCTCCTGCACCAGCCAGGCGGTGATGCCGCCGGGGCTGACCACCTCCTGGATCTGGACCTCTGCCCGGGCTGGCAGGCTGGCAAAGAACGAAAGGATCAGGGCAAGGGCGAGACGGGTCATTGGGTCACCTCCGTGGTGTCAGGGCGCGTCAGCCAACCGGTCACCGATGTGCCCGGGTTCAGCACGTCACGTGCCGCGGCCACGATCTCGTCCGGCGTGATCGATTGCAGGACGTCGGGCCAGGCCTGCACGTCCTCGACGCTCAGCCCCACCGCAAGCGCGGCACCGTACCGGCGGGCGATCCTGTCGACATCGTCGCGGGCGTAGATTTGGCTGGCGCGCAGCTGATACTTGATCCGGTCCAGCTGTTCGGTATCGACACCGTCCACGACGAACTGCGCCAGCGTCTCATCCATTGCCGCCTCCGCGTCTTCGAGGCTCACGCCCGGGGCGGGCACGATCACGACGTCAAAGGTTGTGTCGTCGCGCGACACGCCACGGTAGAACGCCCCCGAAAACACGGCCTTCTGGCTTTCGAACTGCAGCTTTTCCGTCATGTAGCTGGTTTGCCCACCGCCCAGCACTTCGGCCAACAGCGTCAGCGCGGCTGCGGCCCGCTGATCACCGGGGTCACGCTCGGGCGCGAGGTAGGACCGGCTCACATAAGGCTGCGCCACGCGGGCATCGCGATAGACCAGCCGACGTTCGGCGGTTTGCGGCGGTTCGACGCTGCCCGCACGCTCGGGCACGTCCGGATTGGCCGGGATCACGCCGTAATGTTCCTCAGCGAGGGCACGCACCTCGTCCGCGGTCACGTCGCCCGACACCACCAGGATCGCGTTGTTCGGATAGTAGTAGGTGTCGTAGAAATCGCGCAGGTCGGCATGGCTCAACGCTTCGATCTCGTGGCGCCAGCCGATGATGGGCACACCGTAGCGGTGGTTGAGGTATTGCGCGGCATTCATCTGCTCGCCCAGCAGGGCGCGCGGGTTGCTGTCGGTGCGCTGTTTCCGCTCTTCGAGCACGACGCCACGCTCGATGGCCACGTTCTCTTCGGTAAAGCGGATGTTGCGCATCCGGTCGGCTTCCATCTGCATCATGATGCCCAGCCGGTCGGCGGCCACACGCTGGAAATACGCCGTGTAGTCATAGCTCGTGAACGCGTTGTCCCGACCGCCATTGGCCGACACGACGGCAGAGAACTCTCCATCCGCCAGCGTGTCGGTCGCCTTGAACATCAAATGCTCGAGGAAGTGTGCCACACCGGATTCGCCCGCGGGTTCATCCGCCGACCCTGCGCGGTACCAAACCATGTGCTGCACGACGGGCGCGCGGTTGTCCTCGACCACGACAACCTCCATTCCGTTGGCGAGGGTGAAGGTCGTCACCGCCTCCTCCTGCGCCGTGGCGGCATTGGCAAAGGCGGCGGTCGAAAAAACAAAGGCGCTCAGCGCGCTACGCAAACGGTCCATGACATATCCTGACAGTCGTGTCGGTTGCACTACGAGATACGGCGACCCGCGCCGGGTTCAAGCGGTGCTGGCAGTTTCGTGAGGCGAGCGCCGGTCAGCGGCGACGGCGTCGCGGCGGCGGGGCAGAGGGCGTGGGGATACCGGCGCGGCGAAATTGCTCCGCCACAGCAGCCGGGTCCAACGACTGGCGGCGGTACACCTGCGCGTAGATGTCCTCTCGGAAAATGCGAATGTTGGTCAGCCGCCGCTGGCGGTCGCGAAAGCGCTGGTCGGCCTCGGCCAGTGTCGCCCGAATGCCTGCATCACGTCCAAAGCGGCTGGTGTGGTTTACCAACGCCGCATCGCTGCCGGGGATCGCCGCGTTGGGCGAGGTCGCCTGACCGCCCAAAGCGGCAACTACATCTTCGAGGGGGCGCTGGTCGGTGCGGTTGAACCCGCCCGGTGTCGGCGGTGGCAGATCGGAATAGCTCTCCGGTTCGGCCAAGGGCTTGGCGGGCACGATGGTGAAATCGTCCGGCCCTTCGCCCTGACTGCGCAAGTTGCGCAGGTTGGGTTCGCCACAGGCGCTCAGCAGGGTCACGGCCGCAAGGGCGCAGGCGATCAGCCGCATGTCCATTCCTCTTTGTCGTTGGCCCGCATTATCGCAGCTTGGCTTCCCATGTCACGCACCCTTTTTGCGCCCCTTGCCCTCTTGCGCAAAGAACACAAGACCAAAGGCTCCGGCAAAGATAAAGATGTCGGCCACATTAAACACAAACGGGTTGTCGATGCCGCAGCAGGACATGTTCAGGAAATCCTGAACATAGCCAAAGATCAGCCGGTCCAGCACATTGGCGAGCGCCCCCCCCACCAGCAAGCCCGCGCTCAGATAGGCCAGGCGCGATTGCGGGTGCCGCGTGAGCCACCAGATCACCGCCACGCAGATCAGCGCCGCAATGCTCACCAGCACCCAGACCGGAATGCCGTAGCCCAGGCCAAAGTTGATGCCCCGGTTTTCACCGTAGATAAAGCGTACCAGCGGCGGAAACACGTCGATGGAGTTGAAGGGCGAGACCTCCAGTACATGGATCACCAGATATTTCGATATCTGGTCGGCCAGAAAGGCAAGCACTGCGCTGATCCACAAAATCCGCATGACGCCCCTAATGCCGGAAATGGCGCATGCCGGTAAAGACCATGGCAAGACCTGCATCATCGGCCGCCGCAATCACCGCATCATCGCGCATCGACCCGCCCGGCTGAATGACCGCCGTCGCACCCGCCTCCGCCGCGGCCAGCAGCCCATCGGGAAAGGGAAAGAATGCGTCCGACGCCACAACCGACCCCTTGGCCGGTGTCGCGGGCAAGCCCAGATCGTCGGCCATGCGTTGCGCCTTGGTCGCGGCGATGGTCGAGCTGTCCAGACGGCTCATTTGCCCCGCTCCGACACCCACGGTCGCGCCGTCCTTGACGTAGATGATCGCATTGGATTTGACGTGTTTCGCCACCGTCCAGGCAAAGAGCATGTCGTCCAGTTCCGCCTCCGACGGTGCGCGTTTGGTCACGACCTGCAGCGCGTCGCGGTCAATGCGGCCCACATCCTTGTCCTGCACGAGAAAGCCGCCGGACACTTGTTTGACAGCAAGCCCCGCCACAGCCGCATCGGCCAAGCCATCTGTGGTGAGCAGCCGCAGGTTTTTCTTCTCTTTGAAAATACGGACGGCGCCATCGCTTGCCCCGGGCGCGATCACCACTTCGGTGAAAATACCTGTGATCTCGCGCGCCGTGTCTTCGTCCAGGGGTTGGTTCAGCGCGATGATCCCGCCGAATGCGCTCGTGCGGTCGCAATCAAAGGCGCGCGCATACGCCTCTCTCAAGGTGGCGCCGGTTGCCACACCGCAGGGGTTCGCATGCTTGATGATGGCGCAGGCCGGGCCCTGGCCTGCAAATTCGCTGATCAGCTCGAACGCCGCGTCGGTATCGTTGATGTTGTTGTAGCTCAGCGCCTTGCCCTGATGCTGCGTCGCCGTAGCGACGCCGGGCCGGGCCGTGCCGTCGGTGTAAAAGGCTGCCGCCTGGTGCGGGTTCTCACCATAGCGCAGCTCTTGCGCCAGCGCCCCGCCAAAGGTGCGGCGCCGCGGCGTCCCGCCCACCTGCGCCGCCATCCATGTGCTCACCGCCGTGTCATAGGCCGCCGTACGCGCATAGGCCGTCTGTGCCAGGCGTTGCCGCAGGTCATAGGGCGTCTGACCACCATGCGCGTCCAGCGCGTCCAGCACCACGGTGTAATCCTCGACATCCACTACCACGGTCACGTCCCCGTGGTTCTTGGCCGCCGAGCGGATCATCGCGGGCCCGCCGATGTCGATGTTTTCGATCACCTCGTCATAGGCCGCCCCCTTGGCCACGGTATCTTCGAACGGATAGAGGTTTACGACCACCAGATCGATGGGCGCGATCCCGTGCGCCTCCATCGCGGCCAGGTGCGCGTCGTTGTCGCGCAAGGCCAGCAGCCCGCCATGGACCACCGGGTGCAGCGTCTTGACCCGGCCATCCATCATCTCGGGAAAGCCCGTCGCGTCACTCACGTCCTGCACGTCCAGTCCCGCCTCGCGCAAGGTGCGCGCCGTCCCGCCCGTGCTCAGCAGGGCCACGCCGTGCCGTGCCAGCGCGGTGGCGAACGCCACCAGCCCGGTCTTGTCGGAAACGGAGATTAGCGCGCGGCGCATCGGTGCGAGGTCGGTCATGGGCAGCAGGTCCTAGTCTTCGTGCATCACGCCCGGCTCTTCCCGGGCAAGGTCGCGGATGCCAATGGCAGTTTCCTGCGCCTTGGACAAGGACCAGCGGATGCGCGTGGCATAGCTCAGGGCGCGACCCGACAGCACAATCTGCAGGGCTCCGCGCGGCTTCAGCCGCCCCTTTTCCAGATACACGCTGGGCTGCAGCTCGAGCGATTGCGTGCCGTCATGGCGGAACACCCAGATCTCACCGCTCTTGAGGGCCATCGATACCGCGGCCCCGCCCAGATCCACCTCTGCATCGACCTCCGGGTGCAGATGAAACCGGATGTCAAAGGGCACGCCCGACAGCTTGTGCGCGTCCATCGCCCGGTCAAACAGCTTTTTCTCGCTGTCCTCCATGGCCAGCAGGATGTCTTCGCCTGCCATCCCGCGCCCGTCGAACGTCATCTCGAGCTGGCGCGCATGGGTCACGCCGTGCGTCTTGAGGTATCCGTCATGCCCGCCCTGAAACCGCAGCCCGTCGGGCGCATGGCTCACCTCGATGGGCACATGGGTGGGCGCGTCGACAAGCGCCTCGCGCGCGGTGCGCCGTTCCGCCGGGCCCAGCCGGGCGCTGGAGTAGCCATCGAGGCACAGCGTGGAATGCGAAGGCGTCGCGCGCCCCGCCCGGCGCCAATCCGGGCCAAAGCTCGCCCCGGACCCGCAATTGACGATCAGCGGACGCCGACCGGAGGTCAGCTCGAATGCCAGGGTCGAGGCATGGGCGTTGTAGCTCGCCTCGGGTCGCGGCGGCTTGGCCGCATCGATGATGACGGAGGTGCGCCCCGCACTCAGCCGGACAAACCCCATGGACAGCCCATCGGGCGTCCGGCTCTTGACGCCGGAGGCGGCCAGCGCGTGATCCAGCCACCCTTCCTGACCGCGCCCACCGCCGTGAAACCGCGCCAGGCTGCCATCCGCATGGCGCAATGTCCGCAGCGTCGGCGCGATCCGTTCGATGGCGGCAAGGTGCGCGCGTGGCGTCTCCCGCTCGGCGTCCTGCAGGGCCGCGGCAGCCCAGGTCAGCAAGGTGAACACCTCGAGCAAGTCTTCCGGATTGCGGGTGGGCAAACCGCCCTGCGCATCGATCTGGCGAAAGCATTCTTGCGACAGGGCCGTGATCGCCGGTTGGGCCAAATCTTCCAGCCCCTCCAGCGACAGGCCGGCATAGACCAGACCGGTCAGCGCCTCGAACCGCGGCAGGCCGGGGGCAGCGGCGTGCCACCGTTTGGCCAGAAACCGGGTCTGCTGCGCCAGCGACTGATAGAATGCGTCGGATTGGGCGGATTCCTGCCCGCGCAGCAGGAAAATCGCGTGGTTGATCCACCGGATCAGGCGCCGCCCGGTGAGGTCAGGCGTCCAGCCGGGCCCGCTGCCGCGCCCGAACCGCGCAATCCATGCCCAAAGCCACTCTTGGCCCAGCGTTCGGGTCGATGCATCGCCCACCGCCACCAGATCATCGAGCCACGCAAACCCATGGATCGCGGTTTCATAGGCGCGATCGGGCGCGGCCACGTCCCAGATCGGCGTGCCCTTGGCCTCGATCAAACTGCCCGCAAACAGGTAATTTCCCGCCACCAGCTGCCGACCACGGGCAAAGCTACCGATTGTGCGGGGCTCGGGCGTGGACACGAATGCAGTCGCCGCCGACGCTTTGGTCGCGCGGCGGGCATGCCAACGGTTCAGAAACCTGGCTTTGCGGGCTGCAAACCCCGAGCGGGTGGACATCGACACTGCCTCAATGCGTCTTGGTGGCGCTTTTGGCGGCACTCTAACCCTTGGCCCTGATCAAGTCACGCCTTCTCAGACACCCTTGCGCAGCATCGCGATATAGAAGCCGTCCATGCCCCCCAGATCGGGCCAGTAATCGGGGCGCAGGCGCAGCCCGCCCTCTTCGGTGATCCATGCGGGATCGACGCCCGGCTGGTCGAGCGCGCTGCGGTCCACCGCAAGCCCCGGGTGCCGGGCCAGCGCCTCCTCGACCTGCACTTCGCCCTCGTCGGGCAGCAGCGAACAGGTGCAAAACACCAGCCGCCCGCCGGGTTTCAGCAAGGTCATGGCATGGTCGATCAGCCGCGCCTGCTGGTCGATCAGCGCACCAAATTCGCTGCCGTCCTTGGCATGTGGCAGATCCGGATGCCGCCGCAGGGTGCCCGTGGCCGAACATGGCGCATCAAGCAGGACGGCATCGTATTGCCCTGTCACCTCCAGCGCATCGCCCGTGATCACCTTGGCCTGCAAATTGGTGCGGATCAGATTCTGCCGCACCCGCTCCAGCCGCCCTTCGGAGATATCGAGCGCCGTGACATCGGCACCCGCCGCGGCGAGTTGCAGCGTCTTGCCGCCGGGGGCGGCACACAAGTCCAGCACGGTTTCACCGGCTTGCGCGTTCAGGATCCGCGCGGGCAGGGCGGCGGCGGCATCCTGCACCCACCATTCGCCGCTGTTGAACCCGGGCAAAGTCGACACCTGCACCGGTGCGTGCAATCGGATCGAACCGGTCGGCAACAGCGTTCCGTCCACCTGCGCCGCCACTGCCGCTGCGTCGCCCCGTGCCGTCAGATCCAGCGGCGCGCCTGCAAATTGCGCTGTCTCCATGCCAGCCACCGCATCGGGGCCCCAGGCGCTGACCAGCGGCCCGCGCAGCCATTTGGGCATGCGGGGTACGCGCAGGTTGGCCCAATGCGCGGCCCCGCCATCGGTGACCTTGCGCAGAACCGCGTTGGTCAACCCCTTGAGGTGACCGTAGCGCTTGTGCTTGCCCACGATGCTCACCATTGCGTTCACGACCCCATGCGCGGCGGCCCCCTGACACAGCTCGACCGTGCCCACGCGCAACGCATTGTGCACATGCAAAGGCGGCGGCTTTTGCAGATGTTTCTGCAGCACACGGTCGGCCCGTTCGAGCCCGCGCAACGTCTCTGTCGCCAACCGTTGGGCGCGGGCACGGTCATCCGGGCTCAGCCGGTCCAGCGTGCCCGCCGCCAGCAGTTCCGCCATCAGCTTGCCCTCGCCCATGATCTGGTCGAGCAGGTAGATCGCGCTGCGGCGTGCGGGCACGCCCACATCGCGCGCAGCATTCGGGCCAGGTTTGGTCATGCGTCAGTCTTTCCCATCCCGCCCCGCTTGCCGGGGCCAAGGCGCGCCGTATATCAGGGGGTATGACCAACAAAAACCCCGATACCGACGATACATCGCACCTGCCGCCCGCCGCACAGCGGGCGCTGGCCGAGGCCGCAGAACGGCGCAAGGCCGAACAAGAGCTGTCGTTGCCGACAGAGCTTGGTGGTCGCGACGGGCCCGAGCCTGTGCGTTATGGTGATTGGGAGAAAAAGGGGATCGCGATCGATTTCTGATCGCTGCGCCCTTCAGCGCAGCCGGAACATCGCCGAGTCGCCCGCGCCCCTATCAGATGTGAACTTGATCCGGCCGTCGGGTGTCGCCTGCACTTCCTGGCAATTGTAGCCAAGCGCGTCGCCACCCCAGAACAGGTCGCGGCAGAAATAGCCGTCCTGCCAGGACCACGATCCTTCGACATCCCAGCGTGCACCCCGGCCCGCAATGCGGCCATCCGGTGATACCGTCAGTTTGATCAAAGGCCGCGTGAGCGTCTTGTTCTTGATCAAGGTCACGAATTCCTGTTGGCTTTCCACCTTTTTCAGGTCGGCCCAAGCCGGGGTGGACAGGGCAACGGCAGCGGCAATGACAGACAGGAACAGGCGCATGGTTTCAGACCTCGTAGGACTAGAGTACGTGTTACCCGTACGGTTCTACCCGCGCATCGGTTCACCCATGAGGTCGAAAAAAGGATATTTTGCGACCGGTAAACGCGCCGTTAATCCCGCAGGCCCAGCACATCCACCATGTCATATTCACCCGGCGCCTTGTCCTGTGCCCAAAGCGCTGCCTTGAGCGCGCCGCGGGCAAAGATCGCCCGGTCGCTTGCCACGTGGCGCAGCGTGATCCGCTCGCCCGGTGCGGCAAAGAGCACGTCATGCTCGCCCACGATGTCGCCGCCACGAATGGCGGTAAAACCGATGTCGCCGCGCGTGCGCGCGCCCGTGATCCCGTCGCGTCCCGAATCGCGGACGTCCGGCAGCGCCACGCCGCGCCCCTCTGCCGCCGCCTCGCCCAGCATCAGCGCCGTGCCCGATGGCGCGTCGACCTTGTGGTGGTGGTGCGCCTCGATCACCTCGATGTCGAAATCGGCATCCAGCGCGGCGGCCACACGCCGGGTCAGTTGCACCAACAGGTTGACGCCCAGGCTCATGTTGCCCGCCCGCACAATCGCGCAATGGCGCGACGCAGGCTCCAGCGCCGCGATTTGCGCATCGGTCATGCCGGTGGTGCCGATCACGTGCACCGCACGGGCCTGCGCGGCCACATGGCTCAGCGCGATGGTCGCCTCGGGCGCGGTAAAGTCGATCACCGCCTGCGCCCGCGCCATCGGCTCGAGCGCGTCATCATAGACCATCACGCCTGACGCCTGACCGCCCATCACCGCGCCCAGATCCCGCCCGATCCAGTCATGGCCAGGCCGTTCCAGCACACCCACCAGATGTGCGGCATCGCTGGCCATGATCGTCTCGATCAGCATCTGCCCCATGCGGCCCGATGCACCGGCCACCACAATCCCGATCCCGTCTGCCATGTCCACGTCCCCTTGGCGATTTCCCGCTGTCCTAGCGCGTGACGCTTCGCTTGGCAAAGGGCGGACAACGGCTTAGATGGGACCGATGGCAAAGAACAAGTTTCATGACGGTCCCGGTCCCTCGCAACGGCAGCTGCGCGTGGGCGAGCTGATCCGGCGCACCCTGTCGGATGTGCTGGCGCGCGGCGATGTGCACGACCCCGACCTCAACCGCATGTCGATCACCGTGGGCGAGGTGCGCACCTCGCCCGATCTCAAGATCGCGACGGCATACGTCCTGCCGCTTGGGGGTGAGGGGCAGGACGAGGTGCTCAAGCTGCTCGCCCGCAACAAGGGCGAGCTGCGCCGCGCGGTGTCCAAGAAGCTCACGCTGAAATACGCGCCCGACCTGCGTTTCCAATTGGACGAGACGTTCGACCGGATGGACGACACCCGCCGCCTCTTTGCCCAGGATGTCGTGCGCGAGGATGTCGCCCGCGAGGACGATGCGCACCGGGATACGCAAGACTGATGCGAAGCCTCCTTGCGCTGCTGCTTTGGGCGTCGCCCGCGCTGGCCGCGACGTGTGAGGACATGCAATACGCAGGCAACCGCTACACGCTGTGCACCGTCCTGCCGGCCGAAGAGGAGCTGCGGCTGTTCCTTTACAATGATGACGGCGCGCCCTTCGGCCAGTTCAGCGCGGTGGACCGTGCCTTGCGCCGTGGCGGCGAGCGGCTGAGCTTTGCCATGAACGCTGGCATGTACCACGATGATCGCGCGCCCGTGGGCCACTACGTCGAGGATGGCGAAGAGATCATGCGCGTGGTCCCAAACGCAGGACCCGGCAACTTTGGCCTCCTCCCCAATGGCATCCTGTGCCTGCGCGACGGTCGTGCTGACGTCTACGAAACCCTGCGCTTTGTCGACGAAGCGCCCGCGTGCACTTACGCCACACAGTCCGGGCCGATGCTGGTGATTGACGGGGCGTTGCACCCGCGGTTCCTGATCGACAGCACCTCGCGCTATGTGCGCAACGGGGTGGGCACCACCGCTGATGGCGAACGCGCCGTCTTTGCGATCTCGAACAACGCGGTCACGTTCCACGAATTCGGCACGCTGTTTCGCGACCATCTGGGCATGCCCAACGCGCTGTTTCTGGATGGCAACATCTCGCGCCTCTACGCGCCCGACCTCGAGCGCAGCGATTTCGGCTTTTCGCTTGGGCCGATTGTCGGCACTGTCGCGCCCGCTGATTGACATCGCACCACGCCCCGCGATACGCGGCGGCTCTCGCAATCAACGACAGGTGGCAATGGCATGGGCCGCTCCCGCAAAGGACGCGACATTTCCGGTTGGCTCGTGGTGGACAAGCCTGCGGGCCTGACATCCACCGCCGTGGTGAACAAGGTGCGTTGGGCCCTGCAGGCCAAAAAGGCCGGGCATGCGGGCACGTTGGACCCCGAGGCGACAGGCGTGCTGGCCGTGGCGCTGGGCGAGGCGACCAAGACCGTGCCTTACGTCACCGATGCGCTCAAGGCCTACCGCTTTATCGTGCGGCTGGGGCAGGCCACCAACACCGATGATGCCGAGGGCGAGGTGATCGCCACCTCCGACACCCGCCCCACGGATGACGCGATCAAGGATGCGCTTGGTGCTTTCATCGGCGACATCCAGCAGGTGCCGCCCAAGTTCTCCGCCGTCAAGATCGATGGCCAGCGCGCCTATAAGCTCGCCCGCGATGGCGAAGAGGTCGAGATTGCGGCCCGCCCCCTCTGGGTCGAGGAACTGGTGCTGACCGACCGCCCGGATGCCGACCATGTCGAGCTGGAGATGATCTGCGGCAAGGGCGGCTATGTCCGCTCCATTGCGCGCGATCTGGGGGAGGCTCTGGGCTGTCACGCGCACGTGCTGCGCCTGCGCCGCACTTGGTCCGGCCCGTTCGAGGCCTCCGATGGCCTGACCTTCGACCAGATCGAGGCGCTGGCACACAGCCCCGAGCTGGACAGCCACCTGCGCCCCGTTGCCGAAGGCCTCGCGGACCTGCCCGAGTTGCGCGCAACACCCGAAGGTGCGGTGCGCATGCGCAACGGCAATCCCGGCATGGTGCTGGCCAGCGACGTCGAGTACGGGGACGAGGCTTGGGCCTCCCTCGATGGTGTGCCCGTGGCTGTGGGTCGCTACAAGGCGGGCGAGTTGCACCCCGCTCGGGTCTTCAACCTGTAACAATTGGGCGCGCAGGTCATGCACCAGCCTCAAATTCCCCCCGAAACTGTTACAAAATTCCGCTGTATCATCAGCGCTGCGTGAGGGACCTTTCGTTTCGGTACCGTTCGGTCCACATCTGTCTCATCGAACAACGAAACGTCCCACTCGGAGAGACTGACCATGACACGCACACATCTTCAGACCGCCGGTATCGTCCTGACTGCCGGTGCCTTCGCCACCATCGCCTTTGACGTCTTTGGCCAGGCGCTTAGCCCGCTTTTCGGCTTTGCCAAGCTGGCGCCCGTCGGCCTGGCCGGCGCCTCGATCAAGGCCATCTTCGGTGCCAACCCGTCGGGCGCCGCCTACCTGCTGCACGCTTTGACCGGCCTCGTCTTTTACGCCGTGGGTTGGTTCGCCGTCGCCCGCCCCATCCAACAGGCCGTCATGCCACGCCTGCCTTGGTCCGTGACCGCTGTGGCCTACGGTGTCGCGCTCTGGATCTTCGCGCTCTACGTGATGGCGCACCTGGTGACGGGCAACAAACCGTTCCTCGGCTGGACCGGGATCACCTGGGTCGCCCTTTGGGGTCACATCGTCTACGCCCTGGTCGCGGCTGCTATCATGGAAGCCAAAGGCGCCGTTCTGACCCTGCGCCGTGACCGGGTCGCAGTCCCCGCCAAGTAAGCCGCTGACATGGCGCCGAAGAGCCGCCCCAGCACATGGGGGCGGCTCTTGCCGTTCGGCCGCCCCGCTGGCAAGACGGCCCCATGATCACCCGCACCCACACCAAGGGCGACGCGCCCTCGACCGCGATCTATTCGGACTGCGAACGCTATCGCTATAGCCTGACGCGGGTCTGGGAGCCCGCGGCGCGCCGGGTGAATTTCGTGATGCTCAACCCCTCCACCGCGACCGAGGTGCAGAACGACCCGACGGTCGAACGCTGCGAACGGCGCGCGCGGGCGTTGGGATACGGCAGCTTTGCCGTCACCAACATCTTTGCCTGGCGTGACACTGACCCGCGCGCTATGCGCGCCGCCGCTGACCCTGTGGGCGCGGGCAACGATGCGGCCATCCGCGACCGCGCCGCATGGGCCGACGACGTCGTGGCCGCCTGGGGCACCCATGGCGCGTACCTGGATCGGGGCGCGGTGGTTGCGCGCCTGCTTGCGCAATGCCGCAAGCCCCTGTTTCACCTGGGCCTCAGCAAGGCAGGCCACCCCAAACACCCGCTTTACATCGCATACACCAAACTGCCGGAGCCCTGGACAGACGTCGCTGCAGAGGTCCGTTAACCATTCTGTGGGAAAGGCTTTGTGCTGCATCTGTTCTCGGGGATACACTTCCCGGTGGTGACGTGTGTCTTGGCGAAGGGTGACGACGATGTTGTGGCTTGCAGGTTTGATGGGGTTGATGGCGGCCGGTACGGTTGGCGTGCTCGAAATGGGCACCGCCAAGACAGAGGCTGACAGCGACGACCAAGCCGACGACGCGCAAGCCGAGGAAGAACGCGAGGACGCGGCTGACATCGCCCAAACGCTGAACCTCACCAGCACGGACGATACAGGCGCCGATACAGCGATCTCGGACGAGGTCGAGCGCACCGATGCGGATGAGACGGACATCGAAGATCAACCGGCCACACCTGACCTGCCATTTGGCACGGATGCAGGTGATGTTCTGACAGGCACCGAGGCAGATGACGTCGTCCTTGGCGGCGACGGCGACGACACGATCGACGGCGGCGCAGGTGCCGACAGCCTCCATGGCCAGGACGGCGCGGATGTGCTCGAAGGCGGCGCAGGCAGTGACACGCTGTTCGGCCACAACGCCAACGATACGCTCAATGGCGGCGCAGGCAACGATGCGCTGCAAGGCTCTGCCGGTGATGACAATTTGGATGGCGGCGCCGGTGACGACGTGGTGCAGGGCGGCCTCGACAATGACACGGTCTCGGGCGGTTTGGGCGCAGACAGCGTCTATGGCGGCTGGGGCAATGACCTGATCAACGGCGTTGTCGATGATCCGGATACCGCAGCCCTTGAAGATGCCGATAGCGCGGATTTTCTCAACGGCGGCAGCGGTGACGACACGATCATCGCGGGCAACGGCGACATCGTCACCGCCGGCGACGGGTCTGACGACATTGTGCTGGGCGATTGGATGAGCGGCGGGAACACGGCAAGCATCGTCGATTACAACGCAAGCGAGGATAACATCCTGCTGGTCTACGACGATGCCAATGATGCACCCGAAGTGACGCTGCAATCCGACCCCGACAATCCCACCACGACGCAAGTGATGCTCGACGGTGTCGCCGTGGCCAACGTGTTCGACAGCGGCGACCTGACCCCCGGCGACATTGTGATCATGCCGCTCAGCCTCGCCCAATCCTCGGGCATGGCACCGACCTGAGCCACATCGGGGACGGCAAGAATTTCCCTTTGCCATCCCCCCGATTCCCTTCTATACGCGCGCATCCCGAGCTGATCGGGCCCATGGCCCCGTGCTGGACGACATCCCGGCCGGCGGCGTCTTTGAACTCTAACGGATAAGGAGATCCCGATGTCGATCACTGCAGAAGCCAAAGCACAAGTGATGAAAGACTACGGCACCAAGGAAGGCGACACCGGCTCGCCCGAGGTGCAGGTCGCAATTCTCAGCTCGCGCATCGCGACGCTGACCGAGCATTTCAAGACCCACAAGAAAGACAACCACGGTCGTCGCGGTCTGCTCAAAATGGTGGCCCAACGCCGCAAACTGCTGGATTACCTCAAGGCCAAGGACGAGTCGCGCTATACCGACCTGATCAAACGCCTGGGCCTGCGCCGCTAACGCGCCCCACCAGTCAAGACCGACAAGGCCGCGCCAGAACCAGCGCGGCCTTTTTGCATGTGCCATGCCTTCGATATGCAAGCGACCGTGGACCGTCCCAAGCGATGCTGACGGCCAAAGCCCGCGGCACCAAACCGACGATACCGCGCGAACACAGTCCTGTGCGCCTGCCGTTGCCGGTCCCCTTACCAGGCCACGCGCTCCTAAAGCGCCACATAAATATTGACAGCGGACCGTATCCTGAGAAACGCTGTACCCGGATATTGCACCGGTACCTCATTATTTGCCCCACGGGCGTGGCGCCGAACACGATCCGAAATACTGAATTTTGAAGACCGAATTTAAGAATGGCTCTCGTTTTTCTGGAGGTTTTTGATGACGTACTTGCGCCTGTTTTCCCTTCTCACATGTCTTGCCAGCACACCGGCTTGGGCCGTTCACGATGGCATTGCGCCCGCTGGCGCGTCCGGTTCCGGGATCGTTCGAATAGACACCACCGATGGCAACAACAGCAGGATCGGCAGTTGCACAGCCACTGTTGTCAGCGCGTCGCAATCGCGAAATGAAACATGGCTGATCACCGCGGCGCATTGTTTCTACGGGCTAAGCTGGCGATACCAGCAAGAGCGTCGTCCAACCCCCTTGCGGGTGTCGATTGCCGGGTCATCCATCGCCAGCGATCAGTCCCAGGTGTTCGTGCACCCAAGTTGGGCCAATGACAGGGATCCGACCTGGTTCGATAACCTCGACATCGCCTTGGTCAAGATCAACGGTTTTGTCGGCGTGCAATCGGCGGGCGGCGCTGTGATCCCCGAATACCAACGGCCGATCTATGTGGGTGGCCGCGATTACTTGCACGACCTGCCTGCCGAAAACGGGTTTGTGCCCCGCGCCTCTTTTTGTGGATATGGTGGCACGGGCACATTGACCTGCGGATTGGCCGAAAACGTCGAAGAGGATGACAATTACGTCGTCGTGGACGGTCGCAAGTGGATTGGCGGCACCGGCAACGGGCAATTGGGATCAAAGTTCCGGCCCGGCGACAGCGGCGGCCCGTTTTTCGCGTGGAACCCCGCATTGTGCAGTCGCGGCGATCGCCCCAGCGTTTCGGACAATGCAGACGTGGTGCGTGCATTCGCAGCCTCAGGTGTGCTGGTTGGCGTGGTTTCGGGGCCAGACGTGCTGAACGCATGGGATCTCGAGCTGGACAGCTATGCCACCGGTACGTTCGGGCTGGCCGGTTGGCTGAACGGCGCGGCGGGCGCTGGCACGCTTTTGACCGTCACCGCGAATACGTGTGACGGAGGAGATGCCGTTGTCGGGGTACGCGGCACCGGCAGCGTCATAGAAAGCCGTTTTGGCAACGCCAGGAACTATGAGCTGGTCGCGCCGCGCGAAGGGCGGCGGGTTGTGCATTTCTACCGGGACAATTCCGACCCGGGCAGACCTTGGCGGCGGACGGTGGCATTTGGCGGCCTCGAGAATTACGACAACGCGTCGCTGATCCAAAGCTCGTACGGCATCCTCGAGGCCGTGGTGAGAAATGGCGATGAGATCACCCATTTCTGGCGCCGCAGCGATACCGGCGAATGGCGGAGCGCAGGCATACTGACCCGCAACGCCCGGGGCGCGCTCGCCTTCATTCAGAGCACGTTTGGACCGCAGGACAACTTTCAGCTGGTCTTTCCGCGCGAAGGCGGCAACGGCCTCGTGCATCTGCATCGCGAAAACGACAAGCCCGGTCTGCCCTGGAGCCGCGTGGCCTTTTTCGGTCAGAGCTTTGGCCGTGTCGATGCAGTGTCGTTGATCCAAAGCAGCTATGGCAATCTCGAGATCGTCTTTCGCGATGGCGACAAGCTGTACCACATGTGGCGTCACAATCAGAACGGTTGGATGGAGAACCGCACAGTCGAATTGCCCGCGCGCGTGCGCGGTGTGCCCAGCCTGATCCAGGGTCGCAGCGGGTCGCGTGGCAACTTCGAGGTGCTGGCACCGAGCGTGGTGGCGGGTGTCACCCATCTTTATCGCGACAACAGCCGGCCCGGTGAGCCATGGATCCGAACCACGACATTTGCGCGAGAGCTGGGGCAGGTGGATGGCGTCACGCTGTTGGCCGGATCGGGGGCCGAGCTTGAGGCATTTGTCTACGAAGACAATCAGATGTTTCACTATCGACGTGGCGCGGATGGTGTTTGGAGAGGTCCATTGAACTGACCCATGCCCGTCGTTCTGATCCTTGGTAAGGCAACGGGTTTTGGCGGGCGCCACCTTGGCCAGCGCCCGCCGAGGCAGACGAGCTGTTGCCGGACCCGTGCGTGTGCCAAGATCAAACGCATGCCGGTGTTGCCGGGTAGGCGGGTCCGACAGTGCGACGGCCTCTTGGACGGGCTGTGACCTGCCGCTATCTCCTTGGGCATGACCGACCTGCCGCGCCTCGCCCTCTCTGTTCGCCAGCCCTCGGCCTGGGCGATCATCGCCGGGCACAAGCCCATCGAGAACCGCACCATGGGGTCGATCCGCGCCGGGCGGATGGGCCTCGGGCGCATCTGTCTGCATGCGGCAACGGGGCTGAAGGAGGACGAGTTTCGCTACCTCTATTGGCGGCTCGGACAACACGGCGTGCGCTGCCCGCACCCGCTCGACCTGACGCGCGGGGCGATCATCGGGACCGTTGAGGTGACAGGCATCATCACGCAAAGCGACAGCGAATGGTTCGGTGGCAAGGCAGGGCTGACCCTCGCCGATCCCGAACCTTGCGCGCCAATCCCGGCACCGGGCGCCTTGGGCTACTTTGAATGGGTGCCAGGCGGCAGCCTCGCCAAGCCCATGAAATGGATGGAAAAATGGGGTACGGCCGATCCGGATGCCCATAGCGATGACCTCTTTCCCGAGGCACCCATTGCCTTTGCGACGCCGCCGAAAAAGCCGTGGTCATAGGGCCGCAGCGGCACTGCTTTCATTTCGCCGCAAAACCTTGTATCCGCGCGGTATCTGCAAGCTTGGCGCCCGGACCTCAGCGCCCGAAGATAGATGGTGTCAAAGATGATACCGAGGTCAGGGGGAATACGCCCCCTACGCAAATGGCCCCATCAACAGACATGGGCCAACTTAGGATACGATATGTTCAACGAAGTGAAAAAATCGATGGAGTGGGGCGAGGAAACGCTCACACTCGAAACGGGCAAGGTTGCCCGTCAGGCGGATGGCTCTGTCATCGCCACGCTGGGCGAGACCAGCGTCATGGCGAACGTGACGTTCGCAAAACAGCCCAAGCCCGGTCAGGACTTCTTTCCCCTGACCGTCCACTATCAGGAAAAATACTACGCTGCGGGCAAGATCCCCGGTGGTTTCTTCAAGCGTGAGGCACGGCCCACCGAGAAAGAGACGCTGACAGCCCGCCTGATCGACCGTCCGATCCGGCCCCTGTTTGTCCCCGGTTTCAAGAACGAAGTGCTGGTGATGTGCACCGTGCTGAGCCACGATCTGGTCAACGATCCGGACATCGTCGCGATGATCGCAGCCTCCGCCGCGCTGACCATCTCGGGCGCGCCGTTCATGGGCCCCATCGCCGGTGCGCGCGTCGGTTTCGAGGATGGCGAATACATCCTGAACCCGACCGTCGACGACATGCAGGACTTGCGCCTGAACCCCGAGCAACGTCTGGACCTCGTGGTCGCCGGCACCAAAGACGCCGTGATGATGGTCGAATCCGAAGCCTACGAGCTGACCGAGGCCGAGATGCTAGGCGCGGTGAACTTTGCGCATGAGCAAATTCAGCCTGTGATCGACCTGATCATCGCGCTGGCCGAAGATGCGGCGAAAGAGCCCTTCGACTACCAAGCGCCAGATTACTCTGACCTCTATGCCGCCGTGAAAGCAGCGGGCGAAGAGCAGATGCGCGCCGCATTCGCCATCGGCGACAAGCAGGAACGTACCGCCGCCGTGGCCGCGGCCCGCACCACGATCCTCGAGGCGCTGACCGAAGAGCAGACAGAGGATGCAAACCTTGGCTCCGCCCTGAAAAAGCTAGAGGCGTCCATCCTGCGCGGTGACGTGGTCAAGACCGGCACCCGTATCGACGGTCGCAAGACCGACGAGATCCGCGACATCGTCTGCCAGACAGGCCTTCTGCCGCGGACACACGGCTCGGCGCTGTTCACCCGTGGTGAGACCCAAGGCCTTGTTGTCACGACGCTGGGCACCGGCGATGATGAACAGTTCATCGACGCGCTGCACGGCAACTTCAAATCCAACTTCCTGCTGCACTACAACTTCCCGCCCTATTCGGTCGGCGAAGCGGGTCGCGTGGGCCCTCCCGGACGGCGTGAGATCGGTCACGGCAAACTGGCATGGCGCGCGCTGCAAGCCGTGCTGCCTGCGCCCACCGATTTCCCCTACACCGTGCGCGTGGTGTCCGAGATCACGGAATCCAACGGTTCGTCGTCCATGGCATCCGTCTGTGGCGGGTCACTGTCGATGATGGACGCAGGCGTGCCGCTGAAATCGGCTGTGGCCGGTGTGGCCATGGGCCTGATCCTCGAGGATGACGGCGAATACGCCATCCTGTCCGACATTCTGGGTGACGAAGACCACCTGGGTGACATGGACTTCAAGGTGGCGGGCACCGAAAACGGCATCACGTCGCTGCAGATGGACATCAAGATCGCAGGCATCACGCCCGAGATCATGGAAAAGGCGCTCGAGCAGGCGAAAGCCGGCCGGATGCACATCCTGGGCGAGATGGGCAAATCCATCACCGGCGCGCAGGAATTCTCGGTCCACGCGCCACGCATCGAAACGATGCAGGTCCCAACCGACAAGATCCGCGAAGTGATCGGCTCGGGCGGCAAGGTCATCCGCGAGATCGTCGAAGTGTCGGGCGCCAAGGTCGACATCAACGACGACGGCGTGGTCAAGATCGCATCGCCCAACGGCGACTCGATCAAGAAAGCCTACGACATGATCCATTCGATCGTGGCCGAACCCGAAGAGGGTGCGGTTTACACCGGCACTGTCGTCAAGATCGTCGATTTCGGTGCCTTCGTGAACTTCTTTGGCAAGCGCGACGGTCTGGTCCACGTGTCCCAGATCGAAAACCGCCGCCTGAACCACCCTTCGGACGTGCTGAAGGAAGGCCAGGAAGTGAAGGTCAAACTGCTGGGCTTTGACGATCGCGGCAAGGTCCGCCTGTCGATGAAAGTCGTCGATCAGGAGACCGGCGAAGAGG
>JBCBHM010000050.1:0-25374 GCA_038525585.1 Pseudomonadota bacterium
GGCATCATCGTCTACCAGGAACAGGTGATGCAGATCGCGCAGGAGATGGCGGGATATTCGCTGGGCGGCGCGGACCTGTTGCGCCGCGCGATGGGCAAGAAAATCCAGGAGGCGATGGACGCGGAGCGGCCCAAGTTCCTCAAGGGTTCCGCTGAAAACGGCGTTGACGAGGGGAAGGCCATCGAGGTCTGGAACCTTCTCGACAAGTTCGCGAACTACGGGTTCAACAAGTCGCACGCGGCAGCCTATGCCGTGGTCAGCTACCAGACGGCGTGGCTCAAGGCGAACCACCCGGTGGAGTTCATGGCAGGTGTCATGAACTGCGATATCCATCTGACGGACAAGCTTGCCGTCTATTTCGAAGAGGTCCGCAAGGGGCTCGACCTGCCGTGGGTGCCGCCCTGCGTGAATCGCTCGGATGCTATGTTCAAGGTGGTGGAGGGCGCGCTGGTCTATGCGCTGGGTGCGTTGAAAAACGTAGGGATCGAGGCGATGCGCCTGGTGCAGACGGCGCGGGAGGACAAACCCTTCGTCAACCTGTTCGATTTCGCCCGCCGGGTGGATCTGAAACGCGTGGGCAAGCGCCCGCTCGAGATGTTGGCGCGCGCCGGTGCCTTTGATCAGCTCGACCCCAATCGTCGCCGCGTCTTCGACGCGCTGGATGCGCTCAGCGCGTATTCGGCGGCGATCCACGACCAGAAAAACTCGAACCAGGTGTCGCTGTTCGGCGAGGCGGGCGATGACCTGCCCGAACCGCGGCTGATGCCGGTGGACGACTGGCTGCCCGCCGAACGGCTGGGGGAAGAGCATCGCGCGGTCGGGTTCTACCTGTCGGGTCATCCGCTGGATGACTACGCAGGGGCCCTGAAGCGCAAAGGCGTCGTGACGCTGGATGAGGTCACAGCCAAGGCCGAAAGTGCGCCGCTGGTGGCCAAGCTCGCCGGTGTGGTCTCCGGCCTGCAAGTGCGCAAATCGGCGCGCGGCAACCGCTTTGCCTTCTGCCAGATGTCCGACCACACGGGGGCGTATGAGGTCACGCTGTTTTCCGAAAGCCTGGAAAAGGCGCAGGATACGTTGGAAACCGGCGCCAAGGTCATCGTGACGGTCGAGGCCACCATGGAGGCCGACCAGCTCAAGCTGTTGGGCCGCTCGGTGGCGCCCATTGACACGGTCGTGGCGGATGTCACCGGCATGGGCCTGCGCATCTATGTCGAGGCGCCGTCGGCGATTGCGTCCGTCGCATCGGTGCTGGAGGGCGCCAAGCACGCGGCCAAGGGGGCGGGGCGCGGCCCGATCTCCGTCTGTCTCATGGATGACAGCCTGCCGGGCGAGGTCGAAATGGACCTCGGTGCCGAGTTCCCCGTGTCGCCGCAGATCCGCGGGGCGATCAAATCGCTCACCGGCGTGATCGAGGTCGAAGAGGTCTGAGCGGCGAAGCTTTGCCCGCGCGCTGGACGCAAGGCGTATGACACGGTAAACCTGTGGATAACACATGGGAGAGGCACCATGCGCAAACCGTGGGCAGCACTACCGATCCTCGCCGTTTTGGCGGCATGCGGCGACCCGCTCAGTGGCATTGAACGCGTGTCGGATCTGTCGGAGCCTCTGCCCGAGGCCCCTGTTGCCGCTGCCTTGCCTGAGCCGGTGGATGTGAACGCCGACACCCCTGTCCTCGCCGGTCTCTTTCGCCGCAAGACCCCGCGCCAAGCCCCTGATCCTGCAATCGAAGCGGCGCTGCGCGAAGCGAACGGCCTGCCGCCTGTCGTCGACACAGAGATGGCGGTCGCAGGAGCGCCGGTGGAGGCCGTCCCCCCTGTTGAAACCGTCGCCCGTGCCCCCATCACGGAACCGGAGCGCTCTGGCATCCTGAGCTGGTTGCGTCGCGGCGCAAGCACCGAAAAAGACGTCCAGACCCTTGTGGATAAACCGGTTGAGACCGCCGTTGCCATGGATCTGGGACCGGTGGAAACGACACCGGTAGCCGAAGCTGCCGAAGAAGAGGTTGCGCAGGAACTCGAGCTTGCGTCGCTGGAGCCTGTCGCGCTGCCGCCCGAGCGCGCATCCCGACGCGGCGTGTTTGGATTGCGCCGCGGCGGCGCTCTGGTGTTCACGAAACCCAAGACGCGCGCAGGGCCTGATGGGCGCGACGTGCCGCTGGGCGCGGTTTTGCCGTTTGGCGAGATTGCGCGCGTGTGCGACGCCAAGGCGCCCAACCTCGGCACAATTGTTGCAAAGGCGGCACGCAAGGGCAGGGCCTACGTTCTGTATGACAGCGCGCCTGACAGCGCCTACGCGCGCACGTTCTACGTGACGGGTTTTGCCGACAATTGCCCGCGGCAATTCACGGCAGCGATCGCGCTGTTCGGTGCGCCCGAGTTACACGAACAGCTGCGCTACGGCTTGCCTGCGGGTGACTTTCCCTATTCGGCAACCGACGAGGCTTACGAAAAGGTCAAGGCGCGGGTCTGCAATGTCAGCCGGAAAAAACCGTGCGGTTCACGGATCTCGCGCCTCGAAAAGACGACGACCTTTGTCAGCGTCTATGAAAACTTTGGTGAGAACGCGCGCTGGAGTGACATTCTGTTGCACGACGGAGAGGTGCTGGCGGTGGCGCTGAAATCCCCCTGAGTGGGAATATCCGAACCCGACCCTTCGGGGAGGATTTTTTGGGGACAAAGACAGGCATGTGGGGCGCTTTGCCTGTGTGTGATGAACTTCACATCGGCCGGTCGAAGAAATCCTAAACTTCTGCCAAACCAGCGTATTAACCTTAATCGCGGTTAAGGTTAACGCCCGGAGCAGGAAACGATGCGACCCTTGATCCGGAAAGACCAAGGGCCGTCTTCGTCCACACCGTGCTACATCCCTGCGCTCGATGCAGGTTCATCAAAACGCGAGATGATTTACAAAGGGTAAATGCGCAGTCGTCTTTGTCCCTAAAAAATCCTCCCCGAAGGGCCGATTTGAAGGTAAGCCCACGCTCTCAATAATGCGGCGGGCGCTCGTCACCGATCACCACACCGCCGGTTCCGGCTGCATCACGCTCGGCTTCCCGCGCAATCAGAACGTCTGCCTGTCGCATGAGGCGTGCGATGTCGGCGTCCTGGCGTGCCACGACGTCCGACAGCTCTTCGATCGTCCGTTCCAGATGGGCGATGCGTTCTTCCAGCTCAGTCATGGCGCCTCCTTGTCGTCTGTCATCTGGGCCAGATCGCCTCGCAGCGCAAGGCCGCGCCTTGCCCCCTTGGTGTGAACGGGCTAGTGACGCGCGCGAACCGCAGATGGAGTGGCAGGCATGGCCAAGCCCAAGAAGACCCCCCGCCCCAAGGCGCAAGCGCCAAAGGGGTTCCGCGACTATTTTGGCACCGAGGTGACCGAACGCGCCGAGATGCTGCAGAAGATCGCCGGGGTCTATCATCGGTACGGGTTTGACGCGCTGGAAAGCAGCGCCGTCGAGACGGTCGAGGCCTTGGGCAAGTTCCTGCCCGATGTCGACCGCCCGAACGAAGGTGTGTTTGCCTGGCAGGAGGACGACGATTGGCTCGCCCTGCGCTACGACATGACAGCCCCTTTGGCGCGCGTGTATGCGCAACACCGCAATGATTTGCCGAACCCGTACCGGCGGTTCACCATGGGCCCTGTCTGGCGCAATGAAAAACCGGGGCTGGGCCGATTTCGGCAGTTTTATCAATGCGATGCGGACACGGTCGGCACGGCCTCCATGGCGGCTGACGCCGAGATCTGCGCCATGCTCAGCGATTGTCTCGAAGCGGTGGGCATTCCGCGTGGCGACTACGTGATCCGGATCAACAACCGCAAGGTTCTGAACGGTGTCATGGAAGCGGCAGGACTGGCCGGCGACGACAAGGCCGGTGCCCGCGGCATCGTTCTGCGCGCCATCGACAAGCTCGACAGGCTGGGCCCGGAGGGCGTGCGCGCGCTGCTGGGACCTGGGCGCAAGGACGACAGCGGTGACTTCACCGATGGGGCGGGCTTGTCAGACGACCATGCCGAGATCGTCATGGCATTCATGGCCGCGCGCGCAGATGGCAACGCCGCCACAGTCGCGCGCCTGATGACCCTGGTCGCCGGGTCCGACATCGGCCGCAAAGGCGTGGAAGAATTGCAAGAGATGGAAGCATTGCTTTCATCGCAAGGCTACGGTGCCGACCGCATCATCATCGATCCCTCGGTCGTGCGCGGCTTGGGCTACTACACCGGCCCCGTCTATGAGGCGGAGCTGACCTTTGACGTCCAGAATGAAAAGGGCCAGACGGTGCAATTCGGCTCGGTCGCTGGTGGCGGTCGCTATGACGATCTGGTCAAGCGCTTCACGGGCCAGGAGGTGCCGGCCACCGGGATCTCCATCGGCGTTGACCGGTTGCTCGCCGCCCTGAAGGCGACGGGCCGCATCGGGACCGACGCACATGGCCCCGTTGTCGTCACCGTCATGGACCGCGACCAGATGGCGGACTATCAGTCCATCGTGGCGGAGTTGCGCAATGCCGGCATCCGGGCCGAGGTCTACCTTGGCAATCCCAAGAACTTCGGCAATCAGCTCAAATACGCCGACAAACGTGGCAGCCCTGCCGCCATCATCGTGGGCGCGGAGGAGCGCGACACGGGCGTTGTGCAGATCAAGGACCTGATCCTCGGTTCCAGGATCGCTCAGACCGCGACGCATGAGGAATGGGCCGAGAACCCCAGCCAGTTCGAGGTGCCGCGCGACCAGATGATCGCCAAACTGCGCGAGATCTTGGACCAATGACACGCGCCCGGGCGCTGGCCCTCGACCTGCGCGACCGGTTTGCGGGTGCTGGCGCGCGCGTTGTCGAACCCCCTGTGTTGCTGTCTGCCGACGTGCTGCTGGACCTGTATGGTGAGGATATCCGGGGGCGTGCCTACGTGACCGCCGACGCGCTGCGGGGCGAGCAGATGCTGCGCCCCGACTTCACAGTGCCGGTCGTGCAGATGCACATGGCGGATGGGCAGGCACCTGCGCGCTATACCTATGCGGGCGAGGTGTTTCGGCGGCAGGAGGAGGATCCCGAGCGCGACAACGAATACCTGCAAGTGGGTTACGAGGTGTTCGATGCGGCCAATCCGGCCGCGGCGGATGCCGAGGTGTTCGCCACGCTGTCCGAAGCGGTCGCGCACCTGCCCTTGCGCGCGGCAACCGGGGATATCGGCATCCTCATGGCGGCGGTGGACGGTTTGCAAACCTCCGATGGCCGCAAGGCGGCCCTGCGCCGTCATATCTGGCGACCGCGCCGGTTTCGGGCCTTGCTCGATCGGTTCGGCGGGCGCTCTGCGACCCCGCCGTCGCGCGTCGCTTTGCTGAATGGCGATGCGCCCGAACCCGGCCCTTTGACAGGCCTGCGCAGCCAGGCCGAGATCGACGCGCGCGTCGCCGCCCTGCGCGACGACGCGGCACTGACGCCCATCAGCGGGGCTGAGATGGAAGGGCTGGATGCGCTGTTGAGCGTGCGGGAAACGCTGCCTTTCGCCCTGCAGCATCTGCAGGACCTTGCCGTGGATCTGCCCTCGATCTCGAACGCTGTGTACCGCCTCCAGGCGCGGACCGATGCGCTTGCGGCTCGGGGGGTTGACGTGGCCGCGCTCGAGTTCGAGGCAAGCTACGGACGGACATCCATGGAATACTACGACGGCTTTGTCTTTGGCTTCTATGCCGCCGCGCGTCCCGACCTGCCGCCGGTGGTAAGCGGCGGACGCTACGATGCGCTGACCCGCCGCTTGGGCGGCGCAGATGCCGTACCTGCCGTGGGCGGCGTGATCCGCCCGGGCCTCGTGGCCGCGCTGGAGGGCACGACATGACACTGAAGCTGGGCGTGCCGTCCAAGGGACGGCTGATGGAAAAGACGTTCGACTGGTTCGCCAAGCGGGGCATCACGCTCAGCCGGACCGGGTCCGACCGTGAATATGCCGGGGCCGTCGACGGTGTGGAAAACGCGTCGCTTGTCCTTTTGTCAGCCAGCGAAATCCCGCGCGAACTGGCCGCCGGCCGCATCCATCTGGGTGTGACGGGCACGGACCTTGTGCAGGAAAAGCTACCCTTGTGGGAACAGCAGGTCGAACCGCTCGAGGAGATGGGCTTTGGCCACGCCGACCTCGTCCTGGCCGTGCCGCAGGCCTGGGTCGATGTGGACCTGACCGATGATCTGGATGCGGCCGCCGCGGCGTTCCGGCACGCGCACGGCGTGCGGTTGCGCATCGCGACGAAGTATCACCGGCTGGTCCGCGAGTTCCTGCGCGACGCGGGCGTGGCCGACTATGCCATCGTCGACAGCCAGGGCGCCACCGAGGGCACGGTGGCGAACGAGACCGCAGAGGCCATCGCCGACATCACCTCCAGCGGGGAGACGCTGCGTGCCAACCACCTGAAGATCTTGCAGGACGGGCTGATCCTGGCGAGCCAGGCCACGCTCTGGCGCAGCCGGACAGCACCGCTGGAGGATGCCAACCGCGCCGCGCTGCGCACCCTTCTGGCGCGGCTGAGCTAACGGCGCGACCACTTTCGTGTGACGCCGCAAGTAACGTTGGGGTGGAGAAACGTGACCGCCAGAAAGTCAGGGCTTCTGCCGGTGCCATATCGCATACGAACGATGTGCGCGGCGCTGGGCAAGCAGGACTCGCGTTCGGAGTGAACTGCACGCTTAACCGATCGACCTCTTTTATGAGGAACCGAGAGGTCAACGGTGGCAACGCAGCCATGCATTTGCATTACCGCGTTGGCAAGCCCATCTCTTTCAATTGTTTGAATTTGCGCTCTGCAGTCCACCTTCTGAACTCGTATATGAGTATGAGAGGTCGCTTGCGATCAGGGAGGCGAAGCAAAATCCTATTCTGCTCATCGTCGTATTTCAATTCAATGGCCTCAATTTCATCAAATCGATAGGACGCACGAGGAGAGTGCAGCCACGGCAAAACATGAAAAAAATAAACGTTTACCACCCGGCGATCAGGATCAATCTCGACAATATGATTTGGGTGAAAGAACGCAGTGTATAAAGCAGCGAAGATCAAAGTGCACGTGCCGCCGACCGACAGTGTCACGATCACAACATAGCCTAGGAAGTCTCTAAGGCGCGTGTTGTCGCGTTCAATAATTGATCCAATAAGATCGTATGCGTCACGGCCGAATACTCCAAAAAAGGAGATCAACACGGCCCCGATCAGCGCCACGAAAGGGATCGCCAGAGCGAGAAGAAGCCTGTCTCGTAGCCTCACTTCAATCTTGTATTCGAGAACCATCGTTTGCCCATAGCCCATTCGCAGAACAGGATCGCTGACTTCTGTGGCGACTTTAGGGCTAGCGTGCACGCTCCGCATATTGCTGTGCTTTGCTGCAGCATGTGACATTTTGGGCTCCATCCGAACCCTAATTTAGCTTAGAGCACGCCGATTTCGGCGAGGGCGCGGTTGAGTTCGATGGGCAGGGGCTCTTCGCTGGCGCGGCCCTTGGGCAGGTCGGGGGGGCTGTCTTCGGGTTTGAGGTAGCGCCAGCCCTGGAAGGGACGTTTGAGCGCGCTTTGCACGCGGATCAATTCAGGGTCGGACACGATGGCGCAGCGGCGGATGCCGTCGCTGCCGATCACCTCGTCAAGGCGGATGATCCGTTGGCGGCAGGTCAGCACGCCCTTAACGACCCAATAGATCGAACCGCCATTCAGGATTTCCGCGGCGCGTTTGGGCCACATGCGGGTGACGTGGCGCGGATAGCCGTCGGCGGTCTGCGCGCGCCTGGTCGCTTGCCAGGCCACGAGGTCCTCGAACGTGTCGCTGCCCACGCTCAGTTTGATCAGATTGACGGTTTTATCCACAGACTCACCTCCGGCCCACACCAAATATTGTAGCGCGCCATGCGCGGGCTGCAACCTGTTGTGGTCATCGCGCCGCTAGATTTGGTGGTCCCAAGGTCAAGGGTATCTATCAGTTGTGGTTTGCGTCAGAAATGGTACCTTATTTGCCTGCACCGCTGCCGACAGAATCGGCGGCTCTTTTGGGGACGCTCCGATGACACGCTTTGCCGCGCCGATTGCCGAACAGATCTGGGACATGAAGTACCGCTTCAAGGAGGCGGATGGCACGCCCATCGACGGCACGGTCGAGGAGACGTGGCGGCGCATCGCGCGGGATCTCGCCTCGGTCGAGGATGACCCGGCGCAATGGGAAGAGACGTTTTACGGCGCGCTTGAGGATTTCAAATTCCTGCCCGCGGGGCGGATCACGGCAGGGGCGGGCACCGCGCGGTCCGTGACGCTGTTCAACTGCTTTGTCATGGGCACGATCCCCGACAACATGGGCGGCATATTCGAGATGCTGAAGGAAGCGGCGCTGACCATGCAGCAGGGCGGTGGGATTGGCTACGACTTTTCAACCATCCGCCCCAAGGGCGCTGCCGTCAGTGGCGTGGCGGCGGATGCGTCGGGCCCCTTGAGCTTTATGGACGTGTGGGACGCGATGTGCCGCACGATCATGTCCGCAGGCTCGCGCCGGGGCGCGATGATGGCGACGATGCGGTGCGACCATCCGGATATCGAGGATTTCATCACCGCCAAATCGGACGCCGCACGGCTGCGGATGTTCAACGTGTCGGTGCTGGTCACGGATGCGTTCATGGATGCGGTCAAGGCGGACGGGCCATGGGAATTGGTGTTCGACGGGCGCGTCTACAAGACGCTGCAAGCGCGGGATCTGTGGAACGCGATCATGCGCTCGACCTATGATTATGCCGAACCGGGCGTGATCTTCATCGACCGGATCAATGCCGCCAACAACCTGCAATATTGCGAGACCATCGCCGCGACGAACCCCTGTGGCGAGCAGCCGCTGCCGCCCTATGGCGCGTGCCTGCTGGGGTCGATCAACCTCGCGCGGCTGGTGTCGGACCCGTTTGAGACGGCGGCGTCGCTGGATGAGGATGCGCTGGCGGACCTGGTGGGCACGGCGGTGCGGATGATGGACAACGTGGTCGATGCCTCGCGCTTTCCGCTGGAGGCGCAGGCGCGCGAGGCGCAGGCCAAGCGGCGGATCGGGCTGGGGGTCACGGGGCTGGCCGATGCGCTGCTGATGCTTGGGTTGCGCTATGGATCCGATGCGGCGGCGCGTCAGACCGAGCACTGGTTGCACGCCATCGCCCGCGCCGCGTACCTGGCGTCGGTGCAATTGGCGACCGAAAAGGGCGCCTTTCCGCTCTTTGATGCGGACGCTTACCTGCAGTCAGGGGCGATGCAGGCGATGGACGATGACGTGCACGATGCGATCCGAGACAACGGCATCCGTAACGCGCTGCTGACCTCGATCGCGCCGACGGGCACCATCTCGCTTTATGCGGGCAACGTGTCGTCGGGGATCGAGCCGGTCTTTGCCTATGCCTACACGCGCAAGGTGCTGCAAAAGGATGGATCGCGGACCGAGGAAGAGGTGGTCGACTACGCCGTGCAGATGTGGCGTGACAAGATGGGCGATGCCGAACTGCCCGACTATTTCGTCAACGCGCAGACCTTGGCGCCGAGCGATCACGTCAAGATGCAGGCGGCGGCACAGAAATGGGTGGATTCGTCGATTTCCAAGACGATCAACTGCCCCGAAGACATCAGCTTTGACGATTTCAAGGACGTGTATATGGCGGCCTGGGATCAGGGGTGTAAGGGCTGCACGACGTACCGGCCTAATGACGTCACGGGCAGTGTTTTGAGTATTTCCGAAGAGAAGAAGGATGCAGGCGCACAGGATGTGATCGCGTCGGATGACGCCGAGCCGTTGCAGCCCCATGGCGACGTCATCTATATGGCCGAGCCGCTGGACCGGCCCAACGCGCTTGAGGGCAACACCTACAAGGTCAAGTGGCCGGACAGCGAACATGCGCTGTATATCACCATCAACGATCTGGTCATCGGCGGGCATCGGCGCCCGTTCGAGGTGTTCATCAACTCCAAGAACATGGAGCATTTCGCCTGGACCGTGGCACTGACGCGCATGATTTCGGCGGTGTTCCGGCGCGGGGGCGATGTGTCGTTTGTGGTGGAAGAACTGAAGGCCGTGTTCGACCCGCGCGGCGGGGCGTGGATGCAGGGCAAGTACATCCCGTCCATCCTTGCGGCCATTGGCGGCGTGATCGAGCAGCACATGGTCGCCATCGGTTTTATCGAGGGCGAGGGCATGGGCCTCAAGACCGACCCGCAGCGCGAGGTTGTGGGCTTGGACGCACCGCGGGGCAAGGCATGCTCAAGCTGTGGCAGCTACGAGATGCGGATGATCGAAGGCTGCATGACCTGTGCCGCTTGCGGCTTTTCCAAGTGCGGTTGAGCCGGCCTTAGGACCGACGCAGCAGGCGGATCGGTGACCGCGCCAACCCGGTGCAACCAACTGAGCACGGACTGTAGCGCGGAACGGACGTCAGGTGCCCTTACATGTGGTCGTCCACGAAGGCGGTGTTGCTCCAGGTGCATGCAGCACTCACACACGTGGATGGGGCGAAGAAAGAGCCAGTGTTGCAGGCGCGCACTAGCCACGCCCGGACCCGCGCGGTAACACAAAAATGCTCGGGGGGGCGCAGATTTGGAAACGACTTTATGCTCCGTGCGACCCTTGCGGCTTTGGCCCTTTTTATCACGATCGTTCCCGCCGCACAGGCGATCGAACGGACGCGGCTGGGATTTGGCAACCTGTTCACCAACGACATCGTGGACGGGCAGGCGGATCGCTGGCGCACCGGCTCTTACGCCAGCAGCCGCGTCTGGGGGCCCAGCTGGACCGGTACTGCGCCGGGCACCTTTGGCCATCTGATCGAACTGCGGGTGCATGGCGAAATCATCACGCCGGAAAACCTGAGGATACCGGACGCTGACGATCGCGCCTATGCCGGCGCACTGTCGGTCGGGCTGCATACGCATATGCAGCGGGGTGCCACGGAATATGCGCTGGGCGGCGATCTGGTCTTTGTCGGGCCGCAAACCGGCCTCGGCTCCTTCCAGACCGAGCTGCACGATCTGTTGGGCGTGACCGAGCCCTCGGATGCGGTGCTGGCCCAGCAGATCGACAACGAGATCCGCCCGACCCTGGTGGCTGAGGCGGGCCGGCCCATCCGCCTGAGCGACCGGTCCACCTTGCGCCCCTTTGTCGAGGGACGCGCCGGGGCGGAAACGCTGGCGCGCGTCGGGTTCGACTGGACCTTTGGCAGCCTCGGTAAGGGGGAGTTGCTGGTGCGTGACCCGGTTGCGGGCCAACGCTACCGCGCCATTCCCCAGGATTGGACGGGCTACAGCTTTACCCTTGGGGCGGACATCGCCTTTGTCGACAGCAGCGTGTTTCTGCCCGACGATCGTGGCCCCGCGCTCGACCAGACGCGCGAGCGTTTGCGCGCCGGTGTCACGTGGCAAGGGGAGACGGGCGTGTCGAGCTTTGCCGGGATCACCTATCTGGGCGAAGAGTTCGAGGGGCAGGACGAGGGGCAATTCGTCGGCTCGATCAAGATCCGTCTCGGCTTCTGAACGATCACGCATCTGAGTGATGTATTCGTGCATCACCTCAAGGCCACATCACAACACATTGGAATCGGATGCCAATCCGCGCTTTTTGCGTCGGCGATTTTTTGCTAGCCTCATGGTAACAAAAAAAGCAGATGGCAGGCAGACAGGCAATGAAGACGGGCTTTCGTGGCACGTTCGTCATCTCCTGGTCGCAAACACAAGTGGATGGCCTCGAAGGCGCACCGGTCCAGTCGCTGACTGTGGGTGCGGCTTGGGCCTGGCGCGGGGACGCAGTGCGCGTTGACGGGCCGCAAACGGTTTTGCGCCTGGACGAGGCGGAAGGATCAGAGGCGATGCGTCGCCGTGCAGCACGCATGGTCGAACGGCTGGTGGGCGCCGCACTTGAGCACAAACCGCTCGATGCGGTGGCCGAGCGCGACGATGCCAGCGTTCTCGACAGCAGCTTTGTCGTCACCGATGGCGCCAAAAGCTACACCGTGACGCTGATCGAAGTGGGGCGCGGTGCGCAACCGCTCTTGATGTTCCTCGACGACATTCCCCCGCGCGATCACGAGCTGTGGGTGGTGCATCACACGCTCAACACCCATCCCGGGGATCAGACGGGCGACAATGCGGGTGGCGTGATCTGTTTCACGCCGGGCACGCGCATCGAGACACCCGACGGCCCGCGTCTGGTCGAAGAGCTGTGCGAAGGCGACCGGGTGCAGACCAAGGACAGCGGCGCCCAAGAGATCCTGTGGGTGGGCTCGCGTCGCATGACGGGCGCGCGCCTATTCGCGATGCCGCGCCTGCGGCCCGTGCGGCTGATGCCGGGCGCATTGGGGCTCGACCGCCCGGATCAGGAACTGCTTGTGTCACCTGAGCATCGCATGCTGATCACCGGCGACACCGCCCGCGCGCTCTTCAACACGCCCGAGATCCTCGTGGCGGCCAAGGATCTGGTGAACGGATCGACCGTGATGGTGGATGTGACCGTGCGCGAGGTGACATATATCCACCTGCTCTTGCCACAGCACAATGTGATCTGGGCCAATGGGGTCGAAACCGAAAGCTTTCATCCCGCCAACACCGCGCTCAGTTCACTGCGGGACGAAGACCGCGCGCGGCTCTTGCAGCAATTCCCCGACCTCGAATACGACCCGCACCGCTATGGCGCCTATGCAAGGCGCAATCTGAGTGCGAGCGAGGCGGCGATCCTGCGCCACGCCGCCTGAGGTGCATCAAAACCCCGGCGTGCCCGCATCCTCCGGATGGCGCGCCAGATGTTTCGCCTTGATCGTGGCGGAGGTGTCGCGGGCGCCATCATGGCTCCATCCCGGTGGGGCGACCGCATACATCACACGGTCGCGCAGGCGCAGCCCCGGCTGCGACACGTCCCGGAAAATGCCCACCCATTCATGGAACGCCACCCGGATCGGGTTGAACGTGCCGATGTTCTGCACGAGGCCATAGTCCGGCTTTTCCGCCTCAAGCTCGGGCACGAAGGTGCCGAACATCTTGTCCCAGATGATGAAAACGCCCGCGTAGTTGGCATCGAGGTAGCGCGCGTTGCGCCCATGATGCACCCGGTGGTGGCTTGGCGTGTTCATCACCGCCTCGAACCAGCGGGGCATGCGCCCAATCGCTTCGGTATGGATCCAGAACTGGTAGATCAGGTTCAGCCCGCCGACGAAAAGCACCATCGCCGGGTGAAAGCCGATCAGGATCAGCGGCGCGCGCACCACCATCATGAAGGTGAACGTGCCTGTCCAGGTCTGCCGCAGCGCGGTGGTGAGGTTGTAGTGCTGCGACGAATGGTGGTTCACATGGCTCGCCCAGACCCAGCGGATGCGGTGCCCGAACCGGTGCACCCAATAATACCGCAGGTCATCCAGCACAAAGCACAGCAGCACGACCCAGACGCCCGTTCCCAGATCCAGCGGCGTGATCGCCCAAAGCGCCACGAAAAAGCCCCAGGCGACAAATCCCAGCACGATGCCCGAGGCGACATTGCCCGCCCCCATGATCAACGAGGTGACGGCATCGCGCGTTTCGTACCGTCCGCCGCGGCCCTTGACCACGATCCAGGTCAGCTCGATCGCGATCGCCGCGATGAACAGCGGCACCGCCCATTGCACAACGTCGGGGTAGGTCAGATCGCCCATCATATCGTTGCCATCCAGTCGGCCCAGTTACTTTGTTCCTGTGGGGTCAGTCGCAGGCGGATGCCGGGTGCTGCGTAATCATCGAGGCGCAAAGTTACCCGTTCGCCGCGGGCATGCGCCTCTTCGGTGCCGGTGAGCATGCGTGCGCAGGTGTCGGCGCCCATCTGCCAGACCAATCCGCGGCTGTCCTGCGTCTCGATCCGGGCCACGCGGCCATCCTGTGTCACCATGACGGATCTCGCGGGATCATCCGGATAGGCGCGCGCCCAGGCTTGGCGCGCCGTGTCGCGGCTGAGGGCCGGTGCCCCTGTGAGGCCAAGCAGGTGCAGCGCCAGGGCGATCCCGGCGATCCCGCCGATCACCAAAATAAGCAGAATGTGCAACGGCATGCGCGCTGTCCTCCCTGAGGTGGCAGTTCAGCGCAGAGCGCGGTCAGGCGTCAAGGGTGGCGTTGCGTCAGGTGCCCTCGGCCGAGATCAGCGCGGTGATCACCGCCTTGGCGCTGTCACTGGACCAATCCGCATCGCCGCGCAGGCGCGCAATCTCGCGCCCCTCGGGGTTGATCAGCACCGTGATCGGCAAGCCGAAGATGCCCATCTGTGCGGCGAGTTTCTGTTTCGGATCCTGGTGGCGGGGCAGGTTGGTCGCCTCGATCTCCTCGAGGAATTTCACGATGGCCGCCGGGTTGTTGCGACCCGTGGCGATGGTGACAACCTCGAAATCGTCGCCGCCGAACTCGGCCTGCAACTCGGACAGCATCGGCATCTCGTGTCGGCAGGGCGCGCACCAGGTCGCCCAGAAGTTCACGAGGATATGCTTGCCCTCATAATCCGCCAGCGACTTTTGCCCGGCCCCATCCGCCAGATCAAAGGGCGCACTGCTCACCGCTTCGGGCGTGGCATGAAACACCAGCTTCTTCATGTCGCCCTCGCGCGCGGCAATCGCCGCGTCGACGTCGGCGAGCGCAGGAATTGCGCCCAGTGACAAGGCCATGTAGAGGGCAGCGGCAATCGTTTTCTTCATCAACTCTTCCTCAAGGGCGTGGGCATGACCGACAAATCCGCAAATACCATGTGGGGCGGCCGTTTTGCAGCCGGGCCAGATGCGATCATGGAGGCAATTAACGCCTCCATCGGCTTTGACCAGCGCATGGCGTCCCAGGATATCGCGGGTTCGCGGGCCCATGCCGCCATGTTGGGCGCCACCGGCATCCTGGACGATAAGGATGTCGAGGCGATCCGGGAAGGGCTGCTCACGGTCTTGTCAGAGATCGAAGGGGGCACGTTTCAGTTTTCGACCGCACTCGAAGACATCCACATGAATGTGGAGGCGCGGCTGACAGAGCTGATCGGCGCGCCTGCGGGCCGTTTGCACACAGGCCGGTCTCGCAACGATCAGGTGGCGACCGATTTCAAGCTGTGGGTGCGCGACCAACTGGACGCCGCCGAAGGGGCGCTTTTGTCGCTGATCGCAGCGCTGCTGGATCAGGCCGAGGCCGGGGCCGACTGGGTCATGCCCGGCTTTACCCACCTGCAAACCGCGCAGCCCGTCACGTGGGGCCATCACATGATGGCCTATGTCGAGATGTTCGGCCGCGATCTGTCGCGCGTGCGCGATGCGCGTGCCCGGATGAATGAATGCCCCCTGGGCGCTGCGGCGCTGGCCGGCACATCCTTTCCCATCGACCGCGAGATGACGGCGCAGGCACTGGGGTTCGACCGGCCGGCCGCCAATTCGCTCGATGCGGTCAGCGACCGCGACTTTGCGCTCGAATTCCTTGGCACCGCCAGCATCTGCGCCATGCATCTCAGCCGCTTTGCCGAAGAGCTGGTGATCTGGTCCTCGGCCCAATTCCGCTTTGTCATCCTGTCCGACCGGTTTTCCACCGGCTCCTCGATCATGCCGCAAAAGAAGAACCCGGATGCGGCCGAGCTGATCCGGGCCAAGGTGGGCCGCATCTTTGGGGCGCAAACGGCGCTGATGATGGTGATGAAGGGGCTGCCGCTGACCTATTCCAAGGACATGCAGGAGGACAAGGAACAGGTCTTTGACGCTGCCGACAACTGGATGCTGGCGCTGGCCGCGATGGACGGCATGGTGCGCGACATGACCGCCAATCGCGACAGTCTGGCGACGGCGGCAGGCTCCGGCTTTTCCACCGCGACGGACCTTGCCGACTGGCTGGTGCGGGTGCTCGGCCTGCCGTTCCGCGAGGCGCATCACATCACCGGCGCGCTGGTGGCCCTTGCCGAATCCGAGGGCAAGGACCTGCCCGATCTCACGCTCGAACAGATGAAATCCGCCCACGCTGACATCACCGCCGACGTCTTTGACGTTTTGGGCGTGGAAAATTCGGTAAACTCGCGTACATCTTACGGAGGCACCGCGCCCGCCCAGGTCCGCGCGCAGATCGTCCGCTGGAAAGAGGTACTGTCATGATCACCCGCGCCCTTGCCGTCCTGTCCCTGCTCGCCCTTGCCGCCTGCGGCGCGGATGGCGAGCCCGTGCAACCCGATGCCAGTATCGGGATCGGCGTCGGATCGGGCGGTGTGCATGCCGGTGGCACCGTCGGCGTCAGCCGCGGGCCGCTCCGCGTCGGCGTGAGCTTTTTCTGACCGATGAGCCCCCTGCGCGCGCTGTATCTGGCCCTTGCCATCTGGGGCTCCATCCATCCGATGTTCTACTTTGTCCGGTGGTTCAACGAAAACGGCTGGAGCCTGTCGGCCATGGTCGACGCCTGGCACGTGAACGACGCCACCAGCGGTCTGGTCTGGGATCTGACCGTTGCGGCGGTCGCGCTCACCGTCTTTATCATTGCCGAGGTTGCGACACGCCGGAACTGGATCGCGCTTGTCGCGATCCCGGCGACGTTCTGCATCGGGGTGAGCTGCGGCCTGCCGCTCTACCTCTTTCTCCGCTCGCGCCCGGTGACCTAGAGTTTTCCGAAAATCGGAAACAATCACGCCCCATTGTTGCCAAAATCGCCACCTAACGTGTCGCCAACGTGCAAACACGCAGGGCAACAGGCAATGACCGATACGAGCATGAACGCGCCAAAAGGCGCATTGTTGGACGGGCCAGAGGCGGCCACGTCCGCGCAGGCACCGGTGATCGTGCAGGTGGCAAAGAAACACGGGGTCAGCCCGTTGCGCCAACTGCGCGAAAGCTGGTCGATGCGCGGGGGCGTGCAAAAACTGGGCTCGAACGAATACTACAGCCTCGGCCTTTTTGATCCGGCGATGCCGCGTGACGCCAAGCGGGCCTTTGTCGGGCAAAAGGGGATCAATGCGCTCAATGCGCGGATGAACCCGCCCGCTGCGGTGCCGACCCGGTCCTTTGTCGGCAACAAGCTGCTTTATACGCAACTTTTGGAACAGTTGGGCATCGCCACGGCCGAGACGCAGGCGCTGGTCAGCACCCACCGCCACGCAGGGCAAATGCGCGTGCTGCGCGATGCCGCGGGCCTCGCCGCCTTCCTGCAATCGGGCGCCCGCTACCCGCTTTTCGGCAAGCCGCATCACGGCTCGCTGTCCGAAGGCTCGGTGCGCCTGACCGGGTGCGAGGGCGGCATGCTGCACCTCGCCAATGGCACAAGCCAGCCGGTCGAGGATTTTGCGCACGAAGTCATGACGCGCTATCCCGGCGGCTTTATCCTGCAAACCGCGATTGATCCGCATGCGCGGATGGCGCAGATCGCGGGTCCGGCCATCGGCTGCGTGCGCGTGGTCACCATCAATGACGGCAGCGGCCCCAAACCCGCCTACGCGGTGTGGAAACTGCCGGCGCCGCGCGCCATGTCCGACAATTTCTGGCAGGCGGGCAGCCTCTTGGCCCATCTCGACCTCGACGCGGGCCGCGTCACCCGCTGTGTCATCGGCACCGGCCTCGACCAACGGGACGCCGCGGTGCACCCGGTGTCGGGCGCACAGATCGTGGGCACGACGCTTCCCCATTGGGACGACACGCTGCGCATCGCCTGTGACGCGCACGCCGTCTTTCCCGAGTTCGGCATTTGCGGCTTTGACATCGCGGTGACAGAAGCGGGCCCCAAGGTGCTGGAATGCAACGACAATCCCTCTCACAACCTCTACCAGATCGCGGCGGGCCGTGGCCTCATGTCGCCCGACCTCGCGCCCCATTGGGACGCGGTCCCCGCGCGGCAGGCCAAACAGCTGCAACGGCTCAGGGCCAAGTGACCAATTGATCCTTGGGCACCGCGCGGTTATGCGCAGCCCATGGATCATTTTCTCTACCAAAACGGCGTCTTGCATGCCGAAGATGTCCCACTGCCCGAGATTGCGGCGGCGGTGGGCACGCCGTTCTATGTCTATTCGACGGCCACGCTCTTGCGGCACTTCACGCTTTTTGACGAGGCGCTGGAGGGGACGGAGCATCTGGTGTGCTACGCGATGAAGGCCGCCAGCAATCAGGCGATCCTCAAGACGCTGGCCCAGGCCGGCGCGGGCATGGATGTGGTGTCGGGCGGCGAATATGCCCGCGCCAAGGCCGCAGGCGTGCCGGGGGAAAAGATCGTGTTTTCCGGTGTCGGCAAGACGGCGGACGAGATCCACATGGCCCTGACCGGCGGCATCCGCCAGTTCAACGTCGAATCCGAGCCCGAGATGGAGGTGCTGAACCGTGTCGCGGGCGCGGTGGGCGTGATCGCCCCCATCACCATCCGCGTGAACCCGGATGTGGACGCCAAGACCCACGCCAAGATCGCGACGGGCAAGTCCGAAAACAAGTTCGGCATCCCCATCGCGCGTGCGCGCGAGGTCTATGCATTGGCGGGTGCGATGGAAAACCTCGATGTGATCGGCATCGACGTCCATATCGGGTCTCAATTGACCCAGCTGGGCCCGTTCGAGCTGGCCTATCAAAAGGTGGCCGAACTGACCGAGACGCTGCGCGGCGACGGCCACAACATCCGCCGCCTCGATCTGGGCGGTGGCCTCGGCATCCCCTACACCCGCTCGAACGAGGCGCCACCGCTGCCCAGGGAGTTCGGCGCGCTGATCAAGCGGACCGTGGGCCATCTGGGCTGCGAGATCGAGATCGAGCCGGGCCGCCTGATCGCGGGCAATGCCGGGCTGATGGTGTCACAGACGATCTACGTCAAATCGGGCGAGGGGCGCGATTTCCTGATCCTCGATGGTGCGATGAACGATCTGATCCGCCCCGCGATGTACGAGGCCTATCACGACATCGTCCCCGTGATCGAGCCTGCGCCGGGCACCGAACAGGCGCCCATCGACATCGTCGGCCCCGTTTGCGAATCAGGCGACACCTTTGCCAAGCAGCGGATGATGCCCCCCGTGGCCGCAGGTGACCTGGTGGCCTTCCGCTCGGCCGGCGCATATGGCGCGGTAATGAGCAGCGAATACAACACACGCCCTCTTATTCCGGAGGTTCTGGTGAAAGGTGATCAATACGCAGTGATCCGCCCACGCCCGACCTTTGACGAAATCATAAATCGAGATACCATCCCCGAGTGGCTGTAAGGCGCTATGGTGCGCTGCGCCCCTCGAGGATCACAATGGCCGAGCAGACCAAGTCCGACCTTCGCGACCGACTGAAAGGCGCGCGCCTCGCGCTCAACCTGACCTGGGCCGGGCTCCTGACGGAGCGGTTGACCCTCGCGCTCTGGCCCCTGATGGCCGTGGTGCTGGTGGTGCTGGGTGTCCTGATGCTGGGCGTGCAGGACCTTGTGGGCGTCGAACTGGTCTGGGGCTTTGCCGTCGTGTCGGTGCTGGCCGCTCTGACGGCGCTTGGCTACGGCCTGCGCACCTTCCGTCTGCCCACGCGGGCCGAGGCGATGGTGCGCCTGGACGAGACACTGCCCGGCCGACCGCTGCAGGCGCTCATCGACACCCAAGCCACCGGCGAAAGCGACCCGGCCAGCATGGCCGTCTGGCAGGCGCACAAGGCCCGGATGCTGGAACGCGCGGCGCAGGCCAAGGCGGTCGGCGGCGATCTGCGCGTATCGCGGCGCGATCCCTACGCCTTGCGCTACCTTGCCGTGCTGGTCTTTGGCGTGGCGTTGATCTTCGGCTCCATCTGGCGCGTGGGCTCAGTGGCCGAGATGACGCCGGGCGCTGGCGGTGGCCTTGCCACCGGGCCAGTCTGGGAAGGCTGGGCCGAAAGCCCGCGCTACACGGGCCGTCCGACCATTTACCTCAACGATATTGCCGAGGGCACGCTGTCGGTGCCCGTGGGCAGCCTCATCACCTTGCGCATCTACGGCGAGGTCGGCGCGCTCACCGTCGCGGAAACCGTGTCGGGCCGCACAGGCGACGTACCTGCCGCCTCCGCCCCCGAACAGGACTTCACCGTCGTCCAATCGGGCGAGATCACGATCAACGGCCCCGGGGGCCGCTCCTGGGATGTCGCTGTCCTGCCCGACACCGCACCGCAGGTCAGCATCCTGCGCGCGCCCGAGGCGTCCGCCTTGGGCGAAATGACCCTGCCGTTCCACGCCGATGACGATTACGGCGTCGAGGCGGGCGAGGCGCGCTTTGCGCTGGATCTGTCCGCGGTTGACCGCAGCCACGGCCTGACAATCGCACCCGACCCTCGCCCCGAACTGATTGTCGCGCTGCCCATGCCCATCGCGGGCGACCGCGCCTCGTTCGAGGAAAGCCTGATCGACGACTATTCCGAACACCCGTGGGCCAACCTGCCGGTTGCCATGACGCTCAGCGTGCTCGACGCCGCCGAGCAGCAGGGCGAGAGTGAGCCGGAAACCTTCACCTTGCCCGGGCGCCGCTTTTTCGACCCGCTGGCCGCGGCCATCATCGAACAACGCCGCGACCTGTTGTGGGCCCGCGCCAATGCCGACCGTGTGTCGCAGATCCTGCGTGCCGTGGCCTACAAACCCGACGACATCTTCCGCAAGGAAGTCGACCAGCTGCGCCTGCGCCGTGCGATCACCAAACTTGAGACGCTGGCCCGCTACGGCCTGACCGACGAACAGCAAGAGGACGTGGCCCGCGACCTTTGGGATCTCGCCCTCGGCATTGAGGAAGGCGATCTGTCCAGCGCCCTCGAACGCTTGCGCCAAGCGCGCGAGCGGCTCGAACAGGCGATGCGCGAAGGCGCCAGCCAGGCCGAAATCGAAGAGCTGATGCGCGAGCTGCGCCGCGCCACCGATGACTACATGCGCCAGCTGTCGCGGCAGGCGCAGCTGGATGACGAGGCCAACGAGGAAAACCAGCGCGGCCAAAGCAACGCCGAGACCATGCAGATGAACCAGGACGATCTGCAGCGCATGATGGACCGCATCCAGGAGCTGATGGAGCAGGGCCGCATGGCCGAGGCCGAACAGGCCCTGCGCGAGCTGCAGGAGATGCTGGAAAACATGCGCGTCACCCAGGGCGAAGGTGGCGAAGGCCAGCAAAGCCCGGGCGAACAGGCGATGGAAGGCCTGGCCGAGACGCTGCGCGAACAGCAGGGCCTCAGCGACGACGCGTTCCGCGACCTGCAGGAACAGTTCAACCCGAACGCCCAGGCGGGCGAAAACCAGGGCAACCAGGGCCGCGATGGCGGTCAGGGTCAGGGCCAACAGCACAGCCAGCAAGGCGGCCAGCAGGGTCAGGGCGAACAAAGCGACGGCCAGCAGCAGGGCGGCGAAGGCCAGGAGCAGGCCGAAGGCGAGGGCAGCGGCGACGGCGCACTGGCCGACCGCCAGCAGGCCTTGCGGGACGAGCTGCGCCGCCAGCAGGGCAACCTGCCCGGTGCGGGCACGCCCGAAGGCGAGGCGGCGCGCGATGCGCTCGACCGTGCGGGCCGGGCGATGGACAATGCCGAGGAGGCGCTGCGCCAGAACGACTTTGCCGAAGCCATCGACAATCAAAGTCAGGCCATGGAAGCGCTGCGCGAAGGCATGCGTGCGCTGGGTGAGGCGATGCAGCAACAGGCCCAGAACGGCGAACAGGGCCAGGGCAATGCCGATGCCGACCGCCGCGCTGAGGCGCAGGACCCGCTGGGCCGCGAACCGGGTGCCAATGGCAGCACCGGCACCGAGGAAAGCCTGCTGCAGGGTGAGGATGTTTATCGCCGCGCCCGCGACCTGCTGGACGAAATCCGCCGCCGCGCGGGCGAGGGCGAACGCCCCGATCAGGAACTCGACTACCTCAAGCGGTTGCTCGACCGCTTCTGATCGACGCAAGGGCGCAACGGCACGCGGGCTGATCCGCCCTCTATCCGCTGTAGCCCCCGAGGCGCGTGTTGCCTACTCGCTTTGCACCGCGGCCGCGTCGAGCATTTGAAGCACGTTGGTCACCTGACCGTCGAGCCACACGCGCGCCACATCCACTTGCGCCACATACGCGCTCAGATACGGATCTGTTTGTGGGACGGCTTGCGCGATCTGCGGGGCAAACACGTAGATCGCCCCCAGGATCAGCGCCAGCACCACCATCAACAGGAACCCGCGGCCAAAGCCGCTGCGCTTGGTGGCCGTTTCCACCGCCTCGGGGCTGGGCTCTGCCGCGCGTTCGCCGGAGGATCGCAGGGTCGAGTTGATCTCTTCGATATCGGGCAGCAGTTCGCGGCGCGACCCGATGGCAGCCGCGGTTGCTGCCGCCTCGGTCGGGTCAGGTGTCGGCGTTTCGCCGCGCAACCGCGCCATGCGCTCGCGCGCCTGCCGGGCCCGTCGGTCGCCGTCGCTTTCGGCTGAATCGAGGCCCAGATCCGGTTGCGTCTCCAGCGCTTGGCCCGCGCGGGCTTGGGTCTCGCGCGCGGCTTCCTCGCGCAGGATGTCGGCCACGTCCGGGTCGATGCTGCGCTGCTGCAGGGTTTGCGCCGGTTCCGGCTCTGGCTCCGGTTCGGGTGCTACGTCCGGGGGCGGTGGGGGCGGCGTTGCCGCACGCCGCTCCTCATCCAGGCCGGGCGCGTCGTCCGGCTCGGCCAGATCCGGGGGCAGGTCGGTGGGCGCCTCTTCGATGGGGGCCTGATCGGGGTGATGCTGAAACCATGTCTGGCCGCAATTGGAGCATTGCACGTCCCGGCCCTCCGCCGGGATGACGTCATCAACGACTTCGTATTGCGCATCGCAATTTGGACAGATTAACCGCATCGCTCGCCCCAACCCACTTTTCCGCAACCATATGGGGCAATTTCGTCTCAGAAAAGCGCGAACTGGCACAGCCCGCCCGTGGCTATCAGATTGAAACGCGCCTGATGCTGGGGCACAACAGGGCAAAACGAGAGGGGCGGGCGTGATCGAGCTGGAAAATGTGGCCTACAGCTACGGCGGGGGTGAGCTTTTGGCGGATATTTCCGTCAAACTGGCGCCAGGGTCGTTCCATTTCCTGACGGGGCCTTCGGGGGCGGGCAAGACGACCTTTCTCAAGCTCTGTTACGGCGCTTTGTTGCCGACGGCGGGCCATGTACGGCTGTTTGAAGCGGATGTGCGTGGTCTGGGCCGGGACGATGTGGCGCTGATCCGGCGCCGGATCGGCGTCGTGCATCAGGATGTGCAATTCCTCGATCACCTGCCTGTGGCCGACAATATCGGCCTTCCTCTGACCGTGTCGGGCCGCCATGCCGACGCGGCCGGCAGCGATCTGGGCGAACTGATGGGATGGGTCGGCCTTGAGGCGCGCGCCGCGGCGTTGCCGCCGGAGCTCTCGGGTGGGGAACGCCAGCGCGCCGCACTTGCGCGCGCCGTGATCATGTCGCCCGAAGTCGTGCTCGCCGATGAACCCACGGGCAATGTCGACTGGGACATGTCCCAGCGCCTGCTGACGCTGCTGGTCGAACTGAACCGGATGGGCAAGACGGTGTTGATCGCCACCCACGATCTGAGCCTTATTCGCGCGGCCAAGGCGCAGGTGCAGGCGCGTGTCCTGCGCATCGCCAACCGGCGGGTGCAACTGGCGGGGGCCGATCTGTGACCCTGACCCTTGCCCAGATGCGCGCCCTGCTTGCCGGTGACCGGCAGGCCGACCGTGTCGTCCCGCCCACCGGGTTCACCGCACAACTCACGCTTTTTGCGGCCGGGGCGATGGCCTTTCTCGCCGTCTTTGCGCTGGCCCTGTCGCTTGCGGCGGGTCGGCTGGCCGACCGCTGGGGGGCCGAACTGGCCCAGACCGCGACGCTGCGCATCGTGGCCCCCGCCGACCAGCGGGCCGAGCAAACCGCCGCCGCCCTCGCCGTGCTCGAGACGACGCCGGGTGTCGCGGCCGCGCGCGCGCTCAGTGACGCCGAACAGGCCGCGCTTCTGGCGCCATGGTTCGGCGCCGAGCTGCCGCTTGATGCATTGCCCGTCCCGCGCCTGATCGAGATGGAGACCGAGCGCGGCTTTGATCCCACCGGGCTCAGCCTGCGCCTCGCGGCCGAGGTGCCGGGCGCCGTGCTCGACGACCATGGCCGCTGGCGCGGCCCGCTGGTGTCTGCGGCCAGCCGGCTCCGCGTGCTGGGCTGGGTCGTGGCCACGCTGATCGTGGCCGCCGTCGCCGCGATGGTCACGCTGGCCGCCAACGCAGCGCTTGCGGCCAACGCCCAGGTGATCGCGGTCCTGCGCCTTGTCGGGGCCACCGACAGCTACATCGCCAACGCCTTTGTCCGCCGCTTTACCCTGCGGGCCCTGTCGGGGGCGGCGGTGGGCGTCATCGCCGGGTTGATCGCCGTCTGGCTGATGCCGACGGGCAGTGCCGAGGCGCCGGGGCTGCTGACCGGCATCGGCTTTCAGGGGGCGGGCTGGCTTGTCCCGCTGCTGATCCCGCTGATCGCCGCGCTTGTCGCGCTGATCGCCACGCAAACGGCGGCCCGGCGCGCGCTCGGGGGGCTCAGCTGATGCTGCAAACGATGCGCTCCGCGCTTTTTGTCGGGCATATCTACGTGATGATGCTGGTCATCGGCTTGGGCTTTGCCCCCTACGCCATTGTCAGCCGCCATGGCGCGCGTGCGGCCTGCAAGACCTACAGCCGCTATGTCTTTTGGTCGATGCGCTGGTGGGTGGGTATCCGCGCCGAGGTGCGCGGCACCGTACCCGAGGGCGAGGTGCTGATTGCCGCCAAACACCAGTCGTTTCTCGACATTATGATGATCTTCACCGCGTTGCCTTCGGCCAAGTTCATCATGAAACGTTCGATCCTGTGGACGCCGATCATCGGGCTCTACGCCAGGCGGCTGGAATGCGTCGCCGTCGAACGGGGCAAGCGCGGGGCCGCTATTGCCCAGATGGTGCAGGACGTCGAGGCCGGGCGCGCCAATCCGGGTCAGTTGATCATCTACAGCCAGGGCACGCGCGTGGCGCCGGGCGTCCGCGCGCCCTACAAGGTGGGCACGGCGGTGCTGTATGAACAGTTGGGCCAGCCGTGCGTGCCGGTGGCCACGAATGTGGGTGTGCTCTGGCCGCGCACCGGTCTGCGGCGCACGCCGGGGGTGGCCGTTGTCGAATTCCTGCCCCCGATGGCGCAGGGGATGGACCGCGAGACGTTCATGACGCGGCTCGAGGAAACGGTGGAGGCGCGGTCGGACGCGCTGATGGCAGAGCTGGGGTTTGATGCGCATGGACTACATTGAGGATATCGCAGCGCTCGAGGCGCTCTATGGCACACCGGGCCAGCCATCCCTGCGCAAGGTGGCCGACCACCTGACACCGCTCTATCGCAAATGGATCATGGCCGCACGCTTTGCCGTGCTGACCACGGTGGGGCCTGCAGGGACCGATGGCAGCCCGCGCGGCGACGACGGCCCCGTGGTGACCGAGC
>JBCBHM010000051.1:0-24044 GCA_038525585.1 Pseudomonadota bacterium
AGTAGCGGGCTGGAAAGTCCTGCACGTGCACAGGCGCCGAGATCACGGCGCAGGGGATGCCCAGACGCTTGCCGATGTGGCGCTCCATCTGGGTGCCGAGGATCATTTCTGGCTGCAGCGCTTCGATCACCCGCTCCACCTCGAGGTAGTCGTCAGTGATCGTCGCCTCGAGGCCCATCTCCTTGGCCTTGGCGCGCACCGGGCGGGCCATTTCGCGGTTGTAACAGCCCAGGCCCACAACCTCGAAACCCATCTCTTCGGACGCCACGCGGGCAGCTGCCAACACATGCGTGCCGTCACCAAAGAGGAACACGCGCTTGCCGGTCAGGTACGTGCTGTCCACGGATTTGGAGTACCAAGGCAGGCGCAGGCGGCTGTCATCAAGGTAGGGCGCCTGGCCGGTGATCGCGGCCACCTCGGCCACGAAATCCCGGGTCGCGCCAACACCGATTGGCACCACCTTGGTGTAGGGCTGGCCCAACTCCCGCTCCATCCACCGAGCGGCGGTTTCGGCCGTCTCGGGGTACATCAGCACGTTGAAATGCGCGGCCCCCATACGGGCGATTTCCGCAGGTGACGACGTCATCGGTGCCACGACATTGACGCTGATGCCCATATCGCTGAGCAGCGCGGTGACCTCCTGGATGTCGTCGCGGTGACGGAACCCGAGGGCGGTCGGGCCGATCAAATTGGCGGTGACCTGTTTGGTGCGCTCCATCGGGCGGGCCAGCGTCTTGACGATCTGAAAGAACGTCTCGTCCGCGCCGAAGTTCTCCTTGCGTTGATAGCTTGGCAATTCCAGCGGGATCGTCGGGACGGGCAGGCCCATCGTCTCGGCCATGCCACCGGGATCGTCCTGGATCAGCTCGGCGGTGCAGGAGGCACCGACGATGATCGCCTCAGGCTTGAACCGGTCATAGGCCTCTTGTGCCGCCGTCTTGAACAGGTTCGCCGTATCAGCGCCGAGGTCGCGCGCCTGGAAGGTGGTGTAGGTCACCGGCGGACGGTGGTCGCGCCGTTCGATCATGGTGAACAGCAGGTCAGCATAGGTGTCGCCCTGCGGCGCATGCAGCACATAGTGCAAACCCGTCATGCCCGTTGCGACGCGCATGGCGCCAACATGGGGCGGGCCCTCATATGTCCAGACGGTAAGCTTCATTGCGGCTGACCCGTTTCCGTATTTGGAAAGAGAAGAAGCATCATGACGCCTCCAGTTTCAGAAGGCCGGCGCGGCGGATCGGGCGGGAGAAGAGACCGGCGAGGTCGCCCGCCTGTTCGTAGAAATGGACGGGGGTGAAGACGAGTTCGATGGCCCATTTCGTGGCCAGCCCCTCCGCTTCCAGCGGGTTGGCGAGGCCGAGGCCGCACACGGTAAGGTCGGGACGGGCCGCGCGGACGCGGTCGAGTTGCAAGTCGACATCCTGACCTTCGGAGATCACCGGCCCTTCGGCCAGCAGGTCGAGGTCGGGGCCGACGATGCCCTTGTGGATGAAAGGTGCGCCGACCTCGATCGCCTCCATCCCGCATTCGCGGGTGAGGAAGCGAGCCAGCGGGATTTCGAGCTGGCTGTCGGGGAAGAAAAAGATGGATTTGCCGTGCAAAGCCTCCGCCGCTTGGGCAATGGCCTTTCGAGCGCGGGCCCGTGGCGCAGCGGTGACCTGTTCGAAAAGGTCCGGCGCCACGCCAAACTCGGCTGCGATGGCGGCGAGCCACTGGGTCGTGCCCTCTTCGCCAAAGGGGAAAGGCGCCGGAATATGACGTGCACCGCGGCGGGTGAGCGCGTCATGCGTGTCCCCCAGGAACGGCTGTGTGAGCGCATAGACCGTGCCGGGGCCCACACCCAGATCATCGCTGGCACGCGGCGCCGGCAACACCTTGATCGGCCCGATCCCCATGGCTTCGAGCAGGCCAATCGCCTGTTCCTCAACCACGTCGGGCAGGGCGCCGACGAGCAGCAGCTGACGCTCTTGGGTCTTGGGCAGGACCGGCACCATGGAGGCGAGGCAGGCATCCTCCCCTTGCGTAAATGTCGTTTCGATCCCGGAACCGGAGAAGTTCAGCACCCGCACCGACGGCGCATGGCGCTGGGTCATACGTTCAGCCGCCTTGGCCAGGTCCAGCTTGATCACTTCGGAGGGGCAGGAGCCCACGAGGAACAGCTGTTTGATGTCCGGGCGCCGGGTCAGCAGTTCGTCGACCACCTTGTCCAGCTCTTGCTGGGCGTCCGCCAGACCGGCCAGATCCGTTTCCTCGAGAATTGCGGTCCCAAACCGCGGCTCGGCAAAAATCATCACACCGGCGGCGGATTGCAGCAGATGGGCGCAGGTGCGCGACCCGATCACGAGGAAGAACGCATCCTGCATCTTGCGGTGCAGCCAGATGATTCCCGTCAGGCCGCAGAACACTTCGCGCTGTCCGCGTTGTTTGAGAATCGGTGTTTCCCGGCATCCGCCGCTGGCGGGAAGGCGTGGCAACTCGGTCATGCCGTCACCTCCGGCATGCCTGCGGCCTGCAGTCTCGCGGCCCGTAGCTTGAGCACGAATTGCGCCGCATTGATCACGTAGGCCCCGTAGGCCGCGAGCGCCAACCACATGAGCGGATGAGGCGCGAGCGCGCCCGAAAACAACGCCCAGAGATAGGCCGTGTGCAGCCCGATCACGAGGAAGGAAAACACATCCTCCCAGAAGAACGCAGGCGCCAGAAGGTACTGATCAAAAACGACTTTTTCCCAGATCGCGCCCGTGACCATGATGATGTAGAGCACGACCGTTTTGGCCACGATCGACCAGGTTGCGATGCCGTACCCCTCACCCGTCGTCATGTAGCGGATCACCAGCGCCAGAGAGGCCAGAAAGACCACGAACTGGACGGGCGCCAGAACGCCCTGGATCGGCGTCCAGATTGTGCTGTCGCGCCGCGCGCGCTCTTCGGCAGTGTAGAGGCCATGCGGCACGCCGCCGGGCTTTCCCGCGTGGGACATTGAGGTTTGCCTCTCTGTGGCTACGTCTGTTGAAATTATCTGCGGAACGGGAAAAGTGTCAATTATAACTTACAGTCCGGAGTCACGACAGTGCAACAGAATTTGAGCCGTTCTCGCTGATACTATAGGCGTTCAGCCATGTTTTATTGGCCTAAACGCCATTCCAACATGATCTAAATCAAGCAAACTGTGGATTGTTGTCAATCTTCATTGACATCCTGAGATGCTAAGCAGAGACTTACACAAGAGCCACGACTCTGACGCGCCAGAGTCGTCTGTTGTGTGTCTACCGGTAGAGGTGAGCCATGGCGCAAGACGACCCTTTTGGCACGACCCACGGCCGATACGCCCTGGGTGACAGCCTGGAACCCTTGGCGTCCCAGGTGATTTCTGTCTTGTGCGAACGCCAAACCAACGCCCCTTCGGGTGCACGACAAATCGTCGTGGATTATCTGCTGCGTGCCGTGACAAGCCGCAACAGCTTTGACGCCGCCCTCGTGATGGAGGAATTGCGTGGCTATCGCCTGACCATTGATGCGATCATCGACCTCTATATACCGCAGGTTGCGTGGCATATGGGAGAGCTGTGGCAGACCTCTGATCTCGACTTTGCCTCCGTGACGGTCGGCGCGCTGCGGCTGCAGGCGCTCTTGGGCGAAGCGTCGGCGGCGATGCCGCACACCAACACCCTGACACCGAACACGCCGCTGGCCCTTGTGATCGTCTCCGAAGGCGAGCAGCATTTTCTGGGCGCGTCGGTGGTGGCCGCGCAACTGCGCCGGCTCGGATGCGATGTGAGCCTGTCCATCGCGGAACCGCCTAAGCAGATCACCAATCGCGTTCTTTATGATCAACCCGACATGGTCCTGATGTCCTGCGCGCAAGTGGCGGGCCTTGAAACCATTGCCCGAAACGTTAAAAAGGTCAGACGAGCGATTGACCCCGCACCTGTCATTGCCCTGGGCGGTGCGTTGCGGGGCGATATCGACGGCATTCGAAAGAAGACAGGCGTAGATCTGGTGACTAACTCGGCGAAGGATGTGGTTGGCTTCTATACGAAGCGGCACAAGGCGCTTAGCCGAGGATGACCACCGGGGGGAGCACTTTCTGGACCAGCGGTGCTGTACCCCTGATCGAGCCTGAATTCCTAAGCAGCATCATAGGCGCAGCCTCGGACATCGCATTGGTGGTGTCGGCCGAAGGCAATATCCTGTCCGTGGTGATCAACGCGCAGGACGACAGCTTTGGCAACCTCGCCCATTGGGAAGGTCGCCCGGTCGTTGAATTCCTGACCGATGACAGCATCGACAAGTTCCAGCACGCCCACAACGCCTATCTGGCCGGCGGTCTGGCGCGCAAATCGATCGAGCTGAACCACGCGGATAACGCTGTTTGGCAATACCCTGTCCGCTATACCTTTCACCGGTTCGGGCAAGAGGATGCCGTACTGCTTTTGGGTCGCGACCTGCGCCCGATTGCCGAAACGCAGCAGCAGCTGGTCCAAGCGCAGATCGCGCTGGAACAGGGCTATGAGGCCAAGCGTGAGTTCGATGCGCGCTACCGGGTCGTCATGGGCAACGTCGAGGATGCGGTTGTCTTTGTTTCCGTTCAGACGGGCCGGGTCGAGGATGCAAACGGCAAGGCGGCAGCGCTGCTGGGGCTGAAGCCAGAGGCGCTGGCCGGAGCGACCTTTGCCACGCTCTTTTCCGACCGCTCCGGCAGTGAGCTGACCGAAAGCCTGATGAATTCAACGCTGTCAGATGACGCATCGCCTGTGACGGTGCGCGCCACGCGCACACGGCAGCGTCTGCAGATCCATCCGGTGGTGTTCCGCGCGGCTGGCCAGCGCGTGTTGATGTGCCGCATGACGGGCGAAGCTGATCCCGTACCCTCTGCCGATGCTGCGGCAAGCCATGCGGCCGCCCTCTTCCGGCAGACCTCGGATGCGGTGGTCTTCCTCGATACGCGCGGCAACATCCTGTCGGTGAACGAGGCCTTCCAAGACCTCGTCGGGGCCGCACATCTGAGCGATGTGGTCGGCGCGTCACTGGGCGATTTCCTGACGCGGGGGCAGATCGATCTGGGCGTGCTGCTCGAAAACGTGACCCGCTCAGGTCAGATGCGCCTCTATGCGACGCGGCTGGTCAATGACCTGGGCGCACGCGTCCCAGTCGAGGTGTCGGCGACTCAGCTCGAGGCCGGAGAGACATCGGCCATCGGCATTATCCTGCGTGACGTCAGCCGCCTCGAAGGGGTGCGCAAGACCGACAGCCGCAATACGCTACCCGATCCGGGCCGCAATGTGATGGACCTTGTCGGCTCTGCCTCGCTCAAGGATATCGTGGCCGAAACCACTGATGTGGTTGAGAAAATGTGCATCGAGACGGCCGTGAACCTGACCCGCAACAACCGCGTCGCCGCGGCCGAGATGTTGGGCCTGTCGCGCCAGTCACTGTATGTGAAACTGCGCAAATACGGGCTGCTCGCCAAGGACGGCTGACAGCCTGGCTAGACACTTGCGCCGACTCAAGTTGTCAATCATAGTTGACACATGGATGTCAGTCCTTCCCTGACCACGCGCCGATTTCCCGAACCGGTTGCCGCCCTGCGTCTGATCAAGCCGATCACGTGGTTCCCGCCGATGTGGGCCTATGTGTGTGGTGTGATCTCGTCCGGCGCATCGCCGGTGGGTCAGTGGTGGCTGGTGCTGCTGGGTGTGCTCCTGGCCGGTCCCATCGTCTGCGGGATGAGCCAAGCGGCGAATGACTGGTGCGACCGCCACGTGGACGCCATCAACGAACCCGACCGCCCGATCCCATCGGGCCGCATCCCCGGCCGCTGGGGCCTGTGGATTGCGCTGGCCATGTCGGCGCTGTCGCTGTTTGTCGGCTGGCAGCTTGGCCCCTGGGGCTTTGCCGCGACCGTGGTGGGCGTGCTGGCGGCCTGGGCCTACTCAGCAGAGCCTGTGCGCCTGAAGCGCTCGGGCTGGTGGGGGCCCGGCCTTGTCGGGCTCAGCTACGAGACATTGCCGTGGGTCACGGGCGCGGCCGTGCTGAGCGCCGGTGCGCCACGGTGGGAGGTGTTGCTCGTCGCCCTTCTTTACGGTTTGGGCGCGCACGGCATCATGACGTTGAACGATTTCAAAGCGTTGGAAGGCGATCGGCAAATGGGCGTGAACTCCCTGCCCGTCACGCTGGGACCACGTCGTGCGGCACAGGTGGCCTGTGCCGTCATGGCCGCCCCGCAAGCCGTCGTGATCGCCCTGCTCGCCCTATGGGACCGCCCGCTGCACGCCGCTGGTGTGGCGCTGGTCCTGCTCTTGCAATTCTGGGCCATGCGCATCATGTTCCGCGATCCCAAGGCCAAGGCGCCCTGGTACAACGGCACCGGTGTTCTGCTCTACGTCTCCGGCATGATGGTCGCCGCCTTTGCCTTGCGGGGGCTGTCATGACTGCGAGCTGGGGCCTGCTGATCCGCCTGTGCCTTGTCAACGCCGCCATCGGTGGTTTGGCCGCGCTGCCCGTGAACCTGTTCAACCGGCTGATGACGGTCGAGTTGGCGCTGCCTGCGCTGCTGCCCGGCCTGCTCGTGGCGTTGCACTACGGCGTCCAACTCACACGTCCCGCCTGGGGTCACCGCTCCGATACGCGCGGCGGGCGCACGCCATTCATCCTCGGCGGTATGGTGATGGTTGGCGCGGGGGTGCTCGGTGCGGCCTGGGGCATTCAGGTCGCCGCGACGTCCGTGCAATGGGCATTGGCCGTCTGGGTCATCTCCTACATCGCCATCGGCCTTGGCATCGGTGCGGCGGGCACATCCTTTCTCGCGCTGCTGGCCTCAGTCACCGGCGCCCGCAAGGGGGCCGCCGCCACACTGGCCTGGCTGATGCTGATCGCGGGCGCGATCTTTGCCTCGATCGGCACCGGCATCGCGCTCGAACCCTACAGCCCGACCCGTCTGGTGTCAGTTGTTGCCGTGGTCGTGAGCATCGCGCTCGTCCTGTGCGTCCTCGCCACATGGCGTGTCGAAGGCAGCGCAGTCGTTACACCGCCCACGCAGGACGCCCCGTTGATGCAGGCACTGCGCACGACATGGGCCGACCCGATGGCGCGCCGGTTCACCGGGTTTGTCTTCCTGTCGATCCTCGCATTCTACTTGTCCGAACTGATCTTTGAGCCCTTCGCGGGCCACATCCACGGCCTGTCGCCCGAGGACAGCACCAAGCTGTCGGGCGGCAAGGATGGCGCAGCGCTTTTGGGCATGATCGGTGCGGGGCTGCTGTCGCATTTCCGTCTCGGCTCGCTCCGGTTCTGGACTGTCACGGGCTGTGTGATCTCTGCCCTTGGCCTGCTGGGTCTTGGCGCGCAACTGCCGCTGATGCCCAGCACCGTCGCACTTGGCCTCGGCAACGGCCTCTTTGTTGTGGGCGCGGTTGGATCGATGATGCAACTGGCTGCCGCCCACGCCAAGGCCACCGGCACACGCATGGGTGTGTTCGGCGCGGCCCAGGCCATCGCGGCGGGCCTTGCGGGCCTCATCGCCACCGGCACGCTTGATCTGGCGCGGCTCGTCCTGCCCGACGCCACCGCCTATGCCACCGTATTCACATTGGAGGCGGCGCTGTTTCTGGCTGCCGCCGTTGTCGCCGCTCGCGTGATGCAGAGCGACGATTATTCAGACGCAACCTTGGTCCCCGGGGAGTAACCTCATGTATGATGTCGTTGTTGTTGGAGGCGGCCCCTGCGGCGCCACAGCCGCCGAAGATCTGGTTCGCTCGGGCCACAAGGTCGCCCTGTTGGACCGCGAAGGGCGGATCAAACCCTGCGGCGGTGCCATCCCGCCCCGGCTAATGCAGGATTTCCACATCGGGGAAGAGCAACTGCTGACCAAGGTCACGACCGCCCGCATGATCTCACCCACTGGGCGCCGCGTCGATATCCCCATCGAAAACGGGTATGTCGGTATGGTCGACCGCAAGGATTTCGACCCTTTCCTGCGCGCCCGCGCGGCAGAGGCCGGGGCCGAGTATTTCACCGGCACCTTTGTCCGCATCGACCGCCCCGATGGCACGCCCGTTGTCATCTACCGCGACAAGGCCACGCAAGAGACGCGCGAGTTGCCCTGCAAGCTGGTAATCGGTGCCGACGGGGCCAAATCCCGCGTCGGCCTGGCCGAGGTGAAGGATGCCGACAAGGTGCCGCTGGTCTTTGCCTATCACGAGATCATCAAGGCCCCCGCCGCCACGGACACCTATGACCCGATGCGCTGCGACGTGATCTATGACGGCGCGATCTCGCCCGATTTCTACGGCTGGGTGTTCCCCCATGGTGGCACCACCAGCGTCGGCATGGGAACGGAGTTGCAATCGGTGAACCTCAAGGACGCCACCGCCGCCCTGCGCGCCGCATCCGGTCTGAGCGATTGCGAGACCCTGCGCAAGGAAGGCGCGCCCATCCCGCTGAAACCGCTCGACCGCTGGGACAACGGCAAGGACGTCGTGCTGGCCGGAGATGCGGCTGGTGTCGTCGCCCCATCGTCGGGCGAGGGCATCTACTATGCCATGGTCGGCGGTCGCGTCGCGGCCACGGCCTGTGCGGCAACGCTTGCCTCGGGCCGTGTCAAAGACCTCAAACTCGCCCGCAAACTCTTCATGCGCGAGCACAAGACGGTTTTCCGTGTGCTCGCCTCGATGCAGAACGCCTATTATCGCAGCGACGACCGGCGCGAACGCTTTGTGTCACTTTGTCACGACATTGATGTGCAGCGCCTGACCTTCGAGGCGTATATGAACAAGAAGCTGGTCAAGGCGCGGCCCATGGCGCACCTCAAGATCGGGGTCAAAAACCTCGCTCACCTGACCGGCCTGGTGAAGGCGGAACACGTATGAGTATCATGATCCCCGCCTGGGTCGACGGCGTGTTGACCCCGGTGGAAAAACTCGAGGCGCATCAGCGCGGGCTCAAGCACAAGGCCGTGTCCGTCTTTGTCATTCGCGGCACCGAGGTGCTGCTGCAGCAGCGCGCGATGGGTAAGTATCATACGCCGGGGCTTTGGGCGAACACCTGTTGCACCCATCCCGATTGGGAGGAGGCGCCATCGGTCTGCGCCACGCGCCGCCTGAACGAAGAGCTGGGCATTACCGGTCTTGCGCTCGAACACCGCCACCATCTGGAATACCGCGCCGATGTGGGCGACGGGCTGATCGAACACGAGGTGGTCGACGTCTATCTGGGCCGTGTGCGCGGCGCGCTGACGATCACACCCAACCCGGATGAGGTCATGGCGCATGAGTGGATCGACTATCACGACCTCATGGCCATGGTGAAACGCCACCCGGACCGGTTCACACCGTGGCTGCGCATCTACCTTGCCGACCATGCCGACGTGATCTTTGGCGTCGATCTGGCCGTCGCCGCGCGGGTATGACGGTAGAAACCTACCTGCTGTATCTCGCTGCCGTCGCCGTTTTCTTTGCCACCCCACCCGATACCAGCCAGCTGCTGATCGCTTCCAACGCGATGAAACATGGGCTGCGCCGTAGCCTGTGGGTGATCGCGGGGGATCTGAGCGCCAATGTGCTGCAAATGACTGCCGCCGCCTTTGGCCTTGCCGCCATCATCGCCACCTCCGCGGTGGCATTCAGCTGGATCAAGTGGCTGGGCGTCGCCTACCTCGTCTGGATCGGTGTGCAGATGATGCGCAGCAGCAGCAAACCCGGCGGCACAGCCGCAGCTGGGGCCGGGCCTGTCCGCCTCTTTCGCATGGGCTTTGTCACGTCGATGACCAACCCCTTTGCCGTTGTGTTTTTTGCGGCCCTCTTTCCGCAATTCATCACGCCCGACGCCACCATCCTGCCGCAACTGCTGATCCTCGGCGCCACCTACCTGCTCGTCGACGGCCTGACCCTCGTCGCATGGGGCTGGGCTGGGGACCGCGTTGCCGCGCGGCTCGCCCGCGTCTCGATCACCGCGATCAACCGTGTCTGCGGCGGGCTGATGATCGGCGCGGCGATCCTGCTGGGCCTCAAGGACATGTCGCCGCAACGTTAACGCTAACTTGAAGCACTGCGTGGTTCGTCCTACACCTTGCCCCCGTATCCACACGGAGGACACGCACGTGTCGGACGACCAAGTTTTTGATCTGTTCATTATCGGCGGTGGCATCAACGGCACCGGTATCGCGCGCGACGCCTCGGGCCGCGGCCTCAAGGTGGGCCTGGCCGAAGCAGGCGATCTGGGCGGTGCCACCTCGTCTGCCTCGACCAAGCTGTTTCATGGCGGGCTGCGCTATCTCGAATTCTTTGAATTCGGCCTTGTGAAATCCGCGCTGAAAGAGCGCGAGGTGCTGCTCAAGGCGATGCCGCATATCAGCTGGCCCATGCGCTTTGTGCTGCCATACGCCCCTGACATGCGGTTTGACAGCGACACGCCGACCTCGCGGCTGTTGCGCATGACCATGCCCTGGATCGAGAAGGGGCGGCGCCCGGCATGGCTCGTGCGGCTGGGCCTGTTTCTTTACGACAACCTTGGCGGGCGCGAGATCCTGCCAGGGACCAAGACGCTGGATCTGACCCGCGCGCCCGAGGGCACACCGCTCAAGGACCGGTTCAAGATGGCCTACGAATACAGCGATGCCTGGGTCGAGGATTCGCGGCTGGTGATGCTCAACGCTCGCGACGCCGAAGCGCGGGGTGCAACGATCCTCACCCGCTGCCGGGTGACCGAGGCCGCCCGCGACGGTGAGACCTGGCGGATCGAGACAGAGCGCGGGACCTTTCGGGCCAAAGCGCTGGTGAACGCGGGCGGCCCATGGGTCGCCGACATCCTCACCGGCGTGATGCGCCAGAATTCGCAACATAGCATCAGGCTCGTGCGCGGCTCGCACATCGTGACCAAGCGGCTTTATGATCACGACAAGTGCTACTTCTTCCAGGGCACCGACGGGCGGATCATCTTTGCCATTCCCTACGAGCAGGACTTTACTCTGATCGGTACCACCGACGCCGAACATACGGGCGCGGACGTCACGCCAACCATCACGGATGCAGAGCGTGATTACCTGTGCGCCTTTGCCACCGAGTACTTCGAAAAGCCTGTGACGCCCGATGATGTGGTCTGGACCTATTCCGGCGTACGGCCTCTTTATGATGACGGTGCGTCCTCGGCCACGGCCGCCACGCGCGACTACGTGCTGGCGCTGGATGAAAACGGCCCGCCGGTGCTCAGCGTCTTTGGCGGCAAGATCACGACATATCGCAAACTGGCCGAGCAAGCCCTGGCCAAGATGGGGCTGGGCGAGGCCTGGACCGCAGGCGTGCCGCTGCCCGGTGGCGACTTTGCCGTCAAGGATGTGGGTAAGCTGACGGATCAACTGACGCAGGACTACCCGTTCCTCGATGCGGGGTGGGCCGGTCGCCTGATCCGCGCCTACGGCACCGAAGCGTGGGATGTGCTGGGCGCGGCCAAGGCGCCGGGTGATCTGGGTGCGCCCTTTGGCGCCACGTTGACCGAAGCGGAGCTGCGGTGGATGATGACCCGCGAATACGCGACCGAAGGGTCCGACGCCCTCTGGCGACGGACCAAGCTGGGACTGCGCCTGAACGAAGAAGAGCGCACCGCGGTCGACACGTGGATGAAGGAGCAGGCGGTATGAGCACCCACATTCTGGCCATCGATCAGGGCACGACCTCGTCCCGCGCCATTGTCTTTGACGGTGCCATGCAGCCCATCGCCTCCGCGCAGGAAGAGTTCAGACAGCATTTCCCCGCCAGCGGCTGGGTCGAACACGAGGTCGAAGACCTGTGGACAACGGTCGGCGCGACGGTGGAGGCTGCACTGGCACAGGCGCGCCTAAGCGCAAACGACATCGCCGCCATCGGCATCACCAACCAGCGCGAAACCACGGTGATCTGGGACGCGGAGACCGGCACGCCCCTGCACCGCGCCATCGTCTGGCAAGACAGGCGAACGGCTGAAATGTGCGAGACCCTGCGCGCCGCCGGTCACGGCGATCAGGTGACAGAGATCACAGGTCTGCTGTTGGATCCCTACTTTTCGGCGACCAAAGTCAAATGGATCCTCGACCAATACGAAGGATCCCGCGACCGGGCACGCGCTGGCAAGCTCTTGTTCGGCACGGTCGACAGCTATCTGATCTGGCGCATGACAGGCGGCAAGCGCCATATGACAGACGCCACCAACGCTGCGCGCACGATGCTGTACGACATCCACAAGGGACAATGGAGCGCCGAGATGTGCGCCATGCTCGACGTTCCGACAGAGATGCTGCCCGAGGTGCACGACTGTGCCGCCGACTTTGGCGTGACGGATCTGCTGGGCGGCGAGACACCGATCTACGGCGTAGCAGGCGACCAACAGGCGGCGACCATCGGGCAGGCCTGCTTTGCCCCCGGTATGCTGAAATCCACATATGGCACCGGCTGCTTTGCCCTGTTGAACACCGGCGATGCGCCGGTGCGGTCGCAAAACCGACTGCTGACCACGATTGCCTACCAGCTTGACGGCAAACCGACATACGCGCTCGAAGGGTCGATCTTTGTCGCCGGTGCCGTGGTGCAATGGCTGCGCGACGGGCTGGGTATCATCGGCTCCGCCCCCGAGACCGAGGCGCTCGCGCCTACGGGCAAACCGGGCGTGACGCTTGTGCCCGCTTTCACCGGCCTGGGTGCGCCCTACTGGAACCCCGATTGCCGGGGCGCCGTCTTTGGGCTGACCCGGGACACCGGCCCGGCCGACATGGCGCGCGCAGCCCTTGAAAGCATCGGCTTTCAAACCCGCGATCTGTGGGAGGCGATGCGCGCCGACTGGCCAGACGGCGGCGACGCCGTGCTCCGCGTGGATGGCGGGCTCAGCGCAAATGACTGGGCGATGCAGTTTCTCGCAGACACGCTTGGCGCACCCGTGGACCGGCCAGCAGGCGTCGAGACAACGGCGCTCGGGGCTGCGTGGCTCGCGGGGATGCGAGCGGGTATTTATCCGGATCTGCAGGGTTTTGCCGACACATGGGCGCGCGACGTGCAGTTTGCGCCAAGCATGTCAGCGGCGGACCGCGCGGCTGGCTACACGCGCTGGCAAAAGGCTGTTACCGCAACGCTCGCCGTCTGAGCGGGGCAGAGTTTTGAAAACTCTGCCAAGAGCATTTTTTGCAAAAAATGCCCGCCCGTGCGTTACGCGCGCGCTCCGATCTTGACGTTGATCTGGCCGACGCCATCGACACCGCCGGTCATGATGTCTCCGACCGTTACGGCCCCCACACCGGCCGGGGTACCTGTCATCACCAAATCGCCCGGCGCGAGCGCCATCGCGCGGGACAACTCGGCCACGTGATCCGCCACGGGCCAGATCATATCCGCGATATCCGCATCTTGCCGCACGTCGCCATTCACCGCCAACCAGATGCGCCCCGATGTCAGGTCCAAACCCTCCGACACAGGAACCACAGCGCTCATGGGCGCCGAAAAGTCGAACGCTTTGCCCCAATCCCAGGGCCGCCCCATCTTTTTCGCCTCTCCCTGCAGATCGCGGCGGGTCAGATCGATCCCGACCGCCGCACCCCAGATGTGACCCATGACGTCTTTGGCCGCGATATCAGCGCCGCCTTTGCCAATGGCCACCACAAGTTCGATCTCATGCTGCAGATCGGATGTCAGCGGCGGATACGGTACAGAACAGGGCGCATCCACAACGGCATCGGCAGGTTTCGTGAAGAAGAAGGGCGGTTCGCGATCCGGGTCCTTGCCCATCTCGCGCGCATGGGCCGCATAATTGCGCCCCACGCAAAACACCCGCCGGATCGGAAACCGATCCTCGGACCCTGCCACCGCCACAGAGGCCTGCGGCGGCGGGTCGATCACATAGCCCATTTGGCTTACTCGGTCGGGCCGAGGGCGTTCAGCCCCTTGAGGATGTCGATGGCGTAGGCCAGTTGATAATCCTCTTCGCGCAGCGCTGCGGCCGCCTCGGCCTTGGCCCGGTCCGCCTCGATCTGGCGCACCTCGTCATCGCTCAGCGAATCGTTGTCGAGTCTGCCGCGCAGGTCCGACTCGGACCGTTGGCCGACAGCACTCCGGGGCTCATCCTCGTCCTCGGTCTCGGGCGCGCGGCGGGGTTGCTCCACCACGATATCGGGGCTGACGCCCAGCGCCTGGATCGACCGACCCGACGGCGTGTAGTAACGCGCCGTTGTCAGGCGCATGGCCGAGGCACCGCGCAGCGGCATCACCGTCTGCACCGACCCTTTGCCAAAGCTCTTGGTGCCCACGACGATCGCCCGGCGGTGATCCTGCAGCGCACCAGCCACAATCTCGGAGGCCGAGGCGGACCCGCCATTGATCAGCACCACGATGGGCTTGCCTTGCGCCAAATCGCCTGGCGTCGCGTTGAACCGATCACCATCGGCGGGGTCGCGCCCCCGGGTCGACACGATCTCGCCCTCCTCGAGGAAGGCATCCGATACGCGGATCGCCTGCGTCAGCAGGCCGCCGGGGTTGTTGCGCAGATCAAGCACGAAGCCATCCACATTTTCCATGCCGCCCAGCGTCTCGACCTCTTCTTCCAGCTTGGAGACGAGGTTGGGCGTGGTCTTGTCGTTGAAGGTGGTCACACGCAGCACAACCGTCTCGCCCTGGGTGCGGGTCCGCACCGCTTGCAGCTCAATCGTGTCGCGGATGATGGACACATCGAACGGTTCGGTTTCGCCCTCGCGCACCACGGTGATGATGATCTCGGACCCGACAGGTCCGCGCATGCGGTCCACCGCCTCGTCCAGCGTCATGCCCAGCACGCTTTCGCTGTCCACATGGGTGATGAAATCACCGGCCTCGATCCCCGCTTCGGCAGCTGGCGTGCTGTCGATGGGCGACACCACCTTGATAAAGCCTTCTTCCTGCGTGACCTCGATGCCGAGCCCACCGAATTCGCCCCGCGTCTGCACCTGCATCTGCGCCGCGTCATCCGGCGAAAGGTAGCTGGAATGCGGGTCGAGCGAGGTCAGCATGCCGTCAATCGCCGCCTCGATCAGCTCACCGGGCTCGACCTCTTCGACATATTGGTTGCGGATCCGCTCAAAGATGTCGCCGAACAGGTCCAGCTGTTCATAAACGCTGGAGCTTGCCGCGGATTCCTGCGCCAGCAAAGGGCCCGCAATCTGTGTGGTCGCGATGGCACCCGCAACCGTGCCGCCCAATGCGGCCATGATGAAACGTTTCATTCTTGCCTATCCATCCTTGTCGATGCTGAACCAGCGTGCTGGATCCTCAGTCGTGTTTTCTTGTCTGACTTCTATATAGAGCGTTTCCGACCGGGTTCCGCCAGCCCCTTCACCACCTGTTGAGGACGTGATGCCAACCTGTGCGCCGGGCAGCCCCCCCATGAGGCCAAGCGGCGTGCCTTCGGCGATGATATCGCCAGCCTGCCCATAGGTGACGCCAAGCCCGGCAAGGACAAACAGCGTGCCGGGCCGCGGCTCCAGCATCACCACTTTGCCAAAGTCGAGCAGCGGGCCGACATAGCGCAGCGTGGCTTCGGTCGGCGCGGTCACCAGCGCACCGGGCCGGGTGGCGAGCAGGATGCCGGGCCGGGCAATGCCTGCCGCATCTGCCTCGCCCGCGGCGCGCAGCAAAACGCCGCGCGCGGGCATCGGCAGAGCGCCGATGCGATCTTCGAGGCGCGGCGGGGTCCAGGCCGCCTCGTCCACGGTGATCTCTGCCAGACCGCTGGAAAACGCATCCAGCGTCTCGGCGGACGCCAGCAGCACAGCCGTGCGCACAGGATCGGCGGTAAAGCGGCGGGGCAGGTCCGTGCGTTCGGCCATGGCGTGGTTCAGCGCGGTCCGGGCTGTCTGGACTTCGGTCAAGCCCCGTCGCAGTCGGGCGGCGGCATCCTCCTGCAGCAGGCGCAGGGTTTCCACGTCTTCCAGATCGCGGCGCAGGTTGGCTGCGCGCTGGTTCAGCGCCGGTGTCAGTTCGGCCAGCAACATGCCGGCGCGCGCCGTGCCTTCCGGCCCCTGCGGGTGCAGGAATGCCGTCGGGGCGGCGTCGGGCGACATGGTTTGCAGCACGCCGAGCAGCCGCGCAATTTCGGCATCCCGCGCGCGCAGTTGGCGGCGCAGCTGATCCTCGCGGATTGCTGCCTGCCGCAAACCACCGCGCATGGCCGACAGGCCTGCCTCGTAGGCCTGGATCGTCCGGGTCAGGGCCCGCACCCGATCCCTGGCCGTTTCCGCCGCATCCAACTGCTCGGACGCATCCGACAAGGCGACAGCAGCCTGTTGCGCCAACGCGCCGGGATCGTCCTGCGCCGCAGCCACCGAGGCCCAAAGGGCGACGATCATGGCAAAACACCGCCTCATGAGATCAGGCTGACCCCGGTCATCTCTTGTGGCTGCTCCAGCCCCATCAGCTGCAACACTGTTGGCGCCAGATCGGCAAGGCGCCCATCGTTCAACGTCCCTTCCGCCCCGATGAGCGCGACAGGCACCACGTTGGTGGTGTGCGCCGTGTGCGGATCGCCCGTCTCGGGGTCGATCATCGTCTCGCAATTCCCATGATCCGCCGTCAGGATCATCGCGCCGCCTGCCGCCTCCAGCGCTGGCAGCACGCGGGCCAGGCCCGCATCCACCGCCTCGCAGGCGGCAATCGCGGCCTGCAGATCACCGGTATGCCCGACCATGTCGGGATTGGCGTAGTTCACGACGATCAGGTCGTAGCCCGCACCGATCGCCGCCACCAAACGGTCCGTGACCTCGACCGACGACATCTGCGGTTGCTGATCATAGGTGGCCACGTCAGGCGATTTGGGCATCGCCCGCTCTTCGCCCGGCGCAGGCGTCTCTTCCCCACCGTTCAGGAAAAACGTCACATGCGGATACTTCTCCGTCTCCGCCAACCGGAATTGGCGCAGGCCCGCCTGCGCGACCCATGCGCCCAGCGTGTTGACGATTTCCGGCTTGGGATAGGCGGTGGTCATGTAAGCCTTGTGGTCTTGGGAATAGTCGGCCATGCCCATCAGCCCCGACCACGCAGGCCGACCTGCGACGTCGAAGGCATCAAATCCGGGATCGCCCAACGCTGCCATGATCTCGCGCGCGCGATCCGCCCGAAAGTTCAGGCAAAAGAGGCCATCGCCGTCCTTGGCCCCCTTGTACCCGTCGATGACGGTCGCGGGGATGAACTCATCTGTCTGGTCATTCGCATACGCCCGCGCGATGGCGGCCGCGGGCCCCTCGGCCACCGGCCCATCGGCGCGCACCATGGCGGCATAGGCCGTTTCGACCCGGTCCCAACGGTTGTCCCGGTCCATCGCAAAATAGCGCCCCGTCAGCGTCACGATCCGCGCGCCCTGCGGCAGATCATCATGCAGCACCTCAAGGAAGGTTTCGGCCGATTTCTGGGCCACATCCCGACCGTCCGTGATGGCATGCACCAACACGTCAAGGCCTGCGTCTACGCACGCCTTCGCCGCCGCGACCAGATGCGAGATATGTCCGTGCACACCGCCATCCGACATCACGCCCATCAGATGGGCGCGTCCGCCCGCCTCCTTGATGCTTGCGATCCAGTCCTGCAACGCGGCATTGTGGAAAAAGCTGCCATCCTCGATGGCCAGATCAATCTGCCCCAGATCCATCGCCACCACGCGGCCCGCCCCGATATTGGTGTGCCCCACCTCGGAATTGCCCATCTGGCCCGAGGGCAGGCCCACATCCGGCCCGTGCGTGACCAGCGTGGCATGCGCACACGTCTCCATGATCCGGTCATAGGTCGGCGTGTCTGCCAGCTTGGGCGCATTGCCGTGATCATCCGCGCGCAGACCCCAACCATCGAGGATGCACAGGACGACAGGTTTGGGGCTGGACATATCGGCGCCTTCGGGACTGCTGCGTTGCCCCGCGTTCTAACGCGCGCCGCGAGGCATGGGAAGAACGGTATAGATCCAGTACAAGATAGAGGCGCGACATGGGGGAATGGGATGAGCGATTACATGCTGGTGCATTTGAACGTCGTGCGCCCCCTGGGGCCTTTCACCGCCAGGCACCCGAACGCGGTCTATTTCTTTTCCCAGTTGCCCGCGGTTTTTGCCAGGGCCAAGGCGGATGACGGCATGCTCTGGCACGCCCACGCCGCCCGGACGCCCGCAGGCGCATACGCGGATATGGACGGGCTTCTGGCGCTGCGGACGAAACGGACCGAGGACAACTTTCACATCCTCACCATGGCCGCCTGGCAGGATGCCGCTGCCATCCACCGGTTTGCCTACCGCGACCCGTTGCACCGCGAGGGGATGAAGGCGCTGCGCGACTGGGTCGACCGCTCCGACGGGCCAACCATGGTGCTGTGGTGGGAACGGCGCGGCAAGCGAGTCGCGCCAGAGGCGGCCTGGACCAGGTTGCAGCATCTGCGCGCTCATGGCCCCACCCGTCACGCGTTCACCCTGCAATCCCGCTTCGACCGGCCCGCTTAAATGCGCGAGGGCCGGTCCGACTGCTACGGTGCGCGCAGCCCGTTTACCTGTTCGATGAGTTGAGATGTCAGATCCGCCGCCACTACGGGCGCGCCATGGCACGGCAACAGGACCGTCGGAGCCGCCGCCGTCAGCATCTCGGAGGCCCAGGCGGTGTAGATCGCAACATCCGACACCCCATAGCGCGGGAATGTGCCAAGCATCGTGACACGATCGTTCATTTCACCGGGCGGTCGCATGGCGGCGGCAAAGGCATCCGTCACAATCAGTGCCCGCGCGACTGAACCGTTGAGCTGCACCCACACCTCTCCGGTCTTCAGCCCGTGGGGTTCGTGAAAAACCTGTCCGGCCCCCAGCGCCGCCTGCAATTTCTCCAGCGGTCTGAAGTCCAGCCCCGTGATCTGTGACAGTCGGGGCGTTGCGACGGTCGACGCATAAAGCGCTGCGTTTGGAAACGCGTCGACATGCGCCTTCAGGCCCTTGTTGTGATAGTGGTTGGGCGCGAGGATTGCAGTCACCGGCCCGAGGTCGCGCTGTTGCGCGAGCAGGGATTTTTCCAGCCCCGCGACCGGACTGTAGACACACAATCCACCATCGGCGAGGCGCAACACTGTACAGCTCAGTTTGCGCAATTGCCCGGTGAATACGCCATTCAGTCCCGGCACAGGCATGAAACAGGGCGTCATGACTGCCGCCGCAGATCGGAAAGCATCGCACACAACAACTCGACCAGGCCGCGCCCCGCCGTTTGGTCCCCATATGTCCGGTTTTGCGCATGAATTCCCATGACCGCCGGCACCAAGGCCTGCGCCACGTCCCGCGCGGAAAAGGCCGCCTCGGTCCCCGCTTTGCGCAGTTCATTTTCCAGGGCGCGTTGAAAATGCGCGTCCAGCGCGGCCCAATAGTCGGCGACAGCCTTTGCCAGCCGTGGGCTTTGGACGCGCGCATTCTCCATTCCGGTGTTGACGATCAGACAACCGAATGCGCTTGACGTCATCGCGCCCGGCGTGACCAGCCCGCGCAAGAAGGTGACAATGTCTGTGATGTCGCCCTGCAGCATCGGGGCCATTTCCTGAGTGATCGCCGCGTCGCTGTAGTAGCCCAGCGCCTCAAGATAGAGCCCTTCCTTGCCGCCAAACTCCGAGCGTATGGCGAACTGGTTGATCCCGGTCAGCTGTTCGAGTTCGCGCACGCCCAAAGCCTGAAAGCCATGTTCCCAAAACGCCGCGCAGGCTTTGGCAATGGCATCTTGCCGATCATAGGATTTGGGTCGTGGCATGGTCCGGTCCGTTGACTGGTTTCCTATACAGTCGCATAGGGATTATATCAATGCAAGTGCATGGAAATATCAATGCTGTGCGCGCAACTTGACGGGCGCCGCCCCGCCTTCTTACCTGGCAGTTGAATGCGGCTCACGGAACAAGCTTTGCCCTTGTCGTGAAGCGTTTTTGCAAAGGTTCCTATGCCCGTCATGCCCAGCGAAATCCCCGAGGTCGAGGTCAAATCACGTGCCGCTTTGCGCGCATGGCTGGCGGCGCACCATGCTACCGCCACCTCGGTCTGGCTCGTGGTCTACAAGAAACCATCACCCCATTACCTGCCCTGGGGCGACGCGGTCGAAGAATTGCTGTGCTGGGGCTGGATCGACAGCGTCACGCGCCGGGTGGACGATGTGCGCGCGTCCTATCGCATCTCACCGCGCAGCCCGAAATCAGCCTGGTCAGCTGTGAACAAGGCCAAGGTGGACGCCGCCCGCGCCTCTGGCGCGATGACACCAGCGGGCGAGGCGTTGATCGACGCCGCCAAGGCCAATGGGATGTGGTCCTTTCTGGACGACGTGGAACGGCTGGAGGTGCCCGCGGATCTGGCCGCGGCCTTGGGGGACGCGTTGCAGCCGGTGTGGGAAAACTATCCCCGCTCCGTCAAGCGCGGCACGTTGGAGTGGATCAAGACGGCCAAGACCGCGCCCACACGCGCCAAGCGGATCGGTGACGTTGCACGCTCAGCAACGGCGGGCGCGCGTCCGTCGCCGTTCCGGCGCTGAGGATACCACGCCTAAACATAGGCCAAGACCTGCTACCCAATCGTGGGTGGCGCACGCCCTCGGCGTCATGGTCGCCGGTGTCTAGTCCGGCGCCGTCATCGCCGCCACCAACCGCCGGGCCAGTGGCGCGACGACCAGAACGATGGGAAAGGCCACCGCCCAACTGGGCAGCCAACCCCCGATCCATTCCCACATGAACCCCGGCACCAGACCCACCGCCAGAAAGGTCGAAATGCCCGAGACCAGAAACGACATCATCCCGCTCAGCAGGAATCCAAAGGCAACATGTGCGTATCTTGTGGGGATCATTTCACGGCCCTTTCATGTCCCGCCAGGCAAGCTGTCCGCCAGTTCAGGGTCGTCTCGGTCCGGTCGCCCGCCACATATTCCGCACTGATCCAGCCCGCATACCCGCTGGCATCGACAGCGGCAAAAAGGCCGGGAAAGTCGATCTCGCCCGTACCCGGCGCGGACCGGTGCGGCGCATCGCCGATCTGAATATGGCGGATCAAGGGTGCATGCGCCTGAAAACACGCCAACGCGTCTTCGGTGATCAGATGCGCGTGATAGCTGTCGAACTGCAGGCCGAGGTTGGCCGCGCCCACGGCGTCGATGATCGCGGCCGCTTGATCAAAGCTGCGCAGAAACCCGTCGGGCTTGTCCCGGGTGTTGATCGGCTCCAGCGTCAAGGTCAGCCCGCCGGGCAGGCTGCCGCAAGCGCGCTTGAGGTTCGCGATCAGCGTGTCCCGCGCCGCCGCACCGTCCGCATCCCCACACTGCACGTGGATCAACATCGCGCCCAGCGCCTCTGCATATCGGACAGCCCGGCGCATATCGTAATCAAACCGTTTCTCTCCGCCCGGAACGGCCGCAAATCCCCGCGCGCCGCCGGTGTAGTTCGGACCCGGCGCATTCAGCAGCACGAACCGCAGCCCATTGCGCCGCAGCGCCGCTTGGGTCTCCGGCACGGGAACGTCATAGGGCTGCAAGATCTCCACCGCCTCGAACCCTGCCTCGGCGGCGGCATCAAACCGGTCGAGGTAGGGCAGCTCGGCCCAAAGATAGCTCAGATTGGCAGCGAAACGTGGCATGGCGAAACCCTAGCGAGCGGTGCTGGCAGAGACCAGCAGGCTCAGAATCGTTCGACCCATGGACGCAAGGCAATCTCGTTTGACCAGGTCGAACGATGTTGGTCCATGAGGCCCAGATAGGCATCGGCGATGGCGTCGGGATCCAGCATCTTGTCGGTGCCATCGTCGGTCCGTTCGGCCCGCGCCGTGTTGGAAATGCCGCCGTCAATGTTGACCCAGGCGACGTGGATGCCCTGCGGATGCAGCTCGCGCGCCATGGATTCCGCCAATCCGCGTTGCGCAAACTTGCCCATGGCAAAGCTGGCCGATTGCGGGAACCCTTTGACACCCGCAGACGCCCCGGTGAACAGGATCGTGCCCCGCGCCCCCTCGACGGTCTCTTGCGACAGCATCCGACCGGCTGCGGCGCGGCCCAACAGGAACGAACCAAAGGCGGTGACGTCGATGGCGCGCCGAACCTCTTCGGGATCCAGCTCGGCCACCGGCCCGCGCGACCGGGCCGACGGGTTGTAGATGGCGACGTCGATGCGCCCGTCGATCCCGGCAAAAAATGCGTCCATCGCGGCCGGATCACTCCCCTCGACTGCGACCGCGCGTGCGCCGGTCTCTGCCACCAGATCATCCAGCTTGGATGGGTTGCGCGCGCCCAGGACAACGGGATGTCCACGCGCCGCCAGTTTGCGCGCAAGGGATGCCGACAGCCCGCTGCCTGCGCCGATAATCACTGCCGTGCCACGTGCCATGTGCCTGCCCTCACCTTTTGGAACTGTACGCCATGATGACGCCGCGACGGATCAGACCAAAGCGCAAAGGGCGCACAGCGCATGTGCGTCAGGTCGGCAACTCGTTGGATGGGATGATGCCAAAGAACTGGCCATCCGACCAAACACCAAACCACCCTTCGTGATGCACGCCGAGATCCACAAGGCGATAGAAGCTCTTGCGGTCGATCAGGGCCTCGAGATCTGCGCGGATCAGGATGTAGGGCGACGGCTCGCCCGTCTCGGGGTCGCGCTCGACGCGGATCGGATGCGCGGGTCCGGCCTTGGCCATGTCATCCACATGGGTGACAAAGCGCAGAACCTGCTGCGGCCCCTCGCCCTGCGCGTCGAAGTCGATGGCGACAAAGGGCGCGTCGTCGACGGTAATCCCGACCTTTTCGACCGGCGTGACAAGGAAGTATTTCCCCCCTTCCCGCTTGAGAATCGATGAAAAGAGTTTGACCAATCCGGGCCGTCCGATGGGGGTCCCTTGATAAAACCACGTCCCGTCACGGGCGATGCGCATATCGAGATCACCGCAAAACGGCGGATTCCAGAGATGCACGGGCGGCAATCCGCGTGTTTTTGCGGCAGTGATCGACGCCACAAGCCCTTCGGCATCCGGTGTCACGGTTTTTTGTGCACTCATATCTTTTGCCATTCCTCATGGGCGTCATAGGTTGATAGCGTGACCATATACCCCGGAAGAAAGAGAAGTCATGGCTGACGCAGAGGATCTTGTCGCTGATATCGAAGCACTGGGCGCCAAACTGGCGGACGCCAAAGCGTCGATCACCAATCGGTTCATCGGGCAGGAGCGCGTGGTCGAACTGACGTTGACCGCGCTGCTGTGCGGTGGGCATGCGCTGCTGATCGGTCTGCCCGGTCTGGGCAAGACCCGACTGGTCGAGACGCTGAGCACGGTGATGGGCCTGCACGGCAACCGCATCCAGTTCACGCCGGACCTGATGCCGGCGGATATCCTCGGGTCCGAGGTGTTGGACACGGCGGAGGATGGCACACGTGCATTCCGCTTTGTCCCCGGCCCGATCTTTTGTCAGCTGCTGATGGCCGATGAAATCAACCGCGCCTCGCCGCGGACCCAGTCAGCGTTGCTGCAGGCGATGCAGGAAAAGACGGTGACCGTCGCGGGCCTTGATCGCCAGTTGGGCGTGCCCTTTCACGTGCTGGCCACGCAAAACCCGATTGAGCAAGAGGGCACCTATCCGCTGCCCGAAGCGCAGCTGGACCGGTTCCTTGTTCAGATCGACGTGCTGTATCCCGATCGCGCGACGGAGCGTGACATTCTGCTGGCCACGACGGGCACAGAGGATGCGCAATCGACCCAAGTCTTTGACACCGACGCGCTGCTGGCGGCGCAAACCTTGCTGCGCCGGATGCCGGTGGGTGACAGCGTGGTCGAGATGATCCTGGACCTCGTGCGCGCCTTCCGTCCGGGCGAGGTGGACGCATCCGACAAGGTACGCGAGACGGTCGCCTGGGGCCCAGGCCCCCGTGCGGCGCAAGCGTTGATGCTGGCGGTGCGCGCACGTGCGCTGCTGCAAGGGCGCCTGGCCCCCTCGGCAGAGGATGTGATCAACATGGCACGCCCAGTGCTCAGCCACCGGATGGCCCTGAACTTTGCCGCGCGGGCACGCGGTGACAGCCTGGCCGACCTGATCGACGAAA
>JBCBHM010000052.1:0-23547 GCA_038525585.1 Pseudomonadota bacterium
CCGCGCCGTAAACGTCGCTACCCGTCGCAAATGGCCTGCAGCTGCACCCAGTCCCGGTCGGGCATGATGGGCGCGGTCTCAATCCCGGCCATGGGGTTGGCTTCGATCAGCGCCAACGTCTCTTCGCCCGAGATATCACGGGCGCGTGCGTAGGCCGTGGAATGGATCGACGCCGCGGCAAAGGCCGGGATAAGCGCCGCAGGCGCAGGGGGCGCTGCCGGATTGGCCAGCTGATCTTCGGAGAACGCATCGAGGGCCGCGGGCGGAAGCGTGCCCGTGGTCAGCAGCGTTGCCGTGGCCGGTGTGCCCGCATGTTCCAAAAGGCTGCGCAATGGCACCGCCTCGCTCGCCCGCGCAAGCTCGGCCAGCACATAGCCGGCTGCCACTTCGGGCGTTTCGAAATCTTCGACAATCGCGCGGTTCAGCGCGACCGTGCCGCCCGGTAGCGCCAGCGCCTCGCGGACCCCGCCCGGCAGTATGACCACCCGTGCCGCCCCGGTCCGCCCCGCCAGCGCAGTCAGCGCTGGCCGCGCCTCAACGGTCATGCAGGGCGGGCCCGACACACGCTCGATCCGCGCCAAAAGCGCGTTGCCGATCTCGACCTCCTTGACGGGCGGCACGACGCGCAGCGCGTGATCCACCAATGCGCCGGGCAACCACAAAAACGCGAGCGCCGCCACAGCGCTGACCGACACGGCCGCACCCAGCCAGCGCAATCGCCCCGGCCGCGGCCGCGCGCGCGCAACGGCAAGCCGCAACGTCTCGATCGCGTCGATCATCTCGGCATCTTCGGGGCTCAGTTCCAGCGTCTCGTCGGGATCACCGTCGGGATGAAACACGGCGCCCTTGCCCGCGGTTGGCGCCCGCTCGACCGCCGCAAGCGACCAATGGGTCAGCGCCCGGTCGTTCAGATCCGATATCACCAGGGTCGCATCGCCGATGGACACGACCACCTCGCGCCGCTGACCCTCGGGCGTGGCGCGCCAAAGGCCTGTCGCCTCCAGCCGGTCGTATTTGTTGAGTGCCGTCATGCGCTGCTGCTGTGGCCTCTGCTCGGGCGGGCGGTTTATCCTTGTTTTGCGGGGTAAATTACCACGCCCATGCGGTCCCGCCAAGTCGGCAACGCCCACGGCCCTGCCGGCCCTGCCGCATTTTGTGATTTGGTTGCCGCGCGGTCCATGCCTAAGGTGACGCAAGGACAGACAAAAGGACCCGCCGATGAGACACCTCACCTATTCACTGCTCGCAGGGCTTGCCCTGGCCGGACCGGGCCTCGCCGCCGAGGGGACCCGCATCCAGGTCTCGGGCGAGATCATCGACACGTGGTGCTATTTCTCCGGCGTGATGGGCAGCCCCGATGCGGTCGTGGGATCGGCCCACCACACCTGCGCGCTGTGGTGCAGCGCCGGTGGCATCCCGGTGGGCCTGCTGGCCGAGGACGGGACCGTTTACATGGTGCTGAAGGTCGGAGATGACGCGCAGGCCGCGGGTGGTGACACGTTGCTGCGGCTTGCCGCGCACAGTGTCGAGGCTGACGGCATGCTCTATGAGCGGGACGGGCTGCGCTATATCGTGGTGTCGGACGTGGTCTCCGACCTCGACATCACCAACCAGAACCACGAGGACTACGGCAACGTGCCCAGCTTCTCGATCCCGGATCCGAACAAGTGAGGCGCCCCATGTTGAAACATCTCACAGCGCTGGTCGCGTTGATCGCCACGCCGCTCGCGGCACAGGATTTCTCCGAAGGGTCGGAGGCGCGCAGCTGGAACCTCTATGCCGAGGTGCCTGCCAAGTTCGAGGCGAAGGTCGTCGATCTGGTGTGCGAATTCACCGGCGACTGCCCTGCCGATTGCGGTGCGGGCAAGCGCCAGTTGGGCCTTTTGCGCACGGCCGACGACGTGCTGGTGCTGGCGATGAAGAACAGCCAGCCCGCCTTTACCGGCGCCGCGGTCGAGCTGCAGCCGTTTTGCAACCAAGTGATCACCGTCGACGGGCTGCTGATCGACGATCCGGAACTGGGGGCGCGCAACGTCTATCTGGTGCAGACCATCGTGCCGCCGGGCGCGACCGAGACGATCAAGGCCAACCAGTGGACGAAGTCCTGGGCCGCCGAACACCCCGAGGCCGCGGGCAAGGGCCCCTGGTTCCGCCGCGATCCCGAGATCAAGGAGATCATCGGGACCGAAGGGTATCTGGGCCTCGGCCTCGAGGTCGATGAGGCGTTCATTGCGGAGAATTTCTGAGCCCATGCGCGCGCTGAGCCTTGCCCTGTGCCTTGCCGCAGTGCCCGCGGCCGGGCAAAGCCCGTTTCCCGTCGATATCGGCGGGCCCTATGCGCTGACGGATCAGTACGGCCAGACCCGGACCCAAGCGGACCCGGATGGCAAGGCGCAGCTCTTGTTCTTCGGCTACGCCAATTGCCTCAACATATGCTCTGCGGCCCTGCCCCTCATGGGGCAGGTCGTGGATGCGTTGGGAGAGGCGGGGATGGAGGTGACACCGGTCATGATCACGGTCGCGCCGGATCAGGATCGGGTCGAGACGATGGGCGCGCCGCTGGCCGCGCATCACGCCGATTTCGTTGGCCTCACCGGCGCACCGGACGATCTGGCGGTTGCCTATGACGCGTTCAAGGTCGAGGTGGAGCCCCTGTTCGAGGACCCAGAACATGGCTGGGTCTATGCCCATGGCAGCTTTATCCATCTGCTGGATAGTGACGGGGCGCTGCTGACGCTGCTGCCGCCGATCCTCGATGTGGATCAGGCCGTCAGGATTGCGTCGGGATATCTGCGGCCTGCGCAGGACGGCTGACGGCGCGGGGGCTCTGCCCCTGACCGTCGCCGGAGTTTATCCGGCAAGATGAAGATGGATCAGCGTTCGCCGTCCTTTGGCGTCAGATCATAGGGTTTGGCGATGGTCCAGACGTGATCGGGGATCATATTCTTCATCTTCGCCGGCATGGCATGGCGCAGGTGCAGGATCGTCTCGGCGGCCTTCATCTCAAGCCGGGCGCGGGCAAACGCGAGCCCGCGCGGGCCGGTGCGGGGTTGCAGCCAGCTGACAATCGGGCGCACCCAGTTGGGCATGCGGCGCAGCGGGAGACCACCGGCCGCGCGCTCGGTGTTGGCAATGAACCCTTTGACGGCGGCGGCGCGCTTGCCCCGGCTGCCGACCGGGCGCAGTTCGATCCGGTCGCCGAGCCCGTCCAGCATCTCGACCCCGCGCGCGTTGCGCACCAGCAGCCATTGATCCCCCTCGCCGCCCATATACCCCACGGTGATGTCGGCAAGCGCATTGGTGTAGTCCACGCAGGTGCGACAGGTGAGCGGGAAGAAATCGGCGGGCAGGTCTGAGATCGGCAGGCTGAGGAAGGGGATCAGCCGCTGGCGGCCATCGGCATAGCGCAGCTCGACCCGGTAATCGGCGCGAAATTCGAGGTAGGTGATGCTGTCGGGATCCTCGTCCAGCAGGGCAAGGAACCGGTGGAAGTTCTCGGTTGTCGTATTGTCGGAACAGGGCGTGCCGATGACATAGAGCCGGTCGAGGCCCAGAGATGCCTCGAGTTTGCGCAGGGCGTAGATTTGGCAGGGAATACCGATGACCGCGAGGCGGGTGAGCCGACGCTCCGCCGCCTCTTCGAGCAGTGCCAGCAGCGGCGCGTAGCCCATGCGCATGCCGCGGGCGCGGGCCATATCCTCTGGCTCTGTGATCAGGGCGGGCTGCGGTTTCCAGCGGTCGTACCGGTCGGGGACCATGGTGAGGACCGCGTCGATCTTGCCCCGCTGGAGCAAATCCGCCGCAAGGGTCGTGGTGATGCCTGTCCACTGCGCGCCCTCCGCGGGCGCCTTCAGTCGCGCGCGGTGCATCGCCTCAAAGGGGCCAAAGAACATCTCGTCCCCCGCCCCGCGTTTGCGTCCGTGGATGGTCGTTTCCAGACCCGGATAGTCGGGCTTGATGAATTGGCAGGCGGTGCCGCAGGCCGACGGGTCCGCCATCCGCGACACGCCGCAATCGGTGCACAGCGTGCGGGGAACGGGATCGCGCAGGCTCACGTGAACTGTTCCGAGATCAGCCGCTCCTCCAACCCGTGTCCGGGGTCAAAGAGGATGCGGTGCACCACCGACGGCTCCGACGCAATCTCGACCGCTGCGACCTCGCGAAACGACCGCGAGTCCGCCTCGGCCATCACGGGGCGTTTGTCGACCTCGAGCACGTCAAATCGGACCTTGGCCGTCTTGGGCAAGAGCGCGCCGCGCCAGCGACGCGGGCGAAACGCCGCCACGGCCGTAAGCGCCAGCACATCCGACCCGATGGGCAGCACGGGCCCGTGGGCCGAGTAATTGTACGCGGTGGAGCCTGCCGGCGTGGACACGAGCGCGCCGTCGCACACCAGCTCATCCATGCGCAGTCGCCCGTCAACGGTGATCCGCAGCTTGGCCGCTTGCGGGCCTGCGCGCAGCAGCGACACCTCGTTGATGGCGAGCGCCTGGTGGCTCGCGCCATCCATATCCCAGGTGGTCATGCGCAGCGGGTTGATCTCGGCCAGTTCCGCGGCCTCCAGTCGTTCGGGCAGCCCGTCCTCGGCGTATTCGTTCATCAGAAAGCCGATCGTGCCGCGGTTCATGCCGTACACCGCCGCCTCCAGATGCTCGGTGCCGTGCAGCGTCTGCAACATGAACCCGTCGCCCCCCAGCGCCACGATCACGTCCGCCTCGTCCAGCGGGGCATCGCCATAACGCGCGGTCAGCGCGCAGCGGGCAGTTTGCGCCACGTCTGCGCGGCTGGCGGCAAAGGCGATCTTGAGCGGCATCGAGGTTTCCTTTAGCGCGCGTTTGACGCCGAAAGAACCATATCTTTTCGCCCCTTACCAGCGCGGCGGGGCGCTTTGTCGCTGGCGGGAGGCGATTGGTCGGGATACATCCTTTGCGAGACAGGCCCGTTTCCGATAGGAAACCGCCAAACCGATCCGACTCATCGCATGAGGAGACTGCCATGAACGCGCCCCACCGTACCGACGGGTTTTTCACTCAATCGCTGGCCGACCGTGACCCCGAGCTCTTCGGCTCGATCCGCAACGAATTGGGCCGACAGCGTGATGAGATCGAGCTGATCGCATCGGAAAACATCGTGTCGGCAGCTGTGCTCGAGGCGCAAGGGTCGGTGATGACCAACAAGTACGCCGAAGGCTATCCTGGCCGCCGCTACTATGGCGGGTGCCAATATGTGGACGTCGCCGAGGAATTGGCGATCGACCGGGCCAAACAGCTTTTTGGCTGCGGGTTTGCCAACGTCCAGCCGAATTCGGGCAGCCAGGCGAACCAGGGTGTATTCCAGGCGCTGCTGCAGCCGGGCGATACGATCCTGGGGATGTCGCTGGACGCGGGGGGCCACCTCACACACGGCGCGCGGCCCAATCAGTCGGGCAAATGGTTCAACGCGGTTCAGTACGGTGTGCGGCGCGACACGTTGGACATCGACTATGATCAGATCGAGGCGCTGGCGCTCGAGCACAAGCCGCAGATGATCATTGCGGGTGGGTCGGCGATCCCGCGTGTGATTGATTTCGCGCGCATTCGCGAAATTGCGGACAAGGTTGGCGCATGGGTGCTGGCGGATGTGGCGCATTTTGCGGGCCTGATCGCGGCAGGCGTCTATCCGAACCCGTTCCCGCACGTGCACGTGGCCACGACAACCACCCACAAGACCCTGCGCGGACCGCGCGGCGGCATGATCCTGACCGATGACGAGGCGCTGGCGAAGAAGTTCAACTCGGCCATCTTTCCGGGTATTCAGGGCGGGCCGCTCATGCACGTGATCGCAGCCAAAGCTGTCGCGTTCGGAGAGGCGCTGGAGCCGTCCTTCAAGATTTATCAGCAGCAGGTGATCAAGAACGCGCAGGCGCTGGCGGATCAGTTGATGCAGGGCGGACTGGGCACCGTCACGGGCGGGACGGACACGCATGTAATGCTGGTGGATCTGCGGCCCAAGGGGGTCAAGGGCAACGCGACCGAACAGGCATTGGGCCGTGCCCACATCACCTGCAACAAGAATGGCGTGCCCTTTGATGATGAAAAGCCGACGATCACGTCGGGCATCCGGTTGGGCTCGCCCGCAGGCACCACGCGGGGTTTCGGCGAGACGGAATTCCGGCAGATCGGCGACTGGATTATCGAGGTTGTCGACGGGCTTGCCGCCAACGGCGAGGATGGCAACAGCGCCGTCGAAGAGAAGGTGAAGGCAGAGGTGGCGGAGCTGTGCGCCCGCTTCCCGCTTTACCCGAACCTCTGAGCTTTCGGGCGCTCCCGCGCTGGGAGTGCCCCAAACGCCAATAAGATCAGTACGCAAGAGAGGCGCTTTGGCGTTTCAGCAAGCAGTGTCGCGGTCGTGCACGGGCGGAAGACCTTTGAGCGCCTCACTTCACGCCCGTAGCGCCCACCTTGGCTTTGACAAACCGCCCCTCTTCGAAGAAGAAAACGAGCTTGGCCGTGTCGTAGAAGACATTCACCAACCGCCTCACGAGGATGCCGATCCGGTCGCTGTCTTCGTAAAACAGCACGGTGAACCTGTCATTTTCGGCGAACATGATCACGTCCGCCGCCGACCGGCCCGCGAACAGAGCGTTGTCATGCGCCTCGGCGCGGCCACATCGAGGTCATAGCCGCCAACGAGGCGTTGCCAGAGCGTTGGTTCGGGCACCAAGATGATACGGTCACGGGTCACCGGGTGTTCCTCGGCCATGAGCGGCGCAGGAAAACTGCACAGGAGCGTCAGCGCACGGGCCAGCAGAGGCACTTAGGAACAGGCGTCGTGCCTCGTGCCCGTGCGACATTGCCCTCACCCGTAGATATTTGACCATCAAGCCATCACCCTAGAACAGTTGCCCAAGCATGTTTCACTGCTCACCAAGCGATTTGACGGCATTGCAAGACGATCAAATGGCGAACTGCACTGAAACCGCATCCTGCGCTTGAGACGACATGGTGGTGCGCGCAGGCGATTGAGCCTCGATGCCGGTTCATAAAACTGTCAACGCTTCGGCCTATCGGCAAAGGACGCCTGAACCCGCCGAAGGAGCGCCCGCCCATGTCCCGCAACAGCTTTGTCCTTGATCGACGCCTTGTCCTGAAAGGCGGTGCCGCTGCCGCCGCGACGCTCGCGGTTGCGCCTGCCGCATGGGCGCAATCGGGGGCCGACGCGGTGCTGTTCACCATCTCGGACATGCACGCGCCCTATGCAAGGCTGCCTGCCCTGCTGGATACCATCCGCGCGATGCACGCCGAGGCAGGCGTGCCCGCCGCACTGCTGCTGAACGGGGATATCTTTGAGCGGGGCAACGTCGTTTGCCAGCGGTCGGGCGGTGTGGCGGACTGGGCGTTCCTGTCCGCGGTCGCCTCGGAGATGCCGGTGATCATCAACCTCGGCAACCACGAGACGGCGATCATGGACGACATGGCCACATTCGTGGCCAAGGCGGATCAACTGGGCATTCGGGTGATCTCGAACCTCGTCGACCGGCGCACGGGCCGTTTCTTTGCGCCTGCGGCGGAGCGCTTGGGGCTGGGTGGCATCGACATCTCGCTGCTGGGGCTGGCAGCGACAAATCCATTTGTCTACCGCCCACCGGTCCGGGAAACGACGACGTTCCTGGACACACCGCAATTTGTGGCCGACGCGTTCGAAGACACGGCCGCCGATGCCGATTTGAACGTGATCATGAGCCACGCAGGTGTGTCGCCCGACAAGACGTTCATCGACACGCTGCCCGCAGGCACCGTGCTTCAGGGCGCACACGACCACCTGAGCCTGGATCTGGTGCACAACGGGGTGCGATACTTCCACGGGGGCAGCTGGGGCGCGCAGGTGGGGATGCTGTCGCTGACCAAAGGCAGTGACGCCGTCGCCACAGCCTACCGGACGCAGACCGTGGCCCCGGTGGCGGGTGATGCGGCCCTGACGGACGTGATCGAGGCGCAAAAGGCCGAGCATCTGACCGCCGAGGACAGCGAGATCATCGCCAACATTCCAGAGGCGATGGACATACACCGGTCGATCCTTGTGGCGACGGACGCGCTGCGCCAGGCAACGGATGCCGATATTGCCCTGATTGGCCACACGACCTTTGGTGCACCGCTCGCCGCTGGGCCGATGAGCCGCTATGATTTCAACGCCTTCGTCCGTTTTGGGGGCGGTCTGAAGGTCGCGGACGTGCCCGGTGCACAGCTCGCCCAAATCCTGACACGGGCCAACCAGTTCACCGCAGAAACGCTTGAAGGGCGAACCGGCGATTACGTGCACGTGGCGGATGTGGATATCGACGCAGGCCGAACCTACCGCCTGGCCGTGAACGGTTGGACAGCCATCAACCAGGACGCTTATCTGGGCACCACCGACCTGCCATTCGAAGATGTTGCAGAGCTGGAGTTGAAAGTTGTGATTTCGGATCACCTCGCCGCGACGTTCAACTGAACAAGGGCCTGTGCGGCTCAGATCTGGCCCGTCCACCACATCCAGAGGACAAAGGCCCCCGCGACAAGCAGCAGGTTGAAGACCACCACGGCGAGGATGCCAAGGATGCGGCCGCGGCGCTGTTCGGCGCGGTCGATGTTTTGCAGGTATTCGAGCACGCGCGCCTCGGCCCGGTCGAGGCGCGCGGCATCGATCTGGCGCATCAGCCGGGGCTGGCCGCCATAGCCTTGGGCATCGACGATGCGGCGGGCCTCGGCCTTGATTCGGCGCGGCAGGCGGCGCCCGGTCCGTTTCAGCGCCTTGTCGAGGGTGCGGGCACGCACGCCAAAGGCCTTGGTCAGCGCGGCCTGGATGCGGGCCGCGCGGGCGTTGATGGTATCGGCGCTTTCCATGGGCGCAATCTAGCTGGTCGTCATGCGACTGGAAAGACCGGGCGCGCCGCGCTAAGCCTTTGGCCATGTTGGCTTACCAGAGTTTCGGCGATGCATCCGCCCCACCCGTCCTGATCGCCCACGGGCTTTATGGTTCGGGGCGGAACTGGGGTGTGATCGCCAAGCGGCTGAGTGACACGCGCCGCATGATCACGGTGGATATGCGCAACCACGGGGCCAGCTTTCACGCGCCGGGCAATGGCTATGACGATCTGGCGGGGGATCTGGCGGAGGTGATCGGCAGTCTCGGCGGGCCGATGGACGTGGTGGGCCATTCGATGGGTGGCAAGGCGGTGATGATGCTGGCGCTGAGCATGCCGTCGCTTGTGCGGCGGGTTGTGATTGGCGATATCGCGCCGGTCACATACGCCCATTCACAGCTTCCGATGATCGCGGCGATGCGGGCGGTGGACCTTTCTGCGGTCACGCGCCGGTCGGATGCGACAGATCAGCTGGCAGCCCAAGGGATCGATCCGGGCGTCTGTGCGTTTCTGGCGCAATCGCTGGATGTGGCCTGGCGCGCATGGCGGCTGAACCTCGACGCGCTCGAGGCTGAAATGCCAAAGATCATGGGGTTTCCGCCCGTTGAGGCGACGTTCGAGGGGCCAGCGCTGTTTTTATCGGGCGGGGCGTCTGATTACGTGTTGCCCGCGCACCGGGCGGGCATCCGGGCGCTGTTTCCGCGGGCGCGGTTCGCGAAGCTGCCCAAGGCGGGGCATTGGCTGCATGCCGATGACCCACGGGGATTTGAAGGGACCGTGCGGGCCTTTCTGGATGCAGACGCCGCCTGAGGCTTGACCTAAGCCCCGCAGATCGCACACATTCTTGCCCACCAATCGCATTGTGGAGGGTGAGCAATGTGGGACAGGCTGCTGGATCAGTTCCTGACGCGGATGATGGTCGTGGACCGTCTGAGCGTGACATATCCCGACGGCACGACCCGTGACTATGGCCCCGAGACGGGGGATCGGGCGCATCTGGCCCTGTCGGGGGCCGGGACGGTGCGGGCGCTGGTCACCAACCCCGACCTGGGCTTTGGCGAGGCGTATATGGACGATCGGATGGCGCCGCAGAACTGCACGCTGGATGAGCTGCTGGTGATCCTGATCCGCAACCGGGCCGCAGGCGATGTTCCGGCATGGATGAAGACGCTGAACCGGGCGCGGTTTCATGCGCGGGCGTTTTTGCAGCGCAATGCGCCGGGGCGCGCACGGCGCAATGTGGCGCATCATTACGACCTGTCGGATGAGCTTTATGCGATGTTTCTGGACGAGGACATGCAGTATTCCTGCGCCTATTTCCGCGATCCGGACATGAGCCTCGAAGAGGCGCAGGTGGCCAAGAAGGCGCATATCGCGGGCAAGTTGCAGCTGGAGCCGGGGATGCGGGTGCTGGACATCGGTTGCGGCTGGGGCGGGATGGCGATGACACTCGCGCGCGATTACGGCTGCGAGGTGCTGGGCATCACGCTGAGCGACAACCAGCTGGCCACGGCCGAGAGGCGGGTGGAGGCTGCGGGGCTGTCGGACAAGGTGCGGTTTGACCTGCGCGACTACCGGCACGTGTCGGGCACGTTCGATCGGATCGTGTCGGTGGGCATGCTCGAACATGTGGGCGTGCCGAATTTCGGCACGTATTTCGGCAAGGTGTCGGACCTGCTGGCGCCCGATGGCGTGGCGCTCATCCACACCATCGGGCGGTCGGCGCCGCCGATGGCGCATTCGTCGTGGATCAACAAATACATCTTTCCCGGCGGCTACGTGCCCTCGCTGTCCGAGCTGGCCCCGGCGATCGAACAGTCGGGGCTGTGGCAGTCCGATATCGAGATCTGGCGGCTGCACTACGCGATGACCATCCGCCACTGGCGCGCGCGGTTCAATGCCCGGCTCGACGACATTCGCGCCGAGTATGACGAGCGGTTCGTGCGGATGTTCCAGTATTACCTGACAGTGTGCATCCTCGCGTTCGAGCATCAGATGCAGGCCGTGTACCACTTTCAGCTGGCCCACCGGCGCGATGCGGTGCCGCTCACGCGCGACTATCTTTATGCGGGTCGCAATGTGGCGCCTGCCGCACGGACACAGATGCCTGCGCCGGCCGAATAGCGTCGGCACGGTTCTGCCCCACCCGTTCCATGAAAGCGCCGCATTTTGCGGGCAGGCTTCTCGCAAAGTGATGGTTAAGACTGTCTGAATATTTGGAATGACGCGCAGAGCCCGCAGGAGGCGACATGGAATACGTAAAACGTGAACCGATGAAGAGTGCCTCCGGGCGCGAGCCGACGGCCTTTACGATGAAGACGATCAAAGAGCTGCTGGCCGAAGAGACGTCGCACGCGCCGGCGGATGCGGAAACGATGCGCACGCCCTTGCCCGACAACAAGGTGCAGCAGCCCCCACATATGCGCGGCCCCGTACCGGTGGTAAAGCCTCGCACGGTGCCCGCCGCCGCGTCCGCGAAACCCGCACTCAAGACAAGTGCCGCGCCGCGCATCGACGCGGATCTGACGGCGCCGCCGCAGGCGTTGCCAAAGCTCGCGCAGCAGCAGGCCGCACCGGCCCCTGCGCCGACATCCATCTCGGCGCCGATTCCGGAACCCCGGAAAAAGTCGCTGTTCGGTCGCCTGATCGGCAGCTGATCCGGCGCGTCAGGCCGCCGCACTGCGCTGCAGCAACAGCCCGGCATCGGGCCTATCCAGCACTGTCACTGCCTTGGGAAAGCTGCGATGCGCCGCCCCTGCCCCGGGATATGCATATGTGCGCACCCCGGCGGCGAGCGCCGATTGCGCGCTGTCCGGTGTATCCTCGATCGCGACGGCATGGTCGGCAGGCACGCCAAGGGCGTAGAGCGCTGCGATATAGATATCGGGCGCCGGTTTGGGCGCGGGCGCAAATGTGGTGTTGCCGATAAAATCAAACGTGCCATCCGGCAGCGTCGGCTGCACCGCGCGCAGCAGCATATCGACCTGCCGCGGATGCGTGGCGGTGACGAACCCGACCTTGACGCCCCGCGCGCGCGCGTCCGCAATCAGCTCGGCAATGCCGGGGCGTAACGGCACGCCCGCGTCCAACAACGCCTCGAACGCCGCGAGCTTGTCCTGATAGATCGTTTCCACGTCCACTTCCTTGCCCTTGGCAAGGCCGTAGTGGCGGATGCGGGCCTTGCCGCCCGGCACTTCGAGCAGGGCGCGGTACGTTTCACTGTCCCAATGCCAGGGCAGCCCCTGCCGTTCGAATGCGGTGTTGAAGGCGCGTCGTTGCAGATCGGATGTTTCGGCAAGAACGCCGATTGAGCCGAGAAGAAGGGCCGTCGAGGTCATATCATATCTCCGTGACCGGTCATCATCTGCGCACGGGGTGGTACCTAGGCGCGATCATCGCCCCGCCCAGCACAATTTCACCGCGCAACTGCCCCGGTCCTACTTGCGCCTGCCGCCGCCATCCCTATAACCCACGACAATTTGCTCGCACCTGCCACCGCGGGCCACACACACATACCGGGGGGCCCTGATGCCAAAGCGTACCGACATCCAGTCGATCATGATCATCGGTGCGGGCCCTATCGTCATTGGACAAGCCTGCGAGTTCGACTATTCCGGCGCGCAGGCCTGCAAGGCGCTGCGGGAAGAAGGGTACCGGGTCATTCTGGTGAATTCGAACCCCGCCACGATCATGACCGATCCCGGACTGGCCGACGCGACATATATCGAGCCGATCACCCCCGAGATTGTCGCCAAGATCATCGAGAAAGAGCGCCCCGACGCGCTGCTGCCCACGATGGGCGGGCAGACGGGGCTGAACACCTCGCTCGCGCTCGAAGAAATGGGCGTGCTGGACAGGTTCAACGTCGAGATGATCGGCGCCAAACGCGACGCCATCGAAATGGCCGAGGACCGCAAGCTGTTCCGCGAGGCGATGGACCGGCTGGGCATCGAAAACCCCAAGGCCGAGATCATCACCGCGCCCAAGCGCGCGGATGGCGCCAAAGACCTCGAGGCGGGCGTGGCGCTTGCGCTGGAGACGTTGGAGCAGGTGGGCCTGCCCGCGATCATCCGCCCGGCCTATACGCTGGGCGGCACGGGTGGCGGCGTCGCCTACAACCGCGACGATTACATGGCGATCTGCCGGTCTGGCATGGATGCCAGCCCCGTTGGTCAGATCCTGGTGGACGAGAGCCTGCTGGGCTGGAAGGAATACGAGATGGAGGTGGTGCGTGACACCGCCGACAACGCCATCATCGTCTGTTCCATCGAAAATGTGGACCCGATGGGCGTGCATACCGGCGATTCGATCACCGTCGCCCCCGCGCTGACCCTGACGGACAAGGAATACCAGATCATGCGCAATCACAGCATCGCTGTGCTGCGCGAGATCGGGGTCGAGACCGGCGGGTCCAACGTGCAATGGGCCATCAACCCCGAGGACGGGCGCATGGTCGTGATCGAGATGAACCCGCGTGTCTCGCGATCCTCGGCGCTGGCGTCGAAGGCGACGGGCTTTCCCATCGCCAAGATCGCGGCCAAGCTGGCGGTGGGCTACACGCTGGATGAGCTCGACAATGACATCACCAAGGTGACGCCTGCGAGTTTCGAGCCGACAATCGATTATGTCGTGACCAAGATCCCGCGCTTTGCCTTCGAGAAGTTTCCGGGGAGCGAGCCGCACCTGACCACGGCGATGAAGTCGGTGGGCGAGGTGATGGCCATCGGCCGGACCTTCCACGAAAGCCTGCAAAAGGCGCTGGCGTCGATGGAGACGGGCCTGACCGGGTTTGACGAGATCGCCATTCCGGGCGCGGATGACCCGGCCACGGGTCAGGCTGCGATCACGCGCGCGCTGGCGCAGCAGACGCCCGACCGTCTGCGGGTGATCGCGCAAGCGATGCGTGAAGGGCTCTCGGATGACGATATCTTTGCCATCACCAAGTTCGATCCCTGGTTCCTGGCGCGCATCCGCGAGGTGATCGAGGCCGAACAGGACGTCGAAGCCGCGGGCCTGCCGTCGGATGCGGCCGGGTTGCGCGCGCTCAAGATGATGGGTTTTTCCGACGCGCGGCTCGCGGCACTCACAGGCCAGACGGAGGCGGATGTTCGATCCACCCGCCACCGGGCGGGTGTGACGGCCGTGTTCAAGCGGATCGACACCTGCGCCGCCGAATTCGAGGCGCAGACGCCCTACATGTATTCCACCTACGAGTCGCCCGTATTCGGCGAAGTCGAATGCGAGGCGCGCCCGTCCGAGCGCAAGAAGGTCGTGATCCTGGGCGGTGGTCCGAACCGGATCGGCCAAGGGATCGAGTTTGACTATTGCTGCTGTCACGCATGTTTTGCGCTGACCGAGGCTGGCTATGAGACGATCATGGTCAACTGCAACCCCGAGACGGTCTCGACCGATTATGACACGTCCGACAGGCTCTATTTCGAGCCGCTGACCTTTGAACATGTGATGGAGATCCTGCGGGTCGAGCAGGAGAATGGCACATTGCACGGGGTGATCGTCCAGTTTGGTGGTCAGACGCCGCTAAAGCTCGCGAATGCGCTGGAGGCGGCAGGCATCCCGATCCTCGGCACCACGCCGGACGCGATTGATCTGGCCGAAGATCGCGAACGGTTTCAGTCACTTGTGACCGATCTGGGGCTGAAACAGCCCAAGAACGGGATTGCCCATACCGATGCAGAGGCGCTGAAAATTGCCGCCGATATCGGCTTTCCCCTCGTGATCCGACCGTCCTATGTGCTGGGTGGCCGCGCGATGGAGATCGTGCGCGATCAAGCAGGCCTCGAGCGCTATATCTCCGAGGCGGTCGTCGTATCGGGCGACAGCCCGGTCCTGCTCGACAGCTACCTGTCGGGCGCGGTCGAGCTGGATGTCGATGCGCTCTGCGATGGCGAGGCGGTGCATGTGGCGGGCATCATGCAGCATATCGAGGAGGCGGGCGTGCACTCGGGTGACAGCGCCTGTTCCCTGCCCCCCCATTCGCTACCCGCCGACATCATCGCCGAGGTCAAGCGCCAGACACATGCGCTGGCCCGGGCGCTGAACGTTGTCGGCCTGATGAACGTGCAATTCGCGGTCAAGGAGGGGCACGTCTACCTGATCGAGGTGAACCCCCGCGCTTCCCGTACGGTTCCGTTTGTGGCAAAGTCCACAGACAGCGCGATTGCGTCCATCGCCGCGCGGGTCATGGCGGGCGAGAAGCTGTCGGCCTTTCCCATACGCCCGCCCTACGATGCAGACGCCAGCTATGACAGCGTCCTGCCGCTTGCCGATCCGATGACATTGGCCGATCCGAACATGCCATGGTTCAGCGTGAAGGAGGCGGTAATGCCCTTTGCCCGTTTCCCCGGTGTGGATACGATCCTGGGCCCCGAAATGCGGTCGACCGGTGAGGTGATGGGCTGGGACAGAACCTTTGCCCGCGCGTTCCTCAAGGCGCAGATGGGTGCGGGCATGGTACTGCCCGACGCAGGCTGCGCGTTCATCTCGATCAAGGATATGGACAAGACGGACGCGACGCTGGAGGCGGCGAAAACACTGACAGGTCTTGGCTTTACGCTTGTGGCGACACGCGGCACGGCGGCGTGGCTCGATGCGCAGGGCGTGGCCTGCGGCGTGGTCAACAAGGTGTATGAGGGGCGCCCCGACGTCACCGACATGATGAAGGACAACCGCATCCAGCTGGTGTTCAACACCACCGAGGGCGCGCAGGCGGTCGAGGACAGCAAATCCATCCGCTCCATCGCGCTGTATGACAAGATCCCGTACTTCACCACCGCGGCAGGCGCGCAGGCGGCCGCGATGGCGATCCGCGAACAGGCAGCGGGCGACGTGGGTGTGAAGGCGCTGCAGGGCTGACGCGCGCCGCCTCTTGCGTCCAATGGGCCGCTGCGGCTCTATATCCGCAAAGAAGGAGGCCCGCCGATGACCGACCGCCCGAATGTGCTGTGGATCATGGCCGACCAGCTGCGGTTCGATTACCTGAGCTGTTACGGCCACCCGCACCTGTACACACCGCATATCGATGCGCTGGCCGCACGGGGCGTGCGATTTACCAACGCCTACGTTCAGTCGCCGGTCTGCGGGCCGTCACGCATGTCGGCCTATACGGGCCGGTATGTGCGCAGCCACGGCTCCACCTGGAACGGCATGCCATTGCGTGTAGGCGAGCCGACGCTGGGCGATCACCTGCGCGATGCAGGCGCGCGCGCCGTGCTGGTGGGCAAGACGCATATGGCGGCGGATGCCGAAGGCATGGCGTGGCTGGGCATCGATCCCGAGAGCGAGATCGGCGTGCGCCGGTCGGAATGCGGGTTCGAGCCGTTCGAGCGGGACGACGGCCTGCATCCCGACAGCGCGCGGCAGCGCTGGTCGGCCTATGACGACTACCTCGTGGAACAGGGCTTTGCGTCGGACAACCCATGGGGTGATTTCGCCAATTCAGGCCTCGATGCCAATGATGATCTGCTGTCGGGTTGGTTGCTGAAGAACTCGCGGCTCGCCGCAAACGTGCCCGAAGAGCACTCCGAAACCGCCTATATGACCGATCGCGCCATCGCGTTCATGGACGAGGCGCAGGCCGATGGCCGCCCGTGGATGTGTCATCTGAGCTATATCAAACCGCACTGGCCCTATATCGTGCCCGCACCCTACCACGACATGTATGATGAGACGCATATCGTGGACCCGGTGCGCAGCGAGGCTGAACGCGACACGGACCATCCGCTGATGCAGGCCTATCTGGCCGCACGGGTCTGCCGCAGCTTTGCCCGAGACCACGTGCGCACCCATGTGATCCCGGCCTATATGGGCCTGATCAAGCAGCTGGATGATCATCTGGGGCGTCTGTTCAAATGGATGGACGACCGTGGGCTGAGCGACAACACGATCATCGCCTTTACCTCGGATCACGGCGATTACATGGGCGACCATTGGATGGGCGACAAGGATTTCTACCACGAGATGGCGGTCAAGGTGCCGTTGATCATCGCCGATCCGCGCGGCCAGGCGGACACCACGCGCGGCACCGTTTCGGATGCACTGGTCGAGATGATCGACCTCGCGCCGACGTTCATGAACGCGCTTGGCGCGCCTGCGAAACCGCATGTGATCGAGGGGCGCGATCTGACACCCCTGCTGCATGGCACCGACGGGTTTTCGCGCAAATATGTGATCAGCGAGCATGATTATCACTGGTCCGAGATGGCGCGGGCACTGGACGTGCCGCAAGAGGATGCGCGCACCATCATGATCTATGACGGGCGCTGGAAATACATCCGGTGTGAGGGGTTCCGCCCGGTGCTGTTCGACCTCGACGTCGACCCGGATGAGGTGGTCGACCTGGGCGCCTCGGATGATCACGCAGACGTGCGCGCACGTATGGAAGCGGCGTTGATGCGATGGGCGACCCGGCACCACACCCGCATCACGGCCACGCCAAAGGTGCTGGCGGGACAAAAGACAGCCGCCTCCTCCGGCATCCTGATCGGGTTCTGGGACGAGGCCGAATTCGAAGCGGTCACAGGCTTTGCCTTTGAAGAGCTGCAACCGGAGGGGCGGCCAGACGCGGGCTGATCGGGGGGCGCCAAGGCGACGGCGCGCGCTGAATTTGGGTGCATATTCGGACCTGCAGGGCACCATACGCCATTCTCTTGTTCAGATTTTGCGTGAAAGGCAGTACGACAGGGCAGTTCCGCATGCGCGGAGCGCCCGTGCCGATTGTGGCACATTGGCGGGATGGGACACTGGGTGGACGCAACTGGCATCACGCATCACGGATCGACCGCCGTTCTGGTGGCCGACATCTATGGCTATTCAAAACTGATGAGCCGGGACGAGGCCGAGACCTCGGCCCGGGTGTCGCACGCCATCAACCTGATCCGGCAACTGGCGGCGGATTACGGCGGCACCATCAAGAATATTGCGGGCGATGGGGTGCTCGCGCTGTTTGAAAGCGTGACCAATTGCGTGAATTTCGCGGTGGCGATGCAGCAGGAATTTCTGAACGACCAGGTGTGGAACACCGGGTCTGACCCCATCTCGTTCCGGATCGGGATCAATATGGGCGAGGTGCGCGAGGGGCATTTCGGGTTGCACGGGCATGCGATCAATGTGGCGGCACGGCTGCAGACATTGGCCCCGCCCGGCGGCATTTGCGTGTCGGAGGCAGTGTCGCAGCTGGCGCGCGACACACTGGAATTGCCGATGACATCGCTGGGCCGGCCCGAGCTCAAGAATATCGACGAGACGATCGAAGTGTTTCAGATCCAGCCCGGCGGCACCGCCGCACGGGTCGAAACGCCCGCGATCGTGGAACGCGACACCGGCCCGCAGGACATTCCCGACAATTCGGTGGCGGTGCTGCCGCTGGCCAACCTGTCGGGCGAGCCGCAGAATGTGCATTTGTGCAACGGTGTCACGGGCGACATCATCTCGAACCTGACGCGGTTCAACAACCTGCATGTGGTGGCGCACCAATCCTCGAGCCTGTTTGACAGCCAGAACATGCCCGTGCGCGAGATCGGGCAAAAGCTGCGCGTGCACTATCTGGCGACAGGCGCATTTCAGCGTGTGGGCGACCAGTTGCGGGTGCAGGTGCAACTGGCCGAGGCCGACAGCGGCCGGTCCGTCTGGGCCGAAAAGTTCAACGGCAACATTGCAGACGTGTTTTCGTTCCAGGATGAGGTGACGGCGGTCATTGCCTCGTGCCTGTCGGTCAAGATCGACAAGGCCGAGTTGCAGCGCCAACAGCGCACCGCACCATCGGACCTGCAGGCCTATGGCCTCATCCTGCGCGGGCGCGAGGTGTACAGGCAACAGCGGCGCGAATTGAACCTGCACGCGCGGCGCCTGTTTGAACAAGCGTCGGTGATTGATCCCGCCTATGCGGTGTCCTATTCCAGCATCTCGCGCATTTCCAATGACGCGTGGCGGTTCAACTGGGCGGACAAGCCTGACGCCGCGCTGGAAGATGCGATTGCGCAGGCCGAGATGGCCTTGCAGCTGGACCCGGACGACGCGCGGGGCCATGCGGCGATGGGCAATGCCTGCCTCTACAAGCGGCGCCATGACGAATCCCTGGCCGCCTATGAGCGTGCGATCCGGTTCAACCCGAACGACGCCGACATTCTGGCAGAGATGGGCCATTCCGCCAGTGTCTACGGTGAGCCCGAGCGGGCGGTGGAACTGATCGAGCGGGCGATGCGCCTCAACCCCTTTTATCCCGATTGGTACCTGTGGCATCTGGGCGAGGCGTTCTTTGACATGAACGACTACGAACAGGCGATCCGCACCCTGACCCGGATGCGCGACAAGACCGACGCCTACCGCATGCTCACCGCCAGCAACGCGTTGCTGGGCCGGATGGACGAGGCCAAGCGGCACGCGGCACAGATCCTTGCCACGCACCCCGAGTTCACCATGAAGCACTGGGAAAATGTGCCCCCGGACCGCAATCCGGGTCCGCGCGACAGGCTGATCGAAGGGCTGAAGAAAGCCGGGCTGCAGTGAACGGCGCGACCCAGCCGATGACGCCGCCCGCGTTTGCCCTGCGCCCCGCGTCAGAGACGGATTTCGACTTTGCGCGGTGCCTTTACCTCGGGTCGATGCAGCCGTTGCTGACTGCACTTGACGCCTGGGACGCTGACGAGATCGAAACGGCCTTCCGCGGGTACTTTATCCCCGCCGAGATCCAGGTTGTGACGCTGGGCGGCAAAGATGTGGGCTGGGTTCAGGTGTCCAAAACGCCGGATGCCCTGAGCCTTGATCAGGTGCACCTGATCGATGAGATTCGCGGCCGGGGGATTGGCACGGCGCTGATCAAGCGCATCATTGCGGATGCGCGCAATCAGGGCCGCAACGTGACGCTGTCCCTGGTGCGCGGCAACCCCGCGCTCACGCTCTACCGCAGGCTCGGGTTCCGCCGGACGTCCGAAGACGACACAAAGATCCACATGCGCTATGACACCGACGCCTAGTCACTGCCGCTGAACGCCTTGCCGCCGGAATAGGCCTTGCCACCCGAATAGGCTTTGCCGCCCGAATACGCCTTGCCGCCGCTATAGGCCTTGCCACCGGAGTAACCGCCGCCATCCTGCGACAGCTCCGCCTCGAGCAGGATTTGATCCAGCGGGCCAATTTCGGGGTCGAGCCGGATCGAAAAGTCGGACTTTTCATAGGCCCAGACCATCAGGTCATCGGCAAATTTCACGTTGCGGCGGGCAAGCCCCGCCTGATCCACGCTGCCCCGGCCACGCTTGGCCACGGCCTGCTGATCCTCGGCCGGCGCACCCTCGCCATGGACCAGAAAGATCTGCGGGCGGGCCAGATCGTAATAGTGACCCTCAAAGCTGAAGCCAAAGATACGCGCAAAGCACGCACCATCTGCGGCCAGTTGTTCGTCGACAAAGTCGTTCTTGTCGGCCTGCTCCGGCTTCTTGGTCTTTGGCGGCGTGTTGCCAGCCTGCGGCAGCGCCTTGCCTGTTCCGCCAGCGCTTTTGTATTCCAGGTCATCCAATTTGCGGCCAAAAAGCAAAATCGTTGAAAAATTGACGAGTCTATCACCCACTTCGGTGTCCTCCCACGACACTGGCGGGTCTAAAATCGCCCGCCCCCTGCGCCTCTATGGCACATGGGCAGGCGGGATGTCAGTAATTTCCTGACCTTACGCGGCGCGGTTACGGCGTCTGCGCAATTTGGCGGCGCAGGGCATAGGGCAGCTGGCGGCTGCAACAGGTCCGGGCATCTCCGGGCACTGCTGTGCGGTCGGAAAAGGCATGGCTGCTGTCATCCGGGGGGGCCAGACGGGGGCCCGCGCGGATCACGCCGATGCCGCGCCGTTCCATGTTCAGGCGGATGATGCGGTGGTACCGGCCGCCGGTCATGGCGGCGTCCACATCGAGAAACGTCTCATAGACGTCGGCGTAATCCAGCGTCTCGATCGACAGCCTGTCCCAGACGCCCGCCATGGCAAAGCCCATGTAGTCGCGCGAGGCGATCAGCGCGTCGGCAAAGGGGCCGGGATTGGCGGCATAGGCCGCGTCAAACATCGGTTGGATCACCTGTTGATACGCCGGATCCCCTTCGAGCCTGTCCGACAGATCTTCGAGGTCGGCCGAGATCAGCCCGGCCTGCAGCAGGTTTTCGTGAAAGATATCGACCCAGATGTCAAAAAGCGCGCCGGTGAGCACCTGACTGAGGTTGTGTTCATAGACCCAGCCATCGGCGAAGTCATAAAGCGTGAAGGCGTTCGAGGCCGACCGAAGCTGGCCATTGTTCGACACCTCGCCAAAGCGGTTGAGGCGGTTGAAACAGTAGAGGTTGCCACTGGTCGCCTCCAGCAGGCCCACGAGCGCGCTGTCGAAATGCAACAGCGAGATGAGTGCAACCATGTCAGCCGCGGATTCGTGAAAGCCGAAATACTCGGCGTCCACCTCGACCTTACCGGGCAAGCCGATCTCGTTGTAGATGATCAGGTGGCCGAACTCGTGCGAGAGGATGTCAAAGCTCAGCCCGAATTCCACCAACTCTCCCGTATCAAGCGTGTAGGACCCGATCTCGATCGAGCCGAACCCGGCAAAGGCGTTGTCGAGCCCACGCAGAAACAGGATCTCGAGCCGGTCGTAATGGTCGCGAAAATGGAATTCGAGCTGGCGTTCGAAATACCGCTCCCAGATGTCCATGGTGAACCGGATCGCACCAAAGGCGTGGGCCTGTTCGAATTCATATGTGCCGATCGCGAGGTGGTCAAAATGGCCGTCCGGGTCGGGATGCGCATAGGGCAACAGCGGGCCCTGCCAGGGCGGACGGTAGTGAAAGGTCGACCCGCCGGGGCCGGGGTAGAAGCCGTAGGGGCGTTCCTTGCCCACGGGGTCGATCACGTACATGCGATGGTCGGACGGGCCGGGCATGACAGAGCCCGCGGGGGACGACACCCAGACGGTTTCGGGCGCCTGCTGCTGGTCCAATGTCGGCAGTTGCGGAAACAGGCGGAACCGCGTGCCGCCGGTATGTTCTGTCTCGACATATGCCATGGCGCTCATGCCCCCTTCAGCCTCGGATGTGCCACAGGATATGGGCCCGCGCCATCATTTGTTCGAAATCGGCCCGGTCGGCAAAGTCGTTCTGGGCCATGTAGGCATCCAGATCATCCGGGATCGGCATGCCCTGGACAGTCTCGAAATACCATAGCGTCAGCGAGGCCAGGGGCAGGTCCGGGGCGGTGGCGGCATCCAGCTGCGCCGCCATGTCCCGCGCCGTGTTTCTGAGCCGAGCATAGCTGCCGTCGGCCCTTAGCGTCTCGATAAGAGCAGCGTGGTAGGCATCGCGGTTCTGTGCGATCACCGCCGTCAGGCGCAGATCGATGGCAAAGCTGTCGCGCAGGTCGATCAGCTCCATGTCGCGGGCGTGCAGCCACGCGTCGAGCGCCCGACCGGTATAGAGCTGGTGTGCCGTGCGGAACCGGGTCAGCGCGCGGTCCACATCGGCTTGCATGACATCGGGTGCCTCATGAGTCAGCTGTGCAGCCGCGCGTCGGCGCAGGTCGGCGTATTGTGCAGGATCCTGGCGAAGCTGATCGAGGATCAGCTGTACCTCACGGGAGTGGATCGTTTCGGTCGCACGGGTCAGCGCTGCCCACATTGCGGTGTGATGGAAGGTGAAGGCGCGTGGGACGGCTGCGCTTTGCGTCATGGCGGTGAGCATGGCGCGGGCATCCATGCGCTTTTGATCAACAGCATGGGTGCTGAACCAGGTCCGAACGGGGTCGGACTGCGGCAGCAGGGCGTCCCAGGCACGGTCGGGGAAGTGCATGGCCTTGGCCTGCGCAATCAGATGATCGGCGCGTGCGCCGTCGATCACGCCGTCCGTGACAGCCCGTGCCAGCGTTGCGCGGATGTTCACCATCGGCTCGGAAAGCGCGACATAGCCCAGCTCGGCCGGGCCATGACGCAGGGCGACCTCGTCATCATCCTCGTACACACCATCCCGATAGGCGTCGAAAATGGCGCCCACGCCTGTCATGCCGAAAGCGTGCAGTTCGGCCGCACGCAGGGCACCCATACTGGAGGCGCCATAGACGGGAATGCCCCGATCCAGCGCCCAGAGGATTTCCTTGTGCCACACCGATGGGACGCCGTCGAAGTAGCCGTCGATCAGCCCAATGGCCGCAGCACCGTCCGCACAGGCGGCATAGACGTCGCCCGCCCGCGCCGGGGGGCGTATGTCGGCCTCCGGCAGCACCTCGCGCACAGCGGCGGCGGCGATGGTGGGACCGGCAAAGACGACGATCATCGCAGGCCTCGCGCACGCGGTCCGGGGCAATAGTCTTCGTGATCATGCGGCCCCTCGAGGCCGGGGATGACGATGCGGTGCACGGGCACGCCAAAGGCGGGCTTGGTCAGGTCGACGTCCACCACCTGCGTGATCCCAACGCGGCGAAGGCAGGTCAGAAGGTGCTCGAGGTCCGCCTCGAGCGTGGGGCAGGCGTGGCTCGGGACATCGCGGAACGGAATGGGCTGCGCTGGCGTCGCCTCCATCAACTCCTGCGCGTAGCGGTTCTTGCGAGCGATGCCGGCGCTTGTGTATTCGTCGTGGCGCAGATCGTCACGCGCACCGGTGATGTAGTTGGTGCGCACCTGCACCGCTTCGGTCAG
>JBCBHM010000053.1:0-1785 GCA_038525585.1 Pseudomonadota bacterium
TGTGGCCCGTCTGGCGCCCCGTTGGTGCATCTCTGCGCCGCCGGTGAGGGGGTATTTACGTATAGGGGCCCGGACCCGCAAGGGCTTTTTTCGGAAAACGTCATCTTTTTTTCAAAAACATAGTTTTCCTCATAAAATCAGCGCCTTAGTCGGCCCATTTTCTCAGCATACCCCACAAACCCTCGCAAAATACCTGGCGCTCAGACCCGCGCAGACGACTCATTTCCCCACATCTTGCGTTATCCTCAGGCTTATCCCCAAGACTGTCCTCAGACTCGCCGGTAACTCACCTGAATCGCTGCGAGTCAGGCGGCGACTCGCGCCCGTTTCGGAATCGCACGCAGCGCAAGCAGCCCGCCAATAACCGCCAGATACAGGATCGGCTCGATCTGAAACCCTTTGCGCACCCAGATGAAATGCACAGCTGCCAGCAGCGCCACCGGATGGGTTAGCAGGTGCAACCGGGCCCACACAGGACCCAACCAGCGCACCGCCCGGTTGTTCGACGTAAAGATCAGCGGCAGCATCAGGACAAAGCTTGCCATGCCCACCGTTATGTAGGGCCGCTTCACGATATCCGCCCACACACGCTCCAGCGTCTGCACATCCAGCACGGCCCATACCAGCAGATGCAGCGCCACATAGACAAAGGCGAGCACCCCGAACGCCCGCCGAAACTTGATCAGGTTCACCCCGGCAAAGCGGCGCAAGGGGGACACGCACAGGCCGATGATCAGCAGCTGGATCGCGATCTCGCCCAACGCGTGTTCCAGCGCCTTGACCGGGTCACGGCCCAGCCCCCCGGTCTGCGCCATATACAACAGCACCGGCACCGGCAGCAGCGACGCCAGATAGATCGCCCAGGTCGGCACGAGCCGGGCCACGCGATTCAACCGGTCAACCAACATCAAACTGTCCCGCCACGGGCGCAAAACCGCCCCACTTCCCAGATACGATCATACGCGGAAAGGAGACGGGCATGGAACGCAACACCACCATTGGCATCCTCCTGCTCGCAGGCGCGGTTATGCTCAACCTGCGCCGTATCTGGTGGCGCCGGACTGTTGGCCGCTCCGCCCTCTTTGCCTCGGACGCTGCGATTGAAGACAGCGCGTTGTCGGCCATCACCGGCCAAGCTGACCCGCAACATATCGAAATCACCCGCGACACCGCGCAGGACGGGCCAACGACACTGCGCCCCATGCGGTCGCTCCGCATGCTCGCGCCCGTCATAGCGGCACTCGTGTTATATATAGTAGACATCGGCCCTGCCCTGCTGTCCATCGGGATCACCGGCACGGGCGTCCAACATTGGCTGTCCGTGCTGATCGGCTGGATGCTCGTCTACGCGAGCCTCCACTTTGCCGTCTTTCACAAGCTCAGCTTTGATGACACCACACTGACCTATGCCGGGTTTGATCCGCGCACGCATCAGCGCCGCCTCGACGATCTGGTCGAGATCGCCTGCCACCCGGCGCGCCCCGCTCTTGTGCTGACCTTTGCCGCGCAGCGCCGGCTCTATATTCCAAACTTGTTTGATCAGCGTGACCGGTTCATCGCGGACATGGCAGCGATCGCGGCAGCCAACCGCGCCCGCGGGCTCGATGTGCCCGAGCCAACGCTGGCCGCGCGGTTGGGGTTCTGAGCACAACATGACCTAAAAGAAGACGGACAGGTCCATGCCCTCATACAGGCGGGCCACCTCGTCCTCGTAGCCGTTGAACATCAGTGTCGGCTGACGCTTGGCAAACAGGCCCCCGCCGACAACCCGCTCCGACGCCTGGC
>JBCBHM010000053.1:1885-23160 GCA_038525585.1 Pseudomonadota bacterium
GTCGGCTGACGCTTGGCAAACAGGCCCCCGCCGACAACCCGCTCCGACGCCTGGCTCCACCGTGGGTGATCCACGTTCGGGTTCACATTGCTGTAGAATCCATATTCGCGCCCGTTCGCCTTGTTCCAGCTGGTGGGCGGCTCATCATCGGTGACGGTGATCCGCACAATCGACTTGATCGATTTGAACCCATATTTCCACGGCACCACCAACCGCATCGGCGCGCCGTTCTGGTTCGGGATCGTCTTGCCGTAGATCCCGGTCGCCATCATGGTCAGCGGGTGCATCGCCTCATCGAGGCGCAGCCCCTCCACATAGGGCCAGTCAAGCACCGGATAACTCACGCCCGGCATCTCGTCGGGGCGCAGCGCGGTTTCAAAGGCCACATATTTGGCCCCCTCCTGCACATCCGCCATGGTCAGCAGATCCGCCAGCTCGAACCCGTTCCACGGGATCACCATCGACCACGCCTCGACACAGCGGAAGCGGTAAATACGTTCCTCGATCGTCATCGCCTCGAGGATCTGTTCCATGGAATAGTCGCCGGGGTTATCCACCAGCCCGTCGATCTTGACCGACCAGGGCGCGGTCGTGAGCGTATGGGCATAGCGCGCCGGGTCTTCCTTGCGCGTACCGAACTCATAAAAGTTGTTGTACTGCGTGATGTCTTCCCACGGGTTGGGCACCAGTTCCTCTTGGGCCCTGGCGCCCCCCGCCGCACCGATCAGGCCCAAGCCCAATGCCCCGCCCATCAACTGGCGGCGGTTCATAAACGCCGCATAGGGCGTGGCATCCGCCCGGGTCAGGTCATTTTTCCAGCGATGGGCCATCTTTGTGCTCTCCGATCATGTCTCGTTCACTTGGACATAAGTGGGCGCGCGCGTCTGGCAAAATGATATCACCTCACGCGCTTGTCACCGGCCTGTAATCTGATGTCATCCGCGCGTGCGACGTGGCTCAGGCACTGGCCTCGCTGTGATCGACCGACGGAAAATCCTTGCTGAGCGGTCGCGAACGCCCGTTTTCCTGCACAATGCGCACATGCCGCCGCCGCATCATGCGCGGCTCCGCCACGCCAACCGAATGCGCGATGGTCTCGACCTCGTGGATGATCTCCTTGGCGTAGCGCGTCACACGCTTTTCCTTGGCCGCCACCACAAGGCCCTGTTGAAACCGTTTGTCATGGGTGGTGATGCCCGTGGGGCAGGTGTTCTTGTTGCACTTGAGCGCCTGAATACAGCCCAGGCTGAACATGAACCCGCGCGCGGTGGTCACAAAATCCGCCCCCGCAGCCAGCGCCCAGGCGACGTCGCCGGGGTTCACCAGCTTGCCACTGGCCACGATACGCACCCGCTCTTTCAGCCCCGCCTGATCGCGCAGATCCACCACAGCGATCAGCGCCTCGCGGATCGACATGCCGACCAGATCGATCAGCGGCATGGGGGCGGCACCCGTGCCCCCCTCGCCTCCGTCGATGGTGATAAAGTCAGGGGCGCACGCGGCGCCGCGCCGGTTGATCGTCTCGAAGAGCGCCGCAATCGGCTCTTCTGCGCCCACCACGGTCTTGATCCCCACCGGCTTGCCCGTGACTGTGCGCACCCGGTAGATCAGGTCCAGCAGATCGTCCCAATCATCCACTTCTGCGTGGCGGTTGGGCGAAATACCCGGCTGCCCGACCTTGAGGCCCCGGATCTCGGCGATCTCCTTGGTCACCTTCTCTGCGGGCAGGATGCCGCCCTTGCCGGGCTTGGCGCCCTGCGCCAGCTTGATCTCGAACATCCGCACCTGCTTGTGCGCGGCCACCTCGCGCAGCCTGTCATCGCTCAGATTGCCGTCCGCGTCCCGCACACCAAACTTCGCTGTTCCGATCTGAAAGACGATGTCGCATCCGCCCTCCAGATGATACGGGCTCAGCCCCCCCTCGCCCGTATTCATCCAAACGCCCGCCTCTTTCGCACCGCGGCTGAGCGCCCGCACGGCAGGTTTCGAGATCGCGCCATAGCTCATGCCCGAGATGTTGAAGAACGATCGCGCCGTAAACGGCATCTCTGCCTGCGGCCCGATCACCATCGGTGCCGTGCGCGCATATTGCGCCTCCAGCGGTGGAAAGGCCGCGTTCACAAAGATCGGCGTGCCCGGCACCGTCAGGTTGCGCGTGGACCCAAACGCCACTGTTAGGCTGTCGCCCTCGCCCGCACGCTTTACCCATTCCCTTTGTGCGCGGTTGAACGGCAACTCCTCCCGGTCCATCGCAAAGAAATACTGCCGGAAAAATTCGCCCAGCGTGCTGAACAGATGCCGAAAGCGCCCGATCACCGGATAGTTCCGCCGGATCGCATCCTCCGTCTGCGTCCGGTCCATCACGAACATCGCGACGATGACCGCCGCCGCGATCCCGATGACCAGGAAAAACAGAAGGACAAACCCTTCGAGCACCGACATCGCGAATCCCATCTGCACCTCCCAAGAGCCGTCGGGGCAACCCTCGCAAACCCCGCCCCTGGATGACAAGTCACAAGCGGATTTTTGCCAGACTTAACAAAGTCGTGAGTGGACCTGGCAAACACGCCTAGCTTAGCCCCGCGGGTCGCGACTTCAAGGTAGTGTGGAAATATTTCCCACTGATCTAAATGCCTCGCGCGTGCGTTCCTTCCCTGATGCCACACTGGCGCATCACCTATAATTGGGAGACTTTACTATGATCCGCACCACGCTTCTGGCCACCGCCGCCACAATCGCCTTCGCCACCGCGTCCATCGCGGGCTCGGCCAAGCAAGACATCGTCGATACTGCCGTGAACGCAGGCTCGTTCGAAACCCTCGTCGCCGCCGTGCAGGCCGCCGGCCTCGTCGAGACGCTCAAGGGCGACGGCCCCTTCACCGTCTTCGCCCCCACCGACGCCGCCTTTGCCGCACTGCCCGAAGGCACCGTGGAAAGCCTGCTGCTGCCCGAAAACAAGGACACGCTGACCGCGATCCTCACCTACCACGTCGTCCCCGGCAAAGTGATGTCGACCGACCTGCAGGACGACATGGAAGCGGCCACCGTCCAGGGTGAAGCCGTCACAATCGACCTCGACAACGGCGTGATGGTCGAAGGCGCCAACGTGACGACCGCCGATATCGAAACCTCCAACGGCGTGATCCACGTCATCGACGCGGTGATCCTGCCCGACGCGGCAAGCTAAGCTCAGTTGATCAAGACCGGAGGGCACCGCGTAGTGCCCTCCACCCCGTGCGCCAACGCGCTCAACGTTCAATTGTCGGTCGCTGAGCTTGTGACCTGCGAAGTCCGCAAGCTTAGTTTGGCGATTCCGGTAACACTATGCGCAGTGCCCTTCGCCACCGCGACGCACCCGCGCCACGCAAACCAAACGACCTTCTCACCTTCCGCCCTTTCCAACCCCCAACCCCGAAGTTGGGCCATGCAGCTTCCTGAGCTGTCACAGTCATGGAGGGGCTGCTGTTTGGGTGTCTAAAAGTCAAAGCACGCGGACATTGCAGAGTTGGACAAGAGGACTGCGCTGAGCCAAACGCCTCTGGTGCTGCGAAGTGCATCAGCGACTTGGAAGCGTATCGTGTCGATTGCCCTGCTTAGGCTCGCCGCCAAGCTGGATGTTACAAACCCGTGCTCAACTGTCCGAGATAGGGGCTTTTGGGCATGCAAGATTCGCGAAGCTGGAAAGACGTGTACCGCAGGCTTGCCAGCGATATATCCGCCGGACAGTTTTGCATAGGCGCAAAGCTCCCGTCGCAGGCGGATTTGGCAAAACGATACGAAACTGGCCGTCATGCTGTGCGGCGCGCGCTCCGGCAATTGAACGACGAAGGCGTGATCTCATCGCGGCAAGGTAAAGCCGCCGTGTTGGTTGGCGGTCCCATCACATATCAAATCGGTTCCAGAACACGGTTCGCGTCCCGCCTTCGTGAGGCTGGTTACGACGTGCGGATTACGGCGCTCAAGGTCTCGGGTGCCAAATCCGCCAGCGCTCAGATCGCCAAAATGCTGAACCTCAATGCCCGAGATAAAGTCGGATTTGCCGAACTGATTCACCATGTCAACGACGTGCCAACCGCTCTGGGCAGACATTATTTCAACACTCGAAAATTCCCCGATATCCTTAGTGAAATTTCGCAAACGTCTCCGTCGGTTCCAGATGCGTTCCGCCGGATTGGTGTCCCTGATTATGCGCGGCGCTCGACAGTCGTCAAAGTGCGTCAGCCAACGGCCTACGAAGCATTGGTTCTCGAAATTCCACCCACGCAACCGGTCCTGGAGCTTTTGGGACAAAACGTGGCCAGCCCCGGCGCCCCTATTGAAGTGACGGAGGCGATTGTGCGGGCTGATACGGTGAAGCTTCAGATCGAAGGTCACCAAGTTGACCACTTGGTGTGAAACATTCGTGACGAACGCTGTTGGCGAGCCAGGCGTCAAACAACTGTAACAACCTGTTGATCACGTGATGCCAAGCCCCGCGGCCGAGGGCGTTGATCAAAAGTTCCTACTCGGAGACAGAGATATGCTACGCTTTACTCTTGCAGCGGCAGCGGCAACGCTGGCGTTTTCAACCCTTGCGGAAGCCAAGGTTACCATCACCTGCCTCACCAACGCGGGCCACCTGACACGACAGCACGAGCCATTGATGGCTGAATTCAATGCCATGCAGGACGAGATCGTCGTCGAATACGCAGCCCCCGCGAAAAATTACGGGGACACGCACCTCAAGCTGTTCCGCGGCTCGGCGACCAACACGCTGCCTGACTGTGCTTTTCAGGCGTATAACCAACTGCCGTCCCTCGCGCGCGCATTGGCTGAGCGTGGTCAGATTGTGGACATGAAATCGCTCATGGACGCGGAAGGCGAGGGCTGGACCGAGGCAAACTACTCCGAAGCGATGCTCGATCTGGGGCGTGTCGACGGCGCGCAATACGGTATGCCATTCAATGCGTCGGTTATTCAGTGGTACTACAACGCTGATTTGTTCCGGGAAGCAGGTTTGGACCCTGACAATTTCCCGACCGACTGGGACGGCCTGTTTGATGCCGCGCAAAAAATCGACGCCCTGGGTGACGACATCCTGCCCATGTTCATGTGGCTCATCAACGGGGACGACTGGGGGTTCCAGACCCTGATCCTGCAGCAAGGTGGCCGCATGATGTCACCTGATGGCCAGGCTGTCGCCTTTGACGAGAATGACCACGCGCTGGAAGCCATGAAAATGGCCAAGCGCTTGCATGATGAGGGTGGCCTGCGCACCGATCTGGACCGGGAGACCCAGTTTGCCGCCTTTACCGAAGGGCGCATGGGTCTGTGGGGTCTGTCCCCGGCTGGCGCGCGCAACATGCAAGAGCGTGTGGGCGAGCAGTTTGACCTGCGCTCGCATCCATTCACTGTGTGGAACGACGCGGAGGGCAAACTGCCCACAGGCGGTAACGCGGCCATCATCACCACACAGGATCCGGAAAAAATCGCCGCCGCTTGGGAATACATCAAGTTCGTCACTGGCCCGCGTGGTCAGCAGGTGACGGCAGAGATCACCGGCTATCTGCCCACCAACCGCAAGGTTCTGGGCACCGACTACATGGGTGATTTCTATGCGGCGAACCCGTACTACGCGACCCCGGTCATGCAATACGACCGCGCGGGCCCATGGTCGGGCTATCCCGGCACGCAGTCCGAAAAAATCTGGCGCGAGCAGGCCTCCACGATCCGCGCCGTGATGGAAGGTGAGCTGTCGCCCGAAGAAGGTGCGACACAGCTCAAGTCCATCGCTGTCGACCTGATGAAGCGCTAGGCGTTTCTCCCTGTCCCGCGCTGGAAACCGGCGCGGGACGTCTCCTGACTGATGGATTGCACATGGCCCAGCTGACCCTAAAAAACATCAAGAAGTCCTTTGGCGATACGCCGGTCCTTCATGATATCTCGCTGGATGTGAACGATGGCGAGTTTGTCTCGCTCGTGGGTCAATCCGGCTGCGGGAAATCCACGTTGCTGCGGATTATTGCAGGGCTGGAGCAGCCTGACAGCGGCGATGTGCTGATCGACGGTCTGTCGATGCTCGACGCCGCGCCGAAGGACCGGAACATCGCGATGGTGTTTCAGGACTACGCACTTTACCCCCATATGAGCGTCGGTGAGAACATGGCGATGCCGCTGGTGATGGCCAGCCTGCCGCTTTATGCGCGCCTGCCGATGATGCGTTCGATCACACCAGCCGGTCGCAAGGCGCAGCCCGAGATCCGGGCAGGGGTTGAAAAAGTTGCCAAACAATTGCGCATTGATCACCTGCTGGACCGCAAGCCTGCGCAGCTTTCCGGTGGGCAGCGGCAGCGGGTCGCCCTTGGCCGCGCGCTGGTGCGCGACCCACAGGTGTTCCTGATGGACGAGCCGCTGTCGAACCTCGATGCCAAGCTACGCGTTCAGGTTCGGGCCGAAATTACGGAACTTCATGCCAGTTCTGGCCTGACATTCGTGTATGTGACCCATGATCAGGTCGAGGCCATGACGATGTCCAGCCGTGTTGCCTTGCTGCAAACAGGGCACCTGCTGCAGGTGGGGACACCGAACGAACTCTTTTCCGATCCCGCGAACCGCGATGTCGCACAGTTCATCGGCAGTCCGGAAATCAATATCATCGGTGGCGAAAGTCGCGGCGGTCAGATCACTATCGGTGAGGCGCAGTTGCCAATCGATTTGGGAACCACAGGCCCCGTCCAAATCGGTATTCGGCCAGAGACGATATCCGTGCCCAATGCTAACGGCCTTGTTGCCGCGCATGCCCCAAAACAGGGACACATGGTCACCTTCAATAAGCGATTGATCGAGGATCTGGGACCCGAAGTTTTGATCCACGGGGCCTTTGCCCATGCGCCGGACGGCATCATCCGCATCCGCGCGCAAAAGAGTGACGCGTATAACGACGCCAGAACGCTCGCGCAGTCTGGGACGCTCGAAGTGATGCTGAACCCAAATCAGCTGCTTTTCTTTGCTGCAGACGGTCAGCGCCTGCGCCCCGCTGAAACCGCGGCAAAACTGGCGGAGACGGCATAGTGGCGGTGTCAAAACTCCAGCGGGCGCAGACCCGCCTTGCCTATTTACTGGTGCTGCCTGCGACTTTGCTGATCCTCGTGATCTACATAATCCCGATCGTCTTTGTCTTTCTGGGCAGCCTGACCGATTACACGCTGGTCAGCGACTACTATGAGTTTGTCGGATTTGAGAACTACCAGAAGATGTTCGGCGACAAGGTCTTTGCCAACGCTTTGAACAACACCTTTTTTTATGCCGTCCTTTTCTTGCCCGGCGCGTTCATCATCAGCCTTGTAATCGCCATTGCAATCCAAGAACAAAAGCAATTCGGTTCCATACTCGAAGTGCTCTATTTCCTGCCGGTGACCTCTACCCTGGCGGCGATGGCGCTGGTCTGGGCGGCGCTCATGGACTCGGGGCAAGGTGTGATCAACAACACCTTCCAGCTGATCGGTCTGCCGCGGGTCAACTGGTTCGGAAACGAGGATGTCGTGCTCTATTCACTCGCCATCATTTCGCTGTGGTCGATCATTGGCTTCAACATGGTGCTGTTTCTGGCCGGGCTTACGTCCATCCCAAAGAACCTTTATGAAGCGGCCGCGCTGGACGGTGCGGATCATCCGCTCGACAAGTTCTTTCGCGTGACGTGGCCCATGCTGGGGCCCACGGCGATGTTTGTGGCCGTGACCAGTTCGATCACGGCGTTCAAGCTGTTCGATACGGTCGCGATCCTGACCCAGGGCGGGCCGGATCGCGCGTCGGAGGTGTTCCTCTATCTCGCGTTCCTCGAAGGGTTCGAATATTTCAACATGGGCTATTCGGCGGCGCTGTCGCTGTTCTTCCTCGGGATCATCTTCCTTTTTGCGCTGGTCCAGGCGCTGTTTTCCGACCGCAACGTGCATTACTGAGCCATGGCAGACGTATCCCAATCCCCCACCGCCTTGCGGTTTGACCGGTTCAAACCCAAGTCCCTGGGCCGCGTGGTCACCAGCGTGCTGCTGTTTGTCGGCGCATGGGTCATGGTGTTTCCGTTCATCTGGATGATCTCATCCAGCATGAAGCCCACGGACGAAGTCTATGACGCGGATTTCTCGATCATTCCCAAGACCTTCAAAGGGTTGGAGAATTATTACGCCGTGATTTTCGAACAGCCGTATTTGGTGTTCCTGATGAACAGCATGATCGTCTGCGTTGGCATCCTGGTCATTCAACTTCTCACGGCGATCCCAGCCGCATACGCCCTGGCCAAGTTGAAATTTCGCGGCTCCACCATCCTGTTCGGCACAGTCATCGCGGCGATCACCATCCCGATCAACGTGACCTCCATCCCGCTTTACATCGGGCTGGTGCGGGTCGGTCTGCTGGATACCTATTTCGCGATGATGTTCCCGTTCATAGTTTCGGTCTTTGCGATCTTCCTGTTTCGCCAGTTCTTTCGCGGCTTTCCCGACAGCATTATTCAAGCCGCCCGGGTCGACGGTTTCTCCGAGATTGAGATCATCCTCCGCCTCATCCTCCCCTCCGCCGTCCCAGCCATAGCGGCCTTCAGCGTGTTCAGCTTTGTGGCCCACTGGAATGATCTCTATTGGCCTCTGATCGTTGTGCAAAGCCAGGACAAGATGACAGCGACGCTGTCGATGATGCAGTACCAATCTGCCTTCGACACGGATTACGGTCGCACCTACGCCTCCGCGACCGTGGTCACGGCACCGATGGTGATCGCCTTCCTTTTTGCCCGCAGGCTGTTCATCCGCGGCATCACCATGACCGGAGTAAAGGGCTAATGCTGAAATTCGTCGTTCTCGCCGACATCCACTTGGTTCCGGAGGGCCAGCTAAGCCACGGTCTCGATACGCTGGACCGGTTGGACCAGGCCGTTGCTTACGTCAACGACGTCCACGCGGACGCCGCTTTTGTCATCTTTGCCGGGGACCTCGCCGACCATGGAGAAGCGGCCGCTTACGAGCGGTTCAAAACGGCAATCGCGCCACTAACCCCGAACGTTTACCTGACCTTGGGCAATCACGACCATCGCCCGACGTTTCTGGACGTGATGGGAGCCCACCACGCCAATGCCGACACCAGCTGCATCGACCACGTGATTGACGGGGGCGGCCACCGCGTGATCGTGCTCGACACATCTGATCCAGAACTGCGCGGCGCGGGCCGTCTAGAAGCGCGTCAGATCGATTGGTTGAAAGCACGTTTGGCCGAGGTACCCGAGACGCCGGTGGTGATCGTCCTGCACCATAATATCGCACCCTTTGGCGTTCAGACGGACTTTATCATTCTTGAAGACAACGGCGCCTTCACCGATGCTGTCCTGAACCACGCTCACGTGCGACAGGTTGTTTCAGGCCACGTGCACATGACCACATCTGGAAACTTCCGCGGTGTTCCATTCTGCACGTTTGCAGGGGCACATTACAGTATCGAACCCATGTCGACCGAGCGGTCAGGTCCCGTACCAGATGAGCGCGGCAGATACGTGAGCCCGGTTCCGCGCCGAGAGGGGCCGGGCCAGCTCGCCGTGGTGCTTTGCAGTGACGACAGTGTTGTTGTCCACATGGAAAACTTCCTGGATCGCCACCTTGTTCTAGCACCGGACCTCTTCGCCTGGTAATTGCAATTTTTGAGCCAGCACGAACGGCGTTATTATCTAAAGACTGCAGCCTCGGGGTCTGCGTCAGCTCCACCCGCTCCGGCCGGGTTCTTGGCGCCTCCCACCCCGGCGCGAAAACGGCCACGCTCCCGGACGACATCGAACGCGCCTGCGGGGCAGAAGACCAGCGACGTGCGTGCCCTAGGTGCGGCGCATCCGCCGGCGTGACATCACGCGCCATGCCATGCCTGCGCCGATCAGAATGGCCAGCAGCGCCGCGACCGGGCCGAGATAGGAGCGCGCCCGTCGCATCAGACGGTTGCTCAATGATCGTTGCTCGACCGCCTGCGCGACAGCCTGCACAAACGGGCTGTATACAGCACTGGAGTTGACGTCATCCGGCGGCGTGATCGTCAAGTTGCGTTCGCCATAATCCGCACCCGCCATGCTGTCAGAAACGGAAGACTGCCAGGCCAACAGCTTGTCCTGCAGGGTCGCGAGCGTGTCGGGCCGCGTTGCGCTCAGGTCAGTCACCTCGTTCGGGTCTGACGACAGGTCAAACAGCTGATACGTATCAAGATCGTTTATGTCGGATGCAATCGCCTTCAGGCTGCCATCGACGATGGCGAATTGTCCGCGGTGCCGGAAAAACAGGGGCTCTGCACGGTCGAATGCATCGCCTGCGAGGACTGGCGTTATGTCCTCACCATCCAGGACATGATCCCAGTCGGCGGGGGTGAAACCGGCAAGTGCCGCCATGGTCGGGGCAAAATCCATGACGCTGGCCGGCACATCAGTCGTGCCGGGGCGGATTGCGCCGGGCCACTCGACCAAGGACGGCACGCGAATGCCACCTTCCCACAATGTGCTCTTGTGTCCCCGCAAACCACCGGTCCCGGCTGCACCGTTTTGTTCGACAGAACCATTGTCGCTGAGAAACCAGATGATGGTGTTTTCGGCCAAACCGGCATCGTTCAGGAACGCGCGCACGGCCCCGACGCTGTTGTCGATGCCCACGATCTCTCCGTGATGTTTTCTGCGGCTTTGATCCGACGGGTTGGCGGCGATCACCTCGGGTGAGTCGCTATACACAGACACCCATGGCGTGTGCGGGGCGCCAAACCAGATCGCCGCGAAAAACGGCTCTTGCCCGGCGGCGGCATCCGCCATGAATTCGATCGCTTCTTGAGTGATGACTTCGGAGGCGTCTCCGGTGAAAACGGTTGGTGCGCCGTTGCGGCTTAACACCGGGTGGTCTTCGAAGTAGTTGGTGGACGACACCTAGGTCTGGAACCCCGCTTGTCCCGGTCCATAAGGATCATCGGCCAGAATCGGCAGCCAAAGGCCGCGCAGGCCATTCAAATGCCACTTGCCGAAATGCGCGGTCGCATATCCCTGAGCGGTCAGCACGTCGGCAATGGTCTGCTCCTGTGACCTCTGTCACTTCATCATCCAAAAACACGGGTCACTCCGGCACGATGCGCTTGCTTCATATGGTCCCGATTTCCGGCAGGCGTCGAGCCCAATGTTCCCAGTCGCACAGCTTGGGGCCGCCAGATACGTGCCGTGCCCTGTCTGCGCTCATACCATAACCGCCGTCCACGCAACCGGACCCCCTGGATCACCACGGTGTATCCGCGTCCATTTTCACGCCGGGCCTGTAATCCCTCACATGGCAAAACGGTTCAGGCGCGGCACTCCCATCGCCAAGACGCTCCCCATGAGCGCGTTGAGTTTTCCCGAGGTCGGCATCCCGCATTCCCTTCGATGGGCTCGCCGCATGCCAAGCCAAACCGGAACAGCGGATTTCATTCGCACGAGCGGTGCAATCAGTACTGTTGCAATCCATGTCATAAAATGATACATTTCGTCTCAATAAATTACTCATGGTGAAGTGGCAGCGATCGAGTTTCATCGAATCCTAATGCCAGTTTACATACGGCTTATATCCAGACTATCACTGTTCCATGGCGCTACCTGTAGAAACATTCTTTCTCCAGCCGCACCATCAGGGCACTTTGCAAAACCAGGTGCAGCAGATGGTGGCACACGGCATTCTGTCCGGCCGTTTCGCCGCTGGGGAAAAGCTGCCATCGACCCGCAAACTCGCCGCGCATCTGGGCATCAGCCGGATCACGGTGACCCTGGCCTATACTGAACTTGTCGCCTCGGACTACCTCGTTTCCCGTGGTCGTTCAGGCTATTTCGTATCGGGCAACGCGCCGGTTCCGCCGGTGTTTCGCCCCCAGGCAAACACCGAAGACGCGGTGGATTGGACCCGCGCCATCGGGCAGCGTTTTGCAGGTGGCGTCACACTGAACAAGCCGCGCGATTGGGCGCGCTTCAAATACCCGTTCATCTATGGGCAGACAGATCCGCAGCTGTTTGACCATGCCAATTGGCGGCAATGCGCGCTGCAAGCGCTGGGGCAACGGGACTTTGCCTCGCTCACCTCGGACTACTTTGACCAGGACGATCCGCAACTCATCGAGTTCATTCAGCGCAACACGCTGCCCCGCCGTGGGATTGCCGCCAACAGCGATCAGATCCTGATCACCTTGGGCGCGCAAAACGCGCTGTGGCTTGCGGCCCAGGTGCTGTTGACCCAACGGCGGACCGCGGCGTTCGAGGATCCCTGCTATCCCGCCCTGCGCGACATCCTGACCCAATCGCGCTGTCACATGGTGCCAGTGCGCGTCGACGCCGACGGGCTGCCGCCCGAAGGCCTGCCACCGGAAACGGATGTGATCTTTTGCACGCCAAGCCACCAGTGCCCCACGACGGCCACCATGCCCATGACGCGTCGCCAGGCCTTGCTGGACAAGGCCGCGGAGCTGGACGCGCTTGTCGTCGAGGATGATTACGAGTTCGAGATGTCCTTTCTCGAACCCCCCTCTCCCGCGCTCAAATCCATGGATCGGGACGGGCGGGTGATCTATGTGGGCAGCTTTTCCAAGTCGCTGTTTCCCGGGCTGCGGCTGGGCTATCTTGTCGGATCCGAACCGTTTGTGCGCGAGGCGCGCGCCCTGCGCACCTCCGTCTTGCGTCACCCGCCGGGACACATTCAGCGCACCGCCGCCTATTTTTTATCCATGGGTCACTACGATGCCCAGATCCGCAAGATGAGTGCGGCGCTGCAAGCCCGCCGCGAAGCGATGCAGGGCGCCATCGACACCGCCGGATTGCGCGTTGCGGGTATGGGCGCCTTTGGGGGCTCATCCTTTTGGATGCGGGCCCCGCAGGGTGTCGACATGGCCGAACGCGCAAAGGCGCTCGAGGCGCGCAGCGTGCTGATTGAACCCGGGCACGCCTTTTTTGCCGGGGACGCACCGCCGCGCAACTATTACCGCCTTGGGTATTCCTCGATCCCGCATGGCCGGATCACCGATGGCTTGGACCTGGTGCGGGAGATGCTGTGCGCGTAATCTGGCCATAAATCGACTTTTTATCTGGCCCTAACGCCAGCGCGCTCCGCCCGATACGCTGGCGCGAATCCCAACACTGGGCGAATCGCCGCCCCCTTTCGGAGTGCTCCACATGAAAATGACGACCGAAGAAGCCTTTGTGAAATGCCTCCAGCGTCACGGCATCGAACATGCGTTCGGGATCATCGGGTCGGCGATGATGCCGATCTCTGATCTGTTCCCGGCCGCTGGCATCAAATTCTGGGACTGCGCCCACGAGGGGTCGGCCGGCTTCATGTCCGACGGCTTTACCCGCGCCACCGGCAAGGTGTCGATGATGATCGCGCAGAACGGCCCCGGCATCACCAACTTCGTCACGGCCGTGAAGACAGCATACTGGAACCACACGCCCTTGCTGCTGGTGACCCCGCAGGCCGCGAACAAGACAATCGGCCAGGGCGGCTTTCAGGAAGTCGAACAGATGAAACTGTTCGAAGACATGGTCGCCTATCAGGAAGAGGTCCGCGACCCGTCCCGCGTTGTCGAGGTGCTGACACGCGTTATCAGCCAGGCCAAGCGACTGTCCGGTCCTGCCCAGCTGAACATCCCGCGCGATTTCTGGACGCAAGTCATCGACACCGAAATTGTCGACCCGATCGAATTCGAAGTGTCGCCGGGCGGCCAGAACTCCATCGCCGACGCGGCCAAGATGATGTCCGAGGCGAAAGCCCCGGTGATCCTCAACGGCGCAGGTGTTGTGCTGTCGGATGGCGGCATTGCCGCCTCGATGGCTCTGGCCGAGCGGCTCGATGCGCCGGTCTGCGTGGGCTACCAGCACAATGACGCCTTCCCCGGGTCGCACCCGCTGTTCGCCGGTCCGCTTGGATATAACGGATCGAAGGCCGGCATGGAGCTGATCAGCCAGGCGGACGTGGTCCTGTGCCTCGGCACGCGGCTCAACCCGTTTTCGACACTGCCGGGCTACGGCATCGATTATTGGCCCAAAGACGCCAAGATCATCCAGGTCGACATCAACCCCAACCGCATCGGCCTGACCAAGAAGGTCAGCGTGGGCATCGTCGGCGACGCGGCCAAAGTGGCTCAAGGCATCCTTACGGGCCTCAGCGACAACGCGGGCGATGCCGGGCGGGACGAGCGCAAGGCCAAGATCGCACAGACCAAATCGGCCTGGGCGCAGCAACTGGCCTCGATGGATCACGAAGACGACGATCCCGGCACAAGCTGGAACCAGCGCGCCCGCGACGCCAAGCCCGACTGGATGTCACCGCGCATGGCATGGCGCGCGATCCAGGCAGCTCTCCCGCGGGAGGCGATCATTTCGTCGGATATCGGCAACAACTGTGCCATCGGCAATGCCTATCCGGACTTTGACGAGGGGCGCAAATATCTGGCGCCAGGCCTCTTTGGCCCGTGTGGCTATGGCCTGCCCGCCATCGTCGGCGCCAAGATCGGCCAGCCCGACGTGCCCGTCGTGGGCTTTGCCGGTGACGGCGCATTCGGCATCGCGGTGAACGAGCTGACGGCCATCGGCCGTGGCGACTGGCCGCCGGTCACGCAGATCGTGTTCCGCAACTACCAGTGGGGCGCGGAAAAGCGGAACTCCACCCTTTGGTTCGACGACAACTTTGTCGGCACCGAGTTGGACGAACAAGTGTCCTACGCCGGGATTGCAACGGCCTGCGGCCTCGAAGGCGTCGCCGTCAAGACGATGGATGAGCTTACCGATGCGCTGAACAAGGCAATCGATGACCAGATGAACCACGGTAAAACCACGTTGATCGAGGTGCTGCTGAACCAGGAACTGGGCGAGCCGTTCCGCCGCGACGCGATGAAGAAACCAGTCTCCGTCGCGGGCATCTCCAAGGATGACATGCGTCCCCAGGACGCGGCCTAATCCAATAGACAAGTGGTGAGGGCAGGCTAGGCTTGCCCTCACTGTCGTTTTGAACAGGACCGTTTTCGTGCCGCAATCCTTCCTCTCCGACGCCGTGGCGGTGCCGCCCGCGCTCATCATCGAGATGGCGCAGCAGGCAGCGAGCCCGCGCGTGGCCATCGCCCGCGCAGGCGCTCCCTTGCCCATGGCCGCGGCCAAGGAAGCGACAGAGGCGAACATGATGGTGCCCGTCTTTACCGGCGAACGGCACATGATCGAGGATGAGGCGGCCAAGCTCGGTTGGGACATCTCGGGGTTCGAGATCATCGAGGCCGAAGGAGAGGCCGCATCCGGCATGGCGGCCGCGCTGGCCTGTGGGGAAGGCCGCGCGGATGTCCTGATGAAGGGGCAGCTCCATACGGATGCGTTCATGCGCGCAGCCGTCTCGCGCGAGGCGGGGCTGCGTACAGGCCGCCGCTTTGTCCATATCTTTTACATCACGACACCCGACGGCACCGGATCGATCACAATCTCGGACGCTGCGGTCAACGTCGATCCGAACCTCGACACGCGCAGGGATGCGACGGCCGAGGTCGTGAAGCTGCTGCACAAGCTGGGCAATGCCCGGCCCAAGGTCGCATTCCTGTCGGCCACGGAAAGCCCGATCCCCGCGGTCCCATCGTCCATGGAAGGCGACGCGCTGTGCGCCTGGGCCAAGGCCAACATCGACGGCGCCGAGTTTTCCGGCCCATTGGCCTTTGACCTGATCATGTCCCCAAAATCCGTCGCTGCGAAAAAGCTGACTGACGACCCCGTGGCCGGACAGGCTGACGCGATCATCGTGCCGGACATCGTGTCGGGCAATGCACTGTTCAAATCCTTTGTCTACCTCGCCGGGGGCTGCGCAGGGGGCATCGTGATGGGCGCCAAGGTGCCGATCCTGTTGACCTCGCGGGCTGATCCGGCGGCGGCACGGCTGTCTTCCGTTGCGCTTGGCGCGATCATGGCGGCCGCATGATCCTCGTCGTCAACGCAGGTTCCTCCTCCATCAAGGTCGGTGTGTTCAAGACCGACCTCACCCAGATCATCGCAGGACAGGTCAGCGGGATCGGCGGCGCGCTTGCGCACCTGAAACTGGGGGAGGAAGACCAGAATGTCGCCGCTCCGGATCACGATGCGGCCCTTGTCATGATCCTCGACAGCCTCGCGCGGCAAGGGATCGAGGTCAGCACTTTGACAGCCGCAGCGCATCGCGTTGTCCATGGTGGCACGTCGCTGGTCGCGCCTTGCATCGTCGATGACGCCGTCATCGCAGGGATCGAGGCCGCAACACCGCTGGCCCCCCTGCACAATCCCAACAACCTCGCGGGCATCCGCGCGCTGCAAACGCTGGCACCCGGCCTGCAGCAATACGCAAGCTTCGGCACGGCCTTCCATGCCAACCAGCCCGAGGTTGCAACCGCCTACGCCCTGCCGAAACAGGCGCGTTCGATGGGCATCCGCCGCTATGGATTTCATGGGCTCAGCTATGCCTGGATCGTGACGCAGTTCGGCGATGCCCTGCCCGCGCGATTGCTGGCCTTCCACCTTGGCTCCGGCGCCTCGCTCTGTGCGATCCACAACGGCGTGTCTGTCGCCACATCCATGGGCTACTCCCCCCTGGACGGGCTTACGATGGGCACACGCTCCGGCGCCATCGACGGCATGGCCGTCCTGCGCCTTGCCGAGATCTACGGCGCGGATGAGGCCAGCCACCTGCTCAACCACGAAAGCGGCCTCAAGGGCCTCGGCGGCAGCAACGACATGCGTCTGCTCATGGCCGCCGACACCGACGCCGCCCGATTTGCCGTCGACCATTTCTGCTACTGGGCCGCGCGCCACGCAGGCTCAGCCATCGTTGCGATGGGTGGGCTCGACGCCATCGTCTTTACCGGTGGGATCGGCGAGAATGCAGCGCCCATACGTGACCGTATTTCCGAACACCTCGCCCTCTTTGGCGATGTGCGGGTGCATGTGGTCAAAACCGACGAAGAACGTCAGATTGCCACTGACGCCCTCGCCCTCATGAACGGAGCAGCCTGATGCCCAAGGACCAACCGACGATCGACCTGTCGCCCAAGGTGTCAGACGAGGTGCGCCAGACCACATGCTACATGTGCGCCTGCCGTTGTGGCATCAACGTGCACATGAAAGACGGGCAGGTCGCCTATATCGAGGGCAACCGCGACCATCCCGTGAACCAGGGCGTGCTCTGCGCCAAGGGTTCGGCGGGCATCATGCAGGTCAACGCCCCGTCGCGCCTGCGCGCGCCGTTGAAACGCGTCGGCCCACGCGGCTCGGGCGAGTTCGAGGAAATCAGCTGGGACGAGGCATTGGGCATCGCAACCGACTGGCTCGCCCCGATCCGCAAGGATGACCCGTCAAAGCTTGCGTTCTTTACCGGTCGTGACCAGTCGCAAAGCTTCACCAGCTTTTTCGCGCAAAACTTCGGGACGCCCAACTATGCCGCCCATGGCGGCTTCTGCTCGGTCAACATGGCGGCGGCGGGCATCTACACGATGGGCGGTGCGTTCTGGGAATTCGGCCAGCCCGACTGGGATCACACCAAGCTCTTTATCCTGTTCGGCGTCGCCGAAGACCACGACAGCAACCCGATCAAGATGGGCATCGGCAAGATCAAGGCCCGCGGGGCGCGCGTTGTCGGGGTGAACCCGATCCGCACCGGTTACAACGCTGTGGCTGACGACTGGTTCGGCATCACCCCCGGCACTGATGGCCTGCTGATCCTGTCGATTGTGCACTGCCTGATGAAGGCCGGGCGGATCGACCTCGATTACCTCGCGCGGTTCACCAACGCACCCTGCCTCGTGAACGGCGACGAAAACGCGCCCGATTTCGGGCTGCTCCTGCGCGACGACGACGGCAAAGAGCTGGTGATGGACCGCACCACCGGCAAGCTGACCCCGTTCGACCAGCCTGGCGTCCAGCCGGACCTGTCCGCCACGCACCGCCACGCGGGCTTCACCCATCGCACCGTCATGCACCACATGGCCGAACGCTATCTGCAGGACGAATACGCACCCGAAGCTGTCGCCGACCGCGTCGGCATCCCCGCCCCCCGCATCCGCGCCCTGGCCGCCGAGATTGCGCGCGTTGCCTTTGACGAGGCGTTCGAGCTGGATCAGGAGTGGACGGATTTCCGCGGCGAGACGCACAAGACGATGAAGGGACGGCCCGTGTCGTTCCACTCGATGCGCGGGATTTCCGCACATGCCAACGGGTTCCAGACCTGCCGCGCGCTGCACGTGCTGCAGATCATCCTCGGTACCGTCGAGGTGCCCGGCGGCTTCCGCTTCAAACCGCCCTACCCCAAGCCCGCAACGGCGCACCCGAAACCCCACTGCAAGGTCACATGCGACACACCGCTGGACGGGCCTCATCTGGGCTTTGTCCACGGTCCGGATGATCTGGCGCTCAACGATGACGGCACGCCCGCCCGCATCGACAAGGCGTTCACCTGGGAAAACCCGATGTCCGCGCATGGCCTGATGCACATGGTCATCTCGAACGCGCACGCCGGTGATCCCTACAAGATCGACACGCTGTTCATGTACATGGCCAACATGTCGTGGAACTCGTCCATGAACACCCGCGGCGTGATCGACATGCTGACCGATCAGGACGAGGGCGGCGAATACGTCATTCCGCGTATCATTTACTCGGATGCCTACAGCTCCGAGATGGTGGCCTATGCGGATCTCATTCTGCCCGACACGACCTATCTAGAACGGCACGACTGCATCTCCCTGCTCGACCGTCCCATCTGCGAGGCGGATGCAGCCGCGGATGCCATCCGCTGGCCCGTGATCGAGCCTGACCGCGACGTGCGCGGCTTCCAGTCGGTGCTGTGCGAGCTGGGCGGACGGCTGGGCCTGCCCGGCTTCACCAACGCGGACGGCAGCCAGAAATATGCCGACTACGCCGACTACATCGTCAACCACCAGCGCAAGCCCGGCATCGGCCCGCTCGCCGGTTGGCGGATGAGCGAGAATGGCCTCACCAACGGGCGCGGCGACGTGAACGAAGGCCAGCTTGACAGTTACATCCAGAATGGCGGCTTCTGGGTCGGGCACATTCCGGACGAGGCGCTGTATTACAAGCCATGGAACGATGCCTATCAGGACTGGGCGGTCGAGCTTGGCCTCTTTGACAGCCCGCAGCCCTACCTCTTTTCACTCTACGTCGAGCCGATGCGCCGCTTCCAGCTGGCCGCCGAAGGGCATGGCGAGCGTCAGCCTCCCGATCACCTGCGCGCCCGCATTCTCGAAACGATGGATCCACTGCCAATCTGGTATGATCCCGCACCCGATAACAGGGGCGAGGCCTACCCGATCACGGCCCTCACCCAGCGGCCCATGGCCATGTATCACTCCTGGGGGTCGCAAAATGCATGGCTGCGGCAATTGCACGGGCACAACCCGCTTTATGTGCCGACAAATCTCATGCGTTTGCACGGGCTCGCCGATGGCGACTGGGCACGCGTGACCTCGCCCCACGGCGAAATCACGGTTCCGGTGCTCGAAATGGCCGCGCTCAATCCCAACACGGTCTGGACCTGGAACGCCATCGGCAAGCGCAAGGGCGCCTGGGCGCTGGACGAGGACGCCCCCGAAGCCACCCGCGGCTTCCTGCTCAACCATCTCATCCACGAGCTGCTGCCGCCCAAGGGGGACGGCCTGCGCTGGTCCAACTCGGACCCGATCACAGGCCAGGCCGCGTGGTTCGACCTCAAGGTGCGCATCGAAAAGGCGGACGCCCCAACCGAAACCCAACCCGCGATGGCGCCGATCAAGTCCCCCGTGTCTAAGGGACCGTCCAAACTGACGTGGAAGGTGGGCAAATGACCGGCATCCAAAAGACGCTTCTTGCCATCGCCGCCTTCATCATTCTGGGCGTGGGCACTTTCGTCTATTTCATCACCAACTGGGACGCTTCCAAGGCCGAACCCATCGGTGCCGCCACTCCGACCCCTCCCGTCTTTGTCCCTGAAAAATCCCGGGGTCTGGGGCAGAGCCCCAGTCCTGCCCTCACCATGAGGACAATCGCATGACCACTCTTCCCGCACAGACCGAAAAGAAACTCGGCCTCGTCATCGACCTCGACACCTGTGTCGGCTGCCACGCGTGCGTGATCTCCTGCAAAGGATGGAACACGGAAAACTACGGCGCCCCGCTCTCCGACACGGACGCCTATGGCGCGGACCCGTCGGGCACCTTCCTCAACCGCGTGCACAGCTACGAGGTTCAGCCCGAAGCGGGGCAGGCCCAGCTTGTCCACTTTCCAAAGTCCTGCCTTCATTGCGAAGATGCGCCCTGCGTGACCGTCTGTCCCACCGGCGCCAGCTACAAGCGGGTCGAGGACGGGATCGTGCTCGTGAACGAAGCCGATTGCATCGGCTGCGGTCTGTGCGCCTGGGCCTGTCCCTATGGCGCGCGCGAGATGGATGCCGTCGAAAAGGTGATGAAGAAATGCACCCTCTGCGTCGACCGGATCTATAACGAAAACCTGCCCGAAGAAGATCGTGAACCGGCCTGCGTCCGCACCTGCCCCGCCGGTGCCCGCCATTTCGGCGACTTCGCCGATCCCGAAAGCAACGTGTCCAAGCTGACCGCAGAACGCGGCGGCATGGATCTTATGCCGGAACAGGGCACCAAACCTGTGAACAAATACCTGCCGCCACGGCCCAAGGACACAATCGAAGACGACCAGTTCGACATTCTGGCCCCCTACCTCGCGCCCGTCGCGCAGGAGGCCAAGGGCTTTCTGAGCTGGCTCGACAAGACACTGGAAAAGATCTGATGCATCCCGCACCGTCCGTTATTTTCTTTACCGTTTTTTCCGGCATCGGCTTTGGCTTGCTGTTCTTCCTCGGCCTCGGCTTTCCGGCCGTCACCGGGTGGAGCGCGTTTGCCTTTTTCACCATCGCCTACCTCTGTGCCGTGGGCGGTCTGGTGTCATCCACCTTTCACCTCGGCCACCCCGAACGCGCGATCAAGGCGTTCACGCAATGGCGCAGCTCCTGGCTCAGCCGCGAGGGGTGGTGCGCCGTCATCGCACTTCTGCTGATGGCGCTGCACGGCATGGGCCTTGTGTTCTTTGACCAACACTGGGGCCTCATCGGGTTTCTGGGCTCGGTCTTCTCCGTGCTGACGGTGTTCACGACATCCATGATCTACACGCAGCTCAAGACCATTCCCCGCTGGAACTCACCGCTCACCCCCGCAATGTTCATGAGCTTTGCGCTCGGTGGCGGCGCGTTGTTGGCTGGCCAAGTCAGCTGGGCCAT
>JBCBHM010000054.1:0-23034 GCA_038525585.1 Pseudomonadota bacterium
CTGTTGCCGGAAACTGTGTCATTGCCCGACCCGGTGACGGCGTTTTCGATCACAGTGCCACGCGCAACGCCCATCACGCCGATGGAACTGCCAAAGTCGGAAAACTGCTCGGCACGCATGTCCAGCTTGAGGTCTTCGGTGAAAAAACCAAAGGCCAGCGTGTCTATCCCGTCCCGGTCATAGAGGGTGAAGGCCAGCGGGTTGCCGTTCACGTTGGGGGTGGAATTCCCAGTGGCCATGGCCTCGAAAATCTCGTCCATGTAGTTGCCAAGGTTCGAGCCCGCACCGTAGACCGTGTTCCCCGCCGTCGCAGAGCTCGCCCCCGGCGTGCCGTAAAACCCTTGGATGGCAAGAATGTCGACCATCATCGCGCTGGTCGGGAATGCGACCGAGGCGTTGACCGCCGAATTGTCCCCCTGTGAAAGACCCGACATCACCGACACCTGCCAGCTGTCATTGGAAAAGACTGCATCCTCAGGATACTCCGCCTCGCGGAAGTAGTTGCCCAGATAGCCAAGGCCCAAAGCTTGGCCAAACTGCTGCAGATAAATCTGGAAGGGAAGATCGTTGATGTTCGAACCGAAGGTGCTGACCAAGCTGGAAGAGACATTCACCTCGGCAGAGAGACCGAATGGAGTAATACCAGGGAAATAGGCAAACGCCCCATTGTCCGCGTCATCAACTGTGATCATCTCGCCCGAGGTGACAATCTGAAAGTCGACATTCGCAACCATCTCCCAGGCTTCCATCGCCCAGATCGCAAGTTGCTGGCCTTCTGCCGTCAGCCCGCTGATGTTCACGGTGATCACATTGGAACTGGACGTATCGAAAGTATACTCGGTTCCACCCGTATAACCCGACTGCAGGAAGGTCGCCATGTCCTGCAGCGTGCCGGCAGTGGGGGGCGGCGGGGGCACGTCGTCCTCAACGCGCAGCGTATAACTGCCGGTGCCTCCGTCTGAAGATGAAACCCTTATGAAGTACGTGTCGGTTGTGGGTGCGGTGAATTCTATGAACGCATTTCGCCCAAAGCCAGAGTTATCATCGTTATCGAGCAAAGCGATTATCGGGTTTCCAAGATTGAGGTCGTCAAAGAGTTCAAGGAAAGGGTCGCTTGCTGTGCCACTCCCGTTGCCGGTGTCGACACCGTATACGTTGATTTCGTAACGTACACCGGCGGTCAACTCGATTTCGAAATAGTCGTCGTCAGGGGGTGATGCGATACTACCCCTGAAAAAACTGCCCGAAGATATGGTAGCAACAATGAAATCCCCGTCTCCGTCTTCGATACCGGTTGTGCGGGCGGGCGCGTACGGCTGCGATAGGCTCCTCTCATCGTTCTTTCGGATCAGGTCGAAGGTCGCGGGTTTTGTGTTCATGATATGCACGGCGCAAAAAGCTCACTTTAATCAATCGCGTAAGCCTAGTGTGTGTCGGCAAATTTGAACATCCGAAAAATCACGATGGAACCCGGATGGCTGCCGTCGGCGCCAACGGGTCCAATGAGGGCTGTTTGATCAGAGAAATCCGCACACCTACACCAAAAGGTCATCCGTGGGCGCAGGCAGCAAACCCCAGAAATCGCCGAGCACAAACAGGTCGTTGCCGCCCAGGACATCTTCGACCGCGCTGCGCCCGTTCAGCACCATCACCGTCTCGATGCTGATATCCGTGATACCCAGCGCGTCGAGCACAACGTCCGTCTCGGCCAACTCGAACGCATCGAAGCTGACCTGGTCGAGCACCACCAAAAGCGTGTCATTGCCGCGGCCACCGACAAACCGGTCGGTTGTCGCGGTTGCATCACCTTCGAGGCTGCCCTGGACATAGATGAACGTATCATCGCCACCGCCGCCGGTCACCGTATCGTTGCCCAGACCATCGAGGAGGATGTCGTCACCGCCTCCGCCACGAATGCGGTCATCGCCGCCATCGCCATCGAGGATGTCCGCGCCGCCCTGACCGTTGAGCACGTCGTCACCCGTGCCGCCCGATACGATATCGGAACCGCTCCCGGCAAAGACAAGGTCGTCTCCGGTACCACCAAAGACGACGTCATCACCCCGGCCCGCCAACACGGTGTCGTCACCGCCATTGGCAAAGACAGCATTTGCACCGGACCCCTGAATGTTGAGCGTGCCGAAATCGCTGAGCGCAGAGGTCGTCCCACCCTTCATCGTGAAATCCAGGTAGGCACCCCAGGCTTGGTGTGCGACCTCCGTGGGATGGATCGGATCCCAGGCCAGGATCTGGTCGGTGTCAAAGCTGCTCCCGTCGATCAGGAAATCAATGCGCGGGGCGACGATGCCGAAGCCTGTCGGATCTTCGACGATGGCGTTGGAGACAGCCGCGAAATCGAGGATCTGGGCATCAATCCCTTGCGCCTGCACACCTGCGACCTGCACCGCCAGTGCTGCGTTGTAGACCGCGCCCGCGATCTCGGCGAGGGCCGCCGCTTCGGGATCCAGCGCGTCGGTTCCGACAAAGAAGGATGCGAGCGGCAAGGTGGGGATATACAGCGTTGACACACCCGCTGCGTCCAGCTCTTCGACCGCATCGACAACAGCACCGCTGACGGCGCCAATGGCACCGAGGGTATCGAGAATGAGTTGTAGATCCGAGCCATTGGGATCTGAGGTCGCCGCGCCAAACGCATCACTGAGGTCGTTGGACCCGATGAAAACGATGGCGCTTGCCCCGGCAGGCACGCCACCTGCGGTCGCGGCGGCAAAGCGGTCGAGCTGGCCGCCAAGATTGATGTCCAGCCCGGTGCCCTCTCCGAGCGGTTCCTGCACACCCAGCGCGCGCGCACTGGCAACGGCCAGGTTCACCGGTGTGATCGCGCCAAGTTGCGCGGCATAGTCGACATAGGAAAACTCATTGGTGATGGCACCCAAGGGTCCAAATTCGGGCACTTGCGCGCGGGTCCCAGCCTCGGCCAAAAGCGGGGCCTGCGCGGCGGCGTCCACTGGATCGACCCCGGCCGCGACCAGCTGGTCAAAGATCTGCTGGGTCGTGAACGCGACAAAGGCCGAGAATGCATTGTCAAAGTCCGAAAGGCTGTCACCGAAAACAAAGGTGACCGGAGCTGGCGTCGTCATGGCAATTGTCCTTTTTTGAAAATCAGTGAGGTGGGTTTATGCCATCCCGTATAGGTGGTGCTTGTAAAGGTTTTTGTTGTGCCGACGGTTTTGGCCGCACCTTGGCACCGTCCGCCCACGCAATCAGTGTCCCGCGCGCCGTCCATCCGACCAATTTGCACAGGCTCACCAAACGCGAAGCATCTCGTGTTTGCAGGCCAATTGAGCGCCGCCTACGTCAGGCTCCGTGCACCTGTTCCGCGTCGCACCACCCTTGATCCAACCGACACTGGGCTCGTCGATCACACCGACCAATGCGAAAAGGGTTTTCCAGTCAATTTGCGCAGGTGCGCCGCATCATTGCGGACGTCTTCGGTGACCCGCGCCCGCAGCGCATCTGGAAACGCCGGCGGTTTGCGTGATGCACCGCGGGCCAGAGCACCGCGGATGCGGTCGCGCAAATCGCGGCTGACCAGACCGGCAAGGCGGCGGCCCATGGGCGATTGGGCGAAGCGGAGGATGGGCGCGGGCACGCGCGAAATCTCTGCGCTGTCATTCTTGGCGCCGTGCTGATCCAGGGTGTGACGGGCAACACCGATATGATCGGTGATCTGGTCCATCACGCTTTGCGGGTCCCGCACGAGATCATCGAAATCGAGGATCAGGATGGCATCCTGCGGATAATGTTCCAGATACCGTTCCAACTGCTGCGCATAGAGGCTTCCATCAAGGATATGCGCGTATTCGTGACTATCCTCGAAATGATCCAAGTCGGGCGACAGCGACCCCATCACTACGCTGTGGCTGAACTGCGATTCCGCCCGTGCCACCGGATCGCGCAGGATATAGACCAGCTTGGCGTCCGGGCAGAGCTGAGCCATGCGCGCCGGAACACCTGGAAAATCGCGCGCCTTGGTGTAGTTCGGGCTCGCCTCACCGCGCACGGCGTCCGCGCGGGAAAACTGTTCGCCGTACCAGTCAACGCCGCGGGGCCAGTTCTTTTCGGCCACAAAGAAATCCGTTTCCTTGTCGCGCGACATGTCTATCTCCGGGTGCAGACCCAGGTTGCGGTACAGCGTCGTCGTCCCCGACTTCATCGCGCCGATGATGATGAAATGCGGCAACAGCGGCGCAGTCATTTGGCAGCTCCCTTTGGGTCAGGCACGGCGGCAGCGCCATAAAGCACGCTTTGACGCAGGCGCAGGCAACCCGCACACACACCCAGATGCATCGTTCCCCGCATCAGCCAGAAGGCGCGGCGCGCCATAACCGGCCACGCAGGCAGCGCGCGCGCATAGCAATAGACCGACTTGATCGCTGCCGTCAGAAACAGCTTGGCCCGTGCCGCCCCACCTTGCGCGACCGCGGCATAGCTTTGCCCAATGCGATAACGGCGTCGCATCAACCAGGGCAGCGTCAACCGCGCGGGCGGGACATCCTCGCGGACGATGGACCCGTCCGCGATGGCATAGCGGGCGCCCATCCGCCGCAAGCGAAAGAAGAACTCGGTGTCTTCGCCCCCGGATTGCCCCCGCTCAACCTCGAAGCGTTCACCCGTCCAAGGGGCATCGCCCCAGCGCAAGAGCGCGTTGCAGGTGTGACCCGTTTCGACCACATCACCCCGTGGCGCGGCAAATTGTGAATGGAAATCCCCGGCGACGATCCATTCAGGCGCATCCGGGCCGTAATTTGCCCGGGAATGACCAAAAACGGCGTCGGCACCCGTTTCCTGCGCGCGGTCCACCAGGGCGACCAGCCAATCCGGTTCCACGATCTCGTCGTCGTCCAGAAAGGCGATCCAATCGCCTGTCGCGGCCTCAAGTCCACCATTGCGCGCGATCGAGATGTTGGCGCCCGGCACATGGCGATAAAGGACATCGAGCCCGGTTTCCGCCGCAACCAAACGCATCGCCTCCTCTGCCGTCGGAGTGTCGTCATTGTCCACGACGATGACGCGCAGCTGTGCCCCTTCGGGCAGATCGGCACGCGCCACTGACCGCACTGTCTCAGTCACCTGCGGACGCCGAAAGGTGCACAGACAAACGTCAATCCTCATACCGTGCCCCATCCCGTCTTGCTCCGGAACACCTGCAACAGGAATCCAGCACCCCAAACCATGTGCATGACCAACAGCGCGGGCCCGACCCATAGGGCACAGAGGCTGCGCTTGTGCAGCAACGTAAGGGACGTCATCGCAGCGAGGATCGCAAGATAGGCCAGTGGCAGCAGCAACAGACCCGGCGCAAGCGGCGCCAAAAGCACCGCGAGCGCATTCACCAGAACCACAAGCGGCGGGATCATCTGGCGCAGGCGCGGGCGCAGCTTGTGCTTGAGCACGGTCTGTGCGCGACCCTTGCCATAGCGCCAGTATTGCAGCGCGAGCCGCCGCAGGCTTGGGCGCATCACATAGCCAAGCCGGATGGACGCATCGAGCCAGATCCGTCCGCCTGCCGCGCCGATCCTGTGATCCAGCTCGGCGTCCTCATTGGCAACAAAATCCGTATCATAGCCCCCGACCGCGCGAAACATTTCGAGCCGGAAACCGGCGTGATGTCCGTGATCGACCCAGCCAGAGGTCGCGCCCCCCCGGTGACCCGATCCACCCGAACCAAGTTTCGTCTCCATCGCCCAGGCGGCACCGCGTTGAAAGCAGCCCTCACCCACGGAATCCATCACCGTCGCCAGGCCGTCAGCCTCACGCTCTGTGAGGCTTTGCGCGACAGCCAGCACGTAACCGGGCGGATAGTGCGAATGGGCATCGACGCGGACGAGGATTTTGTGGTGCGGCTCTGCCATGTCTGCGACCACCTTGTTGATCGCCGCCGATTGAAGGCGGTCGAGATTGTCGATCAGGTGCAGGTTGTCATGCTGTTGCGCCAAGTCGGTCACGATCCGGCATGTCGCGTCGCTGCTGCCGCCGTCAGCGACGACAATGCGCATTTGCGCCCCCGCGCCATCCAGAAGGTTTTGCAAGGTGGCGGCGATGTACCTCTCTTCGTTCAGGGTTGGTACTGCGACAAGAATGGCGTTTGGGTCGACCTGCGGCTGTGTCATGCGCGGGCCTGTTGCACTTGGGCAATCACATCCGTGAGGTCTTCGGCAGATTGCACAAAATCCTGCGCTGGACGGTCCAGCAAGGCCTGTCCCCGTGCGGCGATCTCCGCCCGGTCCAATCCGCCAAGCAGATCAAGCAATGCGGCGGGCGTCGGTGTGTCGACGACCCAGCCAAGCGCGTCGTCCGACACACGGCGCCCGGTTTCGGTTGTGGCGACGGCGATGCTAGGGCAACCGGCCCAGCTTGCCTCATAGATACGGTTGGGCAGCAGCCAGTCGGAGTTGTTGCCGGTCTGCCAAAGATCCTGCGCCCAAACGACGTCCAGGCCACCGTAAATCTGCGCCAGATCATCGGGATACGCATAGGGCCCGTGCAGGATGATGTTGGGCCGCGACGCGATCGTTGCGTCGAAATCGGGCAGCGCGTGATGATGTACGATGCCGTGAATGTGCACCTCGATCCCGTCACCCAAGTCATCCGCGACCGCGGCCAGCAAGGCAAGGCTGGGCGCGCAGCGGATCGTCCCGACCCATCCCAGGCGCAACGGCGTGCCCGAAGCGGGCAGGCTGCGGGTCTGGGGCCGTGTGGGCAGGGTTGATCCGGCGGCGAGCTTGTTTTCCCACAACGCCCATGGCCCGGCGTAGCCCTGCAGCGGCTCAAAATAGTTCCGGATAAACCCCGGCGACGACACCACCAGCATCTGCACCCCGGCGAGCAATCGACGTTCCGCCGCGCGCATCGCGCGGGACTTTGCCCCGTCACCGCAGAGCGCACCGTTTATGTCGAGGCATTCGTACACCAACGGCACGCGTCCGGCCCCGGCCATGCCACGCGCCGCCCACGCAATGGCCAGCATGTCGAGGTTGCGCGCAATGATCATGTCAGCACGTTGCAGGCGCGCCCGGTGACGCGCCATCTTGACGATGGACGCCGCGACAGTGGCGGCGCGCTTGGGCAAGTTCTCGTTTTCGGTCTTGAACAGATGCGTGTTCGGCCAGTCCGGCTCGAAGTCGGCATTCATATTGTCCCGCCGCATCGTAAAGCTGTGCACGTGGTGACCCAGGGCGATCAAGGCGCGGATGCGCCGGATCTGGGATATCTCTGCAACATCGAACCCGAACACCTCGATGCGCAGTGCGTCCGTTTTCCGCTCGGTTACGTCGCGCATGAGGCCCCCGGACAGCAGGATGATGCGACAGCGAAAAGGGCAACGACGTGGGTCATGTCATCTCTGCAGGTTCGTACAAGCGTTTATGCCGTGAAACAGGCTCAGCTGTAATAGTCGATCATGTCGTCTCTGTTGAACCAGCGGTATTTCCGGATATTGGCCCGCGAAAAGAGCACGCCAAGAATGCGATCTTTGGGCACCAGACGCTGTTTGAAAACGGAAATGACTTGACTGCGCGGTGTCGATCCCCAGCGCACCATATACACGATGTGGTCGCTCAACTTGGTCAGTAATCGGGTATCCGCCACACCTTGAACAGGCGGGAGATCCAGAATGACATAGTCGAAATATTCCCGGAAGAAGGACAGCATGTTTTCGATGCGTTTCTGGTCGCGCAACATCGTAACCGGCATATCGCTGGCACCGGAATTACCAATGACAGCAAGGTTGGGAAATTCCGCAACAGGCATCACCATCGACAGTGCATCCTTGGGATTGTCCAGGAATTGCGACAATTCGTTTGTGCCGGGCAGGACCGGTTCCAGAAGTTTCGACATCTGCTTGGACGCCAGATCAAGATCGATGATCGCCACGCGCTCGCTTTGCTGCGCGAGGAAGCTGGCGAAATTGAACGACGCCGTCGTCTTGCCCTCACCGCGCGTGGTCGAGGTGAACCCGACCACCTGACATTTCGCTTCGTCCTCGGCGTTGTCGCGCTGCAGCATCAGCTGCACATGGATTGCGCGCATCGTCTCGGCACTGACCGACGTTGGTCGTGTGCTGGCAAAACCCAGGCGCTGTCCGGCCCGCGACAGCTTCTTCCACCGTGGTCCGGGCATGATCGTCCTGCCGCCTGTCAGGCGTTTGAACCAGCTGTCGGCGGTTTGTTCTGACCGAAATGAAGGGACCAGCCCCAGATAGGGCAAGCCCAGATCCTGCCCGATGCTGTCATAAGCACGGAACGACCCATCGAGGGCCTCGCGCAACAGGATCAGACTGACGGCCAGCACCATCGCACCAAAGACGGCAAGAACAACGATTTGCCGCGATTGCGGCGCTGATTTGCGGTCGGGCGGCACGGCCCAGGCAATCACTCGGGCGGTCGTGGCATCAAAGGTGAGCAGCTGCGACGAGCTGTTGAATTCCTCGAGCAGCCGCTCGTAGAGCTGCCGCTTTGCGTCCGCCTCACGCTCCAGATTGCGCAACTCCACGGTCTGGCGGATGTTGTCGCTGTATTGACCGCGCAATTGAGCGATCACGGTTTCCGTGGCCGACACCTGTCGGGACAGCGCGTCGCGGCGGGTCGCCAACCGGTCACGCACCTGACGATATTCATCTAGGATCAGCGCGCGGATCTGATCCTGCTGCTGGCGATTGGCCAGCATCACGGGCGCGTCTTCGGCCCAGCTGACCAGCAGCTCCTGCTCTTCGCGCAGCAGCTCGGCGTAGCGTTTCTGGAATTCCTCGAGCGCGTTCGAGCGTTCTTCGGGCGGCACTTGCACCGCTTCGATGTTCTGCGCGGCGATCTGCTCGGTCATCTGCTGCACCTGCACCTCGATGACCAGCGCCGCACCGCGCAGCCGGATCAACTCCTCGATCGAGGCGTTGAGCGCAATCTCGGTCGGCAACAGCTCGCCCTGCAGCGCCACCAGCTCGTTTTCGCCCCGGAACTCGGCCACGGCCGTTTCCGCATCGCGCACCGACACTTCGAGCGTTGCAATCCGTTCGGACAGCCAATCACGGGTGCGTTCGATCACATCAACCTGTTGCTGCCCCGACGCGCGCAGATACTCGCGCATCAGCGTGTTCACGGCTTCGGCTGCAAAGACGAGATCGGACGAGGTATAGGAGATATCGATCACATAGCTGTCGCCAGCCCGCTGCGCCTGAATGCCCTTGGCGAAACTGCGCCGCAGTGCCTCGCGCTGCCGTTGTTCCTGCAAACCGCCCGGCAACACATCACCGGTCGCAGGTGTCGGGCCTGCGCCAATCAGGTTGGTCAGCCATGTCCGGATCGACGGGCCGCTCGCCGTCTCGTCATCCTCGTCACGCTCGCCGAAGCCCAGTTCGACCATCGTGCGAGTGGTCACCTCGCGTGAGGTCAGCACGCGCAATTCGCTATCCACCGTCAGTGCGTCCAGTGACCCGATCGCCGGATTCACCTGTGGGCCGCTTTCCAGCGCCTGGCCAACGCGCGGATCAATCAGCAACGCACCATTGGCGGTGTATTGTGGTGTCGCGGTCAGGACATAGTAGACAGATCCGACGACGGAAACGAGCAGACACACGGCAAGGATACGCCAGTTGCGCAGCATCTTGAGCCAGGTGGCGCGCAGCACGTCTCCCATATCAATTGAAGGGAGGAAAGCGTCTCGATCGGACAACTCCGGGCGCATCTGCGATATCCGATCCACATTCATGGGTTTGGCCTTGCTGAGTATATTCGAAGTAGTGGAAAGGGCAAACATTGCAAATTTGTCAACTTCTTACCGCGCTCAAAGCCGCTCAACACTCCGAATGGTCGGAAGGCGTGTAAAATTCCAACATGGCCGAGGTCTGGTCGTGCAGAAGATCATGAGATTTTGTGCAGGCCTGGCGCGGATGCCGCGCCCCTCGGTGGCGCTCCTGTGCGCCAACGAACCGCTAGGAAAATGGCCAACACAACTTCCCGCCTGAGTGGAAAGTCATATCGATCTTGCTACATTTACAACTGAATTATGCTTACTGACCGGAAAACGCGCAATTCCAACGATTGTCTACGAATTGCTGTCAGAGCGCAGAGAGTTAATAGATTTTGCGCATCTCAGAAACGGAATTACCCTTATTGCGAGTGTTTCCCATATTCTGAGTGATTTTAGGGATCAATTACAGTCTGAGGTAGAATTACGGCAATTCAGCCATCGCCGCCACTTTATTGACACAAAACGCTTTTCCGTATCAATGAAGGTGGGGTTTTCTGGAAATGGGAATAACAGAAATGTCTTGGTACTGGTCTTCATGGAAATTCATTAGCTACTTGTGGTGGACACATAAGCATTATTTCGAAAACAAATGCGAGGACGGCTGCGGTGAAAGCGGATCCGGCCTGCAAAAAATTGTCATCGGCTCGTGCTGGTCAGACCACTTCACAGGATCGTCCAAGAACGAATTGATTCTGGGCCTGTGGGGTGACGACACGCTGGACGGTGGCGGCGGTCACGACTTTATCCGCGGCGGCGCTGGAAACGACTCGCTTCTGGGCGGCGACGGTGAGGACACGCTGGTTGGCGGGTCCGGCGACGACACGCTTGAGGGCGGAGAATGTAACGACGTCCTGTCGGGCGGCTCGGGCGACGACTTCATGTCCGGCAACACCGGCGACGATTGGTTGAAAGGCGGCGACGGCAATGACCGGCTCGGCGGCGGCGCAGGCAATGACGCGCTTTATGGCGGCAACGGCGACGACTTCCTGAACGGTGGTGTTGGCGACGACACGCTGGAAGGCGGCGCGGGCAACGATACGTTGCGCGGCGGCGGCAGCGATGCTGGCGATGACCTGATCGACGGCGGTGACGGCGACGATTCGATCCTCGGCGGCAACGGCGACGACACGATCCTGGCCGGCGAAGGAAATGACTTCATCAACGCAGCCAGCGGCGACGACGAAATCTTTGGCGGCGCGGGCAACGACACCATCGTGTCTGCACCTGGCACGGATATGGTGACGGGCGGCGCGGGCGCCGACACGTTCCTGTTCACCGGTCAAACGGGTCTGGGCACCACGATCGTGACGGATTTCAACACGGCCGAAGACATTGTCGACTTCCGTGGCTTCAACATCGTCAACCTTGCCGTATCGGAAACGCTGGACGGATTGTTCATCGAAAATATCGGCGAAGCGACATCGCTGCTTCTTCAAGGGTTGGGTCTGTCGGACTTTGACGACATCACCTTCCTCTAAGATCAGTATGGGCTGAACACAAAGGCGGCGCGCAGCATTGCGCGCCGCTTTTTTTATGCGCCGATCAACCGCAGCTGCTTGCGAACCGCCCCGGCGATCCGCGTCAGCAAGCTGCGCTTGCGCTTGTCGTTGCGGTGGGGGAAATCCACCTCGGGCACGTCGATCCCCAGAAAGGGGCACATCACATCCCAACCGTGACCCTTGGTGATGTCCATCTCCAACAACTTGCCTTCGCGCCCGGCGAAATAGGCGCGCACGGCATCGTTGTGGGCGAGCATGGTCGCCTTGTAATGCTCTTCGTTGCCAAAGGGCATGCCCTTGCCCTTGCCGTAGATCAGCTCGCGCATCGGGGTCGAGCGGGCACCGAAATGCGACACTTGCGACTTCACCCAGCGGTCTGCATCCCGTGTCGTCAGGATGAATTTGGCGTCGGGCCACATCTCATCCATCTCGCGGTAGACCAGCGGCCAGGGATTGTCCTGAAAACTGTCGTATTCCTTGGAAAGCGTCCGCGTCAGTTCGACATAGGTGTCGGCGATATCACGGTCGCCGGTGTTGTTCGGCCCCGTCACCGACAGGCCAAGCGCCTTGAAGGCGACGGCCAGAGATGTCGTGCCGGTTTTGTGAAATCCGATACCAAAGACTTTCATGGCGCAATCCAGGTTGATTCGATCAATCGCACGGCCCTGCAGGACCGCGTGCGTAAAACGCAGGTGCTCTAGATCAAAGCGCGCCGCACTTGTCCAGTTCGGCGCCGGGCTGGTGGAACTGTAATTCGGGACTGCATGGTTTTTGCGCCATTCCTGTCATCCATCGGGGACAGGTCTGTAAAAAATCTGCAAAAGCCGATAATGCTACGCGTGTTTTTCTGGAGCATTCCCCTAGGGCATGACAAGAAACGTTCTGCGGATGACGCGAAAGGAATGTCGTGATGTTGAAACAGCTCAGCGTGCTGATGGGTGCCATGTTGTTGGCGCTTCCGGTTGGTGCCGACCCGTATCGACTGATCATCGGTGACAAGGTCATCGTGAACTACGACTTTCTGGACGAACCCAAACCAACCACCGTCGATCTGGACGGCAATATTCGCCTCTCCGAGGTGGGCAGCATCCCTGCGGCGGGCCAAACCCTGGACGAAATCGAAGATGCAATCTCCGAACAGATGACGCTGGGCGGGTTCAGCGGGGTGTCGTTTGTCCTTGTCGAAATCGCGGAATATGCGCCCCTGGTCGTGTCCGGCTATGTGGATCGCAGCGGGCGGTATGACTTTCTGCCCGGCATGGACGTCGCCGCCGCCATTGCCCTCGCCGGCGGCTTCGGGTCCGGCGACATCGAAGGGCCAAACGCCGACGTGCTGGCCGTGAATGCCCGGCGGCGCGCGTCCGCCGCGGCCGAACGGATCGCCGGTGCTGTCGCCAACCTCGCGCGGCTTGATGCCGCTCTGGACAGCCCTGATACGCCAGTTGTGCTGTCTGATGACCTGCGTGCGGCTGTTCCCGTCGATCTGCGCGACGGCATGGACATGCGCATCGAGGCGGAAAAAGAGCGTCTGGCAGTGCGCCGCAGCACGACGGAAAACCTCGTCGCCTCATGGAACAGCGATATCGCCGATTTCCGAGAGCAGACCATCCTGCTCGACGAACGGATCGTGATCAAGGAAGAGATCGTGGCCACCCTCACCGCCGAACTGGCCGACCTCGAGACGTTGCGGACGCAAGGCCTGACGACAACGGCCCGCTTTTCGACGCAACAGCAACGTCTGTCCGACGACCGTGAAGAACTCCTGAGCCTCCAGACCGCCAAGATCGCCGCGCGCCGTGCCGCGACCCTGGCTGCGCGCAACCGCGACCGCTTTTTGTCGGATCAACGGCAAGAAGACCTCGAAGAGCTCAAGGAAGCGCGCGTGGATTTCGAATCCGGTCGACGCGAATACGCGCTGGCCATCGACGAGCTGACCGTTCTGAGTGACGATACGGACGCGCTGGCCGACGAGGTTGCCGTCGTTGAGGTCCGCTTTGTGATCAAGGGCCCGCGCGCCGACCGGTTCGGCGAAGCGGACATTACCCGCAGCACGCCGTTGTTGCCGGGCGACATCGTCGTGGTCGAAGTCGTGGATGATCTCATTTCGGGCCGCTGACCCGCATGCTCAACCGTCGGGAAACAACCTGCGCGCCTCATTGAACAGCGCAAGGTCCGGCGCGCACAGCGCGTCAATGGCCGCCTTTTGTGATGGGGTCAGATCCGGTGTTTCACCGGGCGCGGCGTTCAGCTTGGACATCCTCAACTGCACACCAAAAAGCGCGCGGTAGGCTTTTAGAAAGGCCTCCGTGCGGTCGAGAAATCCGATCAGGGCAAAGTTCTGCAGGCGCGCCATCGCCGTGTCGAGCGCGGCAGGCACCTCTGGCGCGTTGATGTCGTTGGTGCCAACCAGATAGCGCAGATAGACCTGCGCATGCCGCCGCGCAATCGGTCCCTGCAGGTAGGTGTCCAAATCCTCTGTCACGATCCCGCTGCGCTGGGTCATACGAAAGTTCGAGATCATCCGGGCCACAGGATCACGCATGATCGTCACGTATTTGTACCGCGCGCCAAAGTGATCCCAGGCCCGTTCGGACCAGAACACGTGCCCGTGGATCAGCATCGTGTCCCACGCCATGTGTTGCAACAGGGCCCCCTCGCGCAGGTCAAAGGTAAGCTGGCCGGTGTCGCGATCCTCATGACACTTTTGCGGATCATCCACGCCAAAATGCAGGATCGAGGCGGCCCGCCGGGTCGCCACCGCGTCGATGACACCAATCCGCTGATTGAACGGGACAGTTGCATACATCGCTTCGGACAGGGACGTGCCACCACATTTGGGCAGGTGAAAGAACAGGCTCGGATGGTTAGGGCCCCGCCCTGGCAGGCTGCGCCCGGTACGGCCCCGCAGGATGGCGGTCCGCCGGCTCAAACGCTCGCGGAAGGGGGCTTTTCGCGCCATGGTTTCACATCCTTTGCAGTGTTGTCGCAGCCGGGTCTAAGCCTGTTCCCGATACCAGGGCAGTTCCGCGCGCTGTGGCACGCTGCGCGTCCGCCACCATGTATACAGGAACATCAGCTTGCGCATCTTGAACGGTTTGAGGGCACCAAAGGGACCAAACAGGGCCGTCCACGGTTTGGCATTCCCATAAAGCTCGGCAATATCGCGCGGGGGGCGATTGCCCGGTGCCGCCATCACGTGATCGGACAACAGCTTGGACTGGATATCGCGCATCGCATAGGCCCGCTGGCGGCGATACAGCATCCACAGCCCATCAAGCGAACCGCGCGAAATGGAGTCGTAGTCAAACCCAGCCCCAGCCACCGGATGGATCGCCGTCTTGTCCGGTTTTGCCATCGGGTCGAGGCGTCGCTTGAGGATCCACTGCAGGAATGTGTCGTCGCCCATATAGCCAACAGGCAGGCACCAGCCATCGTCCCGCATGGCCTTGAGCGTGCTGGCGCGCAGCACATAGAAGTTTCCGGGCAACCCATGTTCCCGCAATACCCGGGCACGCCAGGCGTCCGCCGTACGACCGCCATACGGACAACAGCCCAGCGCCAGCGCGTCTGGCGCATCGACCAGTGCCGTGCGCACCGCCGCCAGAGAACCGGGACGCATCACCACATCACCGTCCACAAAGACATGGGCGTCTGCATCGAGGCTGGGGCTGACATTGAATGTGTAAACGCTCCACGCATTCGCTTTGTCGCCGAGGCCGATCCTGCGCAATGAAACGGCTGGATGACGAACGGCGATCTCTTCGACGATCTCGGCAGTGCGGTCGGTCGAGCCATTTTCCAGAACGGTGATCCGATCATCCGGGCCAAACCCGTCTTGCGACAGGATCGCCTCGAGCGCGCGCGCAATGCCCGCCTCCTCATTATGGGCCATAACGGCGACAGAGATCACGCGAAACGTCCTTTGCTTTGTGCGCAGCTGCAACCACGGGTGCGGCAGTTGAATTGCTGCCTCTCTGCCCCAAAAACAACGTGTTGCAAAGCATCACTTGCCGGGCTGGACGCCGGATGCGTGCAAATTCCGACGCGCGTGCCGCAATCGCACGCATCCGCCGCACCCCTTTGACCCGGCGCGCAATGCACTCATGTCGAACCGTGTCGCCACGTCCCAAGACGATCCGGCGACCGATGCCGCTCGGCCCGCACGCGCAGAAATTCGGCATTGCGGACACGTGCAGGCCAAGAACGGCACGCGCGGTAGTGACTTTTCAACTTGGGTGCCTATAGACAGGCGGCAAATGAATTGCCGGACATCCCTTCGTTATGACCCAAACCTCTCCTGAGCCACTTGATCGTCCCATTTTCGTCGTGGGGCACCCCCGGTCGGGCACGACGTTGCTTGCCTCGATGCTGGGTCGCCACCCCGACATCGTGAGCACGCCGGAATCGCTCTACCTGAACATTGTGCGGTTCCAGGTGGCACCGGTCCTGTCGAAGGGCCCCGAGGCGGTGCTGAAGGTGATTGAAAACTCGCCCATGCGCTTCCTGGTCCTGGACCGGGACATATTGCTCACAGCGCTGAAGGCGTTGGATACGCTCAGCGAGGCGACGGTGTTTCAGACTGTCCTTGAATGCTTCCGCTCTGCAGATGGCAAACCGCGCCTGCTGGAAAAGACACCTTGGCACCTGCGCGGTATGGATGACCTTTTTGAGTGGTTCCCGGATGCGCGCATTTTGTGGATCATGCGAGATGGCCGCGCCTGCGTGGCGTCGCTGATCAAGGTGCCGTGGGCCACGAGCGATCCGATTGTGCTGGCCCGACAATGGGTGCGCAACATCTCGATCGGAAAGATGTTGCGCGATGAACGACCAGATCAGGTTTATATGGTCCGCTACGAAGAGCTCATCGGTGACCCCCGCCCGGTGATGGAGCCGGTGATGACGTTTCTGGGCGTCGAACCGTCCGAAGAGATGTTCGAACACGACCGCGAGGTGCGGACCGTCAAACCGACCGAAACGTGGTGGAAGGAAAATGTCGGCCGTCCGCTTATGTCCAACCGGGCCGAGGCCTGGCGCAAGGAGATGGACCCCAAGCTGGTCTCACAGCTTGAGATGATCATGGGACCGCTGCTTGAGGATTTCGGCTATGCCACCAGCGAGGATGCAGCCCCCTCCGCCGTGCGCAACGGGATCGAGCGGCTGCGATCGGTGCTCATGTACAACAAGCCCGGCTTGCGCCTTATGCGCCAGGGTCGCGATATGAGCGCGCGCCTGCAGGCACGGCTGAAGCGCAGTTAAGCCGCCACGCGCTGCCGCTTGTGCCAAAGCAGCGACAGGACCGTGGTATCGGTACCAGTGCGCAAACGGCACATGGTGAACAGCAGAGCCTGATAAAAGGCGGCAGCCAATGCCGCGCCGATAATGACCCCGCGCGTGCCGTCAATCGCATGGCCCGCCAGCGTGCCCACCACGATCCCAACGGCGCCGATCAAGGCGCACCAGAACAAGATCTTTTTGTGTCCCGTGACGTTCAGCACGAGGTTCGCCGGGCCAAAGACTGCCTTTGACGCAGGAATGATTGCGAGCGCGAGGAACACATCCTCGATCCCGGCATAATCCTTGCCCATGTATCCCAGCACGTAAGGGATCAGCAGCCAGGCCAGCGGCACGCCAACCACGAGGGCGGCCAGCTTGCCCGCGCCACATGCACTGAGCAGTTTGGCCCGGCGCTGCGGCTTGTCTTGTGCTGTGGCGCGCGAGATCTTGGGGCTGAACACCATGTCAAACGCGTTGAGCCCAAAGTTCAGGACGCTGATCATGGACAGCGAAATACCCAGCCGCGCGACATCTGCAGGCATCAGGACAATTCCGGAGGTCAGGATGATCAGGTTGCGCATGTATTCATTCATGACCAGCATCGGGCTGAGCATCAGACCGAACGGCACCCAATCGCGCGCTTCCTTGTAGCTGGGATCGACCTCGTGGCGGAACGTCATTGCGTGCCGGATCAACACCCATTGCAGCCCCGTGGCCAGTGACGACGCGACAAAGAATGCACCCATGATCTGTGTCGCATTCAGGTCAAGGTCGAGCAGGTTGGCGCTGCCCAGTGCCGCTGTCATGAAAACCGGCCGCACCAGCATCCGCGGCAAGGCCGCGCGCAGAACAAGGCCAAGCGCAATGCCATGGCGGCTGTTGATCCGCCCGTTCGCGATGATGGGTGCGGCGGCAAAGCTCAGCAGATAGGGGCCCATCGTCTCGAGCCCATTTCGCCAGATCAGGATGGCGACCGCGGGCACCATCAACGCCGCTGTCATCACCAAAACCGTGCGCCGGCACCAGAACACATAGCCTGCCGCATCAGCCTTGCGGTCGTTTTCGAAGTAGAGCGGAAGAAACCGGATCGAACCGGATTCGACGTTCAACGACGCCACAACCGACAGCAGGAAGCCCGCGGATAACGCCGCAAAGGCGTGGCCCACCTCTTCGGGCGGTGCGACGCCGATCATCAAAAGTGTGTAGGTCAGTGTCAGTAACGTGCCACTGACCCGTACCGCCAGCGCGATACCTGCCGTACCGAACATACGGGCAGCGCCGGAATTGCGCAGTCGCTGGATCATGTTGTGCCCTTTGGTCGCGCGTTTTGCGCATTGCGCATGCGATGCAAATCCTCACCCGCCGTGACGGCAAAGGCGACCAGCAAGATGATCATGATCTCGTGCCCGCGGTAAAGCGTCGTGCCTGTCAACGACGACACAATCACACCAACCATCAGCGCCAGCCCCCCCGCCATCGCGACGGACCGGGTGCGACGGTAGACGGTCAGCATCCGCGCCGTCGCAACCCAGATGATCGCGAACATGGCAAGCAACGCGGCCCACCCGGCAGACACGAGGATTTCGAGGGGGAAGTTATGGAACGACCGGCTGGTCGTGGCGCCCGCATCCTGTGTCGCAAGCCGTTCATTCAGAAATTGCGGGGCTTGCCAGAACGCGCGGTATCCAACGCCGGCAATGGGGTTTTCCTGATAGACCTCGTAGGCAATCTGCCACAAGTAAACGCGCCCGGTCAGGGTCGTGCTCTTTCCCACGGCGCCCAGGATCACCTCAATCGGGTTGATCCCCGCAATCGCGAGGGCCACCGGCCCGAACGAAACAGCGGCCAAGGTGCCGAACAATCCGGCGACAAACACAGCGGGCGGAATTCGGTGCCAACACAGCGCCAGCAAGGCACCTGCCATCACGGGCATGAGCAGGACGGATGTCATGGACAATGACAGCATCATCGCAAACATGTTGCCCAAAAGCGCAAAGATCGCCAGCTGTCGAAAAAGCTGGCTCGCCTCATGCCGATGCATCAACAGGATCGATACGATGGCGATACCGGCAAAGAGCGCGCGCAAACCAAGCATGTTTTTAGATGAAAAGAGCCCCGCAAGGCCGCCGATCCGCGTGTAGACGGGCCAGGGAAAGACACCTGTCGCCCAATGCAGGATCGACAAGGCAACGCCGATGGACAGCACGACCGCAAGCGCTTTCAGGATCACCGTCATTGAATAGCGCCAGCCCAGGTACATACCCATGACCATCGTCATGGTCAGCTGCAAGCTGGCCACGAGGCTGTAGGGCTTGGTCAGCGACCAGGACACCGAAGCGATACAGATCGCCGGATAAATCAGAATGACCCAATTGCGCATGAGAACGGGCAGGAATTGCGACCAGACCACGCTGATCCGCAAGACCGTCAAGCCATAGGCAAGCAGCCACAGCGGCGACTGCAGAAACCGCATCTGGATCAGCATATCCGCGCTGAGCAGGATGATGAGCGACAAGAGCGTGGCGTCAACGACCGCCCAAAAGAGATAGTTGGGCGGCGTTTGCGCCTGCGGCGTTGCATATGTGTTGTCGGCCAATGTCACCCGGTCACGCTCATCCGCCTGTTTGTTCCGCCGCGTCCGTCGCCAGCCATCCTGCCTCTGCCGCACGGCGTCCGAACAGGGCGGCACCGGCAAGGGACCAATGCAGCCCATCATACATCGTTTTCAACCCGTCCTCTGTGATCAATGTGCAGCTTGTCTCGGATGGGCAGACAAGATCCCGCCGCGACAGATATTGTGCCCCGGCGGCTTCGGCCATCTCTCGGATCACCTCGTTTTGCACCTTGGATCGTTCATCTTCGTATTTCGGGGCAAGGCCGTTGAGATCAGCCAATGCAGCACGATCACCGGATTTGATCAGATACCAGTCGAAAAGTGGCTGCGCGCCACCTGCGTTGAATTTTGCCGTGTTGCCCAGGACAATGACATCTTTGCCCTGCCCGCCCACAGCGTCCAGCATCGTGGCGAGCGCGCGGCGATATTCGCGGTAGTAGTTCGGCGCGATCATGATGACATCAGCCGATGCAAAATTTGGTGTGCTGCGGAGCGTCGCCAGATCTTCATCCAGGGATCGGCGATGCAGGTTGAATCGGGCAAATTCATGCTCGGGGAACAGTTCCGCGTTCAAGGTAAATGCGTTGTAGACGTCCTTGGACAGGCTGTCGCCGACGAGCAGGACCTTGCGCGAACCCTCGCGTTCGAACCACAATTTGGTTGTGCCGGACACGGATGCGCGCTGCGCGTTCCATGATCCGATATCTTCATCCGGGAAACGTGCGTCGATCAGACCCCAGCTGGCATGTGCCAGTTTGGAATTGTCGATTTCATTAGGCCCGTACAGCGCGGCCAAAGCCTGCGCACGTCCGGACGATGCGCCGTCGCTGTTCAGGCTAAGGGCGGTGATGCCTGCCACCGGCAGCAGCGCAACAAGGGTTGCCGCGGCAAAGGGGCGAGGGCCGACGCGGAACCGGAACGGCTTTTCCACCAGGTGGTAGCCTGCGACCGACAGGGCCAGCGTGATCACCAACCATGCGGCCATTTCCAGCGGCCCCGGCACGCCAACGGACATGATGCGGCCAAATGCGAAAACCGGGAAGTGCCAGAGGTAGAGGGAGTACGACAGCTTGCCCACCCAAACCATCGGCGCGCTCGACAAAAGCCGCGTGACCGGCTCTCGCGTGTCGGCACACCGTATTAGGCCGCAGGTTGCCAGGATGACAGGCAGCGTATCGATGCCCGGATGCCGCATCTCGACCAGATCCTGACTGAAAAAGGCCCAAACCAGCACCCCGAGCGACAGCGCGGGCACAAAGCGATAAAGACCGCCTTGCGCGCGGGCAGAATACTGGCGCGAGATGACTGCCAGCAACGCGCCTGCCAACATCTCCCACGCGCGGCTGCTGGGCGCGTAAAAGGAAAAGGCGGGATGCAGCACCGTGGTGATGGCCGCCACGACGAGGCCGATCAACGTCAGGCCGGCCACCACCCACATGACCCGCACCAATGTGAGATACCGCAACATCACGATCAGGAGCGGCGGAAAGACCAGGTAAAATTGCTCTTCAATCGCGAGGCTCCAGGTATGGAGGAACGGCTGCAACAGGCCCGACTGTGCGCCGTATTCGCTGAGTTCGAAGAACCAGAAAATATTGCTGACAAAGGCGAGCGCTGCCACAAGCGACAGCGTAAATCGCTCAAGCTCGCTGGGCAAAAGAAGCGCCCATGCGGCTGGCAGGCTGGCCAACATGACCAGCAGCAGTGGTGGCAGAATGCGCCGGGCCCGGCGCCAGTAGAATTGGGCGATGCTGATCCGGCCGGTTTTGCGAAACTCATCGATCAGGATGCCGGTGATCAAGAACCCGGACAGCACAAAAAACAGATCCACGCCCAGGAACCCACCCGCCATCAACGCGCTGTCACCGCCCCAATCAATCTTGAGGTGGTAAATGATCACCGCGCCCACGGCGATCGCGCGCATCCCGTCAATCTCGGGGCGGTAAGTCATGGGTGCATGGGTCACGGGCGGTTGGGATCCGATGGATGAAATCGTCTGGACATTACCCCGGCCTTGGTTTCAGGGCCATTGAGAAAAGCGGTGATGCGCATTCTGCCGCGCCGTGTTGTGCGCTTGCCAAAACGCTAGGCATGGCGTGCCGGATCAGGTGGCGCTTCGCGCCGCGGATGCTCCGGGTCGATGCCGCAGAATCGCCCGCTGTGCACCAATCTCGATCCATCGCTCGGTGAGAGCCGACGCTGCGAATGTCAGTGCAAAAACAAGCGCTGCTTTCGCCCAGATCGGTACTGGTCCGTCTGGGGGCAGCGCGGCAACCGCGGCGACCATCGGCATATGCAGAAGGTAGATGCTGAACGAGACTTTGCCCAACCAGCGCCAAAGCCTGCCCGCGAACAGGCGCATCGTACCCAGGTTCAGCAGGCCGAGGACAAGCAGCGCAAGCGGGTAGCCTCCGCTGACCGGTCCGACAAAAACAAAGGTAGACGGAATGCCCAGCGCATTGCGAATTCCCGGCGGTGTCAGAAAGCCCAAGACAAGGAAAACGCCGACTGCGATCCAAATGACGGGCGAGCCTTGGTTGGCAAAGCGCATGAAGCCTGGGCGTGTGGACAGGTGGCCCAGCAACGTGCCGAACATGAAAAAGTGCAGCCAAAAGGCCAGTGTGTAGGTGTTGGCCAAACCTGCGCCGAGGCCGGAGGTGAGGTAGATCGCCACCACGACGACACCCTGCAGGACCAGCAAGCCAAGCAAGACAGCCCACAGGGGGCCACGCGCGGCGGCATACCAGATGGCGACGAACACAACGTAGAACTGGATTTCAACCGGGATCGACCACAGCACACCTGTTCCGTAGATCAGGGCCGCAGCTTGAAATACGTCGCCTGCGCCTGTTTGCATGTAAGGGGACGTGCCGAAGCCAAACAGCAGGACAGCTCCTAGGATCAGCACCGCGTAGTAAAGCGGTAAAACCCGCGCGACCCGTCGCCAGGCGTAGTCAACGAGGGTCGCGTGTGTCAGCGGTTTGCCCAGATACAAGCGCCCCATCAGCAGGCCACTCAGACCATAGAACAGACCAACACCCATTTGACCAAATCCACGCCCAAGTTCGGCGGGCAAAAATCCAGCGTTGGCGCAATGGGAAATGACAACGACGATCGCTGCAAGACCGCGGAGTCCGTCGAGCGTCGGCAGATGTGTAAGACTGGCAGTCATATCAGGCATGGCGTGTCAGTCCTGTTGATCTGCCGTCATGAAAATCAGTGCGCCGCGGCAAAAACAACACCTTAGAAAACAAAAATCCCCTCCCCACGCGCGGTGGGAAGGGGATACGGCTGTATCAGCTGTTGACGTCGGCCGATTAGGCGATGTCGATAAACAAGTCCATGGCTGCTTCCATGTCCACGCCTTGGAGGATGATCATACCGCCAGTGCTCATGTCGACGATCGTGCCGCCAGCAAACTCGCGGAAACCTTCGGCTTCGATGCCGCCGTTCAGGCGCAGCGTGTCACCTTCGGACGCGTCAAAGTCCAAGATCTTGTCACGGCCGGTGCTGTCTGCGTCGAACACGAATGTGTCTGCGCCGTCGCCGCCCGTCAGGCGGTTGTTGCCGGGGCCACCGGTCAGGACGTCATCACCAGCGCCACCGCCGATTTTGTCATTGCCCAGACCGCCGTTGATGATGTCATCACCACCGCCACCTGCGATGCTGTCGTTGCCAGCGCCGCCTGCAAGACGGTCGTCACCAACGCCACCCTTCATGTCGTCGTTACCGCCGCCACCGCGGATGAAGTCGTCGCCGCCAGCGCCATTTACGATGTCGTCACCGCCTGCACCGTTGATTTGGTTGTCGCCGTTATCCGTTTCGATAACGCCGCCGTCATTTCCGTTGGGAGAAACAAAAGACATTTTATTTTAACCTTGT
>JBCBHM010000055.1:0-22765 GCA_038525585.1 Pseudomonadota bacterium
CCGCCCATGCCATCGCGATCTTCGACCCGGCGCCAGTGGCCATGTTCGGCGGTGATCCGCAAGGGCATGTCGCGGCGCTGAAACACCCAGTCGATCCGGTGGGTGAGCGAGGGGCCGCGGCGGACATTGCCCTCGACGGCCTTGAGCGACACGTAGCGGGGCAGGGGAAGGTTGGTCACAGGGCCGGTATCCCGCGCCGCCACAGGCAGCGCGACCAGCATCACGACAAGACACAGGCACAGCCTGCTCAAATATCCCCACATGGTGACGGGCCTACTCATCTCACGCCTCTTGGAGTGGCCGAGGTTCTTGTGCCTCGCGCTCACATCCGCCACCATGGCGCAGAGTGGCCGCAAGGCCAAGCGCGGGGAGGGCGCCAATGCCAAAGGAACGTCTGAGTGTTGTCGTTACGCGACGGTTGCCCGATGAGGTCGAGACGCGGTTGAGCGAGCTGTTCGACGTGCGGTTGCGCGATGACGATGGCCCGATGTCCCGGACGGACATCGTGGAGGCGATGAAATCCGCGGATGTGCTGGTGCCGACGATCACCGACACGGTGGATGCGGCGATGATCGGGCAGGCGGGCGACCGGCTGAAGCTGATCGCGAATTACGGCGCCGGGGTCGACAATATCGATGTCTCCACGGCGCGGCAGCGGGGCATTTTGGTTTCGAATACGCCCGGCGTGCTGACCGATGACACGGCGGACATGACCATGGCGCTGATTTTGGCGGTGACCCGGCGCATCCCCGAGGGGCTGAAGGCCATGCAGGGTGCGGATTGGTCCGGCTGGGCGCCCACCGCGTTTCTGGGCGGTCGGGTTGCGGGGCGTCGGCTGGGCATCCTGGGGATGGGCCGCATTGGCCAGGCGGTGGCGCGGCGTGCCGCGGCGTTCGGGATGCAGGTGCATTACCACAACCGCAAGCGCCTGCGCCCCGAGACGGAGACCGAGCTGGAGGCGACCTATTGGGACAGCCTCGACCAGATGGTCAGCCGGATGGATGTGGTCAGCGTGAACTGTCCGCACACGCCCTCGACCTTTCATCTGATGAACGCGCGGCGGCTCAAGCTGATGAAGCCCGATGCGGTGATCGTGAACACCTCGCGCGGTGAGGTGATCGATGAGAACGCGCTGACCCGGATGCTGCGCGCGGGCGAGATCGCCGGGGCGGGCCTCGATGTGTACGAACAGGGACGCGAGGTGAATCCGCGGCTGCGCGAACTGACCAACGTGGTCCTCTTGCCGCATATGGGATCGGCCACCCGCGAAAGCCGGGTCGAGATGGGCGAGAAGGTGATCATCAATATCAAGACATTCGATGACGGCCACCGTCCGCCGGACCAGGTGGTGCCCTCGATGCTGTGACCCACCGGAAAACGACACGTTTTCCGGCCAAGATTTTTGGAAAAATCTTTTGCGCGAAGGAGGACCCGATGCGCTTTTGCCTGACTGTTGCCCTTACCTTGATTGCCAATGCTGCTCTTGCGCAGCAAACTGCGGATGCGGTGCAGCCCGAAGGCAGCACCGAAGGCGCGGCCCTCGCGCTGTCTGATGCCGCGATGGCTGCGCAAGCGGCCAAGGATGCCGGCACCCCGGTCGTGGCGGAGACCTACATGGTCGCCGCCGCCAACCCGCTTGCCGTGCAGGCGGGCGTGGATGTCCTGGCCGCCGGGGGCACGGCGGCGGATGCGATGGTTGCCGTGCAGGTCGTATTGGGTCTGGTGGAGCCGCAATCGTCCGGTCTGGGCGGGGGCGCGTTTCTGGTCTGGTATGATGCGGAAGCGGGGGCGTTGACCACGCTTGACGGGCGCGAGACGGCACCATTGGCCGCAACACCGCAGCTGTTTCAGGACGAGGCGGGCGAGCCGTTGAAGTTTTTCGATGCCGTTGTCGGCGGTCGGTCGGTCGGGACGCCGGGCACGCCCGCACTGCTCGAGGCGTTGCATCAGCGTTGGGGCAACCAACCCTGGGCCGGGCTGTTCGATGCGGGGATTGATCTGGCGGATGGCGGCTTTGCCGTGTCGCCACGTCTGGCCGGTCTGGTGGCGCGGGATCAGGAACGCCTATCCCGCTTTGCCGACACAGCCGCCTATTTCCTGCCGGGCGGGACGCCCTTGCAGGTGGGCGACAGGCTGACCAATGCGGCCTATGCGCAGACCCTGCGCGCCATCGCGGCCAGCGGAACGGATGCATTCTACACTGGGCAGATCGCGACGGACATCGTGGCAACGGTGCAAGGGGCAGAGGGCAATCCGGGCGTTTTGTCCGAGATGGATCTGGCCGTGTATCAGGTGAAAGAGCGCGCGCCGGTCTGCGCCACATACCGCGCGCATGATGTGTGCGGGATGGGGCCACCATCGTCGGGTGCGCTGACGGTGGGGCAGATCCTGGGCATGCTCGACAGCTATGATCTGGCCGCTTTGGGGGCGGAGAACCCCGAGAGCTGGCGGCTGATCGGGGACGCCTCGCGCCTCGCGTTTGCGGACCGGGGGCGGTACATGGCCGACAGTGACTATGTGCCGGTGCCGACCGATGGGCTGGTCGATCCGACCTATCTGGCCGAGCGCGCCGCGTTGCTGAGTGGCGACAGCGCCTTGGACGAGATTGGACCCGGCACGCCGGAATTCGATCACGCGTTGATGTGGGCGGATGATGAAAGCCTCGAGTTGCCGTCCACCTCGCATATCTCGATCGTCGACAGCTTTGGTAACGTGGCATCGATGACGACGACCATCGAAAACGCCTTTGGGTCGCGGCTGATGACCAACGGGTTCCTGCTGAACAACGAGCTGACCGATTTCAGCTTTCGCACGCACAGCGACGGCGTGCCGATTGCCAACGCACTGGCTCCGGGCAAGCGGCCCCGCTCGTCGATGTCGCCGACAATCGTGATGAAGGATGGGGCACCGGTGCTCGCCGTCGGCTCGCCCGGGGGCAGCCGGATCATCGGCTATACCGCCAAGACGATCATTGCGCATCTCGACTGGGGCATGGACGTGCAACAGGCGGTGGACCTGCCCCATGCGGTGAACCGGTTTGGCACCTATGATCTGGAGGACGGGACATCGGCGATGGATCTGGCCCCGGCGCTGGACGCCATGGGATACGAGGTGAACGGCCGCGATCTGACCTCGGGCCTGCATGTGATCGCCATAGGCGACGGATTGCAGGGCGGGGCAGATCCGCGGCGTGAAGGGATTGCGCTGGGCGATTGAGCCACGGCGTTTCAGGGAGGAGACATATGGCACAGGCCATTGATTTGCCACGCAACGAGGCCGGCATCGCCACGGCGCTGGGAATTCTGAAACAGCGCTTTGGCGATCAGTTCCAGACGGGGCAGGCCATTCGCGACCAGCATGCACACACCACCACCTGGATCCGGGCGCAGGCGCCCGATGCGGTGGTCTTTCCAGCGTCAACACAGGAAGTGTCGGAGATCGTCAAGGTCTGTGCGACGCATGAGGTGCCGATCATTGCCTTTGGCACCGGCACATCGCTCGAGGGGCATGTGAACGCGCCGGCGGGCGGCATCTCGGTCGATATGAGCCGGATGGACAAAATCGTGGCGGTGCATGCCGAAGACCTCGATTGCGTCGTGCAGCCGGGTGTGACGCGGGAAGACCTGAACACATATCTGCGCGACCGGGGCCTGTTCTTTCCCATCGATCCTGGCGCGAATGCGTCGCTGGGCGGAATGGCGGCGACCCGGGCCTCGGGCACCAATGCCGTGCGCTACGGCACGATGAAGGACAACGTGCTGAGCCTCGAGGCGGTGATGGCCGATGGCCGCGTGATCTGCACCGCGCAGCGGGCCAAGAAGACCTCCGCCGGATACGACATGACGCGGCTGCTGGTCGGCTCCGAAGGGACGCTGGGCCTGATCACCGAGATCACGCTGAAGCTGCAGGGGATACCGGAGGCGATTTCGGCGGCGCGCATGTCCTTTCCATCGGTGGATGCGGCCTGTCAGGCGGTGATGACGACGATCCAATACGGGATCCCCGTGGCGCGGATCGAGCTGTTGGATGCGCTCAACGTGCGGGCGGCCAACGCCTATGCCAAGCTGGACCTGCCGGAGACGCCGCTGCTGCTCCTCGAATTCCACGGCTCGGATCGGGGCGTGATCGAGCAGGCGGAGATGTTCGGATCGATCGCCGAAGATGTCGGCGGGACGGATTTTGCAGCCACCGCCACCGCGGAGGAGCGCAACAAGCTGTGGAAGGCACGGCACGACCTTTATTGGGCGACGTTGCAGCTGCGCCCCGGTGCGCAGGGGATTTCGACGGATGTCTGTGTGCCGATCTCGCGACTGGCAGAGGCGGTGACGGGCGCACAGCAGAAAGCGGCGGAGTTGGATCTGCTGGCGCCGATTGTCGGTCATGTGGGCGATGGGAACTTTCATTCGCTCGTGCTGATCGACATGGAGGACGCAGGCGAGGTGGCGCGGGCGGAAGAGTTCACCGCCTATCTCGCCGATGAAGCGATCCGGATGGATGGCACCTGCACCGGCGAGCATGGGATCGGGCAGGGCAAGATGCCCTATCTGGTCAAGGAACTGGGGGCTACGACCGAGTTCATGGCGGCGATCAAGGGCGCGCTCGATCCGCAGGGCATCCTGAACCCGGGCAAGATTTTCGGGCCGCGGCGTGGCTAGGCGCCTGGTGCGCTGGGTGCTGGCGATGTGCCTGGCGGTCACCGCCGCTCAGGCGCAGGAGACGGTGCGGTATCAGGTCGAGGTCGCGCTGGTTTGGGACGGCGCGGCCCAAGCCGGGCATCCGGCGGACAAGCACTGGTCGCGGCTGATCGCCTTTGCCCATACCGCGCGCTATGCGCTCTTTGATGACGGGGACACCGCCACGAGCGGATTGGCGCTGGTGGCGACGAACGGGCGCGTGTCGGTGCTGGAGGCGGAACTGGCCGAAGGCGTCGCCGCGGCCGGGTGGGCGCGCATATGGTCGTGCCGGGGATCGACGCGGGCGTTGGCACCTTTGCCTTTGAGCTGGAGCTGACCGCGCGGCAGCGTTTTGTGTCCTTGGTGACGATGCTGGCGCCCAGCCCCGACTGGTTCACCGGTGTGAGCGCCGTGGCGTTGCGCGAGGATGCAGGGTGGCTCGCGCAGGTGCGCGCGCCGTTATGGGTGTGGGATGCGGGCGTCGACAGTGGGCGCGCGTTCGAAGGACCAAACGTGGAGACACAGCCCCGCCAGTCTGTTCGGTTGCTGAGCCATCCTGCGTTTCTGACCGAAACGGGCTTGCAACCTATCGGAACGGTCACCTTCACGCGTCTGCCGTGATCCCATTGCCGCTGCGCGACGACATATTTTAGGGGGGCTTTGCCCCCCGGCTTCGCCTCCCCCCAGGATTTTCTGGGACAAAGACGGAAGGCGCATTGGCACGCGTCGTTTTTTGCGCGCGACCGGTCGGCTTGTTGGCCTGTTTGGTCTGTGGATTTTTCTAGAAGATAGCAGAGCTTGGAACGCGGGGGAGTCGGATCATGAAGAGCCATGTCAAAGCGCTTGTGGTGGGCGGCGGGGCCGTGGGGACGTCGATTGCCTATCATCTGGCCCGCGCCGGGTGGGACGACGTGATGCTGCTGGAGCGGGATGAGCTGACAAGCGGCAGCACCTGGCACGCCGCAGGGCTCTTGCCGTATTTCAACATGTCCTTTGCGACGACCCATATCCACGACTACTCGATCAAGTTCTACAAGACGCTTGAGGAAGAGACGGGGCTGAATGCGGGCTTTGCCGTGGTCGGCAACCTGCGCATGGCGCAGACCGACGCGCGGATGGACGAGTATATGCTCTATGCGTCCACGGCGGAAACCTGCGGCGTACCGTACGAGTTTATGACGCCGGATCAGATCAAGGCCAAGTGGCCCCTGATCCGCACCGACGACCTGAAAGGCGCGCTGTATCACCAGACCGACGGCTACATTAACCCCGCGGATGTGACGATGGCGATGGCCAAGGGTGCGCGTCAGCGCGGCGTGATGATCGAGCGCAAGTGGCAGGCCGATGCGTTTCACTGGACCGGTGAGGCGTGGGAGGTCACGGCGACCAAGATGGTGGAAAAGGGCGGCAACCTCGTGCCATCGGACGAGCAGGTGGTGATCACTGCCGAACATGTGGTCACAGCCTCGGGCAATCACGCGCAGCGCACAGCACAGATGCTGGGCATCAAGATCCCCGCGATCCCGGTCGAGCATCAGTTCATCGTGATGGAGCAGGACCCGGCGCTGGTGAAATTCCGCGCCGAGGGGCATGTGGAGCATCCGGTGATCCGGGATGCGGATGCGCAATCTTATGTGCGCGAAGAGCGGGGCGGCTGGATCCTGGGCGTGTATGAGCATGGCGCGCCTGCGCGGTTCGAATACGGTGTGCCCGACAGCTTTCGCGCCGATCTGTTCCAGCTCGATCTGGAGCGGATCGAACAGCAATACATGGCGATGATCCACCGTGTGCCCTCGTGCGAGGACAGCGGTCTGAAGGACGATTTCAACGGGCCGATCTGCTACACGCCGGACGGCAATCCGCTGGTCGGGCCTGCGCCGGGGCTCGAGAACATGTGGCTGGCCGAAGGTTTTTCCTTTGGGATCACGGCGGCGGGTGGCACGGGATATTACCTTGCGCAGATGATGGTCGAGGGTGAGGCGGAGATCGACATGGCCTCGCTCGACCCCAAACGCTACGGCGATTGGATGACGACGGAATATGCCGCGCGCAAGAACGAGGAATGCTATGCGCATGTCTACATCCTGCACCACCCGGACGAGGAGCGCGAAGCGTGCCGCCCGCTGCGCACGGGACCGGCCTATGACCGGCAGAAGGCGGCGGGCGCGCAATTTGGCTGCGTCAACGGGTTCGAACGGCCCAATTATTACGGCCCGCTGGATGCGCCCGACTGCTTTGATCGCGATGCGCGATCGTTCCGCCGGGGGGGCTGGTGGCAATACGCGCGAGACGAGGCGCAGGCGGTGCGCGAGGGTGTCGGCCTGATCGACGCGACGGCGTTCACGAAACATCGGATCAGCGGGCCGGGGGCGACGGCGTTCCTCGATTGGTTCACCACCAACAAGCTGCCATCGGTGGGGCGCATCAACCTGACCTACGCGCTCACGGCGGCGGGGACGACGCGCACGGAATACACCATCGTGCGGCTGGCCGAGAATGACTACTACCTCGTGTCGGCGGGGGCCTGGCACGCCTATGATCAGGATTTCCTCTACAAGGCGATTATGGAGAAAGAGGCCGAGTTCGGCCGCATCAACGAAGAGGACGTGACCACGCAATGGGGCGTGTTCGCCATCGCCGGGCCCAAGTCGCGGGACGTGCTGAACGCGCTGGTCAGGGATGCAGACCCGGGATCGGTGCTGTCGAACAGGCGGTTCCCCTGGCTGAGCATGCGCAATATCGAGCTGGGCATGTGCCCGGTGCGCGCGATCCGCGTGGCGTATACCGGCGAGCTGGGCTGGGAATTGCACCATCCGATCGAGATGCAGACCTACCTCTGGGATCAACTGGTCAAGGCGGGCGCGCCGCACGGGATGAAGCTGGTGGGGACGCGGGCGCAGAACTGGTTGCGGCAGGAAAAATCCTACCGCGCCTTCGGCACCGAGCTGGGCCGGGATGCCACCCCGCTCGAGGCGGATCTGCCGCGCTTTGTCGATCTGGGCAAGGATTTCCACGGCAAGGCGGCGATGGAGGCCAAAGGCATCCGGTCCAAATGCGTCACGCTGTTGATCGACGGGCCCGAGGATGCGGACCCTTGGGGGCGCGAGGCGCTCTATCATGGGCAAACGCGGGTGGGCCGCTTGACCTCGGGCGGTTATTCGGTCGCGTTCGGCAAATCCATCGGCATGGGATATGTCACGCCAGAGCTGGCGACACCGGGCACAAGGCTGCAGGTCAAGATGTTCGACCAGCTGTGGACCGCGGAAATCGTCGAGGACAGCCCCTATGACCCGAGCAATGCGGTGATCCGACAAGACGGCTGACGCGGCCTTGATGCACGTCAAAGACAGACGGCTGCGCATGTTGTCTGATTGGGCCATTCCAACACCTGGAGGTGCCCCATGCCCAAGGTCGAAACCCCGTTGAAACCCGTCCCCGTTCCCGACGCGGCCACCGCATCTGCACAGGCGTTTGACATCACCGAATACCCTTACGCCGACAAGATGACGCGGGAGGAGTATGAGGCGGAAAAGGCGGCGTTGCAGGTCGAACTGCTCAAAGTGCAGCTGTGGGTGCAGGATACCGGCCAGAAATTCGTGCTGCTGTTCGAAGGGCGCGACGCGGCGGGCAAGGGCGGAACGATCAAGCGGTTTACGGAGCATTTGAACCCGCGCGCCGCGCGCGGTGTCGCGTTGAACAAACCGACGGACCAAGAGCGCGGCCAGTGGTTTTTCCAACGCTACATCAAGCATCTGCCGACCAGTTGCGAGATCGTTCTGTATGACCGGTCGTGGTACAATCGCGCGGGTGTCAAGCGGGTGATGGGTTTCTGCGCGCCCGCCGAATACCTCGAGTTCATGCGCCAGACACCGGAATTCGAGCGGATGCTGGCGCGCTCAGGCATCAAGCTGTTCAAATACTGGTTTTCGGTCACGCAAGGCGAACAGCGCCGCCGGTTCGATGCGCGCAAGACCGACCCTCTCAAACAATGGAAACTGTCGCCGATCGACCGGGCCAGCCTGGACAAATGGGACGACTATACCGAGGCCAAGGAGGCGATGTTCTTTTACACCGATACGGCGGATGCACCCTGGACGGTGATCAAGTCGAACGACAAGAAGCGGGCGCGGATCAATTGCATGAAGCACTTTTTGTCGCGGCTGGATTATCCCGGCAAGGATCTGACGGTCGCCACCGCGCCTGACCCGAACATCGTCCATCATGCGCAGACGGTCGTGCACGCGTCCGGCCACATTCTGGCGGCGTCACTGCACCCAAAGTCCCGCAAAAGCTGAACACAGGAGCGCTCTCGGATGTCCGATACCCCACATGAGCTTGCCAGCGATTTTCCCGAACACGCAGAGCGGATTTCAACGCTGCGCCAGACCGATGCACATTTTGCCCAGCTGGTGGATGCGTATCACGCGATAAACCGCGACGTGCACCGGGCTGAAACGGATGTGGAGCCGGTGAGCGACGCGCATATGGCCGATCTGCGCAAGAGGCGGATGGCGCTCAAGGACGAGATCTTCGGCATCCTGTCGCAATAGCGGCAGGTCTCGCGGATTTTAATCAAAGCCGCTGCAGATGGCGCGTGACGCGCAAGGTTCTGTCAATGTCGCGCGGTCCATATGAGCCCACGCGATGATTTCAGAATGGAGTTGCGATGCGTGGGGTTTTCGGCGGTTTGATCGCCTGTGCGATGGTGGTGAGCGCGGTGCCGGTTTCGGCTGAGCTGCTGCCAATGGTGCGCCGGGCCAGCCTGTTGACCGAGGCGTTACCGCTTTTTGATCGCGCCACCTCTGGCGCACAGGGCCGGGCGAGCCTTTTTGCCGGAACGTCGTCGTCGGGACTGTTTTCGCGTCAGGTGGCACCATCCACCCCCCAGGTTCTGGAAGGGAGCGTGAGCGGCACGGCCGTTGCGCAACTGCGCAGCCTCATCGCCAAGGCCGAGGCAGGGGCCAAGGGGTATGACGCTGTCCAATACGGGGCCTGGATCTTGCCCGACGCGCCGCCGACGCAAATGACACTGGGCGACATCTATGCCTGGATCGACGCAACCCCCGGCATGCCGCACGCCATTGGCCGCTATCAGTTCATCCCGCCGACGTTGCGGCGTTTGGCGGATCGTCTGAACCTGGACGAAGACACGATGTTCACCCCCGCAGTGCAGGATGCGCTGGCCGATGTGCTGTTGAAAGAGGCGGGGATCAAACGGTTTACCGCCGGCGCGCTGCCACGCCATGCGTTCATGAACAACCTTGCCAAGATCTGGGCGGGCCTGCCCAACGACAGCGGGAAATCACATTACCATGGCTACGCGGGCAACAAGGCGACGATGACCTGGGCCAGCTTTGATGCGCAGATGGCGCTGATCTTTCCCGGCTGACACGGTCACAGCGCCTCGTAACGGGCGATGATGTCGGCCAACGTGCCGTCATCGTACATGGATTGCACCGCATCGCGGTAGGCGGCCTTTATCTCGGGCGGCAAGGTGGGGCTCGCCACAATCGAGATGGGCACCTCATGGACGATATCGCCAAAGGTCAACGGCGGTTGGGCGCCGATGGCGCTCCAGACCCGCTGCATGTTGCTTTGCGTCAGAAACCACGCGGTGGCCCGGCCCGATTGCAGCATGCGCGCGCTTGCCTCCGGGTCGTGCAGGCGCATGACGTTGTCGAACCCAAGTTTGGTCAGCAACGTGTCGCCCGTCGTGCCGTTTTCGAGCACGATGGTGGGCAGAGCGCGCGCGGCGTCCAGATCATTGACGGACGCATTGACCGACGCAAAACGAAGTTCCGCCATGCTGATGTCGATCACCCACAGGAACAGATCGTCGCGCGCCTTGCCCTTGAACAGCGATGGCATCAGCGTCGCCGGATCGTTCTGCACCTCGAAAATCGCGCGTTCGAACGGAAGAAAGGTGATGTTGACGTTGCGTCCGGCACGGCGCGCCGCTTCTTGCAGGATTTCGACGGCATATCCCGGACGCTCACGATCGTTGGCGACCATCAATGGCGGGTAATGCGCGGCGACGACCTTGTCGGTGGGCTGCGCGGCAAGTGGCGCGCCAAGGCAACACGCCAAAACGATCAAGCTGACAAGAAAGCGGTGCAACATGGGTTAGCGGTCCCGGCTCAGGCGAAGGTGGTTGATAGTGCAACATATCTCACCTTCAACCATAATGCGCGTACCAACTCTTTAAAGTTGTAACGGTCACTTGGTCGCAGTTTGACACAAAAATGGCCCCGCCGCAGGGCAGGGCCATCATCCGAAATCCATGCTGTCGATTATTGCGGGATCTCGCCTTCGATCCCCTCGACGTAGAAGTTCATGCCTGCCAGCGTGCCGTCATCGGCCGTCTCCCCTTCGGCCAGCCAGGGCGTGCCGTCCTGCTTGTTCAGCGGGCCGGTGAACGCGTGGTATGATCCATCGGCCAGTGCATCTCGCATCGCCATCGCCTCGGCCTTGACCTCGGCGGGAACCGCATCGGTGATCTCACCGATTTTCACCATGCCGGGGCCGATGCCGTCCCATGTGTCCTTCTGCTCCCAGGTGCCGTCCATCACGGCGCGGGTACGCTCGATATAGTACGGTGCCCAGTCGTCGATGATCGACGACACGCGCGGGAAGGGTGCGTATTGCGCCATGTCCGAGGCCTGGCCAAAGGTCACCACGCCACCCGCCTCCTGTGCGGCGGCCTGGGGTGCAGTGGAATCGGTGTGTTGCAGCACAACATCCGCGCCCTGGTCGATCAGCGTCTTGGCGGCGTCCGCCTCCTTGGCCGGGTCGAACCACGTGTAGACCCAGATGATCTTGAACTCGACATCCGGGTTCACCTTCTTGGCGTGGATATAGGCCGAGTTGATGCCACGGATCACCTCGGGGATCGGGAAGGACCCGATATAGCCGATGATGTTCGTTTCCGTCATGTTGCCCGCGATGTGCCCCTGGATCGCGCGCCCTTCGTAGAACCGGGCCGAGTATGTGGACACGTTCGGATGCAGGCGCTTGTAGCCCGTCGCATGTTCGAACTTCACATCCGGGAATTTGGCCGCGACATTGTTGGTCGGGTCCATGTAGCCGAACGACGTGGTAAAGATCAGGTCGGCACCGTCAAGCGCCATCTGCGTCATCACCCGCTCGCTGTCGGGTCCTTCGGCCACGTTTTCCACGAATACCGTCTCGACCGCATCGCCGAATTCGGCCTCGACCGCGAGGCGGCCCTGATCATGCTCATAGGTCCAGCCGCCATCGCCCACGGGGCCGACATAGACGAACCCGACCTTGGTTTTTTCGTGCCCGTCGGCCAAGGCCGCACCGCCGACACCCAGCGCCAGCGCGACGCCGGCAAGCAGTTTTCCGAATTTCATGAGTTGGTGGTCTCCCCGGTTTTATTGGCCTCTAGCTGGAGGCGTGAAATGTGCGCCCCAGTGAGCCGGGGGCACGAGATTTGTCTGCGCTCAGAATCACCAGCACGATGATCGTCACGAGGTATGGCGACATTGCCAAATACTCGACAGGAATGGCAACGCCTGCCCCTTGCAGGTTCAACTGCAGCTGGGTGATCCCGCCGAAAAGATAGGCACCGAGCAGGACGCGCCAGGGCTTCCAACTGGCAAAGACGACCAGCGCCAGCGCGATCCAGCCCACGCCCGCCGTCATCCCTTCGGTCCATTGGGGCACGCGTATGAGGCTGATATAGGCGCCGCCAAGGCCCGCACAGGCACCGCCAAAGAGGATGGCCAGCGTCCGGATGCGCTTGACCTTGTAGCCAAGCGCGTGGGCCGCGTCGTGGTTTTCGCCCACCGCGCGCAGGACCAGGCCCGCGCGGGTGAATTTCAGCACCGCCCAGGTGCCAGCCACGATCACGAGGCCCAGATAGACGATCAGGTCGTGGCCAAAGAGGATGGGGCCGATGACCGGGATGTCGGCCAGCGGGCCCAGCGGTGTCGTCTCGGTCCGCGGTGGTTTGATCCCGACATAGCTTTGGCCCATCAGCGCCGACAGCCCGAGGCCAAAGAGGGTCAGCGCCAGACCGCTCGCCACCTGGTTGGCCAGCGCCACCTGTGTGAGAAAGGCAAAAAGCAGCGACAGCACCGCCCCGCCCACCGCCGCGGCCATAAAGCCGACCGTGGGCGAGCCGCTGTTGACGGTGATGATAAACCCGCAGACCGCGCCGGTGATCATCATCCCCTCGACCCCGAGGTTCAGCACGCCCGCCCGTTCCACCACCAATTCGCCAATGGCGGCTAGCAGGATCGGGGTGGAGGCCGCGATCATCGCGGCGATCAGGAGGATTGGGTTGATGGCAGACAGGTCCATGGCGTCACTCAAGCTTGTAGGTCAGGCAGCGCATCGTGCGAGCGGCTCCGCCGTCGCTTGCCGCGTCAAGGACGATCACGTCGCCCTGGGTCACCCGCGCCATGCCGCGCAGCTCGCCCGTCGGCGCGATGCCAAAACTTTGACCCCGGGTGGCGCCAATCATGACCAGTTGCCCGTCGAGCAAGGTCCAGCTGCCGGACCAGTCAAAGCGTTGCGCGGTGCGCAGCGGCATCACGATGCCAGAGCCGTCAAACTCCCCGTCCGCGCTCAGCTGAAAGCCGAGGCGCAGGGCGGTGGTCATGTCCGGCTCCAGCGGGCTGGAGCAGTACCATTCCTGCCGCACGAGCAGGCTGATCAGGGCGGCGGCGGCGGCTTCCATCATGCGACCTCCGCCGCGCCAAAGCGCACACGGTAGTGCGTGAGCAGGTCCAGCGCCAGCAGGAAAAACAGCAGCATGCCCTGAAACACCTGAATGGCCGCCGCCGGCAGCCCCAGTTGCGATTGCGCGATGTCGCCGCCGATATAGGTCAGCGCCATCAGCAGCCCCGCCGCCACAATCCCCAGCGGGTTCAAGCGGCCCAGGAACGCCACGATGATCGCCGTAAACCCGTAGCCCACGTTGAAGTCGATGCTGATCTGCCCCGACGGCCCGGCCACTTCGAACATGCCCGCAAGGCCCGCGAGCAGACCTGACATGCCCAGGCAAAACAGGATCAGCCGCCCGGGGTTCACGCCACCGAACCGCGCTGCGCGCGGCGCCTCTCCGGTCACGCGGATGGCAAAGCCCAACCGATGCCGCGCCAGCAGGACATAGGCAAAGATCACGGCGATCAGCGCCGCCACGACCCCCCAATGCATGCCCGTCCCGGCGAGGATCTCTGCGTTATGTGCCGACGGGTATTGCTGCAGGTTGCGCGAGCCGGGAAAGCCGAACCCTTCGGGGTTTTTCAACAGGCCCAGTGACATCGAGGCCAACAGCTGTTCGGCCACATAGACCAGCATCAGCGACACCAGGATCTCATTGGTGCCGAACCGCACCTTCAACACGGCGGGGATCATGGCCCAGGCCCAACCGCCCAAGGCGCCTGCCAGGACCATCAGCGGAAAGATCAAAACACTCTCTGCCGGATAAAACGCAAGCCCCGCGCCTGCGCCGCAGATCGCGCCCACGATATACTGCCCCTCGGCCCCGATGTTCCAGATCCCCGCGCGAAATCCCAGCGCCAGCCCAATCGCGATCAGGACGAGCGGCGCGCCTTTGATCAGCAGTTGCGGCCGATAGAAGAACGCAAACTCACCAAAGATCGGTTCCCAAAAGATCGTGGCAATCGCCGTCACCGGATCCTTGCCCAGAACTGCAAAAAGCACCCCGCCAAAGATCATGGTCAGCACCACGGCCAGCACCGGGGTGGCGTAGGCCATCACCGGGCTGGGCTGCGGACGCGCGTCCAGCCGGATCATGGCGCGATCCCCTGCTTCATCTTGCCCAAAAAAACTTCCCCCGGAGGGTCGCTGTCAGACATGTGCGACCTCCATCCCGTGTGCGCCGCCCAGCATCAGGCCGATCTGCTCCACGTCCAGCTCTGCGGTGGGCCGCGGCGCGCTCAACCGCCCCTCGTTCAACGCGGCGAACCGGTCCGAAATCTCCATCAGCTCGTCCAGATCCTGCGAGATCACCACCACCGCTGCGCCGCCCGCGGCCAGATCCAGCAGCGCCTGTCGGATCGCCGCCGCGGCCGCCGCATCCACGCCCCATGTGGGCTGGTTCACCACCAGCACGTCGGGCCGTTGCAAGACCTCGCGCCCGATGACGAATTTCTGCAGGTTGCCCCCCGACAGCGACCGCGCGGCATTGGCCGGGCCGGGCGTGCGCACGTCAAAGCCTTCGATGATCCGCTCGGCGAATGCGCGGGTCTTGGGCCAGTCGAGAAACCCGCCCCGCGCCAATCCCTCGCGCGCCGCGCCGGTCAGCATCGCGTTTTCCGTCAATGACATGTTGGGGGCCGCGGCATGGCCCAGCCGTTCCTCCGGTGCGGCCAGCACCCCGATGCCCCGGCGCGCTTCGGGCCCGACCCCGCTCAGGTCGCGCCCGTCAAAGCGGACCATGCCCGCGCCGCAAGGAACCTCGCCCGAGAGCGCGGCCAGCAATTCATCCTGCCCGTTGCCTGCCACGCCACCGATGCCCAGCACCTCGCCGCCACGTACGTCGAAGGACACGTCCTTCAACGACATGCCAAAGGCCGAAGGGGAGGCGACGCGCAACCCCGTCACGGCCAGCTTCACCGCGCCCTGCGCGTGGTCCTGCGCCTTGGGCGCGACCAGCCGCGCGCCCACCATCATCTCGGCCATATCGCGGGCGGAGGTGTCTTGCGGTACACATGTTCCCACGACTTTGCCGCCGCGCAGGATCGTCGCGGCATCGCACAGCGTCCGGATCTCTTCGAGCTTGTGCGAGATGTAGAGGATCGCCGTCCCGTCCGCGCTGAGCCTGCGCAGCGTCTCGAACAGGATCTCCACCTCTTGCGGGGTCAGCACGGATGTCGGCTCGTCCATGATCAACAGCGACGGTTCCTGCAGCAGGCAGCGGATGATCTCGACCCGCTGCCGCTCTCCAGCGGACAGATCGCCCACCACGCGGTCCGGGCTCAGCGGCAGGCCATAGGTCTCGGACACCGCGCGGATCTGCTGCGCGAGCATGCGCATCGGCGGCGGTGTCTCCGTGCCCAATGCGATGTTTTCGGCCACGCTCAGCGCATCGAAGAGCGAGAAGTGCTGAAACACCATGCCGACGCCCACGCTCCGGGCGGCGCGCGGGTCGCTGGGGGCAAAGGGCGCGCCGTGCATCTGCATCTGCCCGGCATCGGGCTTGACCAGCCCGTAGATCATCTTGACCAGCGTCGACTTTCCCGCCCCGTTCTCGCCCAGAAGGGCGTGGATTTCGCCGGGCGCGATCGACAGGCTCACATCGTCGTTTGCGACGACCCCCGGGTAGGCCTTGGTGAGCCCCGCGATGGCCAGCAGCGGGGCGCTCATGCCCGAACCTCGCGCTGCGGCCGCCCGGTTTGCCGGCTCTGGGCCAGGCGGTGCGCGACGCCAAGCGCGATCATATGCGGCTCCTTGCCCAGGGACGGATCGCCGATGGGACAGGTGATGCGCGAAATCTGCGTTTCGGTATGGCCCAGGTCCACAAGCCGCTTGCGGAACCGTGCCCACTTGGTCCGCGATCCGATCAAGCCGCAGGCGCCAAAGCCGTGCGCCAGCGCTGCGTGGCACAGGGCAAGATCGATCTCGTGTGAATAGGTCAGGATCAGGTGGGCTGCATGCGTAGGCGCGTGGGCCATCAGGCGTGCCGGTTCGGTCGCGACAACATCGCGGACCTTGGCCGGTATCTCGGTCGGAAAGCGGTTGGCCGCGGTGTCGACCCAGGTCAGCTGATTGCCGGGCATGTGCTGCAGGATGTCGACAAGCGCGCGGCCCACATGGCCCGCGCCCCAGATCCACAGGTCCCGGTCGGCGGGGCGCGCAGGCTCGATCAGCCAACCGTCGCGCAGCTGCGTGGGTGGCAGCTGGCCCTGGTTCCGGGCTGCTTTCATCATCCGCTTGATCGACAGGGGCATCGGATCGGGCCCGCGGGCGATCACATCCTCGGGCAGCGCCAGCGCCCGGTCGAGGTCATAGATCTCGCTCAGCACCTCCACCACGCCGCCGCAGCATTGGCCCATGTCGGGTCCCAGCGCATGGCGGCTGAACCCGTCGACACGCAGCGTGCGCGCGCGCCGCGTCACTTCGAATTCCAGGGTGCCGCCGCCGATGGTGCCCGACTGTCCGCTGTCCCAGACCAGCATCGCCGCCCCCGGTTCGCGCGGTGTCGAGCCCTGCACATGGGCCACGACCACACGGACCACCGTGGCATGGGTGCGGCACGCGTCGATGAGCGCCGCGCGGTCAAACATCGCCGCGCGCCGTCTTGACTGCGCGCAACACCGCCTCGGGTGTGGCTGGCGCATGCAGGTCGGGATAATGCGGCCCGCAGGCCGCCGCCGCATCGCTCAGCGCGAGGAAGGCCGAGATGCCCAGCATCAGCGGCGGCTCGCCCACGGCCTTGGACTTGTAGATTGTGTCAGCCTTGTTCTCCCCATCCCACAGCGCGACATTGAAGATATCTGGCCGGTCGGCGCAAGCGGGGATCTTGTAGGTCGCCGGGGCATGGGTGCGCAGGCGGCCGCTGTCGTCCCAGACCAGCTCTTCGGTTGTGAGCCAGCCCGCCCCCTGAACATAGCCTCCCTCAACCTGTCCGATGTCCAGCGCCGGGTTCAGCGACGCGCCCGCGTCGTGCAGGATGTCGGCGCGCAGGATGCGGTTTTCACCGGTGAGCGTATCGATCACCACCTCGGTCACGGCAGCGCCGTAGGCAAAGTAGAAAAACGGTCGGCCCTGGCCCTTGATCCGGTCCCACTGAATGTCGGGCGTCTTGTAAAAGCCGGTGGACGACAGGCTGATCCGGGCCTGGTGACACATCGCGGCCACCGCGCCAAAGCTGTACTGCGCCTCGCCCGCGTGCACCATTCCGTCCGCAAACCGGACAGCGTCAGGATGGCACTGGTGCAGCTGCGCCAGATGCGCGACCATGCGGTCCCGGATGGTGTCGCAGGCCGCCTTGACCGCCATGCCGTTGAGGTCACTGCCCGAGGAGGCCGCGGTGGCCGAAGTGTTGGGTACCTTGGCCGTATCCGTCGCGGTGATCTTGATCGCGGCCATCGGCACGCCAAACCGGCTGGCCGCCACTTGGGCCACCTTCTGAAACAGCCCTTGCCCCATCTCCGTTCCGCCGTGGTTCAGGTGGACCGAACCGTCCTGATAGACGTGCACCAACGCGCCCGCTTGGTTGAGGTGGGTGAGCGTGAAGGAAATCCCGAACTTCACCGGCGATAGCGCGATCCCCTTCTTCAACACCGGGTTGGCCGCGTTCCACTCCGCCACAGTCGCCCGCCGCGCGGCATAGTCGGACGTCTTGGCCAGCTGCGCCACCAGCGCGTCACCGATGAAATCCTCGACCACCTGTCCATAGGGCGTGGTCTGCCCCGTCTTTGTCCCCGAAAAATCCCCGCCGGAGGCATAAAAGTTTATCTGGCGCACCGCCAGCGGCTCGAGCCCCAGCTCCGCCGCGACGTGATCCACGATCCGTTCCATCCCGATCATGCCTTGTGGCCCGCCAAAGCCGCGAAAGGCCGTCGCACTTTGCGTGTTGGTCTTGAGGCGATGACTTTCGATCCGGATGTCGGGCAGCCAATAGGCGTTGTCGGCATGCAGCATCGCGCGGTCCGCGACCGGCAGGCTCAGGTCCTGCGCCCAGCCGCAGCGGGTGAACTGTCGCACGTCCAGCGCTGTGATCCGCCCCGTGCTGTCAAAGCCGACATCGTAGGCGATCCGGAAATCGTGGCGTTTGCCGGTGATGATCATGTCATCGTCCCGGTCATAGCGCATCTTGCAGGCGCGCCCGGTGGCCCGGGCGGCAATCGCGCAGGCCACGGCCAGCGCATTGCCCTGGCTCTCCTTGCCGCCGAAACCGCCCCCCATGCGCCGTGTCTCGCACCGGACAGCATGCATGGGCAGGCCGATGGCATCGGCCACCTTGTGCTGGATTTCGGTCGGGTGCTGGGTCGAGGAGATGACATGCATGTCGCCATCCTCGCCAGGCAGGGCGAGGGCGGCCTGGCCTTCGAGGTAGAAATGTTCCTGCCCACCGATCTCGAAAATGCCCGACAGGCGGTGTTCGGCCCGCGCAAGCGCGCTGGTCGCATCGCCGCGCGCATAGATGCGCGGGCCGTCCTCGAACCGGCTGTTCTGTGCCAGCGCGTCGTCGAGGGTCAGGATGGGCGAGGTGCCGGTGATCTCGATCCGTGCCTGGCGCGCGGCATAGCGCGCCGCCAGATGCGACCGTGCGATCACGAGGAAGATCGGCTGGCCGACATAATGCACCGTGCCCGTGGCCAGCAGCGGCTCGTCATGGGCCGAGGGTGACACATCGTTGGCAAAGGGCAGGTCGTCCGCGGTCAGCACTGCCACCACATCCGGCGCGGCGCGGACCGCGTCGAGGGTCAGCCGCGTGATCTTTCCGCAGGCGGTGTCGCTGGTGCCAAAGGCCAGATGCAGCGCGCCCACAGGCACCGGCATATCGTCGACATAACGGGCCTGACCCGTCACATGCAGATGTGCCGCGTCGTGGGGCAGGGGCCTTGCGACGCTCACGCGCGCACCTGCAGCACGGCGGTGGCCTGATCCTGATCCTCGAGCCAGGCGCGCAGCAGCATGTTCTGCGCCGCCTCCATCCGGTACGCGGCAGAGGCGCGCATGTCGGACATGGGGCTAAAGTCGCGCTCCAGCGCGGCCATCGCCGCCCCGACGGAGCCGTCTGTCCATGGCATGCCGCGCAATGCCGCCTCGGCCCGCGCAGCCCGTTTCGGGGTGCCGGCCATGCCGCCGAAGGCAAGCCGGACCTCTCGGACCTCACCGCCCGCGACGTCGATCCAGAAACAGCCGCAAACGGCCGAGATATCCTGATCGAAGCGTTTGGACAGCTTGTAGCAGCGCAACTTGTCGGCTTGCCTCGGAATGGTGATTGAGGCCAAAAATTCGTTCGGCGTCCGGTCCTGTTTGCCATAGTCGATGAAGAAATCCGCGATGGGGAGTGTGCGGGTGCCGTCGACGCTTTGCAGGTGCACTGTCGCGTCCAGCGCGATCAGGGCGGGCGATCCGTCACCGATGGGTGAGCCATTGGCGACATTGCCGCCGAGGGTCGCGGCGTTGCGCACCTGGACGGAGCCATAGCGACGGATCAGTTCCGCAAAGGCGGGGTGGTGCGGGGCGATGGCGTCTTGCAGGTCGGTGAGCGTGGTGGCAGCGCCAATGCGGATTTCGGCGTCGGTGACGGTGACGCCAGCCAGATCCGGGATGCGGTTGAGAAAGGCGACGGGGCCAAGCTGCCGAAACTCTTTGGTCACCCATAGGCCGACATCGGTGGCCCCTGCGACGAGTGTGCCGTGCGGGTTCTGATCCAGCCATGTTGCGAGCGCATCCGGGGTGGTCGGGGGCCCGGACCCCGCGCCCTCTGCGGTGTTTTGGGCGATACCACGCGGGACGTCGTGCATGTGTTCGGGAACGGGGGCGCCTGCGGCGGCCTCGGCGGCGCGGATGATCGGCGCGTAGCCCGTGCAACGGCACAGATTGCCCGCAAGCTCGGTGTCGTAATCCGTCGCGCCATTCAGGTGCGCGGTGGCCATCGTCGTGATGAAACCGGGCGTGCAAAAGCCGCACTGCGCACCGTGATGATCCACCATGGCCTGTTGGACGGGGTGCAGCGTGCCATCGGGCGCTGCGATCCCTTCCACCGTGCGGACGGCCTTGCCTTCGAGCTGCGGCACGAACAGGATGCAGGCGTTCAGTGCACGCGCCCCGTGCGCGTCGGTCACCATGATCGAACACGCGCCGCAATCACCCTCGTTGCAGCCCTCCTTGGTGCCGGTGAGGTGCTGATCCTCGCGGAGCCAATCCAGCAATGTCGTGGTGTCCGAAGTATCAGCCGTGATCTCGCTTCCGTTCAGAAGAAAGGTCGTGCGCATATGTCGTTGCCCGCCGCGATACCAAGCCCCTGAGTGTGAGCGCGGACCTCGATGCGGCGTAGAGGTCGGCCCGGGCGACCCGCGCAGGCTAAGGCGGGGCGGGCAGGGTTTGCAAGACCCCGCGCTGCAGCGCGTGTGGTGCCGATTTGGTGTGCATAACTTTGCAGCACCACTGGATATGGGGGCGGCGGGGCCATAGTCTGCCGCCATGACCGATGCCCCCCGATTCATTCACCTGCGCACCCATTCCGAATACTCGCTGCTCGAGGGCGCGCTTCGCCTGAAAAAGCTGCCCCAGATGGTGCGGGATGCGGGCATGCCCGCCATTGCGCTGACCGATACGAACAACATGTTCGCCGCGTTGGAATTCTCCGTCGGCATGGCGGGGGCGGGGATCCAGCCGATCATCGGCTGTCAGGTGGATCTGCAATACGTGACGCCGCGACCGGGCGAGCGGCCGCGGGATCCGGCACCGCTCGTGTTGCTGGCGCAAAGCGAGGCGGGTTACGAGAACCTGATGAAGCTGAACTCGTGCCTCTATCTGCGCGCGGGGTCCGAGCTGCCGCATGTGACGCTGGATGAGCTGAGCCGCCACGCCGGTGGTGTGATCTGCCTGACCGGTGGACCGGACGGTGCGGTGGGTCAGCTGCTGCAAGCGGGACAACGTCCGGCGGCTGAGGCGTTGATGACAGCGCTGCACCGGACGTTCGGCGACCGGCTTTACGTGGAATTGCAGCGGCATCCCGGTGAGGGTGGCGCGCCGGAGGCCGAACGGCTGACCGAGCGTCCGCTGGTCGAGATGGCCTATGCCATGGACCTGCCGCTGGTGGCGACAAACGACGTCTACTTTCCCCACACCGATATGTACGAAAGCCACGATGCGCTGATCTGCATTGCCGACGGCGCCTATGTCGACCAGCAGGAGCCGCGCAGGCGCCTCACGCCGCAGCACTACTTCAAGAGCCAGGCAGAGATGGTGACACTGTTTGCCGACCTGCCCGAAGCGATTGAGAACACCGTCGAGATTGCCCGCCGCTGCGCCTTCATGGCCTATCGCCGCGATCCGATCCTGCCCAAATTCGCCGATGACGAGGTCGAGGAACTGCGCCGGCAGGCCAATGACGGCTTGCTGGCGCGGCTCAAGGTGATCCCGCACGCGGCAAGCGTCGAGGCGTACCAGAAGCGGCTCGATTTCGAGCTGGAGATCATCGAGGGGATGGGTTTCCCGGGTTACTTCCTGATCGTCGCCGACTTCATCAAATGGGCCAAGGATCAGAACATTCCCGTGGGGCCGGGCCGCGGCTCGGGTGCCGGATCGCTCGTGGCCTATGCGCTGACCGTCACCGACCTTGACCCCTTGCGCTATGCGCTTCTGTTTGAGCGGTTCCTGAACCCCGAACGGGTCAGCATGCCCGATTTCGACATCGACTTTTGCATGGACCGGCGCGAAGAGGTCATCCGCTACGTGCAGCAGAAATACGGCCGCGACAAGGTGGGCCAGATCATCACCTTTGGTGCCTTGCTGTCCAAGGCGGCGGTGCGCGACATCGGGCGCGTGCTGCAGATGCCCTATGGTCAGGTGGACCGGCTGTCGAAGCTGATCCCGGTCGAAGGCGTCAAACCCGTCAGCATCGAAAAGGCCCTGTCGGATGAGCCGCGCCTGCGCGAAGAGGCCCGGAACGAAGAGGTCGTGGACCGGCTGCTGACCTACGGCCAGCAGGTCGAGGGGTTGCTACGCAATGCCTCCACCCACGCGGCGGGCGTTGTGATCGGGGACAGGCCGCTGGATGCGCTTGTCCCGCTCTACCAGGATCCGCGGTCGGATATGCCCGCGACGCAGTTCAACATGAAATGGGTGGAGCAGGCCGGGCTGGTCAAATTCGACTTTCTGGGCCTGAAGACCCTGACGGTGATCCAGAACGCCGTCGACCAGATCCTGGCCTCCGGTCGCCCCCTGCATGTCGCCGCTGACGGGACCGAGCTTTATGCCCCCGCAGACGGCATGGAGAACGACATCGGGGGCATCCCGCTCGATGACGCGCCGTCCTACAGGCTGTATGCCGCTGGCAAGACGGTCGCCGTGTTCCAGGTGGAAAGCTCGGGCATGATCGACGCGCTCAAGCGGATGAAGCCCGACTGTATCGAGGA
>JBCBHM010000056.1:0-22655 GCA_038525585.1 Pseudomonadota bacterium
GGTGGTGGTGATAGCGTGGCGTGGGCAGGCCCAACAGGTGTTGCAGGATGACCTGTATGGGCGTGAAGTCGAACAGGTCCGCGCCCCGGATCACGTCCGTGACGCCCTGATCCGCGTCGTCGAAGGCGGAGGCCAGAAAGTAGGCGACGATGTCCTCTCCCTTACGGCTCAGCACGATGTCACCGATCTGGGCCTGCGCCTGTTCCGGATTGATACTGTGGCGACCCGCATGCGCGGGACCGGTTTCATCAAAGCTCAGGTCATGGCCCTCGAGCGCGTCCAGTGCGGCACCAAGGTCAAGGCGCAGCGCGTCGCCGGGTCTGCGGCTTGCCATGCTGCGCCCCCGGCACGTGCCGGGATAGACCGGTGGGATCGCGCCCTCTTGCGGGGCGGTCAGAGCGGCGCGGATGTCGGAGCGCGAGCAGGAGCAGGGGTAGAGCAGGCCGCGTGTCATCAGCCCCGCAATCCGCGCATTGTAGCTGCCGATATGGTCGGATTGCCGATGCACCGGCCCGTCCCATCTGAGCCCGAGCCAGGCCATGTCCTCGAGGATCAGCGCCTCCCACTCCGGTTTGCAGCGCTGCAGGTCCGTATCCTCCATCCGCAGCAGAAACCGGCCCCCGGCGGCGCGGGCCATATCATGGGCCAGGATCGCGGAATAGGCATGCCCCAGATGCAGCGGGCCGGTGGGGGACGGGGCGAAACGCGTGGTGAATGTCACGCTTTTTCAAGCACGTAGACGCTGGAGCCAAGGTTGATGCCGGGCAGGTGCGCCCCGTGTTCCTTGAAGAGCAGGATGGCCGCGCCACAATCGGTCCATTCCGACACGCCACGCATGTTCGCCGGGTCTTCGAGCGCGTGGTCGTTGAAGGAAAAGACCAGCTTGCCCCGCGGTGGCAAGGCACGCATCAACTGGTGCAGCACGTCGATCGGGGCCGCGCCCGCGCCGATCACCCCGATGGCGGCAATGGCGGTGTAGTCGCTGCGCGGCAGGTCCGCGCCCGCCTCGATCTGCTGCAGATCGCGATAGGCGCCCTTGGCCCTAGCTTCGGCCAGCATCTCGGACGACAGGTCCACGCCGTCTATGGCGGCAAAGCCCGCCAGTTTCAGCGCGAGACCCGACAGGCCCGTGCCGCATCCGAAATCGAGGATCGGGTCGGCGAGGTTGTCCACATGCGCCTTGAGCGCGTCGGCGCAGCGGGCAGGGGTGGCGTATCCGTTTTCCGCCACCTCCGCCTCGTAGCTGGCGGCCCAGTCGTCATAAAGGGCGCGGGTCGCGGCGGCATCGCGGGCCTGATAGGCCTTGTCGAGGAACTTGGTCATGCCCGGAGGATAGGCGTGCAAGGTTGCCGCCGTCCAGTGGGTGGTGGGGTGCGGACTGGGGCTCTGCCCCAGACCCCGGGATTTTTGGGGGACAAAGACGGTGGGTCAGGCGGCTTGGGCCTGGGGCGCCAACCAGTCTTGCCACTCGGATTTGGCGCGGTCGGTATAGGCCTTGTAGCGGTCCTTGCGCCCGCGGCGTCCGCCGCGCAGGCCCTCGACCGGGGGAAAGAGGCCGAAATTGACGTTCATCGGCTGGAACGTCTTGGCCTCGGCACCGCCTGTGATGTGGGTGATGAGCGCGCCCATCGCGGTGGTGTCGGGCGGTGTCGTGAGGGTGTGGCCGAGGATCTCGGCAGCGGCCATCCGGCCTGCGAGCAGGCCCATGGCGGCGGATTCCACGTAGCCTTCGACGCCGGTGATCTGGCCCGCAAAGCGGATGTTGGGCTGCGAGCGCAGGCGCATATCCCCGGTCAACAGGGTCGGAGAATTAAGGAACGTGTTGCGGTGGATGCCGCCGAGCCGGGCAAAGCGCGCGTCTTGGAGACCGGGGATCATCTTGAACACCTCGGCCTGCGCGCCGTATTTCATCTTGGTCTGGAAGCCCACGATGTTGAACAGCGTGCCCAGCTTGTTGTCGCGGCGCAGTTGCACCACGGCCCAGGGTTTGACGTCGGGCGCGTGTGGGTTGGTCAGGCCCACCGGCTTCATCGGTCCGTGGCGCAAGGTCTCGCGGCCCCGTTCGGCCATGACCTCGATGGGCAGGCAGCCGTCGAAGTAGCCCGCTGTTTCACCCTCGTGGAACTCGGTCTTGTCGGCGGCGAGCAGGGCGTCGATGAACGCCTCGTACTGGGCCTTGTCCATGGGGCAGTTGAGATAGGCGGTCCGCTCCGCCTCGGTCTCGCCCTTGTCATAGCGGGACTGCATCCACGCCTGCGACATGTCGATGCTGTCGGCATAGACGATGGGGGCGATCGCGTCGAAGAACGCCAGCGCCTCGGCGCCCGTCTCGGTTGCGATGGCTTGCCCCAGCGCGGACGAGGTCAGCGGGCCCGTCGCGATGATCCAGTGGCCATCCTTGGGCAGCGCGGTGATCTCGCCGTATTCGACCCGGATGTTGGGGTGTGCGGTCAGCGCATCCGTCACCGATTGGGCAAAGGGGTCACGGTCGACGGCAAGCGCACCACCAGCAGGCAGGCGATGCTTGTCCGCGGTGGCCATGATCAGCCCGTCCGCGGCGCGCATCTCCCAATGCAACAGCCCCACGGCGTTCTGTTCGCTGTCATCCGACCGGAAGGAGTTGGAACACACCATCTCGCCCAGCAGCCCCGTTTGGTGCGCAAACGTGCCCACCTTGGGCCGCATCTCGTGAATGACCACGTCCACGCCCATGCGCGCGGCTTGCCAAGCCGCCTCGGACCCGGCCATGCCGCCGCCCACGATATGTAATGTCTGTGCCATGGCGCGGATGTAAGACAGCGCGCCATCTGGCGCAACGCGTATCGGACTGTTCGGGAGGGGATTTTGGGGTCGCCGCGTCGGAGGTCGGTCAGAGAGAGGCTGACCTGGAGGGACCTGTGGACCTACGGCGACCCAAATCGTCATGGTTGTTAACCGTGCCTCAAATGTGCCCCATTTCCGCCCAATTCACCAGATGAGAGTTGGAAACTGTTTGGTGCGCACATCGAAACAACAGCGGGATTCCCTTGAATTTTAGGCAAAAATCCGCCGACTCGATCAGCGGAAATGTGCCATCACTGTGTCCAGGTCGGCGAACGCTTTTCGATGAAAGCGTTAATGCCTTCTTCGGTGTCGCGGTGCATCATGTTTTCGACCATGGCATCGCGGGTCATCTGGTAGGCATCCGCCACGGGCATTTCGAGTTGGTCGTAAAAGGCTGACTTCCCGATTTTTACCGCCGTCGCGAGCTTGGCGGCGATCTGTTCGGCCAGCGCCTGCGTCTCTGCCGCCAGATCCGCGGGGGCGACGGCGCGGTTGATCAGCCCCAGATCGATGGCCCGCGCGGCTTCGATGAAGTCGCCGGTTGTCAGCATCTCGAACGCCTGCTTGCGCGGGATGTTGCGGCTGAGCGGGACCATCGGTGTCGAACAGAACAGGCCGATGTTCACGCCGTTGACGCCAAACCGTGTGCCATGGGCCGCCACGGCCAGATCGCAGGTCGCGACCAGCTGGCATCCGGCGGCGGTGGCAATGCCATGCACCTGGGCGATTACCGGCTGGGGCAGGGTGCGGATGCGCGTCATCATCGCGGTGCAGCGGTCAAAGAGGTCGGTGAAATACGCCCGCCCTCCATCCTCTGCCTGCCGCCCTGCCGTCATCTGCTTGAGGTCGTGGCCCGCGCAAAACGCCTTGCCCGCACCCGACAGAACCACAGCCCGGACGGAGGCGTCCGTGGCGATGTCATCCAGCGTGTCGGTCAGGGCCGCCAGCATCTCGTCCGACAGCGCATTCAGCCGTTCGGGTGCGTTCATCGTCAGATGCGCCACACCGCCTGTGACCTGACGTTCCAGAAGTGCCATCTTGTCCTCCCGCAGATTTGCGGCCAACCCTAGGGCAGCACTGGGGGAAGGGAAAGCATGTCGCTTGTGATGACCGCCGACGATCTGAACCGGTTTCTCGAGACGGCGTTTCTCGAGGTGGCGGGGGAGTTCCATGTCGAAGAGGTGTCCGAGGCGCAGGTCGTGCTGCGCCTGAACGTGTCCGACAAGCATTTGCGGCCTGGCGGCACGATCTCGGGGCCTGCGATGTTCGGCCTTGCCGACGTGACGGCCTATATCGCGACACTGGCCCATATCGGGCCGCGGGCGCTGGCGGTGACCACAAATTGTTCGATCGACTTCATGCGCAAGCCCGCCGCGGGTGTCGATCTGCTGGGCACGGGGCGGCTGTTGAAGCTGGGCAGGCAGCTGTCGGTCACCGATGTATTGATACATTCCGAAGGGATGGACAAACCCGTGGCCCGGGCCAGCCTGACCTATGCCATCCCGCCCCAAGGCGTCGAGGTTTGAACGAAAAGGCGGCCAGGCACAGGCCCGGCCGCAAGGAGGAGGTCTGGCGGCGCCACGGGGATGTCACACCCGCCAGAACACCCGCCGAGCCTCATGATCAGCCTCGGCGCGTGTCAGTCCCACGTCGCGCAACAGGTGGTCTGGCAAGTCTTTGAGCGCCAGACGCGTGCGGCGATGCATGGCCCATTTCGACAGCAGGACCGCCACGCGCACGGCCATCACCGACGCGACCGGCATGCGGTTTTGCGCTGTCGGATAGGCCAGATGGGATGCGGGGGATTGGATCTGCTGTGCCATGGGAAATCTCCTAAATTGTATTGACACAATATGGCGATATTGCCATGGTGATATGGGTACAATATGAACTTTGGCGACGCTACGGAAACATTGTAATGGATACAATTTGGCAGCCCGACCTGCTCGCGGCACCCGGACCGAAATACAAGGCGGTCATGCAGGCCATCCGCGATGCCATCGCGACAGATGCCCTGCGCCCCGAGGACAAGCTGCCGCCGGTGCGCGATCTGGCCTGGCGGCTGGGGATCACGCCGGGCACCGTTGCGCGGGCCTATACGATCCTGACCGATGACGGCACGCTGGTGGCCGAGGTCGGGCGGGGCACATTCGTGGCCAAGCCCGACCCCAAGGCGCCGCTGCTGGCGGATGTGCCGATCGAGATTGACAGCGCCACGCACAACGCCGAGGCGCAAAGCTGGCACCTGAACCTGTTTTCCCCGCATCTGCCCAGCGTGGGGCAGGCGACGCTGATCCGCCAGCTTCTGGCGGAGATTGCACAGGATCCGCCGTCGGGCCTCATGCACTATCCCACCCGCGCCGGTGGGCGGCCTGCACGCGCGGCCGCGGCGCAGTGGTTGGGCACGGCCCCGCTGGGCTCCTTTGGTCCTGACGACGTGGTGCTGGCCAATGGCGGGCAAAACGCGATCCTGATGATCTTTCAGACCCTGCTCAAGGGGCGTCGCCCCGCGGTGCTGGTCGAAGAGCTGGCCTATCCCGGCTTCCGCCGGGCCGCTGAACTGTTGCGCGCCGACGTGATCCCGGTGGCCATGGACGCCCACGGCGTGATCCCCGAGGCGCTGGAGGCTGCTGCCAGATCCCACGACGCGCAGGTCTTTTGCACTTCGCCCGAGGTCCACAATCCCACACTCGCCTTCACCGGACAGGCGCGGCGCGCCGCGCTGGCCGAAGTGGCCCGCCGCTGCGATCTGCACATCCTCGAGGATGACTGCTATCGCCTCGGTGCGGCGCAAGCGCCGTGCTACCGCATGATCGCGCCCGAGCGCAGCTGGTATGTCTCGTCGATTTCCAAATCGATCACGCCTGCCTTGCGCCTGGGCATTGCCGTGGCCCCGCCGGGGCAGGCAGCGGCCCTGCGACGCACATCCGAATACTCGTTCTTTGGCCTCGCCACACCGCTGACCGACCTGTGCGCGGCGCTGCTGGTCCACCCGCAACTGCCCGGCATCATGGATGCCGCACGGCTTGGCATCGGGACCTATGTGCAGCGCGCGGTGAACATTCTGGGCAGCTTTGATCTGACCTGGCGCGCGGACGTGCCGTTCCTGTGGCTGCAACTGCCCGAAGGCTGGCGCGCGGGGGCCTTTGTGCAGGCGGCCGAAGGGCAGGGCGTGCGCATCCGCGCGGCCGAGGAATATGCCTGCCGCGATGCGCGCGCGCCCCATGCGGTGCGCTTTGCCGTCAACGCGGGCCTCAGCCTCGACAGTTTCGAGGCGGGTCTGCACCGGTTGCGCGATCTGCTCGACAATCCGCCGGACGTCATCGGGGTCTAAAGCAGACCGCCCGCCCCCCAGAGCACACCAAAGAGCATCGTCGCCGCACTCACCAGCGCGGAATAGCCCGCCAGTTTCCACGAGGAAAATGGCCGCTCGCCATAAGCGCGCCCGTCGATGCCACAGACCACCACCTTTTTGGCGCGCCCTTCGTAGGAATAGTGCAGGATCCACACTGGCAGCAGGATGCGCCGGTAATGGATGCCGCTTGTGTGGGTGTGATAGCGGATGTTGTGTACGCCCGATTTGCCCACATGCCGCTTGATCCGGTTGCGCAGCAGCAGGTCCTTGTCGTCCTCATTGGCGCTCAGCCCCTCCGCCACCGTCTGGTGATGCTGCTCGGCCGCAAAGCCCGCGATATAGCCCGGACGAAAGGGGCGCAGGCGGCGCGGGTCGAATTCGTGCAGGATACCGTCGCGGATCAGCGGTGTGACATGGGGCGAGGCGGGCACAAGCAGGTCGTTGAACGACACGCGCATGTTGCCCTTGGTCCGCCGGGTCGAACTGCGCTTGCCCCGCCGCACCGTGTAGCTGGCCCAGTATTCCACCGCCTCATCGCTGTCGAAGGTCCAGAACGGCACGTAGATGCCCGCCACACGGCCCCGCGCCACGATGCCCGCCAGATCGCGCGGCGCGGCAAAGCGCTTGCCCACCCACGCCTCGACCGCCGCCTGCGCCGTCTCGCGGGTCACGCGGTAGGGGATCAACGCCATGGTCTGAAAGGCGGTGTCGCCCTGGCGCAGCACCACGGGCCCATCGCAATAGGCGCAGCGCTCGCTCAGGCTGGGCCCGACAAACACCACATCGCCGCCGCAGGTCTCGCAGTGATGCACCGTCTGGGCATCTTCCGTCCGTGGATCCTCTGTCGTGGCATGCGGGTCATAGGGGAACTCGGCCTCGGCCAGATGATCGTCCGGCGTCTCGAGCCGTTCCGGCGTGCCGCAGCTTTCACAGACCAGGCATTGTTGCGCCGGATCATAGACGCGCTGGCCCGCACAGGTCGTGCACTGCAGGTCGCGCTGAAAGGCCGTCGCGCGCTGCATCAGTCGGACTGCGCCAGCGCGGCTGCAATCTCGAGCACGATCTGGAGGCGCAGCCACGACCGTGCAATCGCCCCGTCCAGATCGCCGGTATACCCCCAGTCGCCCAGAATGGTCGCCACGAACCAGGTGCCGAGCAGCCAGAACCCGATCACCGACCAGCCCGCCAGACTGCGCAGAAACCCGGCCGAGCCCTGCCGCAGCTCGTGCCGCGCCTCGCGCACCATCACCATCTTGCGGATCATCGGGATGCCGATGGCCGTCGACAGCGCCAAGAGGGCGATCCCGAACAATACCGGGGCGATCAGCTGTTCCATTGCCTGCCTTCGACTGCGTCATGTGTTACATGCGTGGTTCTGGCCAAGGCGGCAACAAAAGGCAAGAATTCACTGATCTTGCCTGGGGTATCATGATACCTTAATTACAATGCACTGTTTTGCAATGGTAATTTGTCACTTCTGCGCGTTGACGCGCCCCGCACCCCTCCCTATAACCGCGCAATCTCGACCGTCCCTCTTATTTCGGATGCACACATGAAAACCTATACCGCAACCCCTGCGGACATCGACAAGAAGTGGATCATCATCGACGCCGAAGGCGTGGTGCTGGGCCGTCTTGCCTCGATCGTCGCCATGCGCCTGCGTGGCAAGCACAAACCGTCCTTCACGCCCCATATGGACTGTGGTGACAATGTCATCATCGTCAACGCCGACAAGGTCCAGCTGACCGGCAAGAAGCGTGAAGAAAGCCACTACTGGCACACAGGCCACCCCGGCGGGATCAAGTCGCGCACCAAGGCGCAGATCCTCGAAGGCGCGCACCCCGAGCGGGTCGTGACCCTCGCCGTCAAACGCATGCTGCCGGGCAACCGCCTGAGCCGCCAGCAAATGACCAACTTGCGTGTCTACGCCGGGGCCGAGCACCCGCACGAGGCACAAAGCCCCGAAGTTCTGGATGTCGCATCCATGAACAAGAAGAACACGCGGAGCGCATAAGACATGGCTGACGAAATCAACACACTCGAAGATCTGCAAGCCGTGGCAGGCGATGCCGCCCCGGCCCCGATCGAGATGGAACTGCGCGAGCCCGTCCGGGACGAGCTGGGCCGCTCCTACGCCACGGGCAAGCGGAAGGACGCGGTCGCCCGTGTCTGGATCAAGCCCGGCTCGGGCAAGGTCACCGTGAACGGCAAAGAGCTGAACACATATTTTGCACGCCCGGTGCTGCAAATGATCCTGCGCCAGCCCTTCACCGTTTCCGGCACCGAAGACCAGTTCGACGTGACCGCCACCGTCAAGGGCGGCGGCCTGTCCGGTCAGGCCGGCGCGGTCAAGCACGGCATTTCCAAGGCGCTGCAGCTCTATGATCCGTCCCTGCGCGCCGCGCTGAAAGCCGCAGGCTTCCTGACCCGTGACAGCCGCGTGGTTGAGCGTAAGAAATACGGTAAGGCCAAGGCCCGGAAGAGCTTCCAGTTCTCCAAGCGCTAAGCGTTGCACCGACATCATGGAAAAGGCCGCTCCGATCCCCGGGCGGCCTTTTGCGTTTGGCGCTACCGCAGCGCCGCGGCCAGCGCCGACCAGCGCGCGGGGTGCACATCCATCGGCTGACCCCGCTGCGCGTCATCGCCCAAGCGCAGGGTCGCGTCGCGCAAGAGCGCGATGCCGTCCTCCGAGGTGCGGGGCAACGCGGCCCCGTCGATGGGCGCGCCGATGCAGATGCGGAACGCTTGCCGGTCCTTGTTAAGCGTCTCGTGAAACAGGGTGATGTCGCGCAACGTGGGATGGATCAGGTCCAGCAGGTAAAACAGCGCCGAGTTGTTCGCCTGGATGTGAACCGGGATCACCGGCAGCGCGTATTTGCGCGCGATCATCGCCGCCGAGGCCATCCACGGCCGCTCGTACAGACGCAGACCCTTGCGCTTGGCCAGCCGTCCGGAAGGGAAAATCACGCCCAGCCGGTCATCCGCCACCGCAGTGCGGGTATAGGCCATCGTCTCGCGTGTCTTGCCGTGGCAGCGTTTTTCCGCACGCCATTCCACCGGGGCGATCATGTCCGACAATTGCGGCAGCACCCGCAGGATGTCGGCGTTGGCATAGAAGAACAGATCGGGCCGGATCGGTGCCAGCATGTGGTGCAGCATAATGCCGTCCGCGATGCCCGTGGGGTGGTTGGCCACCACCATCGCCGGGCCGCTGCGGGGGATATGCTGCAGCCCGGTCACCGTCACGTCCTGAGCAAGACGCGCGCCCACCTGTGCCATGAGCCGCGCGGCACTTTCGTGCTGCAGGCACGTGGCCAGTTCGACCGTCTCATCATAACTCAGGATCGACATCAGCGTGTCGCGGGCAAAACGGCTCACCGTGCCCGGCCGGAAAAGCCATGGGGCCCGTTCGGCAACCAGAGGGTCCAAGCGCTCTTTCATGCCCGCCTTGAACAGGTTGCATGCAACAGGGGCGCAACAATTTCATGACAGCTTGATGTCGGGCGGCGCTCCGCCGATGCGCGTCGTTTGCGTTTGCGGGGAGGCTGGCATAGCGCGCCGTTTTGAAGGCGCCTGTGACGCGACTGTGTGCGTGCGTCGGGCTGGAGTGGAGAGTCCAGGTAAGTAATTTTGTCAGCGACTTAACGGGCGTCGTTAAACCATGTGCGACGGCCCCATGTCCGGCGTCGCAGGCGCGGTGATCAACTGTCGGGGCGGATCAGCCCAAGCCCGCGCAGATATATGCCGATGCCCGTCTCCAACAGATCTTCGGGCGGAAAGGGTGACGCGCGCCCGGGCGAGTTGCGGGCAAAGAGCTCGACCACGCCGTGGCTCATGGCCCAGATATGGGCTGAGAACATGGATGCAGGTGGCCGCTTATCCTCTGGAATATGCTTGGATAAATCGGTTGCCGCCTTCTCGAGAACGGCGTTCGCGCGCATCGCCACATCCGCCAGTTCCGGCGTGCGGTTGGTGGAAATCCCCGACTCGAACATCGCGATGTAATGCCCTGGAAACCGGCGGGCAAAGGCGAGGTAGGCGCGGCCCGTCGCCTCGAACGCCGCAAGCGCCGAGGGTTGGCCCGACTGGTACGCATGCTCCATCAGGTCGGCAAAGATGCCGTAGCCCTGGCGCGCGCATTCCGCGATCAGATCCTCCCGCCCCTCATAGTGGCGATAGACCGCCGCGGGGGTCACCCCGGCCTGCTTGGCCGCCTCGGACAGGGTAAAGCCGGTGGGCCCCTTGTCCTCGATCAGCTGCAAGGCGGCCTCGATCAGCGCCTGGCGCAGGTTGCCATGGTGATAGCCGCGTTTAGGCATCCCAGATGTCCGGTCCGCCGCAAACCTCTTTGTCTATTTTCCCAATGGTTTGCGCGTCCTTGTTGGTGTAATCTAGCCCGTGTAGAACGGTGCGGATCGCATTCAGCCGCGCACGCTTCTTGTCGTCCGACCGCACGATGGTCCAGGGCGCATGGTCCGAATGTGACCGGTCCAGCGTCTCGCGGATCGCGGCGGTGTAGTCATCCCACTTGCCCAAGCCCTCGACGTCGATCCAGCTGAGCTTCCATTGCTTGAGCGGGTCCTGCTCGCGCGCGAGGATACGGCGCAACTGCTCGGCCCGGCAGACGTTCAGCCAGAACTTGAAGACATGGATGCCATCATCCACCAGCATCTGCTCAAACGGCTGCACTTGGGTGAAGAAATGTGCCCGTTCTGACGGCTCGCAAAAGCCGAACACGTGTTCGACGACGCCCCGATTGTACCAGCTGCGGTCAAAGAACACGATTTCGCCGCCCGAGGGCAATTGCCGGACGTAGCGCTGGAAATACCATTCCGACGCTTCCGTCTCTGTCGGTTTCGACAGTGCCACGACACGCGCGCCACGCGGATTAAGGTTTTCGCGGAACCGTTTGATCGTGCCGCCTTTTCCGGCGGCATCGCGCCCTTCGAACACGCAGGCGACACGGGCACCGGTGGTGTTGACCCAGGCCTGCATCTTGACCAGCTCGATTTGCAGTGCCTCCATCTCGGCGTCATAGACCTTGCCCTTCATCCGCGCGGCATGCGGATAGGTCGGGGTGAGGATGTCACGCTTGTCGGCGGTGCTGATCTTGTCGCGAATATCGTCGGGCGCACCGCTTTGGAAAAAGTCGGTGATCGCGCCGTCAAAGGGGAGGCTCATGGGCGGCTCCAAGTTACTGCTCTTAACATGCAATATGGGGCAGCGCGGCGGTTAACGCAAACCTGCTCGCGTGGCGGCACGGTCGATGGCGGCAATCACATCCGCGGCATGGCTGTGTTGTGGCATATGCCCAACACCTTCGAGCACGGTGAGCTGCGCCCCTTCGATCTGCCCCGGCAGCTTGGCCGAGTGCACGTTGAGCGGCACGATGGTGTCGGCATCGCCATGCACGATCTCGACCGGCACGTCGATCTCGCCATAGCGCGCGGACATCTCCACCACGTGCGGGCGCAGCCAGTTGACCTGCCGCGCATTGGCGCGCATCGATGCGCGGCGCAGGGTGAGGGCCGGGCCCACATGGTCGATATAGCCATCGGGCGCTGCTTGGGGCGCAAAGATGCCGGCCACGATGTCATTCACGTAAGGCTCTGGCACAAAGGCGGAAAAGAACGGGACGGCGAGCCCGCCACCCCAGGCCGAGCCGTTGACATTATACGTCCAGTCCAGCGCGCCGGGCCACGGGTTGGCCACACCGGCCACCGACACGACGCCGCCCAGATCGTCAAATTCCAGCGCCCAGGCCAGCGCCACGATCCCGCCGAAGGAATGGCCGACGACGATGGGCTGCGTGACCCCCAGTTGGTCCGTCGCGGCCTTGAGCAGACGCGCCTGCTGCGTGGGGTCCGCATGCGCACTGCTCCACGCGCGCCTGTGCGCCGGTTCGATCTGGTCGGTCCAACCGAGGCCGGGCCGGTCGAGCATCGTGACGCGGTAGCGGTCCTTGAGCATATCGGCAAAGGCAAAGGTCCAGTCGCGCGTGTTGCCCGACGCGCCATGCAGCAGCACAACATCCGGCCCGCTGCCGACCTGTTCGGCATGGACCGTGACACCGTTCACATCCAAAAGCTGGCCCTGCGGCGGGTAGGCCGCCGCTGCGTCACGCTCGCGCTTGGCGGCAAAATACTGCACCGCGCCGATGGTCACCAGGACCACTGCGGCCAGAAAAATCAATGCTGTCTTCATGCTTATCCCCGCAGGTCGGTCTGCTCTTGCCCGATCCGGTTCATGTCGTACGGGGTGGTCAGATAGATCTCGGCGATCCAGTTGCCATAGAGCAGGTGCGCGTGGCTGCGCCACCGGTTGAGCGGGTTTTGCGCGGGATCATCCGCGGGAAAGTACCCGACGGGCATATCGATCTCGGCCCCCTCGACCTGCACGCTCGCCAGATCGCGGTCATATTCCTGTTTCAGCGTGTCGCTGTCGTATTCGAAGTGGTTGAGGATGTAGAGCGCGCGGTGCTTCGGATCCTCGATCAGGCAGGGGCCCGTGATGTCAGAGCCCAGCAGGATGGGCAGGCCCGCCGCAGCCACCTCCGGTGCGCGCACCTCGGTCCAGCGGGACACGGGCACGACGCAATCATCTGAAAACCCACGCAAATAGGGTGAGGATGGCGCAAGATTGGCATGCCGGTACGCGCCGAACAGCTTCTTTTCGAGCATGTGCTTGGGCACGTTGTGGAAGTGGTGCAGCATCGCCATCCCACCCCAGCAGACGCCAAAGGTCGAATGCACATGGGTCTGCGTCCAGTCCATGACCGCGCGCAGCTCGTCCCAATAGCTCACCTCCTCGAACGGCAGGTGTTCGATAGGCGCGCCGGTGATGATCAGCCCGTCGAACTTTTCGTCGCGCACATCACGGAACGGGCGATAAAAGCTGTCCATGTGATCCGACGCCGTGTTCTTGGCCTCGTGATCCGACATGCGGATCAGCGTCAGTTCGATCTGCAGCGGTGTGGCCCCGATCAGGCGGGCGAACTGCGTCTCGGTCTGGATCTTCTTGGGCATCAGGTTCAGCAGGCCGATCTTGAGCGGTCGGATGTCCTGATGGGCGGCCAGATCCTCGTCCATCACCATCACACCCTCGCGCGTGAGCACATTGTAGGCGGGCAGGGTGGAAGGCAGTTTGATGGGCATGGTCTTGGATCCGGTTTGGGCAGAGCGGCAGACTTAGTCGGAGCGGTCCCGACGCTCAAGAGCGTCTGCAATCAGATCGGTGAAATCCGCTTCACCTTTGAGCGAGGCGACCTCATCCGCGGTGACCGTCACACCCCAGCGCGACATCGCCGCATAGCGCGGTTGGCGATGGGCCAGGGCGCGCGCATAGGTCCAGCGGACAAAGGCGTCGGGGTCCACCGCATCCTCGTCCATGCCCGTCTCGGCCAGATACGTCGTCCAGCAGTCGAGCAGAAATCCCGGCTGGTACGCCATCGGTTTCGGCGCCCGGTCGAACCGTTCGATCAGGGCGGCGGTGTGCGCGGCGTCGCCCTTGATCCAGATGGGCAGGCACACGGTGCTGAGCGTCGTCATCAACGCGTCGCGGTCATCGGCCGGCTCGACCCATTCGCAAATCGACCCGCCGGTGTCGCAGATGAAATTCGGATAGCCATAAAGCCGCTGCGCCCGTTCGGCAAAGTGCCCGGTATCCTCGAGCGCCGAGATTTCCGAGCGGCGAAATTGCTCTTGCCGCCGCCGGTATTCGGCGATGGGCAGACCGCCCCTGGCCGCGTCCCCGGGCTTGCCCAGATAGGTCGAAACCGGGCTGAGGTTGTGGAAGGTGATGTTGGATCCGATATAGATCGAATCGCTCATCAACAGGTCGCGCAGGAACGGCACCTTCATCGCCTCGGCCTTGGCATTGTCGGTGATGTATTCGCCCATGTACCGGGTGCCGATGCGGTAATCGATCGAGTAGTGGAACCAGTTGCCGCTCGCCCGCAGCGTGGTGGACATATGCGTCTTGCCCAGGCCCGACATGCCAAAGACCAGCACGCGCCGTGTGGTGGCCGCACGCCACGCCGCTGCATCCTTGTAAAGCATCCCCGCTGTCCCCCGTTTTCGGTGTTCCGGGTGTCCTAGCCTTGGGGGGTGGGCCGGTCAACGCTGCGCCGACGCAAGCTGGCCCAGACGCGACCGTCCAGGATGATCAGGCCAAGCGCCAGCAGGCCAAAGCCGATGAACGCGTTGGGCGACAGCGCCTCGTGCCGCACGAGCGCGCCCAGGGTGATGGCCACGGGCGCGATCAGCAGCGTCACCAGCATCAGATTGCCCGAACCCGCCATGGCCAGCACTCGGTAATACAGCAGGTAAGCGCCCGCCGTCGCGATGATGGCGTAATACCCGATGGCGAGGATCGTGTCGGTTTGCAGGGCGAGGCTGATGGGCCCCTCGACGCTCCAGGCAAGCGGGAGGGTCACCACGCTGGCGCCGGTCAGCATGCCTGCTGCGGCCACCTGCGGCGATAGCCCTCCAAGAAAGTGCCGGGCAAAGGCACCGGCCAGCGCATAGCTGATCGTGCCGCCGAGGATGGCGATCTGTGCGAGGCTGCGCAGGTCGAAATTGCGGAAGTTGTCGAGGCCGATGGCCGTCGCGACCCCGAGAAAACCCAGGGTCACACCAATGCCCTTGCGCAGCGTGATACGTTCATCCGCGAACACCAGCGCGGCGACGATCACACCAAAGATCGCGGTGGCCGCATTGAGGATCGAGGTCAGCCCCGTCTCGATATAAAGCTGTCCCCAGGCCATCAGCCCAAAGGGGATCACGTTGTTCAGTATCCCCATGCCGAGAAAAGCAAGCCACACGCGCGGGTCCCGCGGCACCGGCAGGCGCATCGCCACAACCACGGCCCACAGGACCAGCATCGCCCAGACCGTGCGATGCGCCACCGAGGTCAGCGGCCCCACCTCATCAAGTGCTATCCGGATCGACAGGAACGACCCGCCCCAGATCACTGCCAGCAACAGCAGTTCGGCCCAGGCGCGGCCCGACAGTGATTTCTGCGTCATCATGCCGGGTCAATGGCAGGCCGGCAGCGCGCGCACCACCCGTTTCTTGCGCAAAGAAAAACCCCGCCTTCGATGGAAGGCGAGGCTCAGATCGCGTGTGTCAGGTGGTCGCGTTCAGAAAGAGTAGCGGACGCGCAGACCGGCGGACACGGCAGAGTTCCCTTCGAACGTTGCAACCGGGATCCCGCCAACAGCCGGGTTTGCGTCGTAGAAGTCGGTGAACCGGATGCCGCCGCTGATATTCACGGTCTCGCTGGCGTCGTATGATGCGCCAATCGCGAGAAAGACTGCGCCGTTGGTCCCGCCAAGAGGCGACACAAGGTCATCTTCGCCTTTTTGCTCCCAACCGACCGACAGGGTGCCGGCCCATTTGTCGTTAAACCGGCGGCCAATGCCGATCTCGGCATCCCAGGCGTTTTCCAGGTCGGTCAGCGACGCGTTCGGGTTACCGCTCAGGGTTTGGAGGCCGATCGGGGACACCCGTGTCGCGCTGTAGTGCGAAAAGCGGACCGAACCGAACACCAGCGTGTCTGCGGCGACGCCGCTCTGAAAGGCCAGTTCGATGGTTTCCGGCGTCGTCACCTCGGTCTCGGAACTGGCCACAGGCGCGCCGCTGACGGATTCGAACGTGCTCAGGTCGTGATCGATCTCGGAATGATAGGTCAGCGCAACCCGCAGCGCGATTTCGGGGATCTCGTAGGCCGCACCAATCATGAAGCCCGCCGACGAGTCGTTGGCAAAAGACGCGTTGTAGCCCGAGAGCATACCGTATGCCCCGCCGCTCAGCGTGACGTTCGCGCTGACGCTTTGGTAGAGCAGGCCACCGTGCACCGACCAGTTTTCGTCAAACTTGTAGCGACCAAACGCCGTGATGGCGTTGGAATCGACAATCGCTGCCGTTCCGGTCAACACCGGTGTCGTCGGGCCGTAGAACACGTCCGCGCCGTACGGTTCATCGATGATGACGCCAAAGGACAGCTTGTCGTTGATCTCGTATCGAAGACCTGCGCCCCAGATGACAAACGATTCGCCGATATTGCCGGTTGGCTGCGCCGTGGCATCGGTGCCGTCGATGCTGGGGTTGGCCCCACCGATGCTGAATTCCAGCACGTTGCCGTCTTCGAAGATCAGCCCCGTCGGGCGGGCGGATCGGTCCAAACCGACCGCATGTGCGGAAACCGCGGAGACAGCGAGTGCCGCTGTAGCCAGCGCGTATGTTTTCATTGTTGTTCCTCCCAAGGCCGCCAGAGATGAGTGGGTGCGGCGTTGGGACGCAATAGGCCAATTTCAAGGCTAAAAGGTCAATAATTACGCAAGGGCAGCTTGGCCCAAGTGACGGAGCGTCATAAATTTGTGACCATTGCGCCACAATCGGCGATCACGCGCGCGTTTCCCACCACAGGTTGAGGTAGTTTCCGCCAAAGATGATGGCGGCGCCGACCAGCACCCAGACATCGATCACCTCGCCATAGACCAGCATGCCGACGACCGCGATTGTCGGCAGCCGGATGAAATCAATCGGCACTACGACGGTGGCGGGCGCGAGGGACAGCGCCTTGGTCAGGCAGAAATGCGCCATGAGCCCGGCACAGCCGATCACGAACACCCATGGCCCGGTGGCCAGATCCGGCAGTGCGATGTCGCCATCATAGCCTGCGGTGACCAGACCCATGACCAATTGCATCGCCGTCAGCCAAAAAAGGATCGAGACGATCTGTTCATGCCGCGTCAGGCGTTTGGTCAGCATGATCGTGACGGCAAAGAATATGGCGCAGGAGGCGGCGGTGATAACACCGGTATTGAGCCCGGCCATATCGGGCCGCGCAACGACGAGGATACCGACAAAGCCGAGGGTCGCCGCGATGGCGCGTACAAGCGTGAGCCGCTCGCCCAGCACAAGGGGGCTCAGCAGAATCACCCAGATCGGCGTGGTGAACTCCAGCGCAAAGACCTGCGCCAACGGGATCAGTGTCACGGCAAGGAACCACAGGTTCTGACCGGTGAAATGCGCGATGTTGCGCACCAGATGCGTGCCCAGCCGCGCCGTCTCCACCTGCCGCCACGTGCCCGTGACCGCGGCCAGCACGACGACGATGATGACGCCCACAAGGCTGCGATACATCATGATCTCGAACGTATCGAGCGCGTGGCTCACCTCGCGCCCCGCCACGGCCATGACGGAAAACGAGCTGATCGTGCCCGTCATCCAAAGGGCGGCCTTGACCACGGGTGTCACGCCCGCGATCCGATGCTGCGGGGACGCGCATGGGCCGCCTGACGGACGTTCATTCCCACTCGATCGTGCCCGGGGGTTTGGACGTGATGTCGTAGGTCACACGGTTGATGCCCGGCACTTCGTTGATTATGCGCGTGGCCGTCTCGCCCAGAAAATCGTGGCTGAACGGGTAGTAATCGGCCGTCATCCCGTCCACGGACGTCACCGCGCGCAGGGCGCAGGCGTAGTCATATGTCCGCCCGTCGCCCATCACACCCACCGTGCGCACAGGCAGGATCGCGCAGAAGGCCTGCCAGATGTCGTCATAGAGGCCATGCTTGCGGATCTGGTCGATATAGACGGCGTCGGCCTCGCGCAGGATCTCGAGCTTGGGGCGCGTGATCTCGCCCGGGCAGCGGATGGCAAGGCCCGGACCGGGAAAGGGGTGGCGTCCGATGAAATGCGCAGGCAGGCCCAACTCGCGGCCCAGGGCGCGGACCTCGTCCTTGAACAGCTCGCGCAGCGGCTCGACCAGCTTGAGCCCCATCTTTTCCGGCAGACCGCCCACATTGTGGTGCGACTTGATGGTGACCGATGGCCCGCCCGAAAAGCTGACGCTTTCGATGACATCCGGGTAAAGCGTGCCTTGCGCGAGAAAGGCCGCACCTTCGATCTCGTCCGCGTATTTCTGGAACACGTCGATAAAGAGGCCGCCGATGATCTTGCGCTTGGTCTCGGGGTCCGACTGCCCCTCAAGCGCGCCCAGAAACAGCTCGGTCTCGTCGGCGTGGATGACGTGCAGGTTCATGTGATCGCGGAACATGCCCACGACCTCTTCGGCCTCGTTCTTGCGCAGCAGGCCATGGTCGACAAAGACACATGTGAGCTGATCACCGATGGCCTCGTGGATGAGGGCGGCGGCGACCGAACTGTCAACGCCGCCGGACAGGGCACAGATCACCTTGGCCGCACCCACCTGATCGCGTATCTTTTGCACCGCCTCCTCGCGGTAGGCGTTCATCGTCCAGTCGCCCTTGAAGCCTGCGAGCCGCACGAAGTTCTCGTAGAGTTTCGCGCCCTTGGGCGTGTGATGCACCTCCGGATGGAACTGCACGGCGTAAAAGTGGCGGTTGGTGTCGGCGGTGATCGCATAGGGCGCATTCGGCGACGTGCCAAAGACATCGAAGCCGGGGGCAAGGCGGGCGACGTGGTCGCCGTGGCTCATCCACACCTGTTCGGGCCCGTTGGCAAACCAGCCTTCGAGCAGGGGCAGGGCCCCCGCAGGCTGGACAAAGGCGCGCCCGAACTCGGCCGTCCCGCCACCGCCCGAGATCTTGCCGCCATGCACTTCACCGCCCAGCTGCTGCATCATCACCTGTTGGCCGTAGCAAATGCCCAGGATCGGCACGCCCATGTCGTAAATCCCGTCGGGCGCGCGCGGCGAGCCATCGCGCGTGACCGAATCGGGACCGCCCGAGAAGATCACCGCGCGCGGGGCGAACTGCGTCACGAAATCCATCGTCACGTTCTGATAGGGGTGGATTTCGCAATAGACGTTCAGCTCGCGCAGGCGGCGCGCAATGAGCTGCGTCACCTGGCTGCCAAAGTCGATGATGAGGAGGCGGTCATGGTCATGCGGTGTCATGTGTCGTGCAATAGGCGGGGGGTGCGCCCGTGGCAAGCGTCGGACGATCCCGTATTTGGAAAGAGAAGAAGCGGGGGATGTCGCTTTTTTCCCTGCCGTGGCGCTAACCGCGCGCGCGGGGCGGGGGGATGGGGTAATCACCGATCCACCACGAGGGAAAAGGGGATGATGTCATGGCGGATGGAGCGGCGAGACGGCGCGGACGCGGTGGCGGCGGTGCAGCACGGCGGGCGGAGCGCAGCGCAGTGTCCTTCGAGACCGCACGGTTCATCGAGCGCAACATCCCCAATTTCGAGGTGCTGAACGACGAGGCGCTCGATGTCATCGAGACCAATGCCGAGACCGTGCTGGAAGAGATCGGGGTGAACTTTCCCGACAATCCGGCGGCATTGCAGCGCTGGCGCGATGCCGGCGCGGACGTGGATGGAGAGCGGGTGCGCATCCCGCGCGGGCTGGCGCGGCAGCTGTGCGCGACGGCCCCTGCGACGTTCACACAGCACGCGCGCAACCCGGCGCGGTCGGTCGAGATCGGGGGGCGCAACCTGGTGCTGGCGCCGGTCTATGGCCCGCCATTTGTGCGCGACCTCGATGGCGGGCGCCGCTATGCGACGATCGAGGATTTCCGCAACTTCGTGAAGCTGGGCTACATGTCCAAGTGGCTGCACCATTCGGGCGGCACGGTCTGTGAGCCGACGGATGTCGCGGTGAACAAGCGGCATTTCGACATGCTGCACGCCCATATGACCCTGTCGGACAAGCCTTACATGGGTTCGGTCACCGAGCCCAGCCGGGCACGCGATTCGGTCGAGATGTCCGAGATCCTGTTCGGCAAGGATTTTGTCGCCGAGAACACGGTGATGACCTCGCTGATCAACATCAACTCGCCCATGACCTTTGACGACGTGATGATGGGCGCGCTTGAGGTCTATGCCGAGGCGAACCAGGCCTGCATCATCTCACCCTTTATCGTGGGCGGGGCCATGGCGCCCGTGTCCGTGGCGGGCACGCTGACGCAGGTGATGGCCGAAGTGCTTGCCGGGATTGCCTATTCGCAGCTGTGCCGCGCCGGGGCGCCGGTGATCATGGGGGCGTTCGTGACCTCGATCGACATGAACTCCGGCGCGCCCACATTCGGCACGCCCGAAGCGGCGCACATCACCTATGGCGCTGGACAATTGGCGCGGCGGCTTGGGCTGCCGTTCCGGTCGGCGGGGTCATTCTGCGGCTCGAAGCTGCCGGATGCGCAGGCGGCCTACGAGACGGCGAATTCGCTGAATGTCGGCCTGCTCGCGGGTGTGAACTTTATGCTGCACGCGTGCGGATGGCTCGAGGGTGGGCTGGTCAGCAGCTATGAAAAGTTCGTGATGGATGCCGATCAGCTCGGCACCTTGCATCACCTGGCCGCTGGTGTGTCGGTGGACGCGAACGCGCAAGCCATGGACGCGATCAGCGAAGTGGGGCCGGGCGGGCACTACCTGGGCTGCGCCCATACGCAGGCAAACTTCAAGGCCGCGTTCTGGAAGTCGGACCTGCTGGACTACAAGCCCTTCGAGACCTGGGAGGATGAGGGTGCGCGCGACACGGTCGCGCTGGCCCATCAACGGGTCGAGCGGCTGTTGAACGATTACCAGCCGCCAGCCATGGATGTGGCCGTACGCGAGGCGCTGGACGCCCATGTGGCGCGGCGCAAGGCCGAAGAGCCCGACAGCTTTATGTGATCAAGCCACTGGCTGCGCGGCCTGCATGATCCTGGCCTCGCCCACGATGGCGATCAGAATGTCGACGTGCCGCAACAGGTTGTAGGCTGACGCGTCCTCGATCCGTTGGGTGTTCAGTTCGGCTTCGAGCTCCATCAGACACATCAACGCCTGCGTATGGCGCGGCAGGTTGCCGTAGCCCAGAAGGCGCGGCAGGTGGGCGCCGCGGCGATAATCCTCGGCCCCGATTCGGGCGGCACGCATCAGCAGGCGGGGGCGGCGCAGGCCTTGCAGCATGGTCAGGACGTCTTGCATTTCAGTGCTCCAGTTGGGTCAGGGCCAACCCGTTCCGGGCCGGTCGATGTCCCTACTTTGCACAACTTTAGCGGGTGTTGCGTGCGGCGACGTACAGGCGTCCGATGGTTTAGCAAGTGTTTATCTTTTGGAAACAATGCTGCTGACCACGACGATTGTTAACTTATGGGTAACCAATGCATCCTTAGGTTGTGTTGACAAACATGTGGATAATGCCGGGACAACTGGCAGGTCTGAAGGACGGAAATGGACATGATGCTGCACAGACAAGGTGCACGGCCCGCGTTGGCGGGTCTGCCCGGCTGGGTGCCCCCTGCGGCACGCAATTACCTCGCCCATACAGAAGCCGGTTTGCCGATCCGCGAACTGGCGCGCCAGACGGGGTGCCATGCCTCGACGGTGCTGCGCCAGATCCGGCGGTTCGAGACGCGGCGTGACGATCCGCTGATCGACGCCGTTCTGCGCAAGTTGGGGACCGGATTGAAAGAGCGGTCGTCGCCTCCGTCGAAAATGCAGCGAAAGGATACGCGCCCCATGCACGCCGCCAGACAAGACCTCGCCCCCGACAACGACCAGTTTCAACGCGAGGCGCAACGCATCCTGCGCCGCCTGTGCGAAAAGGGGGCTGTGCTGGCGGTCGCCATCGACATGGAAAAGGCGGTCGTCGTTCGCGATGGCGCCGCGGGGGCCAGCACGCGCACGGCCGTGGTGGATCGGCAGGTTGCCGAAGCCATGGCGCTGCAAGAGTGGATCGGCGCGGACACCGCGGGCCGCATCACACGGTATCGCATCACCGGAACGGGACGCGCGGCCCTGAACGAGATGTTGGAGGGCGCCGAGACGGACGGCCCCGGCATGGCCGAGGCGGCCGCCCCCTTTGCCGACCAGCACCGCAGTTGGGGCGAACGCACCGTGCGGGACCCCGACACCGGGCAAAGCCGCCGCGTACGGTACAACATGTCCGAATCGCCACTGACAGCGCTTGCGCGGCGGCGCGACCGGGATGGGTCACCGTTTCTGAGCGACGATCTGGTCACGGCTGGCGAGCGCCTGCGCGAGGATTTCGAGCTGGCGCAGATGGGCCCGCGCGTTGCGCAGAACTGGGATCGCTTCCTGACGGGCGGCACGCGGGGCGGATTTGCTGCCGACAGCGGTGTGGGCAACGGGCCTGATGCGGCGCGCAAGCGCGTCGGCGCCGCGCTCAGCGATCTGGGGCCGGGCCTGTCGGACGTGGTGCTGCGCTGCTGTTGCTACCTCGAAGGGTTGGAGACGACCGAGAAAAAGCTTGGCTGGTCGGCGCGGTCGGGCAAGATCGTGCTGCGCATCGCCCTGATGCGGCTGAAGCAACATTACGACGAAACGACCGGACCCGGCGGCGGCCTGATTGGCTGATCCTGCCCGGTTCGTCAAACGGCGTCGCTTCCCCTCCGGTGCGGCGCCGTTTTGTATGCGCCGCACACCGGCCCGCGGCGCTGTGTCCCCGTATAAAACGGCTCTGCTCTGCATAGGTGTCATCTTGGCCGCTTAAGAGACATGCGGATGGCACGGGGTGGCGGCATGGTGTGGGCTTTGGGGACGCG
>JBCBHM010000057.1:0-21898 GCA_038525585.1 Pseudomonadota bacterium
TATGGCGGCGCTGGAAGACAGCAACTCGGTCGGGCCGGGCACGGGCTGGCAGCCACAATACCTGCAGGCGGTGGTCGCGGGGCAGACGATTGCGGTCGCACCGATGTACGCCAAGGGGCACAGCCAAGGCGAGTACATCTTTGACCACAACTGGGCGCATGCGTTCGAGCGCGCGGGCGGGCGGTATTACCCGAAACTGCAGATCGCAGTACCGCACACGCCCGCGACGGGCCGCCGGCTGCTCACGCATCCGGACTTTCCCGAGGCGGGGATGGCGGCGCTGGTCCAGGGGGCGGTGCAGCTGGGCGAACAGAACCGCCTCAGCTCGCTGCACATCACCTTTTGCACCGAAACCGAACGGGACCTGGGCGCGGAGATGGGGCTGATGCCGCGCACGACACAACAGTTTCACTGGCTCAACGATGGCTACGCCAGTTTCGACGACTTCCTCGCCTCGCTCTCCAGCCGCAAGCGCAAGAACATTCGCAAGGAACGGCAGCAGGCGCAGGATTTTGGCGGGACGATCCGCACGTATGCGGGCGACGACCTGCGGCCAGAACACTGGGACGCGTTCTGGGAATTCTACCAGGACACCGGCGCGCGCAAATGGGGCACGCCGTATCTGACGCGCCGCTTCTTTGACATCGCGCAGGAGGTCTTGCGGGACGACATGGCGCTGGTGCTGGCGGAACGGGACGGACGCTATGTGGCCGGGGCACTGAACTTTGTGGGGCGCGAGACGCTCTTTGGCCGCTACTGGGGCTGTGTGGAACATCACCCCTGCCTGCATTTCGAACTGTGCTATTACAGGGCCATCGACATCGCCATCGCCCGCGGTCTTGGCCGGGTCGAGGCAGGCGCGCAGGGGCAGCACAAGCTGGCGCGCGGGTACCTGCCGACCCAGACCCACAGCCTGCACTGGGTCGCCGACCCGGGTTTCGCCGACGCCATCGCGCGCTATCTAGAGGCGGAGCGGGAGGCCATCGAGGAAGAGATCGAGGTGCTGACCGATTACGGCCCGTTCAAGAAAGCCCACGTGGAGGAGCAGCAATAATGACCGAGAAACTGAGTGAAGAGACCCGCGGCCCGCTGCTGGACCCTCTGATGGCCAGCGGCTGGCGCCTGGTTGACGGGCGCGATGCGATCCACAAGACGTTCCAGTTTGCCGACTTCGTCGAGGCCTTCGGCTGGATGACCCGCGTGGCGATCTGGGCGGAAAAGTGGGACCACCACCCGGAATGGTCCAACGTCTACAAGACGGTCGAGGTGACGCTGACAACGCATGATGTGGGCGGGCTCAGCACCCTGGATGCCAAGCTGGCCCGCAAGATGGATACGCTCGCGGGCGATTGATGCCCATGCTCGGAGCGTTGTGCGCAGCAGCAAAATCAATGGGTTCAAGAGGCGGAGTCATAATCCGTTGAACTTGAGCGCCTTTCAGGGCCACAGGGCGACGGCGACCAGCAGAACCGCTATGCCAACAAACGCCTGCACCGTGGCACCCACGGTCAGAACGCGCATCACGCGGGCCTCTCCGGGCGCGTCGGCGAGCGCGTCGCGGCGCACCAACCAGTAGTAGCTGTCGTTGGGCAGGATCGCGATGAAGGAGCCCAGGCATATGGCGAACACCGCCGCGACCTCATTGACGCCACTGGCCAGCACGATGGGCGCGGCGACGGGTGCGACCGCCGCAAATGTCGCCATGGACGATCCCTGCGCCAGCTTGAACAGCACCGTCAGCGCAAACAGCGCGATGAGCGTCAGCGCACCGTCGCCCGGCGGCACCAGTGCGTCGAGCGCGACAAGGCCGGTCAGAACAGCGCCGAAAGCGCTCGCCGCACCGATGATCAGCAAGAGCGACCCCGTGCGACGCACGGCACTGTCGAGGCAGGCGCGCCGCTGATCGCGCGGGGTCTGCAACAGCGCAAGGATCGCCGCGGTGATCAGCGCCCCCTTGGGCAGCAACAGAAAATCCAGCGCACCGATACCGGTTTGCCCAACCGCCCCGCCAAGGATCAACAGGCAGGCCATCACCAGAAACGGCGCAAACACCCACAGGATCTGGCCCCGGTCGGTCTGAGCCTGATCTTGCGGCCCTACAGACGCATCGCCCGTCGCAAGACGCCCCCAGACCACGCCCGCCGCCCAGACCGGCAAGGTCAGCAGGACACCGCACAGCAACAGCGTTGCAGGCGCCGCGCCGGTTGCACCGGTCATCCCAAGGCCCGCCGCGACGATCAGCGGACCCGCCGGATAAAGCAGCTTGAACCCGGCATAGGCGCCAAAGGCCGTATCGATCTTGTAGCGGCCAGCGGCGGGCGACAGGGCGGCATAGGCGGTGTCCGGGCAGATCATGCCCGCCCCCGCCACGGGCGATGCCAACGCCACCGTGCGACCCGCCGCATTGGACGCGAGGTTTTGCCGCGACAGGGCGGCGGCAAGGGTGAAGGACGGAACCAGGATCAGCGCAAACTCCCCCAAGGCGCGCCCGAACCCGGTGTTGAACTGTCCGATCACCTCGTCCGCGGCCATGCCGGAGCCGAGCCCCAGCACGAGGGTCAGGACAATCATCCAGATCACCAGCGGCAGATCCGGCACGTAAGCGGCCAGGCCGGAGGCCGGAAGCGGGGTCGAGGACGTGTCTGCCATGATGGATCCAATCTTTGATCTGAGTGTCACTCATGGTAAATCGGCGTGAGCAATTGCCAAAATGCGAAATTATGAGGGCCAGCATGCGTGACACTCATGCCAGACCACCCTTGCGATCCTTGCAGGTGTTCGAGGCCGCAGCACGATGCGGCAGCTTTACCGCTGCGGGGCACGAACTGGGGATCACACAAAGCGGGGTGTCGCGCCAGGTGTCGGACCTTGAGGCGGCGCTGGGGGTCGCGCTGTTTCTGCGCAAGGGCGCGCGGCTGAGCGTGACACCGGCGGGCGACCGATTGGCGCGGCAACTGGCGGAGACATTGGCCAAGACGTGGTCGGCGGTGGCGGATGCGCAGCGGTCGGATCAGGTGGTGACCCTGTCGATGCTGCCGTCGGTGGCGGCGCGGTGGTTTGCTCCGCGGCTTGGGGATTTTCTACAGACGGTTCCGGAGGTTGATCTGCGGATCACAGCCTCGCGCCATCTGGTCGATTTTGTGGGCGAGCGCGTCGATGCCGCGATTCGGTACAGCCGCGCACCGCAAGGCGGATTGGACGCCGTCAAACTGGGGACGGAGACGGTGACGCCGGTCTGCTCGGCCGCCTACGCCGAACGGGTTGGACTGCGCACACCCGATGACATGTATCGCGCCACGTTGCTGTGCGGGGACATTCCCGAGGACTGGCCGGCCTGGTTTGACGCCGCGGGCTGCGACGGGCCGCCGCCACCGGGGCCACGTCTGGGCGACGACGGCGCGATCCTGCAAGCGGCGGTCGAAGGTCAGGGGATTGCACTGGGCCGATCCCTGCTGGTGGCCGATGATATCGCGGCCGGGCGCCTTGTGGCGCCGTTTCCGTTATCGCTGGATGCGAGCCACGCCTATTGGTTCGTGAGGCCGCGGGATATGGCACCCACCGGCGCCATCCGCATCGTGCAATCATGGCTCGAAGCGCAGTTCGCGCAGCACCAAAGGGCCGCGCAAACCGCGTGAGATCACATGGAGGCGAGCAGCGCCTCGCCGCCCGACACTTCGCACACTCCGGGGTTTTCCTCGGCCTGGAACAGCGTGACCTTGCCATCCTCGACCAGCATCGCGTAGCGCTTGGACCGGCCCATGAGGCCAGCGGGCGGCGCATCGAAATCCATGCCGATGGACTTGGTAAAGCTGCTGTCAGCGTCGCCCAGCATGGTGATGCCTGCGGCGGTGGCCCCTGTCGCCTCGCCCCAAGCCTTCATGACGAAGGGATCGTTGGCCGAGACACAAATGATCTCGTCCACGCCCTTGGCGTCGAACTGGTCCTTGGTGCGCACAAAGCTGGGCACGTGGGCCGAATGGCAGGTGGGCGTGAAGGCGCCCGGCACGGCAAAGATCACGACCTTACGGCCCTTGGTCTTGTCGCTCATCGCCACCGACTCGGGGCCGTCGGCCCCCATCGCGACCAGTGTTGCGTCGGGCAGGGTATCGCCTTGGGAAATTGCCATGATGTGCGCCTTTCTTGGAATTGCGTCTGCGTTCCCCTGCGATATAGGCTGCGCCGTGGCGCGAAGCGAGCGAAAGGTGACAGGGATGGGCGATGTGGTGGTGATTGGCGCAGGCCAGGCGGGCGCATCCTGTGTGGCCAAGTTGCGCAGCCTGGGGTTTGACGGCGGCATCACCCTTATCGGCGCCGAAGCGGTGCCGCCCTACCAGCGCCCACCGCTGTCCAAGGGATATCTGCTGGGCGACATGGCGCTGGAGCGGTTGTTTCTGCGGCCCGAGAGCTACTATGCGGAACAGGGGATCGATCTGCGCCTCAATGCCTGGGTGACGGGTGTGGATACGGATGCGCGGACGGTCGTGATGGGCGATGAAAAGCTGCGCTATGACGATCTGGTGCTGACCACCGGGTCGATCCCGCGGCGGTTGCCCGCGTCTATCGGGGGTGATCTGGACGGTGTGTTTGTCATGCGCGATCTGGGTGACGCAGATGCGATGGCCTCGGAATTGGCGCCGGGGCGCCGGGTCCTGATCGTGGGCGGCGGCTATATCGGGCTCGAGGCGGCGGCAGTGGCCGCCAAAAAGGGGCTGGAGGTTGTGCTGGTCGAGATGGCCGACCGGATCCTGCAACGGGTCGCGGCACCTGAGACCAGCGACTATTTCCGTGCGCTGCACACGCGGCATGGCGTGGACATTCGCGAGGGCATCGGGCTGCAGCGGCTGCTGGGCGAGACGGCAGTGACCGGTGCGGAACTGACCGACGGGACCGAGATCGCGGTGGATTTCGTGATTGCGGGCGTCGGGATCGCGCCCGCGACCGCACTGGCCGAGACGGCAGGCATCGCCCTCGACAACGGGATTGCGGTGGATGCGCAGGGGCGCACCTCGGCGCCCGGCGTCTGGGCGGCGGGCGATTGCGCATCGTTTCCCTTTCGCGATGCACGCATCCGGCTCGAATCCGTGCCGCACGCGATTGATCAGGCGGACTGCGTGGCGGCCAATATCATGGGCGCCGGGCAAGACTATGTGGCGCGGCCCTGGTTCTGGTCGGATCAATATGACGTCAAGCTGCAGATTGCGGGGCTGAACACCGGCTACGATCGGGTGGTCGTGCGCGATGGCGGCACGGCGCGGTCGTTCTGGTATTACGCGGGCGATACGCTGCTGGCGGTGGATGCGGCCAATGACCCGCGCGGCTACATGATCGGCAAGCGACTGATCGAGGCGGGCAAGACTGCCGATCCGGACGTCGTGGCCAATCCGGAAAGTGATCTGAAGGCGCTGCTGCGGTGAGGATCATCGCGGGCCGCTGGCGGGGCGTGCGACTGGCCGCCCTGGGCAAGGGGGACGCGGGCGCGCATCTGCGACCCACACCCGACCGGGTGCGGGAGAGCCTGTTTTCGATGCTGACCCACCGCGATGTGATCGAGGGCGCGCGCGTTCTGGATCTGTTTTCGGGCACCGGCGCGCTGGCGTTCGAAGCCCTGTCGCGCGGCGCGGCGGAGGCTGTTCTGGTGGAAAAGGGGCGCGTGGGCCAGCGGCTGATTTCGGAGAATATCGCCAAGCTGGGCGCAGACATGGCCACCCTGATCCGGAGCGATGCGACCCGGCCCGGCCCCTGCCCTGGCGCACCGTTTGATCTGGTCTTTCTGGACCCGCCCTATGGTCAGGGCCTGGGGGAAAGGGCGCTGGAGGCCACGAAGGACCGGATCGTGCCTGGGGGTCTGATTGTGTGGGAAGAGGCACAATTTATGGCACCGCCCGAAGGCTTTGCGCCGCTGGATCAGCGGCGGTTTGGGGGCGTGTTTGTGACGCTTTTGGAGCGGCTAGGATAGCGATACGCCTGGCGTGGCAGCAACATGCGCCACCGTATACTCCAATCATTGCGCAGGTTCGAGCACACCTTCGCTGAGGAAATCGTAGAGGCGTTGGGCGTTCACGGGCTTGGGGAACAGGCGCAGGTCCAGGCGTTTGCATTCGGCGCGCAACTCGGCCGTGCGATCCGCAGAAATCACGCAGGCCGGGACGCGGCCATATTTGTCCAGAATGTCGTCATAGAGCGCGATGCCGTCCATCCCGTCGCCCAGCTGATAGTCGATCAGAAACACATCCGGCACCAGATCGATCTCGGAAATGGTGGCCAGCGCCTCTTCGGCGGTTTCGGACCAGATCACCTCGCCCCCGCTGCTTTCGATCAGGTGGATGATCGCCTGCGCCACGCTGCGGCTGTTCTCCACCAGCATCACGAGCAAGCCATTGAGATCGCGGAGCGTGTGTGACGGCTGCGACCGCCTCGGGTCAAGCATCTGGGCCGCGGGCGCCGACACCGGCACCATGATGGAAAAGCAGCTGCCCGTGCCGGGCTGTGACCAAACCTCGAGCGGGTGGCGCAGACCCTTGCACGCGCGTTCCACGATGGCGAGACCGAGGCCGAGCCCGGAATTTGTCCCGCCCAAGCGCAGCTGTTTGAATTCCTGAAAGATCGTTTCCTGATGATGCTCGGCGATGCCGCAGCCGGTGTCCCAAACCTCGATCCGGGCAAAATCACCCACCCGGCGCACCCCGGCCAGCACGCGGCCCGTATCGGTGTAGCGGATCGCGTTGGACAGCAGGTTTTGCACGATGCGGCGCAGATAGCCGGGATCGCTGACAACGGTAAGGCCGCTGTGCACGAGGGTGAAATCGACACCCTTGGCCCGCGCGCTGGGGGCCAGTTCGTCGCGCAAGGGATTGAACACCTCGGTCAGGGAAATCGGCTGGACGTCGAACACGGCCCGACCGGCGTCAAGCTTCGAGATGTCCGACAGCGCCTCGATGATCTGTTCGACGCCTTGCAGGGCGGTTTCGGTCTTGGCCACGATATGCTGGATGTCGGGATTGTCGGTCTGATCCACGATGGAAGAGACAAAGAGCTTGGCCGCCGACAGGGGCTGCAACAGGTCGTGGCTGGCCGCGGCGACAAAGCGGGATTTCGAGGCGTTGGCACGCTCGGCCTCGTCCAGCGCCTCTTCAAGCTCGGCGGTGCGTTCCTCCACCCACATCTCGAGCTTTTCGTTCACATCCGCGAGCGCGCGGGTGGCCGCACGTTCCGAGGTCACATCCGTGAGGCTGATCACAAAGCCGCGGTCGGGCATTTCCTGGGCAAAGATGCTGTAGATCTGGTCGCCCTTGCGCGTCACCTCGAAAGCGATGGGCTCGCGCGTGCGGGTGCGATTGGTCCATTCGATGAGCTGTTCGGCGGTAAAGCTGGCGCCAAAGGTCAGTTCCTCGCGGAACTGGCCCATCAACTCGTCAAAGTTCAGCTTGCCGCGCGTGCGCACTGGCGCCACGTCCAGCAGCCTGTCCATCCGCTTGTTCCAGCCCACCAGCGTCTTGTCATGGTCAAAGATGCAGACACCCTGGTTGAGGTGGTCGAGCGTGGCCTGCAGTTTGCGCGCCTCCTGGTGGCGCATCTTGTCGCGTTCCTGCCGCTCCATCCGGATGATGTCGGTCACATCCGTTTGCAGGATCACGGTGCCGTTGCGCGAGGTCCGGTGTTCGGAGGCTTGCAACCACCGGTCCCAGATCAGGCTGACGTTGAACACCACGTGTTCCTCGCGGTGGCGTTCGAGGCGCAGTTGCGCCCAATCTTCGGCGGTTTGCCCATCGGGCAGTGCGAGAAAGCGGCTATTGGAGATCGAGGTGACGTAGTCGTGGAAGGTCAGCCCCTCGCGCAATTGCGGCTCGACATCCTGCAGGTCGCGGCAAAAGCGGCTGTTGAACAGCACGAGCCTGTCGTCCTGGTCGAACAGCGCGAAGCCTTCGTTGATCGTCTCGATCGCCTCGGTCAGGTTGGACCGGGCGGTTTCGGTTTCGATGTTGGCCTGTTCCAGCCGCGCGTTGGAATCCTGCAGCAGGTCGAGCGTGCGTTCGAGATCGCGGGTGCGTTCGCGCACCTCGGATTCCAGCAGGGCGGCGCGTTCGAATTGCTGGTAGGCAAAGCCGGATTGTTCGGTCTTTTGTTCGACCCGGCGCATAAGCGCCTGCGAGATTTGCAGCAGCTTTTCGTTTTGCCGCTCGAGCGAATCCTGCGGGTTGATCAGCGACACGTGTCGGTGCCCCCGTTCGGGTAAAAGGCCACCCCGCTCATCGTGTGATTGACGTGAAGCGGGCCAATCTGTTCGCCGTAGGTGGAAAAGCCTGTGACGTGATGCGCGCCCAGCACGTTCGAGATGGCGCGCGTTTGCTGGGATTGCTCAGCCTCGATCCGGCGCAGGATGCAGTCGCAGCCGATGATATGGGCGGGCCGTTCGGGTTTGCCCAGTTCGGTCAGCTTGGCCTCGAGATGTTGTGACAGGTTTTCGGGCGAGGCGACGGTCAGCACCATGCCCTCATCGATGGCGGAGAAAAAGACCAGCTCGCCCCGGTCGTTGACCTGCTGGATCGCACGCACGTGGTGGGTGTCGCCGATGCGCACGACCACGGGGTGCGAGGCAAAGGTAAAGCGGTCAAGCTGGTCCGGATCCTTGCCCACGAGGCGCGCATATTCGCGGGCGGCGGGTTCGGCGTTGATCGTCTTGACGATGCGGCGGGCGGGGTCGGCGCCGGTGACGACCATCTGTGTATCGCCCGGCACCAGGTGATTGAGGCTGAAGACCCGGGTGCGGTAGCGGCTGCGGGCGAGTGTGAGGATCGCGGCGTTGGCGGCGACCTTGCCGTTGAGGGCGACATATGTGTGGTCAAAGCGTGTGCCGTCGCCGGCCGAGCCACCAAAGATCGGGAAATCGCGCAGGGCGGGGGCGACGGTGGCGGCCAGCATATCTTCGCTGAGCGACAGGCCATCGACCACGAGGAACGCAAAGCTGTCGGAGTAGTCGGGCGTGCGGCGCTGTAGGGCAACGCGTTCCAGAGTGATCCGGTCGATCGTGGCTTGCATGTCAAGGGCGTTGACGTCCTCGATCAGCATCGACGTCGTCTCGAACCCCGCGGCAGGAAAGCCGATGGCGACGATCAGCCCGTCCTCGTATCCGTGTGTGCCGATCTCGCCCGCGGTGGTGCAGGCGAGCACGTCGGTGTCTGGAAACAGCGTGGCCGCCTGGGCGACGACGTCGTGGAAATCAACAGCCGAGGTCACGAAGAGCGCGATGAGCGCAAATGGGCCGTCGCCCAATTGGCGTTTCAGACGTTTGACAGGCGATGTCGTCGAAGCGCGCACTTCTCCCGTGCGAAGGATATCGCACTGGGTTGCCACGGCACGTCCTTCAAGCCCGGGGGCCTTGGAGTGCAATGTCATGTTTTCTCTCCCTGACAGGCAGGATAGGGCCGTCAATCAGGGGTTGGCAAGACTTTTGAATATTTCGCCTCTTGGGCGACCAGCACGGCTTGGGTGCGACTTTGCACGCCGAGCTTGCGCATGATCGCCGTCACGTGCGCCTTGACGGTCGTTTCGGCGATGGTGAGGTCAAAGGCGATCTGCTTGTTCAGCTTGCCCTCGCAGATCAGGTCGAGGATGCGCGCCTGCTGGTTGGTCAGCGACGACAGGCGGGTGAGGTGATCCTCGCGACCGTCATCGCTGCCGTTGCCTTCGACATAGCCTGCGGGTTTGTAGACGTTGCCCGCCGCGATGCTCTGGATCGCCTCGAGAAAGACGGAGCGGTGCGAATGCTTGGGCACAAAGCCCTGTGCGCCCGCGACGATGGAGTTGGCGATGATCGAGTTGTCGGTCATGGACGACACGATGATGACCGGCGTGTGTTCGGCGGTACGCTTGAGCCGCATGAGACCGTCGAGCCCGTCCACATCCGGCAGGTTCAGATCCAGCAGGATCAGTGCGGGCGCCACATCGTCAGCCAGCCGCTCGAGCGCGCGTTCGAGGCTGTCTGCCGTCACCACCCGCGAGAAATTCGCCACCGACCGCAGCGTCAGTTCCAGCGCGTCACAAAAAAGCGGATGGTCGTCAATGACCAGCGCCCAGCCTTGCGGCACCTTGGTTTCAATAGGGTCTGACACGGGCGAGGTTTGAAGCGACATGCAAGAAGTCTAGCGTAGGCTGTGCCGCGCGGTCACTTGCCAAAAGGTCTTAGACCCCAAAAACAAACGCCCCCGGCAAGACCGAGGGCGTTCGCAAGCGTATGGGACCAGGGAAATCAGTTGGCGGAGGCCAGCTGTTCCGGCAGGCGGAAGGTCCAGAGCATGCCACCCTGGTTCAGGTAGTTGACCTTCTTGGCCACCTCACCACCCCAGAGCGGGACCGCGCCACCCCAACCGGAGATCACGGTCACGTATTGCTCGCCATCCTGTTCCCAGGTGATGGGCTGACCCACGATGCCGGAGCCGGTCTGGAACGACCACAGCTCTTCGCCGGTGGTGTCGTCAAAGGCGATGAACTTGCCCTCGGGCGTGCCGGTGAACACGAGCCCCCCCGCAGTGGTCATCACACCACCCCAAAGCGGCGCGTCGTTCTTGAACTCCCACACCACCTCGCTGGTGTCGGGGTCGATCGCCTTGAGCGAGCCGATGTGGTCCTCGTAGTTGGGCTTGATGGTAAAGCCGGAGCCAAGATAGGCCGCACCTTTCTTGTAAGTGATGGGCTCGTTCCAGATGTCCATGCCCCATTCGTTCGAGGGCACGTAGAACAGGCCCGTGTCAGGCGAGTGCGCCATGGGCATCCAGTTCTTGCCCCCGAGGAAGGAGGGCGAGGCAAAGACGATCTCGCCTTTCTTGCCATCGGCTGCGGCGGCCGGATCACCGGGGCGGTTGGCCTCGTTGAAGATCGGGCGACCGTTCTCGTCGATGCCCTCGGCCCAGGAGATATCCTTGACGAAGGGTGTGGCCGACACGAACGCGCCATCTTCGCGGTTGAGCACGTAGAAGAAGCCGTTGCGGTCCGCTGTGGCAAAGCGCTTGTTGCCGTCGCGGTCGGTGTAGGCCACGACCTCGTTCACGCCGTCATAGTCCCAGCCCTCGCGGGGCGTGGTCTGGAAGTGCCACTTGATCTCGCCCGTGGCGGGATCGATGCCCAGCCGCGACGCGGCATAAAGGTTGTCGCCGGTGCCGTCGTTGTTCTGGCCCGCATCGCGCAGCCACGAGTTCCAGGGCGCGGGGTTGCCCGTGCCGAAGACCAGCGTGTCGGTGTCGGCATCGTAAGAGCCGCCCAGCCAGGTGGCGCCGCCGCCGGTTTTCCACATGTCGCCGGGCCATGTCGCGTTGAGCGTGCCGGTCATGGTGCTTTCTTCACCATTGAGCATGCCCATGTGACCTTCGATCACGGGGCGGTCCCACACCAATTCGCCGGTCTCGGCGTCCCGCGCCTGCACGGCACCGACAATGCCGAATTCACCGCCGGAGTTGCCCGTGACGACAAGGCCGTTCACGATTAGCGGTGCGGCAGTGTAGCTGTAGCCTGCCTTGTAGTCGGCGATTTTCTTGTTCCAGACGGTGTCGCCCGTCTTGGCATTCAGCGCCACGATGCGCGCATCGAGCGTGCCGAAATAGATGTTGTCGCCATAGATCGCAGCACCGCGGTTGACGACGTCACAGCAGGGCAGGATGCCTTCGGGCAGGCGGGCGTCGTACTGCCACAGCTCTTCGCCTGTCTTGACGTCGATGGCATACATCCGGCTGTAGGAGCCGGTGATATACATGATCCCGTCATGCACCAGCGGCTGGGTTTCCTGGCCGCGCTGCTTTTCACCGCCCAGGCTGAAGGCCCATGCCGGAACAAGGTTTTTCACGTTGTCCTTGTTCAACGTGTCGAGCGGCGAATACCGCTGCAGGTGGCGGCCCATGCCGTTGGTCAGCACGTCGCCGGTGGATGCGGTGTCATTGGCCAGCATCTCTTCGGTGACGCCTTCTGCGAAAGCGGACGTGGCCGAAAGGACCCCGGCGACCGTCAGCGCAATAAATCTGTTCATATCTTTTCCTCCCAAAACCCGTTGGTGGGCAGTTCTTGCAAAGGCGTGTCATGCGCACAGCACAGCCTTCGCCCTGCAGCAATTATTTGCGCAAAGCCCTGTGCGAGGTATTGGCCAATGGTCGTACGACCCCAAAATTCTTGACATGTGCCTTGCGACTTTGGTCGCGCAGCGACTCGTCCGGACCGGCAATATCCTGCCCATCGGGGAGGGCGCGCCATGCGATGTGTTGCTGCAATTGCGTTTGTTTTGACGGCTGCCGCGGCCGTGGCAGACCCGCGCGCGGCGTATCTCGAGGCGCAGGATGGCACACGCATCCGGATCGCCACGGTGGATGTGGCGCCAGGCGGGGACTACACGGTGTCCATGGCCGAGGCCCCTTTTACCGATCACTTCCTGTCGATGCGCCCGTTTCGCTGTCTCGAAGGGCCCGCGAAACACTGGTGCCACGTCCCTTACCCCTATGAGATTGCGCGCAATGTGAGCGCGGACCTGACCGATCTGGAATATGACTTTCTGTTTCTGTGGAAAGGATCGACCGAGTACGGGATCAACATGTGGAACGGGGTGTACTACAAGCTTGCCGACGCCGGTGGGCGACTGGTCGGCACGTTGCACGAGATGGACATGGACCTGTTGTCGGCCCCGCCTGCGGCTGGGGTCTTGCGGCCCCTCAAGGCGGGTGATCTGCACGAGAGTGATCCGGGCAGCCACTGGTTGCCGCGCATGGTGATCGAATAGGCGTTTGGTCGTAATTCGGCGCGTGGCCGAAACTGGTAGCATCGCGGTGATTTGGGAGGATCGCATGACGTTTTTCAAAGCACTGACAGGGGCCGTCGCGGCCGCCGTGTTTGCCACATCCGCATGGGCCGAGACGCAGACGCTGCGCGCATCGGTTTTGAAATTCGGAACGGTCAACTGGGAACTGGACACGATCAAGCATCACGGGTTCGACGTGGATCACGGGTTCGAGCTGCAGGTGCAGGGCGTCGCCGGTGGGTCAGCGGCCAAGGTGGCGTTTCAGGGCGGGACGGCGGATATGATCGTCTCGGACTGGCTGTGGGTCGCGCGGCAGCGGGCGGCCGGCAAGGATTACGTGTTCATCCCCTATTCCAGGGCTGTGGGCAGCGTGATGGTGGCCGCGGACAGCAAGGTGCAATCCCTCGCGGAACTGGCGGGGCTGAAGGTGGGCATTGCCGGGGGACCGCTGGACAAGAGCTGGCTGATCCTGCAGGCCTATGCCGCCGATGTACATGGCATGGACCTGGCCGCCAAGACAGAGCAGGTGTTTGCCGCGCCGCCCCTGATCTTCAAGTCGGCCCTGTCGGGCGACGTGGATGCGGCGATCAACTTCTGGCACTTTTTGGCCAAGATGGAGGCCTCGGGCATGCGCAAGCTGGTGGATGTCGCCGATGCCGCAACAGCCTTGGGGCTGGACCCCGACACGCCGCTCTTGGGTTATGTCGTCAAGGGTGAAATGCTGCGCGACAATCCCGCGCTGGTACAGGGCCTCGCAGCCGCGTCGCGGGACGCGAAGGATCTGCTGGCGACGGATGAGGCCGAATGGGACCGGCTGCGTGACCGGATGAACGCCAAAACGGACGCGCAGTTCAACGCGCTCAAGGCCGGGTTCCGCGCGGGCATCCCCGATGCGGGGCCCGTGGACGAGGATGCGGCGGCGCGGATGCTGGCGCTGATGGTTGAGCTGGGTGGCGCGGACCTGGTGGGTGAGGCGCGCACGTTGCCTGCGGGCACCTTCCTGCAACCCGGCCTGTAGTTGGGCGATCCGCTTCTTGATCTGCGGCTGCGGGCGCTGGCGCATCACGGAACGCCGGTGCTGCAGGATGTGGCGTTGCAGCTGGCGCGGGGCGAGACGCTGGCGCTGGTCGGACCTTCCGGCGTAGGCAAGTCATCGCTGCTGCGGGTGATTGCGGGCATCGACACCGGCCAGGACGCGGCCTGCACCCTGCGCGGGACCTGCGCGATGGTGTTTCAGGAGCCCACGCTGCTGCCCTGGCGGACGGTGGCCGACAACATTCGGGTGACAACGGACGCGGACGCTACGGCGATCGAGCGGGCCTTGGCAGATGTGGGTCTGGACGGGCGCGAGGCGGACTTTCCGGGCCAGCTGTCGCTGGGCCAGCAGCGACGACTGTCACTTGCGCGCGCCTTTGCGGTGCGCCCCGATCTGCTGCTGCTGGACGAACCGTTCGTGTCGCTGGATGCGGATCTGGTGGAGGAGATGATGGCGCTTTTTGCCCAGCTCCGGGCACAGCATGGCGTCGCCACGATCCTTGTGACCCACGTCCGGGAAGAGGCGCAGAAACTCGCCGACCGCATCGTAACGCTGGGCGGCAGCCCGGCGACGATCACCAGCGACGTTCAGAACGACGGGGCGTATTTCCAGTTGTCGGCGTCCGGCGTGACCTCGTCGAGATCATAGCCTGCGGTTTGCAGCCGCTGCGCGATCACCAGCCCCTCGCCCGCGGCCTCATCCACCAACTGACGGCCCAGCGCCTCGTCCCTGGTCACACCATGGCCGCGCATCAGCGCGATGCCGTAGTTGAACTTGCCCACCGGATCACCCGCCTCGGCGGCGCGGCGATCCCACGCGGCGGCGGCATCGGGGTTGTACTCGGCGCCCAGCCCATTGTTGTCAAGCTGGCTCATCCACGTCATGGCCCCGGTGTAGCCCGCATTGGCGCAGTTCTGCAGCAGGGTGCGGGCGGACTCGTGGTCGCCCGACTTGGTGAGCGCGTATCCCATGGAACACAGCACCATGTCGGTCTCGCCATCCTCGGCGCGTTCGACAAAGCGTTGCCATGTCATCTCATCTGGGTTGAGCCTGCCGAACTCATCCGCAAGCGCGGAGGTGGCGGTCAGGGCGAGGGCGGCGGCGATGATCTGTCTCATGCCGCAGCCATAGCACGAATCGTGCGCCCGCGCATCGCCGCTATGGTCGTAGTCTAGCCGCGCCGCCCGATCCCGGTGCGCGCCGGGTCGTATCCGATCAGGGCCGCACCGGCAAAGACGGACGTGGCCAGCAACGTCCAGAGCAGCGCCATGGGATTCAGTTCGACATAAAGAGCAAAACGGATCAGCTCGACCGCGTGGGTGAAGGGGTTGAGCGCGCAGATGTCGTGCAGCAACTCGGAGCTTTCGGCCATTTTCCACAGCGGGTAGAGCGCGGAGGACAGAAAGAACATCGGGAAGATGACAAAATTCATCACCCCCGCAAAATTCTCGAGCTGCTTGATAAAGCTCGACAGCAGCAGGCCAAGCGCGCCCAGCATCAGCCCCGCCACGACCAGCGCGGGCAGTACGGTCACGTATCCCAATGCGGGCATGGTGATGTCGAAAAGGGCCGCAATGGCGAGAAAGGCATAGACCTGCAGGATCGAGATCGCGGTCGAGCCCAGCAGCTTGCAAAACAGCAGCCAGCCGCGCGGCAGGGGCGAGGTCAGCAGCAGCTTCATCGACCCCATCTCGCGGTCGTAGACGAGGCTGAGCGAGGATTGCATGCCGTTGAACAGTAGGATCATGCCGCAGAGGCCCGGCACGATATATGTCTCGTAGGTGATGTAGGTCTGGTAGGGCGGAATGATGCTGAGCCCCAGCGCGGCGCGGAACCCTGCCGCAAACACCAGCAGCCACACGAGCGGGCGCACCAGCGCCGCGATGAACCGCTCGCGTTGATGGACAAAGCGCAGCGCCTCGCGCAGCACAATCGCGCGCAGGGAGATAAGGTAGGCGGTCATGCCACCTGCCCCGTGAGCGACAGGAACCGGTCTTGCAAGGACATGTCGCCCGCGATGTCGCGCGCCGTGCCGGTCGCGAGGATGCGGGCACGGTGCAGGATGATCAGGTCATCGTCGGGGCGCACCTCATCCGTCAGGTGCGTCGCCCAGAGGATGGTCTTGCCCTGATCGGCGAGCGCGTGGGCATAATCGGTGATCGATGCGCGGGCCGCGGCATCGAGGCCGACGGTGGGTTCATCCAGCAGCAGCACGCTGGGGTCGTGCAGCAACGCGCGGGCAATCTCGGTCCGGCGGCGGTGGCCGCCGTTCAAGGCGCGCGCCTTCTCCCCTGCCCGCTCGCGCATGTCGAGCTGATCCAGCGCCGCGTCGATCCGTTGCCGTGCGGTGCGGCCCGAGAGGCCATGCAGGGCGGCGAAGTAGCTGAGGTTTTGCTGCACGCTCAGATCGAGATCCAGCGTGGTTTGCTGAAACACGATGCCCAGTTCAGCAAGCGCAGCACGCGGGGCCGCGCGCAGGTCGTGACCCGCGACTGTGATCCGCCCGTCGGGGGCGACAAAGAGCCGGGTCAGCAGATTGAACAGGGTGGACTTGCCCGCGCCATTGGGTCCGAGCAGCGCACAGAACGCACCCGACGTGACGCTGAATGACACGTCGTCCAACGCCTGCTTGGCGCCGTAGCTGTAGGTGAGGCCCTGGGCCTCGAGCCCCGTCATTTAATGGTGATATCCAACCGTTGCGTTTCGCCGGACGTGCCCGGGATCTTGATGTAGTATGCACCGGGTTTGATCGCGACGAAACCAATCTCCATCTCGCCCGCCTCGTCGAATTCGATGCTGTCGAGGCCGAGGGGGCGTATCTCCAGCCCCTCTACCACGATCTCGTCGATCCAGATGGCGCGGAAGAACTCGGGGCCCACAAGCGCCAGTTCCTGGCTGCCGTCGCCCTGGATTTCGAACTCGTAATAGGTGCCGGATTGCAATTCCCACGCACCTTCGGGCGCGATGGGTTCACCTGCGGACAGGATGATGGGCGGCAGGTCTTCCTTGTTGCTACCGCCGAGCAGACCAGCAGCGCCAAAGCTGGGGCCGTCGTCATCATCAGCGAACGCAGGCGCAGCGAGTGCAAGGGCCGCGATCAGGGCAAGCGGTTTCATTGGGTATCCTCCCGAAGTGTTTTGATTCTTGATCATTGTGGGCCTTTTTCGATTACGACCCCATGGGCCCTTTTCAATCACGACCCTGTGGGTCGATACGCGGCCCCCCAGGGAAAGCGGCCCACCTTGATCGACTTGATCGCCTCGCGTTTGGCGACGTCTATGACGGTCACGTCGCCCGACACGCCGTTGGTGGTAAAAAGCAGCGACCGGTCCGCGTTGAAATCCATGTGCCAGACACGGCGGCCGACAAGGATGTAATCCTCGACCTCGTAAGTGTCGGCGTTGACCACGGCCACGTGGTTCGACGGGCCGAGGGCGACGTAGGCATGGGTGTCGCCTGCGGTGAACTCAAACCCCACGGGCTGGACGCGGTCAGGGTGCACGCCTTGCACCTCGAACTCGATCTTGGCCTTTTCGCTTTGGCTGGCGGTGTCAAAGACGGTGATCGTGCCGCCGATCTCGGAACTCACCCACATCTCGGCACCGTCCTTGATGAACTCCGCGTGGCGCGGGCGGCTGTCGACGAGGGTGTTGGCGAACAGCTCTTGGGTCTCGGTGTCGATCCAGTGCGCCATGTTCGTGGTCTCGGACGTGGTGATGGCAATCTTGCCATCCGGGCTCACGGCCATCCCTTCGGGTTCGACGCCCACATCGATCTGCGCGATGACCTTGCGGGTTTCGGTGTCGACCACTGTGGTGATCGCATCATCCTCGTTGGCGATATAAAGGTGGCGGTCGTTGGGGTGCAGCACGAATTGCTCGGGGTCATCGCCCGATGGCAGTTCATGCAGGATCTCGCCCGAATTGGGATCCATGACCTGCACCGCGTTGCTGTCAGAGGCGCAGATGTAGACGCGTGAATAATCCTTGGAAAAGATGATGCCGCGGGGGCGTTCACCCGTGTCGTAGGTCTGGATCACCTCGAGCGTCTCGGTCGAGATGACGGAGATTGTGTCGTCTTTCTCATTCGTGACCCAAATCTCACCGGCAATCGCGGTGGTGGACAAGAGCGTGAGCAGTGCAGTCAGTCGGATCATTGGAACGCCTCGCAGTTGCTTTCGGGGCGGTCGAGCCCCAGGCTGTCTAATTCGTTGGTCTGGTGCAGGAACCCGTCGAGCGGGGCCTGCGCCACCAGCGCGCGGGGGTGCGCGACGGCGATGGGCTGGCGCAGTTGGCCATTCCAGTCGCGGTAGGTGAGCGGTCGGCCCTTGAAACCGGCGAGCTCGAAATCATCCGACAGGATGTAGGCGCGCAGGGTCTGGGGATCGGTTGCGCCCGTGCGTGTCATTGCCTCACCCAGCGTCCGGACAGCGGCCCAGGCGGCATAGTCCTGCGCCGTCATCTCGCGGTCATGCGCCTCTTCGAACCGGGATTGCAGCTGTGCCGCACCCCATTGTTCGATGACGGGCGACCAGCCGACGGCGGTCAGCCCTTCGGAACCCACGATGGGGCGCGCCTGCCACGTGTTGTAAAGGACGTAGCGGCCAAAATCATGCACCTCGTCGGCGATGATCAGCGCGTCATAGTCGCCGAAATCCTGGGTGAACAGCGGCACCTCAGCGCTCGCGTTGCGGCGCATGTCGGCGTCAAACGCCCATTCCTTTTCCGCCTCGAGCGAAAGGCCGAATTTGGTGAGCGAGCGGCGCATCGCCTCGGCATAGCTGGTGTCGGCGGCATGCGTGCCGGTGATCATCACCAGATCGTCCCAGCGCTTTTGCACCAGCACCTGCGCCAGCGCGTCGGTGCGCATCGCGTCCGACGCAAGCGTGTGCAGCATGTTGCCGCGGCAGGCATCGTCGCGCAAGGAAAGCGCACCGGCAGAGGTGTTGAACAGCACCGCACTTTCGGCCTCGGGCAGGTCGGCGATGGCGATGATATCCTCGGCCGCGGCATCGATCACGAGGTAGGGCGCGGCGGCCAGCATCTCACGGGCGGCGGCCAGCGGATCCTCGCCCTCGAACACCTCCACCACTGACATTTCGTAGGTTTGGCCCAGGAACTTGCCCGTGGTGAGGTTGTCGGCCAAGCCGGTCTGGGCACCCGCGATCCCGTTGTCTTCGGGGATCGGATCGAGGTTCGACAGGGTCGGCGGCACGGGCTGTTCGACCCGCAGATACCCGATCCGCAGCGTGGTTTCCGCTAGAACGGGCACCGCACATGCCACAGTGACGCACGCGCTCAAAAGCACATATTTCAAGTCAAAGCCTCCCATGACCTCAAGGCTATCGTGCCCCGCGAACCGGGCGGAATAAGACCTTGGTCGTGGTCGGACGGAAACGCAACCAAAGTCCAATACCGCCCCCTGCCGCCCTCGCGTAGGACAAGGGCAACACGACCGTTCATGTGAGGGAGGCATATGATGTCCAACACCACGAGAAAGAGATTTTTGTTCGCCGGCGCACTGACTGCCGCCGCCACCTTGGCCGTCGCACATGGCGATGTCGCGCCGCAGGCCGTGGACACAACCGGCCTGCCCGCCATCGAAGGCGACTGGCTGACCGAAAACCCCTATCGCGCCGACAAGGTGGGCGAAGAAACCTGGCTGCGCGCCATCGAGATCGGCGCATCCGGCTACAACCAGAACTGCGCCCGGTGCCATGGGCTCGAAGTGGTGTCCGGTGGCCTTGCCCCCGATCTGCGCTTCCTCGAGGCCGAGGAATACGGCGACGAATGGTACGTCGAGCGCTTTGTCCAAGGGTACACCCAGAACGGCATCACCAAGATGCCAGCCTTTGGCGAATTGCTGGGACAGGAGGCGGCCTGGGCCATCCGCACCTATATCGAGGCCCGCCCCGACGACGTTGCCATGGAAGATGTCGCGGACGAGCTGGCAGCCTTGCGCGACCAACTGGCCGCCTATGTCGACGACACGACCGGTGCGGACCCCGATGCGCTCAAGACGCGGTTGGGCGAGATCGCAGAGGAAATCCCGACGCTGTCGGGCGCGCCCGTGGCCGACAGTGTCGCCTTCCGCGCCGCCAACCTGATCGACGGCACGCCCGCGGCCTACAAATCCGCATCCGAAGCCTTGACCGTCGGATTGTCTGCCGCAAACTGACGGCATGACATTTCGAACCACGCTCTTCTCCCTGGTGGTTGTGGGTCTGTCCCTGACGGGGCAGGCCCACGCTGCTGATCCCTGTGCCGATCATGTGCCGCAGGCCAAACCGCAAAATGTCGGCCGCGATATCGTGGGGCAGGAACTGGACCAGATCCAGGATCAGGACCACATGCTATTCGCGGTCTACGAAGACTATCCGCCCTATTCCTGGGAAGAAAACGGCGAGCCGCGCGGCGTCGATATCGAGATTGCGCGCATCATCGCCGAGGATATCGGGGTCGAGCCGCGATTCAACTTTGTCGCGGCGGGCGAGAACCTGGATGCAGACCTGCGCAACAACATCTGGCGCGGCGCGCTGATCGGGGGGCGCATCGCGAATGTGATGATGCGCGTGCCCTATGACAGCGCGTTCAAGTGCCGGGTCGAGCAGGTCGTGTTCACCGGCCAATATGCAGGCGAAAGCATCGCCATCGCCTATGACACCGCGTCTTATCCGGATGAAAAGCCGGTGCCTGCCTATTTCCGCTTCGACACGGTGGGGGTGGAGAATGACTCGATCTCGGACTTTTACCTGTCGGGATTTGTGGGCGGGCAGTTGCAGAAGAACATCCGCCGCTTTCCCACGACCCAAGCCGCGATGGACGCGCTGAACGCAGGCGAGGTGATGGCCGTGATGGGCCCGCTTGGGCAACTGGAACACGGGCTGACCGAGACGACAGCGGTACACCAACCACCGCTCGCAGGCTTTGCCGTCAGCGACTGGACGCTGGGTGTGGCGGTGAATTTCCGCTATCGCCCACTGTCATACTTCGTCGATGATGCGATCAACTATGCACTGCAAGACGGGCGCATTCCGGGCATCTATGAAAAGTACGGGCTGACGCATCAAACGCCGGAGCGCTGAGGCCCGACTTTGGTCTTACACAGATGGTCCAATGGCTGATTTGGTCTTTGGTCGGTAGCATCTTTCCTGAATTGAAAGGGGGGATTGCGCCATGAATCTCAGCGACTCACGTGTTATCAACGCTGACCGCGCGGCGGTCTGGGCGGCCATTCTGGACCCGGAGGTGCTCAAGGCCTGCGTGCCCGGCTGTCAGGAGATGGCAGGCACGCCCGAGGACGGGTTCACCGCGACCGTGGTCCAGAAGGTCGGCCCGGTCAAAGCGACGTTCAAGGGCGCTGTGACCCTGTCGGAGATGCAGGCGCCGGAAAGCGTCGTGATCTCGGGCGAGGGCAAGGGCGGCGCTGCCGGCTTTGCCAAGGGCGGCGCGCATGTCCGGCTCGAAGAGAAGGGCGGCCAGACCGTGCTGCATTATGACGTGGAGGCCAAGGTGGGCGGCAAGCTCGCGCAGCTGGGCAGCCGCATCATCGACGGGTTTGCCAAGAAGATGGCGGATCAGTTTTTCAACAACTTCCAGGAGCATGTCGGCGCGCCGGTCGTGGCAGCCGAGGCCGAAGCAGCGGTGGCTGAGGATGCACCCAAGAAGGGCTGGCTGAAACGTCTGGTGACCTAAAGCGTTGTGAGGTCGCCACCCGGGTCGATCATCGTGATGCGCTGAACGCCCTTGGCGGCCCTGATGCGGCGTGCGAGGCTGATGTCACCCAGCGTCAAGCCCGTCGACAGCGCGTCCGCCATAGCGGCGCTGTCCGCCTCTACCGATACCGTGGACCATTGCGGCGCCTGCGCGGGATGCACGATGTGCCCGTCGGGCCCCAGCCGTGTGGCCAGTGGGCTGGACGTCGCGATAGCACCGGTGGTGAGCGTCCGCTTGGCCAGCAGGCCATGCGTCGGGTCAGCGACGCCAAGCCGCCAGGGGCCGCCGGTGCCGCGATATTCACCGATGTTGACAAGCGAGTTGTCGAACCCGCGCGCACGAAGCATGTCGGACACGACATCGGTCGCATAGCCT
>JBCBHM010000058.1:0-21645 GCA_038525585.1 Pseudomonadota bacterium
TCAGTCTGATTTCGATGGTGTGCCCCGCTCTGGGCCCGACGGACGCGCGGCCGCGTTGCGGCCACTCTGCGTCGTGAGTTCAAGTCTCCCCCACGCCACCAAACCCTGCCCTCAGTCTGATTTCGATGGTGTGCCCCGCTCTGGGCCCGACGGACGCGCGGCCGCGATGCGGCCACTCTGCGTCGTGAGTTCAAGTCTCCCCCACGCCACCAAATCCCGTCCGAAGTCTGATTTCGACGGTGTGCCCCGCTTTGGGCCCGACGGACGCGCGGGCGAAGTTCATCGTTTGAGACGGGGCAAGGTAGCCGTCGTGCACAGATGCCATGTGACCGGACGCGCATGGCTGCCGTTCTGCGTCGCGAGCGCGAAGGCTCTGCGCCAGGCCGAAGGCTTCGGCGCTGCCTGGTGACCAGAGCAGTTCACCCGAAGAAGCGATGGCTGAGGCAGGCGAGCAGCGCCCCTTCATCTTGGGTTTCGTCCACGTCGACCATATGCAGCGCCAATGTGGCCGCCTCTTGCCGCAGACGGTCGGTGAACAGGGCGTCCCGCGCCAAAAGATTGGCCAGCGCCGCCGCGGGGTTGCCGGTGCGGCGGGGCATGTCCCACGTGGTGCCCCGCATGTCGAACGCGCTGCGGCGGAAGGCAGGCGATGGCAGCATCCAGACCGCGTGACGCCTGTCGGTCAGCAGCGGCGCCACCAGACGTGGCAAGAGGCGGAACCCCTCGGCAATCACGGGCCTGTCACGCGGAAACGCCAGCACATCCGAGAGGATCAGGTCAAAGCCTTCGCCCGCGAACCAGTGAAACGTGTCCAACATCTCTTGGGGTGTGCGGCGGACCCAGCGTTCATCCAGAGACATGCGCATGAAAGCGGAAAGCCGCGGACACTGATCGGGTGCGCACCGGGATGCATGGTCACGCATCACGGCATCCGTGTCGTAAAGCGCGGCGTCGTGCCGGGCGGCCAGTCGGCGTGCGAGGGTGGATTTTCCGGCCCCACTTCCTCCGGCGATCCAACGCACATGTGCCAGCGCGGCGGGGCGATGATCGATCGGCGTCATGTCGATCAGCATAACATGGATCTACCGCGGGGCAGTCTGCGGGTTTGGCATGCCGTCAACGGACGTGGCGGACAGCGTGCCTTGCCAATGTCGCGAGGGCGCACAGCACCGGACATGAATAAGGCCGCCCCCGGCAGGAGCGGCCTTTCTGAATTGCGCGCAAGGCGGGCGTTTAGAAGCCGAGGCCTGCGTACTTGTTCTTGAACTTCGACACGCGGCCGCCGGTGTCCATGAGGCGGGCGCCGCCACCGGTCCAGGCGGGGTGCACGGACGGGTCGATGTCGAGCGACAGCTGGTCGCCTTCCTTGCCCCAGGTCGACTTCATCTGGACCACGGTTCCGTCGGTCATTTTCACGTCAATGATGTGATAGTCGGGATGCGTATCGGCCTTCATGCCTTGGCTCCTTCGGACTTGGGTTTGTAGTTGGTGACCTCTGCGATCCGGGCCGATTTGCCGCGGCGCGCGCGGAGGTAGTAGAGCTTGGCGCGACGCACGCGACCGCGGCGGACCACGGTGATGCTGTCGATGTTGGTCGAGTAGAGGGGGAAGACCCGCTCGACGCCTTCGCCAAAGGAAATCTTGCGCACGGTGAACGACCCGGCGATGCCGCTGCCGTTGTTGCGGGCGATGCAGACGCCTTCGTAGTTCTGCACACGGGTACGTGTGCCTTCGGTCACGCGAAAGCCGACGCGGATGGTGTCACCGGCTTTGAAGTCGGGGATGTCTTTCCCCAGGGCGGCGATTTGCTCCGCCTCAAGCTGTGCGATCAGGTCCATTGACCGTCTCCTATGATGCTCGCGGTTGTGGCCCGCGAAGGTGTTGTCGCGCCTCAGAGCTCTGTGTCTTCACCGGGTCCGCGTGTGCGCCCGCCAGAGGTCAGGTCATCGTTCCTTGTTGTGTCACCGCTTGGTGCTGCCGGAGTGCGCCGAAGAAGGCACCACAGCACAAAGGGCCGATACGGGCCGGGCCCGAGTCGGAATGGGCGGTGTATAGGGGGAGGCGCCGGGGCGATCAAGGGGGGTGTGTCACCCGATGCTGAGCATGTCACCCAGCGTATAGATCAGCGCGCAGACCACAATGACGCCCAGGATGATCATGAGCGCGCTGGTGAGGAACTGGACCGTGATGGCCGCGATGCCCAGGCCCGTGGCCCACGCGGCGATGCTGCGCGGTTCGCGGCGGGCAAAGGCGGCACCGCCGCACAGGATACCTGCGATACCCAAGGTGATGCCCAGCACCCAGAGGACGCGGTCGATGGTCCAGGGTGCGGCCTGTGGGGCGGGCTGTTCGACGCCGATCCAGTTGCGCAGGGTCGCCTTGCCCGCCTCGGCCGCGATTTCGCCCAGGCTGACGCCGACGGAGTGTTGCGGCGCAAAAGGGCCCGCGACAAAAGTCACCAGGACCACGAGCAGGGCGGCGCCGCCCAGGGCGAAGCCGAGTGTGCCCGCGCGCGCGGGGGCGGCGGGGAGGGTGTCATCGGGCATGGCAGTGCTCCTTCGTCGTGGCCGAAGTAGCGCACCAATGTGGCGGATCTGGGGAGGTTGCGTGCCGCGTTTGGGGAAGCTTAGCGGCTGGCTTTGTGCTTGTCCCAGAGGTCGGGGCGGCGGTCTTGTGTCAGCGCCTCGGATTGTGCGCGGCGCCATTTTTCGACGTTTCCGTGGTGGCCGGACATGAGGACCTCGGGGATGTCGCGGCCTTCCCAGGTGGCGGGGCGCGTGTATTGCGGGTGTTCGAGCAGACCGTTGGAATGGCTTTCTTCGACAGCGCTTTCGGCGTTGCCGAGCACACCGGGCAGCAGGCGCACCGTGGCGTCCAGCAGGGCTTGTGCCGCGATCTCACCGCCGGTCATGACGAAGTCGCCCAAGCTGACTTCGGTGATGTTCCAGTGCTCCAGCACACGCTCGTCCACGCCTTCGAACCGACCGCACAGCATCGTGACGCCGTCGCAGCGCGCCAGATCGCGGGCCATCGCCTGATCAAAGGGGCGGCCGCGCGGCGACATGTAAAGGATAGGCCAGCGGCCGCGGGCGTGGCCCTGCGCCTCGGTCAGGGCGGCGTGCACGACGTCCGGGCGCAGGACCATGCCCGCGCCGCCGCCTGCAGGCGTGTCATCGACGTTGCGATGCCGGCCCACGCCATGGGCGCGCAGGTCGTGGGTGTGGAGCTGCCATGTGCCGTCCTGCAGGGCCTTGCCGGTGAGCGAGGCGCCGAGGACGCCGGGAAACGTTTCGGGAAAAAGTGTGATGATACGGGCCTGCCAGACGCCCACCAGATCGGGCGCCTCGTCCATGAGCGAGGTTGGTTTCAGCGTCGAGCGGATGGCTTTGCGGCCATGGGACTTGGGGGTGTTCATCGCGGCCCGGTTACCTTGGCCTATGGACATGCGCGCTTTGCGTCAGGCCGAAGGCGAGCATGAGGACCAGCATGGCCGACCCGCCATAGCTGACCAGCGGCAGGGGCACGCCCACCACAGGAGCAAGGCCCATGACCATCGACATGTTTACGGCAAAGAAGAGAAAGAAGTTGAGCGCGATACCAAGCGTCAGCAGCGACGAAAACCGGTCTTTGTTCGTCAACGCCGAGACCACGCAAAAGACGATGATCAGCGTGTAGAGGAACAGGAGCGAAAAGGCCCCGATAAAGCCGAATTCTTCGGCGAGCGTGGTAAAGATGAAATCGGTGTGCTTTTCCGGCAAAAAGTTCAGGCGGCTTTGCGTGCCCTGCATAAAGCCGCGCCCGGTCCAACCGCCGGAGCCCAGGGCGATCTGCGACTGCGTGATGTGATAGCCTGCGCCCAACGGGTCCTGCGAGGGGTCGAGGAATGTATCGATGCGCCGGTATTGATAGTCTTCCAGCAATTGCCACGTGGTGCCGCGCGACTGGAACACGGTCGTGATCAACCCGCCCACGGCGGCGAAAACGGCGGCAAAATAGGCCCAGTGCACACCGGCGAGGAACATCAGACCGCCACCGGCGGCCATCAGCAGGATCGAGGTGCCGAGATCGGGCTGGCGCAGCACCAAAAAGGTCGGCAACAGGATCAGCACAACGGGGATCAGCACCCAGATGGGGCGCGATTTCTTGGTCGTGGGCAGCCAGTCGTAATAGGCGGCGAGGATCATCACCAGCGTGACCTTGGTCAGCTCGGACGGTTGCAGGCGCATAAAGCCCAGATCGATCCAGCGCTGCGCCCCCATGCCGACGGAGCCAAAGAACTCGACCCCCACAAGCAGCAGGAGCGAGCCACCGTAGGCCACGCCCGCAAGGTTGCGCCAGAACCAGATCGGCACCATCGCCACCATCAGCATGAGGACAAACCCCATGGCAAAGCGTTTCATCTGCGGCTCGGCCCAGGGGGTGATCGAGCCACCGGCGACCGAATAGAGCATCAGAAAGCCGATGCCCGCCACCGCCGTGAGCAACAGCGCGAGCGGCCAGTTCAGATACAGGATCTTGCGCGGTCCCGCAGGGACGTACTTGGCGTTGTACTCAAGATAACTCATGCCTGATCGCTGCCTGCGATATTGGCGATGGGGCGCATCTCGCGCAGTTTGCGCTGTTGTTCGGCGATGCGGTCGCGGTCTTTGGTCGGATAGGCCTCGATCGGGGGTTCGCCACCGTAGAGCGCCTGCAAGGTGATGTCGCGGGCGATTGGGGCTGCGGCCTTGGATCCGCCGCCGCCATGTTCGACGATCACGGCCACCGCGTATTTCGGGTTGTCGTAGGGCGCAAAGTTCACAAACAACGCGTGGTCACGGCGTTCCCATGGCAGGTCCTCGTTGCGGGTCACGCCGCGGGCCCGCTCGGCGGCGGTGATGTTGCGCACCTGGCTGGTGCCGGTCTTGCCCGCCATGCGCATAGCATCCTCGATGATGCGGCTGCCATAGGCGGTGCCGCGGCGGTCGTTGACGACTGCGTACATCGCGCGGCGCATCTTGCGCAGGTTGTTTTCGTTCATCCCCATATCGGTGCCGCGCCCCGAGGGCTGTTCCACCCCGTCGATGGATTTGACCAGCCGCGGTGTCACGCTGCGCCCCGAGGCCAGCCGCGCGGTCATCACGCAAAGCTGCAGGGGCGAGGCCAGCATAAAGCCCTGCCCGATAGAGGCGTTTACGGTGTCGCCCACGACCCAGTTCTGCCCGTGCACACGCGCCTTCCAATCCATGGTGGGGGTAAGGCCCCGTGCGACGGCGGACATGGGCACGTCGTGCCGTTCCCCCAGACCAAAGCGATTGGCCATGGCGCTGATCTTTTCGATCCCCACCTTGACCGCAAGGTCGTAGTAATAGACGTCACACGACCGTTTGAGCGATGTCTCGAGGTCGACCCAGCCGTGGCCCGCGCGTTTCCAGCAGTGAAAGCGACGCCCGCTGACGCTGAGGTGGCCGGGACAATAGACCGTTTCGTCGGGGCCGATCAGCCCGGCCTCGAGTGCTGCCATGGCCGTGATCATCTTGAAGGTCGAGCCGGGCGGATAGGTGCCCTGCACCGTTTTCGAGGCCAGCGGGCGGTACTTGTTGCCGGTGAGCGCGTTGTAGTCCCGGCTGGAGATGCCGCGCACAAAGAGGTTGGGGTCGTAGGTGGGCGAGGAGGCAACGGCGACCAAATCGCCGGTCTGTACGTCCATGACAACGGCGCTGGCGCTTTCGTCGGCCATCCGCGCCTGCACATAGCTTTGCAGGTCGGCGTCGACGGTCAGCTGCACATCTGCACCGGGAATGCCCTCGCGCCGGTCAAGCTCGCGCATGATGCGGCCTGCGGCGTTGACCTCGACCTGGCGGGCACCGGCCTTGCCGCGCAGCCGCTCCTCGATCTTGGCCTCGACGCCGACCTTGCCGATCTGAAAGCGCGGGATGCGCAGCACCTGGTCGGGGTCCTCGATCCGTTCGAGGTCGTAATCGCTGACCGGGCCCACATAGCCCAACACGTGGGCAAAGTCCGACCCGCGCGGATAGACGCGGCTCAGGCCGACCTCGGGCGTTATGCCGGGCAGTGCGGGGGCATTGACGCTGACACGGCTGAGGTCATCCCAACTGACCTCCTCGGCGACGGTCACGGGCAGGAAGGGGGGAGAGCGTTTGATCTCGGCCTTCACGCGCTCCAGCTCTTCGGCTTCAAGGGTGATGACCTTGCTGAGACGGTCGAGCACGGCGTCGACGTCGCCGGCATCCTCTTGCACGATGACGATCCGGTAGCTGGGCGCGTTGCGCGCCAGCGGCATGCCGTTGCGGTCAAAGACCTCGCCCCGTGCCGGAGGGATCAGGCGGATGTTGATCCGGTTTTCCTCGGCCAGCAGGCGGAACTGGTCGGCCTGATCCACCTGCAGGTACTGCATCCGCACGCCAAGCGCGCCGATAAAGGCGAGCTGCACACCGCCCAGCAGGGCGGCGCGACGGCTGATCAGGCGGTGGCTGGCTTCGGTATCGACGCGGGGGCGTTTCATGTGCGCACTCCGGTGCTGCCCATATCGTGCGGGGTGGTCTTGCGTATGCCCATCAGGGCATGGGTGATGGCCACGACGGGAGGGTATGCGATGACGGTGACGATGATCTGCAGCGCGGCTGGGCCGAGCGATGGTGTTTCCACCAGCAGGATCGCCAGGATGATGCGGTATCCGATGCCCACGCCGACGATCCAGGCGGCGGCGGACATGAACTCGGTCGCGAGGCTGGCGTCGCGCAGGTTGCGCGCCTGGTTTTGCATCTGTGAACAGGCGATCAGCGCGAGCACGGCCCAGAGGCCGGGGGGCCGTTGCAAGAGCAGGTCGGCCAGCAGGAACAGCCCGGCGAGCAGCACAGGGGGCACATAGTCGGGGCGGCGCACAGACCAGGCAAGGGCAAAGGCAAAGATCAGGTCAGGCCAGATCCAGCCGCCTGTGGCCGTTTGCAGCGGCAGCATGTGGAAAAAGAGGATCACCATCACAAGGGCGCTGAAGGCGATGCGCATGGTCCACTGGCGGGCGGGAGGGGCCTCGGTCATTCGGTGACCTCCTCTTGCAGCAGGGCGGCTTCATCCGCGCTGAGCACGTCGGTGGTGTCGGACACCGGCTCGGTCCCGTAGTGGCGCAGGACGCGCAGGAATTCGAGCCGTTCGTAATCGGCGGCAAGGCGGACGCGCAGGCGGCCACCGGGGTCCTTGGCCACCTGACCGATGAGCAGGCCCGCGGGAAACACGCCACCGTCGCCGGAGGTGATCACGCGGTCGCCGGGGCGCACGAGGTCCGGGTTTTCCAGAAAGTCGATGGGCGGGGCGGCGGAGTTGTCGCCCGCGACAATGGCCTTCTGGCCTGAGGGCTGGATGATGGCCGGTACGCGGCTGGAGGCATCGGTGACCATGATCACGCGGGCGGTGTTTTGTGCCACGCCCGAGACGCGGCCCACGAGGCCGATGCCGTCCATGGTGGCCCAACCCTCGACGATGCCGTCGCGCGCGCCCACGTTCAGCAACACGGACTGCCGGAAGGGGGAGCCGCTGTCGGCCAGCACCACGCCGGTGATGTAGGTCAGGCGGGGATCGAGGCGCACGTTGTTGAGATCGAGGAGCCGCGCATTTTCCTGCTCGAGCTGGAGTGCCGCCTCTTTCCACGCTTCCATCTGGCGCAGCTCGCGGCGCAGTTCCGCGTTTTGCTGGGCAATCCGGCGGTAGCTTTGGAAATCGCGGAAAAGGTTGATGGTGCCGGTGACCGGCGCCATCGCCCAGTCCATGTTCGGCACGATGCGGTCCGTCACCTGGGCGCGAAAGCGTTCGACCCGGGGGCTGTCGATGCGCCACAGCAGAAACGTGCCGGTCAGCGCCAGGATCAGCACAGCCATCACCAGCCGCCGCAGCGGGCCGCCATAGTCGATGCTGTTGCGGTCCTTTGCCAAGGTGGCCTCACCTCACGTTGGTCGCGTGGCGCGATGGTGGTGGATTTGGCCCGCCAGAGCAAGCCTTGGGCCTGCGCCTAACTGTCGTAGTCGATGGCGTGGCGCAGCTGTTTTTCGTATTCCAACGCCTTGCCGGTGCCAAGGGCCACGCAGTTCAAGCTTTCGTCAGCGATGGACACGGCGAGGCCGGTCTGTTCACGCAGCGCAAGGTCCAGATCGCCCAGCAACGCGCCACCGCCCGTGAGCATCACGCCCCGGTCCACGATGTCGGCGGCCAGATCGGGTGGCGTGGTTTCGAGCGCGGTCATGACCGCTTCGCAGATTTGCTGAACGGGTTCCGCCAGCGCCTCGGCAATCTGCGCTTGCGTCACCTCGATCTCCTTGGGCACGCCATTGAGCAGGTCGCGGCCCCGGATCTGCATCGAGGTGCCGCGCCCATCGTCGGGCATGCGAGCGGTGCCGATGCTGGTCTTGATCCGTTCGGCGGTGGTTTCACCCACCAGTAGGTTCTGCTGGCGGCGCAGGTAGCTGATGATCGCCTCGTCCATGCGGTCGCCACCGACGCGGACCGACCGGGCGTAGACAATGTCGCCGAGCGACAGCACTGCCACCTCGGTCGTGCCACCGCCGATGTCGACGACCATGTTGCCGGTCGGATCGGTGATGGGCATGCCCGCGCCGATGGCCGCCGCGATGGGTTCGGCGATGAGGCCCGCGCGGCGGGCACCTGCGGAGAGGACCGATTGGCGAATGGCGCGTTTTTCAACGGGTGTCGCGCCGTGCGGAACACACACGATGATCTTGGGCTTGGAAAAGGTCGAGCGTTTGTGGACCTTGCGGATAAAGTGCTTGATCATCTCTTCGGCGGTGTCGAAGTCGGCGATCACTCCTTCGCGCATGGGCCGGATGGCCTCAATGCTGCCGGGGGTTCGGCCCAGCATCAGCTTGGCGTCTTCGCCCACAGCGAGCACCTTTTTCACGCCGTCCTTGACGTGGTAGGCCACGACCGAGGGTTCGGACAGGATCACGCCGCGTCCCTTGACGTAGACCAGCGTGTTGGCGGTGCCGAGGTCAATCGCCATGTCCGACGAAAACAGCCCACCGAGATTACCGAAAACCGACATTTGCCCCACGCCCCAATCGCTCGTGGCCCCATTGGTGTAATGCTGAGTCGGGGCCGTTTGATTGCCGTCTTATAAGGGTCGCCATGGGCGGGTGAAAGGCCGGATTCTGCGCGCCTGCGGCACCATCATGCCGACGTGGCAGCGAAAATCGGGGCAAAGAAGCGGGCGCGTTCCGTGTGCGCATCAAGCGGCAGCACGTGCGCCACATACTGATCCGGACGCAACAGCACGAGCGCGCCCTGCTGGCGGTCGATTCCGCGGGTGTCGTAAATGTCGTCGCTCGGGTCGGCGCAGAACACGGTGTCGTAGTTGCGCAGGCCCAGCGTGCCGCGGGTCCGAAACAGCGCCGGTGGGACATGCGTGTCGCGGTGCGGGGTCTGCAGGATCAGGCGGGTGTCGCAGCGCGGTGCGTCAAGGCTGTGCATCAGGTCGATGGCCTGTTCCGGGTCTTCGCCTGCAAAGAGGAAGGCGCGCCAGAGCCCGTCCACCTCGACCACATGACCCAGATGGACCTGCTTGGCATCGGCCCATCGGATCACGCGGGCGGAATAGAAGCGCGTGCCGATCGGAAACCCGTTCGCAAAGTGTTGCCACGTGTCGGGGCCGCGCAGGATCGACGGGGCGTACCGCGTTGCGACCCCGGCGGTGTAGCGCCCCTGCTGCTGGAAGTAGCGTTGGAACGCCTCCGGTGCGGCACCGCTGGCAAAGAGGCCCGCGAATGCCTTGTCGAAGTCGATGAGTTCCTGCGCGATGGCCTGCCGTTCTTCCGAGTAGGTGCGCAGCAGTTCAGGCGGGCTGTGCCCGTCGATGACAGCCTTCAGTTTCCAGCCGAGGTTGAACGCGTCGGCCATGGAGACGTTCATGCCCTGACCCGCCTTCGGGCTGTGGGTGTGGCAGGCGTCCCCGGCGATGAACACGCGGGGGGTGTTGGCGTCATCGGTGAAGCGGTCGGTGAGGCGTTGGCCAATCTCGTAGACGGACCACCACGCAATCTCGCGCACATCAAGGGTGTAGGGCGCAAGGATGCGCCGGGCCGCGACGATGAGGTCGTCGGCCATGATCTCGCGGTCGGCGACGCGTTCGTTGGGGTTCAGCTTGTCGAGCTCGATATAGAGCCGGACCATATAGCCGCCCTCGCGCGGGATGATGAGCAGGCTGCCTTCGGCCGCGGACTGGATCGCGCATTTCAGGCGGATGTCGGGAAAGTCGGTGACGGCCAGCACGTCCATCACACCCCAGGCGGCGTTGGCAGCCTCGCCTTGCAACTCGAGGCCCAAGCTGCGGCGCACGGTGCTGCGCGCGCCGTCACAGCCAACGACATAGCGGGCGATCACGGTCTCTTGCCGGTCGGGATGGTCCAGCGTGACGGTCACTGGGGCTGTGGGATCCTCGGGAATGTCGAGGGCGGTGACACGGGTGCCGTAATCCGGTTCCAGCCGTGTCGCGCTTTTGCGCATGGTTTCGAGGTAGAAATCCTGCACGCGCGCCTGGCTGAGGATCACATGCGGGAATTCCGAAAGCCCGTCCTCGACATCCTGAATGCGGCCGCTGCGGGCGATGCGCTGGTGCGCGTCGGGTTTCCAGAAGGTGGTTTCGTTGACCCAGTAGGCCTCGCGCATGATCTGGTGGGCAAAGCCGAAAACCTCGAACATCTCCATCGAGCGGCAGGCGATCCCGTCCGCTTGCCCCACGATCAGCGGACCGTCGCGCCGTTCGATCAGGCGCGTGCGGATTGTCGGGAATTGGGCGAGATAGGCGGCAAGGGTGAGACCTGCGGGACCGCTGCCGACGATGAGAACGTCGCAGTCGGCCTTGGCATGCCCAGCGGCGGGGTGCAGGGTCGGGTCGCCGGGGCGGAAGCCGTCGTAATGATATTGCACGCTGCCCTCCGGTCTGGGCGTGGGATGGGCAAGACTGCCCATCCCTGCTTTGGATCAGGTGGCGTCCTTGTAGCTGATCTCGCGCTGATCGGTGCCGCCTTTTTCGCGGCGCACGAGCAGGCGGTTGAGGGCGTGGACATAGGCCTTGGCTGACGCCACCACGGTGTCGGTGTCCGCCGACTGGCCGGTGACAATGCGGCCGTCTTCCTCCATCCGGACGGACACGGTGGCCTGAGCATCGGTCCCTTCGGTCACGGCGTGCACCTGATACAGCTGCAGGCGTGCGTTGTGGGGGAACAGCGCCTTGACCGCATTGAAGGTCGCATCGACCGGCCCGTCGCCTGTTTGCGTGGTCATGTGGCGCGTCCCGTCGACCTCCATCACCAGATCGGCCACTTGCGGGCCTTCGGTGCCGCAGCGCACGGCGAGTTTTTCGATCTTGAGCCGTTCGTCTTCGGGATCTGTCGAGGTGCGCATGAGAGCGATCAGATCGTCGTCAAAAACTTCCTTCTTGCGGTCGGCGAGATCTTTGAAGCGGACAAAGATGTCCTTGAGCTGGTTGTCACCGACCTCGAACCCCAACTCCTCGAGCTTGGCGCGCAGGGCGGCGCGGCCCGAGTGCTTGCCCAAGGGCAGTGACGTGCCTGCGAGGCCCACATCCTCGGGGCGCATGATCTCGAACGTCTCGGCGTTCTTGAGCATGCCGTCCTGGTGGATGCCGCTTTCATGGGCAAAGGCGTTCTTGCCCACGATGGCCTTGTTGAACTGGACGGGAAAGCCCGAGACGGTGGCGACGCGGCGCGAGATGTTCATGATCTTGCGGGTATCGATCCCCGTCTCGAACGGCATGATGTCGCCGCGCACCTTGAGGGCCATCACCACCTCTTCGAGGGCGGTGTTGCCCGCGCGTTCGCCCAGACCGTTGATCGTGCATTCGATCTGGCGCGCGCCCGCCTCGACCGCGGCGAGGCTGTTGGCGGTCGCCATGCCCAGATCGTTGTGGCAGTGCGTGGCGAAGATCACCTCATCCGCGCCGGGCACCCGTTCGATCAGGTCGCGGATCAGGTCCGCGCTTTCGCGCGGGGCGGTGTAGCCCACGGTATCGGGGATATTGATGGTGCTGGCACCGCACTTGATCGCGATTTCGACAACGCGGCAGAGGTAATCGATCTCGGTCCGGGTCGCGTCCATGGGCGACCACTGCACATTGTCGCAGAGGTTGCGAGCGTGGGTCACCGTCTGTTCGATGCGCTCGGCCATCTCGTCCTGCGTGAGGTTCGGGATGGCGCGGTGCAGGGGCGACGTGCCGATGAATGTGTGAATGCGGGGTTGCTTGGCGTGTTTCACCGCCTCCCAACAGCGGTCGATGTCGCCGAACTGGGCGCGGGCGAGGCCGCAGATCACCGCGGTTTCGGCCTGTTCGGCGATTGCGCTGACGGCGGCGAAATCCCCTTCGGAGGCGATGGGAAAGCCCGCCTCGATGATGTCGACGCCCATCTCGTCCAGCAGCGATGCAATCTCGAGCTTTTCGGCATGGGTCATGGTCGCGCCCGGGCTTTGTTCGCCGTCGCGCAAGGTTGTGTCAAAAATGACAACTCTGTCCTTGGTCATTTTGGTATCTCTTTGTGTTTGCGTCCTATGGCCTTGGCGCGGCAGGCATCCTCTGAGCGGTCGCGCCGACGGGCACGCTCAGAGGCGCAATAGGAGCAGGGCGCACGGCAGCGCAAGGGCTGCAAAGGGGATATGTGCGCGTGCGTTCATGGTGCGCACTATGGCAGCGGCTTGCGCGTTTGGAAAGGCCGGGAGCCTCCGGCGGGGATTTTTTTGGGACAAAGACATGCATGGTCACGCTTGACGGGTGTGCCGCGCGCGATAGCTGGCGCTGATGATTGATGCATTGGTAATCGGCGCCTCGGGCGGAATCGGCGCGGCTGTGGCGGAGGCGATGGCAACACGTGGGGGCCGGGTGACGCGTGTGTCGCGGTCCGAAGACGGTTTGGACGTCACGGATGCGGCATCGGTCGACCGTGTGATGGGCGCGTTGAAAGGACCGTTTCAGACGGTGTTTGTGGCGGTGGGGGTGCTGGCGCCGGATGGCGGGCAGCCGGAAAAGCAGTTGCGTGATCTCGAACCGGTGGCGATGGCCGATGTCTTGGCCGTCAACACGGTGGGTGTGGCGCATGTCCTGACGCATTTGCCACGGCTATTGCCCCGTCAGGGGCGGTCGGTCACCGGCGTCTTGACAGCGCGGGTGGGATCGATCGGCGACAACAAAATCGGCGGTTGGTACGCCTATCGCGCGTCCAAGGCCGCGCTCAATCAGGTGGTGCGTGGCGTGGCGGTGGAGTTGGGGCGCACCCATGGCGACGCGGTCATTGCTGCGCTGCACCCGGGCACGGTCGACACACCCTTTACCGCCAACTACCCGGGGCACAAGAAGGTGGCCGCCCATGAGGCCGCGCACAACCTGCTGGATGTGATGGAGCGGCTGGACCCCGGGCAGACGGGTGGATTTTATGATTACAGTGGGGCGGAGGTGCCGTGGTGACCAGACTTATCCTCGTCCTTGGGGACCAGTTGACGGACGGCATTGCGGCACTGGACGCCGCCGACAAAGCGCGCGACGTGGTGGTCATGGCGGAAGTGGCCGAAGAGGGATCGTACGTACCGCACCACCCCAAGAAGATCGCGCTGATCCTCGCCGCCATGCGCAAGTTCGCCGCAAGGCTGCGGGACGCAGGCTGGCAGGTGGCTTATTCCGAGCTGGACGACAGCGACAACACCCAATCGATCCCCGGTGAACTGATCCGGCGGGCCGCGCAATACGACGCCTCGGAGGTGATTGCCACGGAGCCGGGGGAGTTCCGGTTGATCACGGCGCTGCAGGATTGTCCGCTCAAGGTGCAGATGCTGGAGGATACGCGGTTCATTGCGTCGCATGCCGCGTTCGAACGCTGGGCAGAGGGGCGCAAGGCGCTGCGGATGGAGTATTTTTACCGCGAGATGCGGCGCAAGACAGGGCTGATGATGGAGGGCGATGATCCGGCGGGTGGGCAGTGGAACTTCGACCACGACAACCGCAAACCCGCGAAGGACGGGGTGGAGTATTCGGGCCCGATGCAGTTCACCCCCGATGAGACGGTGGAGGCGGTGCTGGACATGGTCGAGCGTCGTTTTGGCAACCACTTCGGCGATTTGCGCCCCTTCTGGTTCGCCACGGACCAGGGGCAGGCGCGGCAGGCGCTGGCCTACTTCGTTCGCGAGGCATTGCCGAAATTCGGGGACTACCAGGATGCGATGCTGGCGGATCACCGGTTCCTCTATCACGCGCTGGTGTCGCCTTATGTGAACATCGGGTTGCTGGACCCGCTGGAGGTGTGTCAGGCGGCCGAGGCGGCCTGGCGCGCAGGCGACGTGCCGATCAACGCGGCTGAAGGGTTTATCCGTCAGATCATCGGCTGGCGCGAGTACATGCGTGGGATCTATTACCATGAGGGGCCGGATTATCCGACGCGCAACGGGTTGGGGCATGATCGCAAGCTGCCGGAGTTTTTCTGGGGGGCTGAGACGCGCATGCGCTGTGTGTCGAAGGCCGTGATGCAAACGGGTGAGGAGGCCTATGCCCACCATATCCAGCGCCTGATGGTCACGGGGAACTTTGCCCTGTTGGCGGGGCTGGATCCGGCTGAGGTGTCCGAGTGGTATCTGGCCGTCTATGCCGATGCGTTCGAGTGGGTGGAGGCGCCCAATGTCGTAGGCATGTCGCAATTCGCCGATGGCGGTGTCATCGCGTCTAAGCCGTACGTGTCGTCGGGGGCTTACATCAATCGGATGTCGGATTACTGCAAGGGGTGTCACTACAAGGTGAGCGTGAAAACGGGCGAGGGCGCCTGCCCGTTCAACCTGCTTTACTGGCATTTTCTGCACCGCCACCGCGACCGGTTTTCCAACAATGCGCGCATTGGGAACATGTACCGCACGTGGGATCGGATGGATGAGGATCGGCGCGAGACGGTGCTGGCGGATGCCGCCGCGTTTCTGGAACGGATGGATGCGGGAGAGGTCGTGTGACCGCGTTTTGCCTTAACGCTTTGGATGATACCGGTTCGGCCTTGATCCGTACGGTCGCGTTTGGAGGATGGGCTGTGTTCCGTTGTGCGGCTGGGGTTGCCCGCGGATTCTCCTTCGCGCGCTGAGGCAGTCGATGCGAGTTGCAATCGCTGCGCGTATTCAACGCGAGGGGCTGCTCGGACCGGTTCGTGGATCACTTCATTGGCAATGTCAGGTCGGTTTGGGATGGCAGCGTGGCTGACATCTCGGGCGATAACGATGACATGAGTTTGCATCGCAGAGGTCACTTGCGCCTTCGTTGAAGCGCGATGCCGCTGGGATCTCAGCCGACATCTACCGGTCCTTTGCTTGCGTGCGGCTGTTGCCGCCGCGCGCGGTGCGGCGTGCGGTGGTCTGACGTCCCATTAAGGACTTGTTGATACTTCCCCCTACCGCGAGGGCTGGGTGTCCGGCCTTGGGTGCGACAGGCGGCGATACGGGCGCCACACCTCTGTGACAAAAGGGATTTTTGGATGAACAAAGCGATCACTGATGGCGTGCTGCTGATGCCGCCGGCCTTTGCAAACGGTCTGGATGTCTGGTCGAGCGGTGATGGAACGCCCGGTTCCGACACCTATGACAATGCGCCGAACGCGGCGTTTGTGCCTGCGGATCAGGACTTTGGCGGTTGTCTGGAACTGCAGAAGACCGCGGGCACGACGCGCCTGCGCTACATGGGGCAGACGCCGCTGCTGCCGGGGTGCTATCTGCGCGTGACCGCGCGGATCAAGGCGATTGCGGGCAACCTGCCGACAGTGCGCATCGCAGGCTTTGCCGCGCGTGCCAATGGATCGTCGGTTGGCGGGCTGGGGACCACGGGGGACGCGGTGACGCTGACCACCTACGGCTCGGTTGTGGAAGTGTCGGCCATCGTCGGCGCGGGCAATCGCAGCGGTGTCGATCTGGTCTGGGGCACGGAGCCGGTCTATGGCCATTTCGGGATCGACCTGACGGGCCCGAATGGCGGCGTGGTGCGCATTGATGACCTGATTATCGAGGACATCAGCTCGGTCTTTCTGAGCGACCTGGTTTCGGTTGTCGACGTCCGCGACTATGGCGCGGTGGGCAATGGCACGACGGATGACAGCGCAGCCTTTGACGCGGCCGATGCGGCAGCGAATGGCCGGACGGTGCTGGTGCCCGAAGGCACCTTCCGCCTGAACAGCGATGTGGCGTTCAACAACAAGGTTCGGTTCGAAGGCACGGTCACCATGCCCGACAATCGCATGCTGCTGATCCGCAAGAACTACGATCTGCCCACCTATATCGACGCCTTTGGCGACGAGGTTCTGGGGTTCAAGAAGGCGTTTCAAGCGCTGTTGAACAATTCGGATCATGACAGCCTCGATATGGAGGGGCGCCGGATCGCGCTGACCGAGCCAATCGATATGCAGGCCGCTGTCCCCAACCGCACCACCTTTGCCACGCGGCGTGTGGTGAAAAACGGTCAGATCGAGGCGGTGGGCGACAACTGGTCGACGGTCGTCGCGACGAGCCAGGCGCGCTATGCGGCGTCGAATGCGCGCAAGCTGACCAATGTCACGAACGTGGCCAACGTGCCCGTTGGCGCGCTGGTCGAGGGCAATGGCGTGGGCCGCGAGATCTATGTGCGGTCGAAGAATGTGGGCGCGCAAGAGATCGAGCTGAGCGCGCCGCTGTATGATGCCGAGGGCACACAGGTCTATACGTTCCGCCGGTTCGACTATCTGCTGGATTTCTCGGGCTTGGCCAGCCTGTCGCTGTTCATCATGAGCGACATCGAGTTTCAGTGCAACGGCAAGTGCAGCGCCGTGCTGCTGTCGCCCGGTGGCCCTGTGAAGGAGTTCCAGGACTGCTATTTCAGCCGTCCGAAGGATCGTGGCATCACGTCGATCGGACAGGGCTGCCAGGGCATGTTGATCAACCGCTGCCAGTTCCTGTCGGCCGAAGAGCCGCTGGACGTGGCGGACCGTGTCAGCATCGGCATGAACGTCAACGCGAATGATGTGAAGATCAAGGATTGCCGCGCGACGCGTTTCCGCCACTGGGCCGTGATGGGTGGGCAGAACCACCTGATTTCGGGCAACCACTTCTTTCAGGGGGACAACGTCCCGAATGGTGTGCGCACGGCGGGTATCATCCTGCAGGAGAACTTCTCGGCCTCGATGCTCACGGGCAACTATGTCGACAACTGCTTTATCGAGTGGACGAACGAGCGGGATGCGACGCCTGCGTTTACCGGCGGCTTTTCCTTCAGTTCGCTGACCATTGCCGACAACGTTTATCTGAGCGGGGACGTCGCGCCGTGGTTCACCTATATCGTGATCAAGCCGTATGCCGCGGGGCATTTCCTGAATGGCGTGGCGGTCACGGGCAACCGGTTCCGCAGCATCAACGGGTCGATTGCGCGGGCGGAGACGGTCGACACGAGCTTTGCCGATCTGGATCACAGCCGGAACAAGGACGTGTATTTCGCTGGCAACTCTTACCACAACGTGGATGAGCAGGCGCACAATCCGCTGCATATCGACTTTACCCAGAACTCCAACGCCCAGACCTGGACGATCGATACCAACAACCGTTTGCCGTTCCAGAGCTTTTGCCGGTTTGTCGATGCGGTCGTGGCGACGGGGGACATTCGCAACACCTCCAACGTCAAGCAGTTTCAGGCACCTGTGGCGCGTGGGCGGAACGGGCCCAACGAGGATCGGTTTACGCTGGAATGGGGCTCGGCGGTGCGCGGGTCGATCCGGGCCACGGTACGCATGGACAACTAGAACTGTTGCCAGAGGCCGAGCCGGAGCGCGACGTCGCCCTGTTCGGCCTCGAGCCCGATCTGGTAGCTGGGCCGTTTCGGCCGCGGCTGCCAGATGAACGACGGCGCGAGGGTGAGGCTGGTGTCGCCCCCGGCGCTGCTGACAAAGGCCTGCATCATCACCTTGGTCGTTTCGGTGAGCGTGAGCCCGAGCTTGGTGTCGAGCTTGGCCGTGTTGGGCGCATCACCCAGCGACCATTCGACAGCGGCGTCGACGGCGAGCCAGCCATACCGTTCCCCCCATTTGATACCCCGGCCGTAGCTGAGCCCGGTGCGCACAAGCGGATCGGTTTCGGTGCCCAGCGTGGCACCCAACCCAAACTCGTAGGCGAGCTTGTAGGGACGCTCACCCGTCGGGATGGGCAGGCGGGCAAAGACAAAGCCGGACCCGCCGCCCAATTGCCCCTCGACCATGTTCGCATCCGCCTTGAGGCCCAGCGTCAGCCCGGGCCGGAACCCGTATTCGACATAGAGCGCCCCGTCGGACTGCCCGTCCGTGCCCTGCAGCACCGAGGACGAGACAAACCATGTGCCCTGTTCGCGCAACCACGCGCCGCCCGGCGCGGCAGTGGCCCAAAGCAGGGCGGCAAGGGTGAGGATCAGGCGCAAATCTCCGCTCCTTAAGGTGCGGTTAATTTGCGCCGGTCTTGGTTAACAATTGGTTAGGCTGGTCGTGGACGCCTGTCGCCTTATCTGCCTCGCCATGGAGCTTGCCGAAGAAAATGTTCAGTCTTACCCGCGTCCTCCGGCCCTAGAGCCGGTCGCGCAGGAGATCCGCGTCGAACTGGGCGGACGCGTGGTCGCGCGCACAACCCAGGCGCTGCGGGTGCTCGAGACGCACCACGCGCCCACCTATTACATCCCGCCCGGCGACGTGCTTGCCGCGCTGACACCGGCACCGGGTCGGTCGTTCTGCGAATGGAAGGGCACCGCCGCCTATTGGACCGTCACGGCAGGCGATCAGACCGCCACCCGCGCCAGCTGGAGCTATGCGCGCCCCACACCCCGCTTTGCCGCGCTCGAGGGGTATCTGGCCTTCTATCCTGGTCTGATGGACGCCTGCTGGGTCGGCGATGTGCGGGTCACGCCGCAGCCGGGCGATTTCTATGGCGGCTGGGTCACACCCAACCTCACCGGCATTGTCAAAGGGGACGGGGCAACCCGCCACTGGTGACTGGCGAATGGGCCGCTTCGACCCCATGTAAGGTTAGTCAGTTGAACGGAGGTCTAACCATGCAATGTCCCATCGACGGAACCGCCCTTGTGATCGCAGATCGCAACGGGGTCGAGATCGATTACTGTCCGCGCTGTCGGGGCGTATGGCTGGACCGGGGCGAGCTGGACAAGATCATCGAGCGGTCGGCGGCCTATACGCCGCCCCCGCCGCCGCAGCAGATGCAGGCCGAACCGGAGTTTTACGAGGAAGAGTATGACGATGGCCCCCGCCGCAAGAAAAAGAAGCGTCGCGGCGGGTTTGCCGACATGCTCGACGATATCTTTGACTTTTGATCCTAGGACGTGACCGCGCTGGCGCAGGCGCGGAACTGCTGCACCGGGCCTGCCGCACCGTCGAGTGACACAGTTACTGCCGCTGTCTGGGTAAAAGCGGTGGCGCTGCTGTTGAACTCCAACCCGTCCAGCACATTGCCAAAGCCGCTGTCGGTGACCGTGAGCGTGTTGGCATCGGTGCTGTGGCGCGTCGTGGAGATGATGTTGGGCCGCGCCCCGTCAAACCGGATGGAGAAGGCAGGGGCGGCGGGCCAGCCATCGGCACTGGTCACCTCGAAGGCGTAGAGCCGCGCACCATGGTCATAGGTAACGGCGACGTCTGACGCGCCTTCGCTGTGGCTGAGGGTGCAGATGGGTGTGGGCGCGAATTCCCATGCGTGGGCTGGCGCTGCGAGCAGCAAGAGGGCGGCGACGCGGATCATGCGGGCTCGGTGCTCAAGTCAAAGTCGACGTGGATGTGGTTGCCATCGGGATCATGGATGTTGACCTGCACAATGTCGGTGCCCGGCACATGGCCCAGCGTCGGCTCGATCCCGTGCGTGGCGAGCGTGTCGCAAAAACCCGCATAGCCTTGCCCGCGAAACGCCACATGCTCCATCCGCACGCCGTCATAGCCTGTGGGGGCGTTGTCCACCTCGACCAGATGCACCACTGGCGTCTCCCCAAGATAGAGCCACGCCCCGGGAATGTCGAAGGACGGACGCGGGCCTGCATGCAAACCCAGCACCTCCGCGTACCATGTTTGCATGGCAGCGAGGTTGGAGGTGAGGACGTTGACGTGATCGAAGGACATGAGGGGCATGAGCGAGAGGGTAGATCAGCAGCGTGCGCTTGTTAAGGGTCCGCGTTGAAAACACTTATGGGATTGGGTCCGACGGGTCAGGGTGACCGTACATTGCCGTTCTGTTGTATGCTGTGTTTGCTCCCTGCCACCAGACTCCAATGCAGACGCCTACGCTGGACCGCTGCATGCCCACGAGCGTTCTAATTTGAAGGAAGACATCACATGGCCAATGGCACAGTGAAATGGTTCAACGCCACCAAAGTTTTCGGTTTTATCGCCCCCGAGGGCGGCAGCAAGGACGTGTTCGTCCATATCTCATCCGTTGAACGGTCGGGCCTGACGGGTCTGGCGGACAACCAGAAGGTGACGTTCGATCTGGAAGCGGGCCGCGACGGCCGCGAGAGCGCGGTGAACATCGCGCTGGTGTGAGACAATGCCTGCTGCAATCAGGTCGCTGCGGCGTTAAAACCGTCGGTTCCTTTTAAAGTATCATATCAGATATAGCGCGGTTCGCTTAGGTAGCGCCGCTTCCTTTTGAGTTTTTCCTGGTAGACTCAAATGACTATTATGGTCTACAAAACCTTGATAAATAGCTTGTAGAGTCGTTTGGGTGGTAAGTGAGACCTACTCCACATGCTCCTCAGCTAGGGCATTGTTCGAAAGACGCGAAGACTTAGATCAAAGAATAAGTCGGAGTATGAGGACATATGTAGGATACTACTTTCCTTGAGACGGCGACGAACTACCGGGTTTGCTACGAATACAGGTTGAAAAATTCGCACGGCTGGGGTGCAATAGCCACGTAAGTTTTACAATCATTCGTCATGTTTTTTAAAAATTTTACAGATACCTTCTTCTTTTGCACAGCACTCACTATTGGAGTAATGGTATTTATTGACTTTCTTTTAGGTGAGAAAAAGAGAGGAAAATTACGTGAAGTCTGCGGGGATTTTTGGCTTTTTTTGAGTGAGAAAAACCTCTCAGATTTAGCCATATTTGCTTTGTCAAATATACAAATTTGCCTATCTAATATTTTCTCAAGCCACTTTATCTCACAAAAAAGATTTTTTGTAACATCTGCATTTGTAGTATTCTTCTATATAATTTTGGCGTTATATTATTTGATGGTGTTTCCCAGGGAGTACAGCAATACTCACGATATTTTATTTCGCGAAACGCAGGAGCATCTGGTGCAGCTCACTTTCTCTGACGTTTTTTCAAGCGCTTTGGTTTTTTTGCCAGTGGCGTACGCACTAGTCTTTCTTTCAATAGCCGTAACTCAATTCTTTATTCAAAGATCGGTAAAATCTCAAAGGCGCCTGCACCAAGTTATATTTCTGTTGCTTGATTTATCCTCAGTTTCCCTTCTATTTTTCCTCATATTCGCAACCTTAGTAATGGCATTTATCCCCTATATGTTTGCAGGCCCTGATGTGTTGGCAAGAATTGAGTATGCATCGTGGCCAGCTGTTATCTTATCTTCCCTGCCAACCCTGAGTTACGCTGCAGCAATTCT